>NZ_CP151634.1:3340314-4008377 GCF_038397725.1 Microbacterium sp. LWO13-1.2
GTCTCAGCGCGTGGTGCCGTGCACCTTCGGAAGTGCGCCGCCCGCAGCCGCGTTGCGGTCGGGGCGGAAGTTGGAGAAGTCGGCACCGGGCACATCGTTCACGAGGTCGAGTTCGTCCTCGATGAGCGCGGCTTCCCACTCCTCCGGCCCCACGAGAGGCAGGCGGACGCGCGGGCTGGAGATGCGGCCGAGGCCGTGCAGGATGTACTTCGCAGCCACGGTGCCCGGAACGTGGGTCATGACCGCACGGACGAGCGGCTCGAGGCGCTTGTGCTCGGCCGTGGCGGCGGCCAGGTCTCCACGGTTCACCGCGTCGACGATGGCACGGTACGGGGCCGCGGCGACGTTCGCTGTGACGCCGATGAGACCGGCTGCGCCGATCGAGAGGTGCGGAAGCACGTTGGCGTCGTCACCCGAGAAGTACATCAGGTCGGTCTGATTGAGCACGCGGCTGACCTCGGAGAAGTCCCCCTTGGCGTCCTTCACGGCGAGGATGTTGGGGTGCTTGGCCAGGCGCATGATCGTCTCGTACTTGATCGGAACACCGGTGCGACCCGGGATGTCGTAGAGGATCACCGGCAGGTCGGTCGCGTCCGCGACCATGCGGAAGTGCGTCAGGATGCCGGCCTGGGTGGGCTTGTTGTAGTACGGCGTGACGATCATGATGCCGTCCGCGCCGGCCTTCTCGCTGGCCTTGTAGAGCTCGATCGCGTGGGCCGTCTCGTTCGACCCGCCCCCGGTGATGATCTTCGCGCGTCCGGCGGCGACGGACTTGCCGACCTCGACGAGCTTGAGCTTCTCAGGGTCGGTCAGGGTCGAGGTCTCGCCGGTCGTTCCCGTCACGACGATGCCGTCCGCACCCGCGGTGATGACGTCATCGATGTGCTTCTCGACCGCGGGCCAGTCGACTTCGCCGTCGGCCGTCATCGGAGTGACGAGCGCGACGAGAACCTGTCCGAATGGATTACCCGAGTGCGTCATGGTCCCAGCGTATCGTTTCGGATGCCGCTCACCCAGACGGAACGACCCTGATCACGTCACCGCGCGCGACGCTGACCTTCCCGCTCAGCACAAGCCCGGCATTCACGCCCTCGGATGCTTCGCTCGACCGCTTGCCGAAGAGCTCTACGGCCGCGATGCGGGAAACCGCGTGCTCGGCGCCGCGGCGAAGGATGACGACGGTGTCGTCGACGCGGACGGTGCCAGCGGAGACTGTTCCGGTCGCGACGATTCCTCGGCCCGTGATCGTGAACACATCCTCGACCGCCAGTTCCCCTCCGGACGTGTATTGCGACGGGGAGAACACCGGACTCGCTGGTCTCGCCTCGACGGCGACGCCCTCCACCATGGCCGTCAGTCGAGCGGCCTCCGCCTCGTTGTAGCGGCGGAGAATCTCGCCGGCATCCTGTGGATCGCGCTTCTTCCCGAACAACCAGCCCATGCGGTCGATCCTAGGGAATGCCCCGCCTCGACCGCTCGCCCTGCTCGAGCTCAGAAGCGACCGCGGCGGCCGGCGCCGGCGAGCAACGACGCCGGGAGCACTCGGGTGAGGGCGACGATCGCCTTGTAGCGCCACGACGGCACCGACACCGATCGTCCGAGCGCAGCGTCGCGGAGCCCCTGTCGCACCACTGCTCGAGCATCCAGCCACATCCACGAGGGAACCCCCTCCTGGCCCGGCGGCAGCCCCATCTGCT
This sequence comes from Microbacterium sp. LWO13-1.2, assembly GCF_038397725.1. Lineage (NCBI taxonomy): Bacteria > Bacillati > Actinomycetota > Actinomycetes > Micrococcales > Microbacteriaceae > Microbacterium > Microbacterium sp. LWO13-1.2. The sequence continues at coordinate 3,342,012 of NZ_CP151634.1, forward strand.
CGTGGAACGAGGTGTGCGTGAAGCCAGGGCACAGCGCGGTGACGGTGACTCCGTCACGCGCGTATTCGACATTCGCCCAGCGGCTGAAGCCGACGAGCCATGCCTTGCATGCGGAATAGGTCGAACGCGGGATGAATGCGGCCACGGACGCCACGTTCACGATCCGACCTCCGCGACCACGCATTCCTTGCAGCGCGGCGTGCGTGAGGCGCATCGGCGCCTCGACGTGGAGACGCAGGTGACGCACTTCATCGGCGAGATCATTGTCGGCGAACCGCAACGACAGCCCGAAGCCAGCGTTGTTGATGAGCAGATCCACTGGCGCGTCGGCATCCGTCAGCAGCGATGCCACCCGCTCGAGCTCCGCCTCGTCAGTGAGATCGGCCGGCACCACTTCCACCGCGACACCGTGCGCACTGCGCAACTCGGAAGCCAGCGATTCCAGGTTCTCGGCCGAGCGTGCCACGAGGATCAGATCCGCCTGACGACGCGCGAGCTGACGGGCGAACTCCGCCCCGAGCCCTGCGCTCGCCCCGGTGATCAGTGCGGTGGGCATCAGCGCTCGTACCCCAGGAAGCGGTAGCGGACGCCGGTGCGGGAGGTCTGCCACTCCCCCTCGTCAACGAGTCGCCATCCGGCCTTCGATGGCGCGTACGCATCGCCGGCGACCTGGAGTTCGAGTTCGGTGACCTCAAGCCGATCGGCATCGCCGATCACCTGTCGGAAGATCTCGGCTCCACCGATGATCCACACACGATCCTGTCCGCGTACGGCCTCCGTGACGGTCGCCGCGCGACGCGCTCCGTCCGCTGCCCAATCCTGCTGGCGCGTGATCACGATGTTCTCCCGGCCGGCCAGCGGCCGGAAGCGCTCGGGCAGCGAATCCCAGGTCTTCCGCCCCATCACGACCGGGGCGCCGAGGGTGACCTCTTTGAAATGGGCGAGATCCTCCGGCACATGCCACGGCATACCGCCCTCGGCGCCGATGACCCCGCCGTCCGCCTCGGCCCAGACCAGGCCGACCCAGGTCATACGGCGACCGCCGCTCGGATCGGCGCGTGGTGCTGATAGTCCTCCACCACGAAGTCATCGAAGCGGTAGTCGGAGATCGACTCCGGGGTGCGGGCGAACCGCAGCTTCGGGTAGGGGTATGCGTCGCGGGTGAGCTGCTCGCGCACCTGATCGACGTGGTTGTCGTAGATGTGGCAGTCGCCGCCGGTCCAGACGAAGTCGCCGGGTTCGAGACCGACCTGCTGGGCGATCATCATCGTGAGCAGCGCGTAGGAGGCGATGTTGAACGGAACGCCGAGGAAGAGATCGGCGCTGCGCTGATACAGCTGGCAGGAGAGCTTGCCGTCGGCGACGTAGAACTGGAACAGTGCGTGGCACGGGGCGAGCGCCATGTCCGGGATATCGGCCGGGTTCCAGGCGGAGACGATCAGCCGACGCGAGTCCGGAGTGCGACGGATCTGCTCGATGACGTCGGAGAGCTGATCGATGCTCTCTCCGTCGGGCGTCGGCCATGAGCGCCATTGGACGCCGTAGACCGGGCCCAGGTCGCCGGAGGCATCCGCCCACTCATCCCAGATCGTGACGCCGTTCTCCTGCAGCCAGCGCACATTCGAATCGCCGCGGAGGAACCAGAGCAGTTCGTACGCGATTGACTTGAAATGCACGCGCTTCGTCGTGATCAGCGGGAACCCCTGCGCGAGGTCGAAGCGGATCTGCCGGCCGAAGACGCTCGTGGTCCCGGTGCCGGTGCGATCCGACTTGTGCGTGCCGGACTCCAGCACGTCGCGGAGCAGGTCTTCATACGGCGTCGGGACGGCTGCGCTCATGACTGCCACGATACCCGCACCCGTGTGGAGGAGGGGCACGGGGCGCGCGATCGTCATGGTCGGAAACAACGGCCCGCACCTGCCGATCCGCGTCGTACTCTCGATCCATGTCGCCGGAAATCGCACTCGCGGTCGCGGGAGCACTCCTCGTGCTCACCGTGCTCCTCGGTGTGGTGCTGCGCCGCCGCGAAGGACGACGGGTGGATGCAGGGGAACTGCGGTTGCACCCGGCCGACGTCTCCGAATCCGAGCGCGGCTCGAGGGCGACGCTCGTGCAGTTCAGCACCGAGATGTGCACGCGGTGCCCCCATGTGCGGCGGATGCTGCACAGCTATGCCGAGCACCACGACGGCCTCCGGCACGTCGAGGTGGACCTCACGCACCGCCCCGACCTGTCGGCGCGGTACAAGGTGCTGCAGACGCCGACCACGTTCCTCGTGGACGATGCCGGGCGCGTCCGCGCCCGTTTCCACGGCGTGCCGCACCGGCACGCACTCACCGAGGCCCTCGCCGCCGTCTGAGGCGCGCAGACAGGAGCAGAGATGACCACTCCCGCAGGCATCGACCCGCGCGGTCCGCGCTTCGCCGCGAGCGTCACGGCAGCATTGCTGCTTCTCGCGACATTCCTCGGACTGATCGGGATCTCGACCGCCAGAGGGCCGGCCGCGTTCGGCTGGTTCGCCTATCAACCGAACGCCGACGCCACGTTCGTACCCGGTGGCGACTGGGCGATCCAGGCGGCCGGCATCGGCCAGCGCGCCCTCGATCCAGGCTTCCTGCTCACCCTCGTGATCGCGCTCCTCTTCCTGTGGAGCGTCGTCTCCCCGACGACGGCGCCGTGGGGCGTGCTGTTCCGTCGCGCCATCCGCCCCCGTCTCTCGCCGCCGAGCGAGCTGGAGGACCCGCGTCCCCCACGGTTCGCGCAGGGCGTCGGCCTCTTCGTGGTCGGTATCGGGCTGGTTCTGCATCTGGCCGGGGTGCCCTGGGCACTGCCGATCGCCACAGCCGCAGCCTTCATCGCCGCATTCTTCAACGCCGCGTTCGCCTTCTGCCTCGGCTGCCAGATCTATCTGCTGCTGCAGCGCGCCGGAGTCGTCGGCCGCGCACCATCTGCCGCCTGAATCCGGTTCCCTCCCCTGTGCTCGCTCGATAGGCTGGCGAGACAGCGCTACCGCCCATGGGAGCGCGAGAACCGGAGGAATCATGCCCGTCACCAGTGAAGCCGCCGCCACCTGGACCGGATCTCTCTTCGAGGGGTCGGGCACCGTCGCGTTCTCGTCGTCGAAGCTCGGCACTTTCCCGATCGACTGGAAGGCCCGCAGCGAGGGCAGCGACACCACGACCACGCCGGAAGAGCTGATCGCCGCCGCACACGCGTCCTGCTTCAGCATGGCGTTCTCCAACATGCTGGCTGAGAACGGCACCCCGCCGGAGCGTCTCAACACCACGGCCTCCGTGACGTTCAAGCCGGGTACCGGGATCACCGGCAGTCACCTCAACGTGAACGCCGTGGTCGCCGGGATCACCCCGGAGAAGTTCCAGGAGCTTGCGAACGGCGCGAAGGCCGGTTGCCCGGTCTCTCAGGCACTCGCGGCGATCGAGATCACCCTCGAGGCGACTCTGGCCTGATCTACCGGGCGATCCGCTCCAAGCGGATCGCCGAGCGGATGCTGGCCCGGGCGTCCTTGCGATGCCCGGCAGCATCCTGCACCACGCCCAGACGGTAGCGGGCGCGCCATTCCTCCGGCGCAGCGTCCGCCTCGGCTGTGTAGCGGGCCAGCAGCGGCTCCGCATCCGCCCGAGCCACGCGACCACTGGGAGTGAGTTCCGTCTCCGCCTCCGGCATCCCGCCCTCGGCGTCGAGCGTCCGTCCGAGCCGGTCCGCGGCGAATCCGAACTGCATCTCACGGATCAGAGCCCAGGCGCCCAGTGGCGCCAGGACGACGAGCGCGATACCCATCCCGATAGACACCGGCGTTCCGACCGCGATGAACATCACCGCGAGCCAAACCGCGACCGCGAGGTAGAGCAGCAGGGCGGCGCCCATCAGGCCCACGCCGATGCGCGACATCACGAGCGGATGCCGATGTCGATCATGTTCTCCAGGCCCACCACGACGCCGGTGGCGTTCAGAGCGAACGGCACGGCGAGGCGGATGCCGGGCGCATAGGCCAGCGCCGGCTCGATCGTGTCATGCGTGAACGTCAGCGACTCCCCCGGGCCGGAGAGGATCACGTCCTGCTTGGCAACGACGCCCGGGCGCCTCAGCGAGTGGATGGGCACGGTGCCGACCTGCTGTCCACGGGCACGCTGGTCGGCATGCGGGGCGCTCACCGGCCCCTGCTCCGCGCGGGCTGCAGCGATGAGCTCAGCGGTTCGGACCGCGGTACCGCTGGGAGAGTCGATCTTCGTCTCCCGATGCGCCTCGACGATCTCGGCCGAGTCGAAGAACGGCGCAGCTGCGGCAGCGAGTGCCGACCCCAGCACCGAGCCGAGGGAGAAGTTCGGGATGAAGACAGCACCGGTGCCGGCGGCCTCCACGAGGGGACGGATCAGGGCGATCCGCTCCGACGACCAGCCGGAGGTCGCGACCAGCACGTTGATGCCGCGTTCGACCGACGCGCGGACGATGTCGATGCTCACCTGCGGGGTGGACGCATCGACGACAAGATCCGCACCGTCGAGCTCGGAGAGGTCACTCGCGGAAGTCAGGACACGGCTGACCTCGAAACCCTCGAGTTCGTCGATCACGCCGTTGATGATCGTGCCGAGCTTCCCTGTTCCGCCGACGAGTGCTACCTGCGTGGTCATGCGTCCAGTCTATTTCGCTGCATGCTTCGCCGTCCGCGCGGCGCGGCGGCATCGCACGAGTCTCTGAATCAGACCGGCATCGCGTCAGGGACACCGGTGCGCAGTTCGACCGGGAGATGACCGGTGTCGTTGTGGGTCAGCAGCGTCCACGGGCGCCCCTGCTTCTGCGCGATCACGGTGAGGCCACAATGTGCCTGGTTCAGCGTCATCCACCGCCACTCCGGCGTTCCCAACACCTCGCGCACGAACCACGAGATCACGAAGTTGTGGGTGATGAGCACCTCGTGGACTTCTCCGGTCTTGCGCACCAGGAACTCGTTCACCGCGTCGGCCATCTGCGCGCGACCCGCCTCGATCTCGGCCTCGGTGATCGACCCGAAGAACGGCTCGAAAGCCGCAGGGGTCTCCTCCGTCATGCCGGTGGGAACGCAGTCGAACAGCAGCGCCGTCGGCTCCGGGTCGACAGAGGGCAGCCGCGCGGCGATGGCTCTCGCCGTCTCGTTCGCCCGCAGCAACGGGGAATGCCATACGGCGTCGAGCGGGAGCCCGGAGAGCCGGTCGGCGATCAATTCCGCCTGACGCTGCCCCCGTGGCGAAAGAGGTCCATCGGTGAGGCCGTGCTCGGCATCCTGATGTTCACCATGTCTGACCAGATATATATAGTGCGTCACAACTCGCTCGCTTCGTCGCCCGCATTCGCTGGACGTCGTTCCACCATATGCCACGCATATGACAAGCGTGTGACGCGACGTCAGTTCCCGACGCGGTTGAGATCGGCGACCTGCGCGCGTGACAGGGTGACGCCCGCGCCTTGCATCAGCTCGTCGACATGGTCGGTCGCGAAGGTGTTCACGATGGGTGCGACGATCGTCCGCTGCGCGAGCAGCCAGGCGATCGAGACGGCGGCCACGGGCACGCCGAGGTCGCCCGCGACCTGGTCGAGCGCGCGCAGGATGCGGATACCGCGGCGATTCAGTTGTTCACGCAGCTGCTCTCCTCTGACCCCCTGCGATGTCATGCCCTTACGGCGGTGACGCCCGGAGAGGAAGCCGTGCTCGAGCGCGTGCGACGGGGTGACCGCGAGATTCTGCGCACCGGCGACGAGACGGAGGTCTCCTTCGAAGGGCTGGCGGCGCACCAGGTTGTATGGCGCGTCAATCACCTCGATGCGCGGGTAGCCCGCGGCGGCCAGGATGCGCGCCTCGACCAATCGCTCCGGCGCGAAACCGAAGGCGCCGATGGCGCCGATCTTTCCGGCATCCACGAGCCACTCCACGGTCGCGAGGGTGTCCTCGAGGTTCGTGGTCGCGTCGAGCGTCGCGTCGAGGTAGAGCACATCGATGCGCTCGACACCGAGCCGCGTGAGCGACCCCTCGACGGCCCGGACCAGGTTCACCGAGCCGAGGCCCGGATTGTCGGCGTGCGCGCCGATGCGCACGCTGAGGAGCGTGCGATCACGGTGGCCGCGCGATCGCAGCCACTGACCGATGATGTGCTCGCTGCGTCCGCCGGAGAAGCCGTCGGCCGTGTGGATGGCGTTGCCGCCGAACTCGATGTAGCGATCGAGGATGCCGTGGCTGGTCTCCAGATCGACGTTCCAGCCGAACTCCGCGGCGCCCAGCATCATCGGGAAAGTCTCGAAACCGGTCTCGCCCAGAGGGACGCGAATGGTCTCACCGATGCCCGGACCGACCACCGGAATCGGGGCCGAGGGATGTTCGGAGAGCTGCTCCGGTGCGCGCTCGGTGGAGGCTCCTGGGCCTGCACTGAACAACCGCATACTCTTCACCCCCGCGTCAGCCGGGTCTCACCCCGGCTTGCGTACTACCGAATGCACCCCCCGGTGCGTACTTCGAGGGTAAGCGAGATCGGCGAACGTCCCGTCCAATCCGGGGAACGGCGCGAAAACTTCCGATAACGGTTTGATCACATCAGATACGACGAAGACCCGGGTTTCGGCCGTTGCCGACCGAAACCCGGGTCTGTGGAACGTCAGTGCTTACTCGGCAGACGCCTCAGCCGGAGCATCCTCAGCAGGTGCAGCATCCGCCGCAGGAGCCTCGTCGATGACGGGCTCGAGGGACAGCTTGCCGCGGTCGTCGATCTTCGTGATCTTCACGAGGATCTTCTGACCGACCGAGAGGACGTCGTCGACGTTCTCCACACGCTTGCCACCGGCGAGCTTGCGCACCTCGGTGACGTGGAGCAGGCCATCCTTGCCCGGAAGCAGGGAGACGAACGCACCGAAGGTGGCGATCTTGACGACCGTACCCAGGAACTGCTCACCGATCTCGGGGTTGGTCGGGTTCGCGATCGCGTTGACCTGCGCACGCGCGGCCTCGGCCGACGGACCATCGGTCGCGCCGATGTAGACGGTGCCGTCCTCCTCGATGGAGATCTGCGCGCCGGTCTCGTCCTGGATCGCGTTGATCGTCTTGCCCTTCGGACCGATCAGCTCACCGATCTTGTCGACCGGGATCTGCACGCTGATGACGCGCGGCGCGGTGGGCGCCATCTCGTCAGGAGCGTCGATCGCGGAGTTCAGGACGTTGAGGATCGTCAGACGCGCATCGCGCGCCTGCGTCAGCGCACCGGCGAGAACAGACGTCGGGATGCCGTCGAGCTTCGTGTCGAGCTGGATGGCGGTGATGAACTCACCGGTACCCGCGACCTTGAAGTCCATGTCACCGAGAGCGTCTTCCGCACCCAGGATGTCGGTCAGCGCCGCGTAGCGGGTCTCACCGTCGACCTCGTCGGAGACGAGGCCCATGGCGATACCGGCGACGGGAGCGCGCAGCGGCACACCCGCGTTCAGCAGCGACAGAGTCGACGCGCAGACCGAGCCCATCGACGTCGAACCGTTGGAGCTGAGAGCCTCAGACACCTGACGGATCGCGTACGGGAACTCTTCGCGGCTGGGCAGCACCGGCACGAGGGCGCGCTCGGCGAGGAAGCCGTGCCCGATCTCGCGACGCTTCGGCGAACCGACTCGGCCGGTCTCACCGGTCGAGTAGGGCGGGAAGTTGTAGTGGTGCATGTAGCGCTTGCTCGTTGTCGGCGACAGCGAGTCGATCTGCTGCTCCATCTTGAGCATGTTCAGCGTGGTGACACCCATGATCTGGGTCTCGCCGCGCTGGAAGATCGCGGAGCCGTGCACGCGCGGGATGACCTGCACCTCGGCGTCGAGCGGACGGATGTCCGCCAGACCGCGGCCGTCGATGCGGACGCTCTCGGTGAGGATGCGCCCACGGACGATCTTCTTCGTGACCGACTTGTACGCGGCGGAGAACTCCAGCGGAGCCGCAGCAGGCAGGTTGCCGGCCTCGGTCGCCTCGATCAGCTCGGCGCGAACGCGGTCCTTGATCGCGTCATCCGCGTTCTGGCGCTCCTTCTTGTCGGCGATCTGGTAGACGCCGACCAGGTCGTCGTAGGAACGCTCGGCGACGAAGTTGTAGACCTCTTCGCTGTACGGCAGGAAGACCGGGTAGACACCCGGCTCCTTCGACGCCGTTGCCGCCAGTTCGGCCTGAGCCTTGACGAGCTGCGCGATGAACGGCTTCGAGGCCTCGAGGCCCTGAGCGACGATCTCTTCGTTCGGCTTGGTGGCGCCGGCCTTGATCAGGTTCCAGCTGCCCTCGGTGGCCTCAGCCTCGACCATCATGATCGCGACGTCTTCGGTGCCATCGGCCTTCGTGACGACGCGACCGGCGACGATCAGGTCGAACACGGCCTCGGAGACCTGTGCAGCGGTCGGGAACGCGACCCACTGATCGGCGTGCTCGCCCTGACCGGCGATGAACGCCAGACGAACGCCGGCGACGGGGCCGGAGAACGGCAGACCGGAGATCTGCGTCGATGCCGAAGCCGCGTTGATCGCGAGCGCGTCGTAGAACTCGCCCGGAGCGATCGAGAGAACCGTGATGACGATCTGGACCTCGTTGCGGAGGCCGTCGACGAACGACGGACGCAGCGGACGGTCGATCAGACGGCAGACCAGGATCGCCTCGGTGGAGGGACGGCCCTCACGGCGGAAGAACGAGCCGGGGATCTTGCCGGCTGCGTAGGAGCGCTCCTCGACGTCGACCGTCAGCGGGAAGAAGTCGAAGCCCTCGCGCGGGTGCTTGCCTGCGCTGGTGGCCGAGAGGAGCATGGTTTCGTCGTCGAGGTACGCGGCGACGGCGCCCTGAGCCTGCTGCGCGAGGCGGCCGGTCTCGAAGCGGATGGTGCGGGTGCCGAAGCGGCCGTTGTCGAGAACGGCCTCGGTGGCGGTGATTTCAGGACCTTCCAAGAGGTCTCTCCTTCTTTGTTTAGACTCGCGAGTCCGTGTGACGCGCGAGCGTGTTCGAGAAGGAGCGGAAACGGACAGATATGGGCGCGCGGGCAGTCCCGCGAATCTCGCCTGCGCTGGCCACCAGTAGAAAGCCACCCGACACCGTTTGCCGAGGAACCCACCACAGGGGACCAGCTTCTCCGCCGTCCGCTCCGTAAGTCGATATGAAGTTGGACGGCTGCCCGAAGGCAACCGCATCCACCCTACCAGCGGGATCCCGAGATCCTGCTGTCGGGCGCTGGCGGAGTGGTCAGCGCACGCCGACGCCCTCCCGCGCGGGCGAGCGGCCGAGATACACATAGTCGTCGTGCTTGGAGACCCGCCCGTCTCCGGCGGCGCGCCCGTGCAGCCGACGCCACACCCAGGGCAGCGCGTGGCGTCGCCACCACAGGCCGGTGCTGAGCGTCTCGTGCTCGTGCAGCACCGCGTCGAGCGCCCCGAGCGCGTCGGCGTGCGGGACTCCGAGCACCTCACCGGCTCGATAGGCGAGGAACCGGTGCCCACGGCTGCTGAGGTGCACGAGATCCTCGCCCCAGTTCGGCCGATCCCCCAACGACGGATGCAGGTCTGTATCGATGAGGATCGCACCGGTGCGCGCGGCGATCCCCGTGAGCAGGGTCGCGAAGGCGGCGAAGCGCGCGGTGTAGATCGAGGCGGCACGACGCCCCGGCAGGAACGGCGTCACCAGCACGACATCGGCGCCGATCGCGCGGAGTCTGGACACCGCGTCCTCGAGGCGTGCGGCGAGTGCAGTGATGTCGACGCGATACTTCACCAGATCGTTGGCACCGATCAGGATCGAGACGAGATCAGGGCGCAACTCGAGCGCGCGCTCGAGTTGGGAACCGCAGACGTCCGAGACCCGCTTCGATCGGATGGCGAGATTGGCGTAGTGCAGACCGCCGCGCGCCGCCAGCAGCAGGGCGAGGCGATCCGCCCATCCGCGCAACGCCCCGTCGGGCGCCGGATCGCACAAGCCCTCGGTCAGCGAATCACCGAGTGCGACGTAGCGCCGCCACCGTGTCGGTACGGCCGCCGTCGCCAGCTCCGGACGTACTCCGCGGCGAGCGCGAAGGCCGGTGTCCACTCGTCGCAATGCACGAGCCTCCTCGAAATGCCCGATCAACTGATCGCACACGCTCGCCCACGACCGCCCCTGCACGGCGATGCGGCCCGCTTCACCGAATGCCCGCCGCTTCCGCGCATCGCCGACGAGGTCAGTCACCCGCATCCGCAGATCATCGAGGTCTCCGGGGCGATACAGCCATCCGTCGATCCCCATGCGCACAAGGTCGAGCGGGCCGCCGCGGCCCGTCGCCACCACCGGGACACCGCTCGCGTGCGCTTCCTGGAGTGTCTGTCCGAAAGTCTCGCTCTCCCCCGGGTGCACGAAGACGTCGAACGACGCCATCGCTGCGGCGAGCGCATCGCCGTCGAGGTGGCCGAGGAAGCGGGCGTGCGGCAGAAGGCCTTCGAGCTGCGCTCGTGCCGGTCCGTCACCGACGATGACGAGGCGCACCCCGGGGATCCCCTGCAGCGCAGCGAGATCCTGCACCTGTTTCTCCGGAGCGAGCCGGCCGACGTAGCCGACGACCACTTCGGCATCCCATTGCGATCGCAGCGCGCCGGAGCGTCGGCTCGGCTGGAACCGTTCGGCATCGACGCCGCGCCCCCAGCGGCGCATGCGATCGATACCGAGCCGTTCCAGTTGCTGCGCGGACTCCCCCGATGGCACCAGGGTGAGCGTCGCCCGGCGATGCAGCCGCGCGATATGGGTCTGCGCGATGCCGGTGGTCGCCGCTATCCGATATCGCTCGGTGTACGCGGCGACGTCGGTCTGATACGCCGCCACGGACGCCACCTGGAGTCGCTCAGCGGCCAGGACACCGCGCCACCCGAGCGCGAACGGCGATGCCAGATGGACGACGTCCGGCTGGAAGCGGCGCAGCGAAGCGGCCACGCGGTGCGCGGGCGATGTGCCGACACGGACATTGCGGTACCCGGGCAGTGCGAGGCTCGGAATCGGCTCGATCTCCGCCCCGCTCACCTCAGTGGGGATGCCGGCGGCGACCGGCGCGATCACGTGGGCGTCGTGACCGGTGCGTTCGAGGTGCCGCAGGATCTGCAGCACCGAACCGGTGACGCCATTCATGTGGGGAAGGAAGGACTCTGTCACGATCGCGACTCTCACATCCTCAGGATGCGGGTGCCGCGCCGCCGAGACCGTCGGAATCGGCCCCCACCACCAGATGTTCACCGGATGCTGGAGCGCCGGTCACCGGCTATCCCCTCTTTGGTTCCCGTTCACCCGAAACCCGCACAGTTGACGATGTGCCGACCGATGCGCTCGCCGAACTGATGACCGGACCCTGGGCGCTCGCCCTGATGAGCGTCCTCGTTCTCGGCGATGCCTTCTTCGTCGTCATCCCCGGCGAGATCGCCGTCACCGCGCTCGGCGCCCTGTCCGTGACGAACGGAGCGCCGCCGTTGCCTGCGGTGATCGCCTGCGCCGCCGTCGCCGCCGCGCTCGGCGATGTCGCGTGCTATCTGATCGGACGTGCAGTCGGTACCGAGCGCTGGCGGTGGATGCGAGTGCCGCGCGTGCAGCAGGCTCTGGACTGGGCCAGGCGCCGCCTGGACTCCGGTACGGCAACGGTGCTCTTCACCGCGCGGTTCGTGCCGTTCGCCCGGCTGGCGATCAATCTCGTCGCGGGGGCGTCACGGATCCACCCACCGCGTTATCTGGCTCTCGTCGCGCTCGCCGCGACCGGCTGGGCCGTCTATCAGGCATCGGTCGGCGCAGCCGTCGCCGCGGTCATCCCCGGCGGGCCCCTCGTGGCGGTGCCCGCATCGATCGTCGTCGCCGTCGGAATCGGCCTCCTGATCGATGTGTTCGTCCGGCGGATGCGGAAGTGATCTCCCCTCCGGCCGCTGCGGTGACATAGGCTGACGAGCATGAGCACCGAAGAAAGCGCCTCCTCCTCTGAGGACATGAAGCGCAAGTTCAAGGAAGCGCTCGAGAAGAAGAACGCGCACCACCGGCAGGGCGAGGCTCACCTCGACGGCGATTCCGCCGTGCACGGTGGGCCCGCCGCCCCGCAGACGCGGCGCGAGTTCCGACGCAAGAGCGGTTGACCGCATGAAGGATGCGGGAGCAGGCGTCCGCCTGCTCCCGCATCCTTCACCACATCGGTGAGCGCTGCTCAGTTCCCAGAGACTCGCTGCCGCGCCCGCTGTTCCTTCGCCGCCATCTCCGCCAGTGCGGATTCGCTGAGTTCCTGTGTGCCCACGGCCTGACGCTCGTCCGACATACCGTGTTCGTCGACGCCGTCGAGCGACGACTCGTCGAACGGAATCTCTCCGCTCAGCACCTGCCGTACCCGATCACGGTCGATCTGCTTCGTCCACGTGCCGATGAGCAGCGTGGCGACCGCGTTGCCGGTGAAGTTCGTCAGCGCGCGCCCCTCGGACATGAAGCGGTCGATGCCGACGATCACTCCGACGCCGTCCACGAGGTCGGGTCGGTAGGCCTGGAGACCTCCGGCAAGAGTGGCAAGCCCCGCACCCGTGACGCCGGCTGCACCCTTGCTCGCGATGATCATGAACACCAGCAGGCCGATCTGCTCGCCGATCGACATCGGCTGGCCCATCCCGGTGGCGATGAAGAGCGAAGCCATCGTGAGGTAGATCGCCGTGCCGTCCAGGTTGAACGAGTACCCCGTGGGGACCGTGATTCCGACGACCGGCTTCGAGACCCCGATGTGCTCCATCTTCGCGATGAGTCGAGGAAGCGCCGACTCCGACGACGAGGTGCCGACGATCAGCAGGTACTCCCGCGCGAGGTACTTCATGAGGCTGAGGATGTTGACGCGCGTCACGACCCAGAGCAGGGTTCCGAGGACGACGGCGATGAAGAGGATGCAGGTGACGTAGAACGCCACCATGAGGATGCCGAGGCTCCAGATCGCCGCGATACCGGTCTTCCCGACGACGGCGGCGATGGCGCCGAAGGCGCCGAGGGGCGCCAGCCAGAGGATCATCCCGAGGATGCGGAACACCAGCTTCTGCAGGTTCTTCACCGCGTCCATGATCGGGGCGCCGCGATCGCCGAGTCCCTGCAGAGCGAAGCCGGCGAGCAGAGCGATGAACAGCACCTGGAGCACGCTCTCCCCCGTGAACGCGGAGAAGAAAGTGGTGGGGATGATGCCGAGGATGAACTCCTGAGTGGTCTTCGCCTCTCCCGTCACCGCCTCGTAACTGGAGGAGGTCATGTCGAGTCCTGCGCCGGGGTGGATGATGTTGCCCACCAGCAGGCCGATGGCGAGCGCGAAAGTCGACATCACCATGAAGTACAGCAGCGCGAGGCCGCCGATCTTCCCGACGGTCGCGGCCTTGGCGATCGAGCCGACCCCGACGACGATCGTGCAGAAGATGATCGGCGCGATCATCATCTTGATCAGCGCGACGAAGCCCTTGCCGATGGGCTCGAGGCTCTGGCCGACCTCGGGCCAGATGAGTCCCACCGCCGCGCCGAGCACGACGGCGATGATCACGGAGACGTACAGCCAGGTATGCCGATCCCAGGCCTGCTTGCCGCGCCGCGAGTTGTACCCGGGGAGAGAGAATCCCGTCGTGATGGCCATCGTGTCCTCCTTGAACATGAACTTCTTCGTCACATGACCGCCTGCGGCATCGCTGACGGTAGACAACAGCGTCACGGGCTTCACACAGAGACACCATTTGTGGTCGTATTGGTCACTACCGAACCGCCACGACCCGAAGGAGATGCGATGGCACGCGCCTTCGAGGCTCGCAGCGCCGCGTCTCGCGTGTTCATCGTCCTGCTTCTCGTCGGGGTGCTGGTGGGCGCCCTGGTGGCCGTTTTCCTGGTGATCGAGGCGCAGCGTGCGACGCACGCCGAGGCCGAACGCGTCACGAGTGCGACGGCCATCGCGATCGCGGAATCACCCGCCGCGATCGACGCGCTCGCCGCCGGGGACCTCGATGCGGCGACGCGCGCGCTCGAACCGTACGTCCTGGACGTGGCAGACACCGCCGGCCTCGACTTCATCACGGTGATGACGCCGGACGGGGTGCGCGTCACGCACCCGGACCCCGACCAGATCGGCGGTCAGTACCTGGGAACGATCCCCGCAGCCCCCGCGTCGCGCACGGAGGTGTTCACCGGCACCCTCGGACCCTCTGTGCGGACGATCGTGCCGATCCTGTCCCCGGAGGGCGGAGATCTGCTCGGCTGGGTCGCGGCCGGCGTGACCGTGGAAACGATCGCCGAGACCCTGGTGCGGCGCCTGCCGCTGTCGCTCGGCATCGCTGTGTCGGTGCTCGCGGTCGGAGTGATCGGTGCGTGGCTCGCCCGCCGCTTCACGCGGCGCATCGCCGGCGACCTCCCGCCCGGACAGCTGCGGGATGCCGTCTCGTCCTACGAGTCCATCCGGACGCTCGGTGAGGCGTTGCGCGCGCAGACCCATGAGCATGGCAATCGGATGCACACGGCCGTCGCGCTGCTGGAGCTCGGCCGCACCGAGGAAGCGATCGAGATCCTCACCGAGACGTCCCGTCAGAGCCAGTCCCTCGTCGACCAGGTCACCGCTCGCCGCCACGGCGACCCGGCCGTCGGCGCACTTCTGCTCGGCAAGGCGTCTCAGGCCAAGGAGCGGGGCATCGACTGGCGTGCGCAGATCGCGCCGGACGCCCCGCGTTCATCGCTCTCCACGGTCGACAGCGTCTCGGTGCTGGGCAACCTCATCGACAACGCCATGGATGCCGCCGCCGAGGCCTCCGATCGGTGGGTGGAGGTGTCCCTGAGTCGTACCGAAGAGGGCTCGTTGCTGATCGGAGTCTCCGACAGCGGCGCCGGAGTGCCCGAGGGTCTCCGCGACCAGATCTTCACCCACGGTTTCTCCACGAAACCGTCCGGCGTGCAGGGACGCGGCGTCGGACTCGCGCTCGTCCGATCGGTCGTCACGGAGGCGGGCGGGTCTGTGCGGATCACCGACGATCCGACCACGTTCCTGATCTCGCTGCCCGCCGCCTCGTCCGGACGGAGGAAGGCATGATCCGCACCCTGCTCGTCGACGACGATCTCCTGACCCTGGAACTTCACCGCGACTACATCGGACGCCTCGAGGGGTTCGCCGTGGTCGGCGAGTGCACAGGCGCCAGAGCGGCGCTGACGGCCGTGCTCGACCACTCGGCCGGCCGTCCGGTCGATCTCGTCCTCCTGGATATGACGATGCCGGACGGGTCAGGCCTGGACGTTCTCCGCACACTGCGTGCCCGCTCGGCCGCGGTGGACGTCATCGCCATCACCGGGGTGAGAGATGCCGAAGTCGTGCGTCAGATGGCGGCTCTCGGCGTCTTCCAGTACCTGGTGAAGCCCTTCACCTTCGCGACGTTCCGAGAGCGCCTCGAGCAGTATCGCGTCTACCGGACTCAGTCGCAGTCGACCGATGGAGAGGCGACTCAGGCCGAGATCGACGCTCTCCTCGGCGCAGCCAGGCCGACCGGATCGATCCCGATCCCGAAAGGCCTGTCCCCTGGTTCTCTGGAGAGCATCACTGCCGCGATGCGGTCCTCCGACGCGCTCTCGGCGAGTGAGGTCGGCGAGATGCTCGGCATGTCGCGCGTCGCGGCGCGACGCTACCTCGAGCACCTTGTCGCCGAGGGGACACTGGCACGCTCGGCACGCTACGGCGCCCGCGGGCGCCCGGAGACCGAGTACCGATGGAATCGGAGCAGTGGTCCGGCGCACTAGAACGGCACTGGTAATCTCGTGCCGTATGTCCTCAGGGCGGGGTGAGATTCCCCACCGGCGGTGACGCGGCTCGTCCGCGAAGCCCGCGAGCGGACTCCATGGTGGAGCCTGCAGACCTGGTGCGATTCCGGGGCCGACGGTCAGAGTCCGGATGGAAGAGGACGAAAGGAACGATCATCATGTCCAGAATCGCCATCGTCGCTGCCGAATGGCACGCAGAGATCGTGGAGCAGGCCGTTGCATCCTTCGGCGCTCGGCTCGCGTCGCTCGGCTTCGAAGACGTCCGGGTGATCCGCGTCCCCGGCGCTTTCGAGATACCCCTGCACGTGCAGCGGCTGGCTCGAAGCGGAGACTACGACGCCATCGCGACCTGCGCTCTCGTGGTGGACGGCGGCATCTACCGTCACGACTTCGTCGCGTCCGCGGTCGTCGACTCCCTGATGCGCGTGCAGCTGGAGACGGATGTCCCCGTGTTCTCGGGTGTCCTCACACCGCACAACTTTCATGAGCACCAGGAGCATCGGGACTACTTCGCCCGGCATTTCGACCTGAAGGGCCGCGAACTGGCGGATGCCGTCGCGAAGACCCTCGCGAGCCTGTCCTCGATCGGCTGACGCCGGCCGATCGATGCGGGCGGCTCACACACCGTCGCAGTGATCAGCGCTGCGGCTGCGAGGCGAGCCAGTCCGAGAACGTCACCGATCCCCGGTCGGCATCATCATCGGGAAGCAGACTGCCGTCTCGCATCGCACGTCCGAACGCGCCGGGAAGGGCGATCGCCGGCATCCACCCGGTGAGGCCGGTGTGGCGCGCCCACGACCTCATCATCTCGACGAGATCCTCCTCACGCGGGCCGGCGAGGTCGCGCGCGCGACCCGCCGGTGCCGCTTCAGCGAGGTCCACGAGCCGCTGCGCGACCTCGATGACCGAAACGGGCTGCGTGCGCATCCGCACCGCGAGATGCAGCGGCCCGACAGCGGCGCGTCGGTGCATCTGTGCCGCGAAGTCGTGGAACTGCGTCGCCCGCAGAATCGTCCAGGGCGTCTGGCCGGATTGCACTGCCTGTTCCTGCGCGAGCTTGCCTGCGTAGTACGCGTGGGGTGCACGATCGACGCCGACGATCGAGAGGGCCACGTGATGCCCGACTCCTGCGCGCTGTCCGGCGGCCAACAGCTTCGCCGTCGTGGCGGTGAAGAAATCCGTCGACGTCCTGGCGCTCTGCGTGACGACGCTGAGCGCGTCGACCACGACATCCGTGCCCTCGAGCGCCGCGTCGAGGCCCGACCCGCTGCGCACGTCGACGCGGTTGCCCCTGGTCAGCACACGGACGCGGTGGCCGCGTTGCTGCGCCACCCTCACGACCTCCGTGCCGATGATGCCCGTGCCGCCTGCGACTGCGATCTCCATGCGTCTCCGATCGATGTGGGTACTCGGTCCATTCTGAACCCGTACCGAGCATGATCTGTACCGAGCGCGTCAGGAAATCGCAGTCGACAGACTCACTCCCCTGCGAGACCGCCCAGCATGTGTCCGAACGAGCGACCTTCGCCGAGGTAGGTCGACGGATCGTAAGGATCCACGACCACGCTCGGCTGTCGACGTGCGATCGCGTCGGCGAGTTCTCGTGCACCCTTCTCGACGCGCTTCGCGAGCGGTGCGACGTCGTCGCCCGCCCCGCCCCAGTCGCTGGACGCCGCGAACACACCGGTCGAGACGGGCTCGGCGTGCAGATATGCGAACAGCGGACGGATCGCGTAGTCGATCGCGAGGGAATGACGTGCGGTCCCGGCATTCGCGCCGATCAGCACAGGCTTGCCGACGAGGGAGTCCGGATCGAGCACGTCGATGAACGACTTGAACAGGCCCGAGTAGCTCGTCGAGAAGATCGGCGTGACTGCGATCAGCGCATCCGCGGAGATCACGGTGTTGATCGCGGTCTCCAGTGCGGGCGGCGCGAATCCGGTGAGCATGTTGTTCGTGATGTCGTGCGCGTAATCGCGCAACTCGATCACGTCCACGCTCGCCTCGATGTTCTGAGCGGCGAGGGCCTTCAACGTCTCCGCGGCCAGCCGATCCGCCAGCATCCTGGTGGACGACGGGTTGGAGAGCCCCGCCGAGACGACGGCGATACGACGAGTGGTCATCAGGCGTCCTTCCGGCCGAGGCCGAACGCCGCACCGGCCGGTGCCGGGGTGTCCTGATAGGGCGAGTCGCCGGTGAGGTTGTCCCCGCGGTTCGCACCGGGGCGCGCCTGACGGGTCGGTCCGTCGCCGAACTCCGCCTTGACGCGGGCAGCGTGGGTCGGAGCATCCGGAACGTTCGCCGGGCGGTCCTTCGCGAGCTCCTTGCGCAGCACCGGAACGACCTCGGATCCGAGGATGTCGAGCTGCTCGAGCACCGTCTTCAGCGGGAGGCCCGCGTGGTCGATGAGGAACAGCTGCCGCTGGTAGTCGCCATAGTGCTCGCGCATCGCGGCGTAACGGTCGATGACCTGCTGCGGCGATCCCACCGTCAGCGGGGTCATCTCGGTGAAGTCCTCCATGCTCGGGCCGTGACCGTACACCGGCGCATTGTCGAAGAACGGCCGGAACTGGTTCACCGCATCCTGAGATTTCGCACTCATGAACACCTGGCCGCCGAGGCCGACGATCGCCTGTTCTGGCGTTCCATGGCCGTAGTGCGCGTAGCGCTGACGGTAGAGCTCGATGAGGCGCTGGTAGTGCTCCTTCGGCCAGAAGATGTTGTTGGCGAAGAAGCCGTCACCGTAGTACGCGGCCTGCTCTGCGATCTCCGGGGTGCGGATGGATCCGTGCCAGACGAACGGCGCGATGCCGTCGAGCGGACGCGGGGTCGACGTGAAGCCCTGGAGCGAGGTACGGAACTTGCCCTCCCAATCCACGACGTCCTCACGCCACAGCTTGTGCAGCAGCGCGTAGTTCTCGATGGCGAGCGGAAGGCCCTGGCGGATGTCCTGACCGAACCAGGGGTACACCGGGCCGGTGTTCCCGCGGCCGAGCATGAGATCCATCCGGCCGTCGGAGACGTGCTGCAGCATCGAATACTCTTCCGCGATGCGCACCGGGTCATTCGTCGTGATGAGCGTCGTCGACGTGGAGACGATGAGCCGCTCGGTCTGCGCCGCGAGTGCAGCGAGGAACGTCGAAGGGCTGGACGACCAGAACGGCGGGTTGTGATGCTCGCCGATGGCGAAGACGTCGAGACCCACTTCTTCGCTGTGCTTGGCGATGGCCATCGTGGCCTTGATCCGCTCCTGCTCGCTCGGCGTCACGCCGGTCACGGGGTCGCGGGTGATGTCGCTGACCGACATGATGCCGAACTGCATCGCGTGTGCGCCCGACTGCTCGCTCATGATTACTCCATCTTTCCCGAAGCGGATGACTCGGCACCCGTTTCTATTCACTTGAATGTATCTGTGACAACGCGATCCTGGCAACTTTATTCCCGGGCGGTAGCCTCGAAGGATGAGCAGCGCTGACGCAGACTCCGGTCGTCCGATCACCGGATCGATCCAGAAGCCGCGACGCCGGGTGCCTTTCTGGGACAACGCCCGCTATGCCTGCATCGTTCTCGTGGTTCTCGGCCATGCCGTCCAGCGGCTGATCTACGACTCGGACATCGCTTTCGCGTTCTACCTCACGTTGTACGCGTTCCACATGCCGGCATTCGCGATCATCTCCGGATACTTCTCCAAGTCCACGTCGCCGACCAAGACCCAGATGGCCAGGGTGATCACGGACATCCTCGTGCCCTACCTGATCTTCGAATTGCTCTGGACACTCACGAAGTGGCTCGTCGAGGGGCAGGCCGACCCGAACATCACGCGGCCGTCCTGGACGCTGTGGTTCCTGCTCGCGCTGGGGATCTTCCGCCTGGTCCTCCCCTATCTCGCGCTCCTGCGCTGGCCGTTGGTGTGGACGGTCGCCATCTCGATCGGCGTCGGGTACCTGCCCAATGTCGACAGCACCTTCTCGCTCTCGCGCACCCTCGGCCTCCTTCCCTTCTTCGCCTTCGGCTGGTGGCTGCGCGAGCACGACATCGTGGCCAGGATGCGGCTGCTGGATTTCCGACCCTGGTGGGTGCGTGTCGCCGCAGTCGCCGTGCTCGCTGCGACCGGCTGGGCGGCGTGGACGTGGCTTCCGCTCTGGCAGACGATCGATCTGCGGCACTGGCTCTTCTACGAGGACTCGTATGCGGATCTCGGCGGCGAGCAGTGGTGGGCCGGCGGCCTGCGCATCGCGCTGATGCTCCTCGCCGTCGTCCTCAGCGCGGCGTTCTTCGCCCTGATTCCGCGCGGAACACACTGGTGGACGCCGTTCGGGCAGTACACGATGTACGTCTTCCTGCTGCACTCCTTCGTGCTGTACCCGTTCCGCGAAACCGGGATCCTGCGCGACCTCGACCCGACCTGGATCTGGTTGCCGGTGGTCGCACTCCTCTCGGTGCTGATCGCCCTGGCCCTCGCCACGAGACCAGTACGGTGGCTGTTCCGGCCTCTCGTGGAACCCCGCCCCACATGGCTCTTCTCAGATCCCCGGCTCGCCTCGCGCGAGGGACGCAGAAACGACCCGACCGGTTCCCGTCGCCCTGCTCCGCCTCAGTCGAAGAGCTCGGCTCCGACGTAGGATCCCGGTTTCGCGCCGGCTGGGACGGCCCAGATCCCCGAGCCGACGTGTCGGATGTACTCGTTCAGCACGTCTGTCGACAGTCGACGCTGGAGCGACACGAACTGGGACGGATCCCGCTGGTAGGAGAGGAAGAACAGGCCCGCGTCGAGCCGGCCGAGGTTGTTGTTCCCGTCGACGTAGTTGTAGCCGCGGCGAAGGATGCGGATGCCGTCGTTCTGTTCAGGATGAGCGAGCCGGACGTGGCTGTTCGCGTCGATCGCCGTTCCGCTGAAGTCGGGCGCGGTGAACTCGCCTCCGCCGGACAGCGGTGCTCCTGCGCCCTTGTCGCGGCCGATGATGGAGTGCTGCTCGGCGAGTCGAACCCGGTCCCACGTCTCGATCAGCATCGCGATCTTCCGGGCGACGAGATACGAACCACCGGCCATCCAGGCGGGTTCGTCAGATTCGGCGACCCAGACGTGATCCTCGAGCGCCGCAGCGTCATCCGCGAGAATGTTCGCCGTGCCGTCCTTGAAGCCGAAGAGATTGCGGGGTGTCGCCTGCGCCGACGTCGTGCGCGAGGTCTTGCCGAAGCCGAGCTGCGACCAGCGCAACCGCGCCCGCCCGAAGGCGATACGGCTGAGGTTGCGGATCGCGTGCACGGCCACCTGCGGGTCGTCGGCACACGCTTGGATGCAGAGATCGCCGTTCGACAGCTCGGGGTCGAGGTCGTCACCGAGGAACGGCGGCAGCTTCTCGAGAGTCGCCGGGCGCTGGGCGGCGATGCCGTAGCGATCGCCGTCCGCGTTCTCGAACAGACCCGGGCCGAAGCCGAAGGTGATGGTCAGCCCGGCCGCGGGCAGCCCCAGCGCCTCGCCGGTATCCTCAGGCGGCTGCTCGGCGGGACCGCCGACCGCACCGGTGGCGCTGACCTCGAGACCCTGCGTCATCCTCGATGCCGCATAGGTCCAGTCCTGCAGCAGCGACTTGAGGTCGTCGCGGTCGCTTCGCGGCATCATGTCGAACGCCGCGAAGTGCAGGTGGTCCTGCACCGGCGTGGTGATGCCCGCCTGATGCGCGCCGAAGAAGTCAAACGCGCTCTGCGCATCGGCGCTCTCCCGCGCGCGTCCGAGGGCGACTCCGCCGGCGAGACCCGCCCCCGTTCCGATCGCAAGACCGGCGACGCCCCCGCCGATCGCGAGGCCGAGCAGGCCGCGCCTGCTCAGGCCCGAGGGTGCGGATGCCGCGGTGTCGTCGCCGATGGAGGCCGGCACCGCCGCCGCATCCGCTTCTGACTCAGTCATGGGGGTATCCCGGATCAGGACAGCACCGTGCCGGTCAGCTGCGACAGCGGCTCGGCGAGGGCGTTGATCAGATCGGTGAACTGGCGCTTGTCGGCGTCGGTGAGTTCGGCGTACCCGACGAAGCCCTCAGCCAGCGAGCCGTGGGCTGCGAGCGCCGCTTCGAGCTGCGCGTAGCCGGCCTCGATCTTCTCGACCAGCGCTGCACCGTCGTCACCCTGCGCGGCGGCGAAGTCCTGCACCAAGGAGAACGCCATCTTGGACCCCTCGACATTCGCCGCGAAGTCGTAGAGGTCGGTGCCGGACCACCAGTCCTCCTCGCCCGAGATCTTTCCCGTCGCGACCTCGTCGAGCAGCGCGATCGCGCCGTTCGAGATTCCGGCGATGCCCTGGTCATCCAGCGCGGTGGTGAAGTCGTCGGAGTGGACGTAGGAGAAGAGCTCCTGTACGTCGGCGAGAAGCAGATCACCGAACTCGGAGCGCTGCTCCGGGGTCGACGGTGCCCAATCCTGCCACGCCGGCGTCTCTCCGTCGGCGTTCAGCGCGTCCTGCGCCGGCACCCACAGGTCCTTCTCGATGCGGTGGAAGCCGGTCCAATCGAGCTCCTCCGCCACCGCGTCCACCTCGCGGTAGTCGATTCGCGGGTCGAGGTCGCCGAGCGCCTCCGCGACGGGCTCGATGCGCTCGTAGAACGCGCGGGTCTGCGGGAAGAGTGCGCGTGCGGTCTCATCGTCGCCGGCCACGTAGGCGGCGACGAAATCCTCGACCGTGGGCACGAGCTGCCCGACCTGGTCCTTGACGAACGCCGCGTAGAGGTCGACCGCCTGCTGCTTCAGCTCGGCATCCGGTCCGTCGACGGCGACGCGGTCCCCGGTGACGGTGAATGACGCCTTGCCGACGCCCTCCCCGATCATGCCGGGCTTGCAGAGGGTGAAGTACTCCCCCGGCTGCGCGACGACGGTGAGCGTACGGGATGCTGACGGTGCGATGTTCTCGACCTCGCCGACGATACGCAGGCCGTCCTCGGCGAGCAGGTAGAACTCCGAGATCTTGCTGCTGTCGTTGGAGACCTCGAAGGTCAGGGTGCCGCTCTTCGCCGTCGCCGCGGAGACCGCGCACTCACCGTCGGTGGAGGACACCGTGAAGGCTGCTGCGGCGTCGACGTCGCTCTTCGCGACGCATCCGCTCAGTACGAGCGCTCCGGCTCCGGCGACCGCGAGTGCACCGATGATTCGGCGTGAAGAGATCATGCTGCTCCTTGTTGTGAAAGATGAAGGGTCTCGTCCTGGCGTGGTTCCGCCACCGGACGCGAGCGGGATGGACGCCGCCCGCGGAGACCGCGAACGTAGAAGAATCCGACGATGCCGACGTAGAGCGCCCAGGCGATGACCTGCAGCCAGGTCATCGCGGGCATGAACCCGACCGTCGCCTGCAGGATCGCAGCCCACGCGCTGTCCGGCGCGATGGTCGAAGCGACATCGAAAGACCAGCCGAACGGGATCGCCGACCACCCGACGGCGACCGCTCCCGTCGTCGGATCCAGCGGCGCGATGGCCGTGAAGGGACCGGGAAGTGCGCCAGCCTCCTGCAGATCCATCACGGCGTAGGCGAGGACTCCCGCGGCGACGATGACCAGGAATCCGCCGGTCCAGGAGAAGAACCGGCGCAGGTCCAGTCGCACGGCGCCGCGCGTGATCAACCAACCGGCGATGACCGCGGTGGCGAGGCCGAGCAGCGCTCCGAGCAATGCTGTCGGCGCGTCTCCGAAGGACTGCACCATGGACCACAGCAGCAGCGTCGTCTCGATGCCCTCCCGCGCGACCGAGACGAAGCCGATCGCAATGAGAGCCCACAGGCCGCCCCGGGTGAGGGCGCGGTCGATGCCGCCCTCGAGCGTCGCCTTCATGGTGCGGCCGGCGCGCTGCATCCAGAAGATCATCCAGGTGACCATGCCGACGGCGAGCAGCGAGAGACCTCCGCCGACGAGCTCCTGGGCCTCGAACGTCAGTGCGTAGTCGCCGAAGGTGAGCACGGCACCGATCCCGAGCGCCAGGGCGACGGCGAGGCCGATGCCGATCCACAACCGCGGGAGCGCATCGGCGCGGCCGAGTCGACGGAGGTAGGCGATGAGGATGCCGACGACGAGCGCGGCTTCCAAGCCTTCGCGAAGGCCGATCAGGAATGTGGCGAGCACGGAAAGGATGACTCTCAGTCTATGAACAGAGGTAAGGCATCCCTTACCTCTGAGACTTTATCACCCTGCCGGTAACGCGACGCAACACTGTTCGCGGCATCCCCCAACCGGATCTAACCTCGGGTCATGTCTGAACTCTCGCTCCCCATCCTCGACCTGTCCCAGCTCGACGAAGGCCCGGAAGCGGCCGCCCGCTTCCGTCAGGATCTGCGGACAGCGACCCATGACGTCGGCTTCTTCTATCTCACGGGTACCGGCATCTCCCCCGAGCTGGAGACACGACTGCACCGCGCAGCGCTCGACTTCTTCGCCCTCCCGGAATCCGAGAAGCTCGCGATCGAGAACGTGAAGAGCCCCCACTTCCGCGGCTACACCCGTATCGGCGGCGAGCGCACGCAGGGGAAGGTCGATTGGCGCGAACAGATCGACATCGGCTCAGAGCGCGAGCCCGTCAGCGACGGACCCGCGTTCAACCGGCTGATCGGGCCGAACCTCTGGCCGGCGGCGCAGCCCGAGCTGCGCGAGATCGTCGACGAATGGCACGAGACTCTCTCCGAAGTCGCCCGCAAACTTCTCCGAGCCTGGGCACTCGCTCTGGGAGCTGCGGAGTCGTACTTCGACGAGCACTTCGGCGAACCCTCCACCCTCATCAAGATCGTGCGCTACCCCGGAACCGAGGCGCCCGAACCGCGGCAGGGCGTCGGCGCGCACAAGGACTCGGGCGTGCTGACCCTGCTCTGGGTCGAGCCGGGCAAGGGCGGGCTCCAGGTCGAGCGCGATGGCACCTGGGTGGATGCGCCGCCCGTTCCCGGCGCGTTCGTGGTGAACATCGGGGAGCTGCTCGAATACGCCACCGGCGGCTATCTCAAGGCGACGAACCATCGGGTCGTCTCGCCCCAGGCACCGGATGAGCGCATCTCGATCCCGTTCTTCTTCAACCCGGCGCTGGATCAGCGTCTCCCACTCATCGAGCTGCCGGCCGACCTCGCCGCGGACGCGAACGGGGTCACCCAGGATCCGAGCAACCCCATCCACTCGCTCTACGGCGAGAACGCCCTGAAGTCGCGCCTGCGTGCGCATCCGGACGTTGCGGCCATCCACCACGCGGATCTCGTCGGCGTGGTGTCCTGACCCACTGGCGGAACTCTTCGGCCAACGGCACGAGGTCGCTCGCCCTTTCGCTCGGCCGACGGGGTGCGGCAATAGAGTGACCTTGTGGATGCATCCCGTCCGCGGCGACCGACGCTGGCCGATGTCGCCGCTCTCGCAGGAACTTCGACCGCCGTCGTCAGCTATGTCGTCAACGACGGTCCCCGCGCGGTCTCCGCCGTGACGAAGGAGCGCGTCGAGCAGGCCATCGCCGAGCTCGGCTATCGACGCAATGCCCTGGCCGGTGCGCTCAGCGCCGGACGCGCCGACCTCATCGGGCTGCTCGTTCCGGACTCGGCCAACGCGTTCTTCAGCGAGCTCGCCCGGCATCTGGAGGGTGCGGCTCGACAGCGAGGGCTGCTCACACTCCTCGGAAACACCGGCTACAGCGTCAGCGCGGAGCGCGACTATCTCCACACCTTCTCCGACCTGCGCCCGCGCGGCATCGTGATCGCGACCATCTCCGACTCCCCCGAGCTCGCCATCGACTGCCCCCGTGTGTACGTGCACTCGGCCCCGGCGGAGACGGCGAGCCCGAGTGTCGTCATCGACGATGAAGATTCCGCGGCCGTCGCGGTGAGGCATCTCATCGACCACGGGCACACAGCGGTGCATTGCATCACAGGTCCGACCGATTTCGGGCCGGCCGGACGCCGAGAAGCAGGCTGGCGTCGAGCGATGCGTGCGGCGGGGTATGACACGACCGGTCTCGTTCACCCGATGCCGTTCGACCGTCTCGGCGCCGAAGAGGCGACGACCGCCCTCTTCAACAGCCCTTCGCCGCCGAGCGCGATCTTCGCCGCCACGGACGAGCAGGCGATCGGTGTACTGCGGGCCGCGGCGCTGTGCGGGCTGCGAGTCCCGGAAGACGTCGCGATCATCGGCTTCGACGGCATCAGGGAAGCACTGGCCGGAAGCACTCGCCTCACCACGGTCGCCGTGCCGCTCGCAGAGCTCGCGGCCGTCGTCGTCGACGCGCTCGATGGCGGCGCGCCGGCGGCCCATGTGCTGCACGCGACGCTGTCGATCGGCGAGACCTGCGGGTCGCATGCGGACGACGGATCTCCGATCGCGCGCCCGACGTCAGGCTGAGGCGCGGAAGACCTCTCGCCCACCGGCGACGGTGAGGACGCAGCTTCCCGCGCCGTCGGCGACGAGTGCCTCGTGCACCTCGGTCCCCTCGACGGCGATGTCGAACAGCGCCAGGTCAGCGGGACCGCCGACTGACAGCCCTCCGTAGCCGTCGTCCGCGAGACCCATGGCCTTGGCGCCGCCCAGCGTCGCTGCGCGCACCAGTCGCTCCGCGAGGTCGGAATCCGTGTATCCCTGCTTCCTGGCGATCGCTGCGAGTTCTCTCACGTCTTCCATGAGATCGAGCGATGGAGAGGATGCGAGCGAATCCGTCCCGACGGAGATCTCATGCCCCTCCGCCAGGTAAGCGGCGACGGGCGCCTCGGCGAGACCGATGACCCGGTTCGATCTCGGGCAGAGGGCGACCTGCGTTCCCCTGGCCAGAAGCAGGTCGCGTTCCGCCCGGTCCAGGTAGATCGCATGGGCGACGTGGGTGGTCTCGCTCAGCAGTCCGATGGCATCCGCATATTCGCCGGTCGTGTGACCGACGCCGCCCTTGCGGACCAGTTCGAACTCGTCACGGAGGTCGCCGTAAGCACCGAGGACAGTCCTGTCGCCGTGACGATAGAAGTCGGCCTCGGCGAAGGACTCGCCGAGATGGGAGTGCACGCGGAGACCGCGATCGGCCGCGATGCGCACCAGATCGGTGACCACGGATCCGTCCAGACTGTATGCCGCGTGCGGAGAGATCCCGCGACGGGCATCTGTCGGCTCCTCGAGCCACGCCAGGAAATCGGCTCGGCCCCCCTCCCGCCAGATGCGATCGAACTGGCCGATCGCCTCGAGGTACTCGATGCCGCCGACGCCGCATTCCGGCAGTGCCCCGCGCGCCGGGGTGTCGGTGACGATCTCGGCGAACACGGTCGTGCCGGACGCGATCGCCAGACGTGCGCCTTCCCGTGCGGCCTCGTGCCACGACGCGGGCTCCACCGCGTCGTAGAGTTCGCCGAACACGAACGACCACTCCTCGAAGCTCGTGTAGCTCCCGGCGCCGATCTCTCGGAATCCGGTGTACTGCAGATGCGTGTGCGCGTTGACGAGACCGGGCACGATCACGCCGCGCTGACGCGGAGCATCCGTCCACCGGCGCGGAAGGTCGGCCTGCGGACCGATCCAGGCGATGCGCCCGTCCTCGACGACGACGGCGCCGTCACGTATCGGAGCAGCGACGACCGGCACCACCCAGTCCGCCGCGTAGACCTCACTTGTCACTGACTCCTCCGAAGCCCTTCGCCAGCGCCTTCTGCGCGACGGCGAAGACGACCAGTGTCGGCAGGAGCGCTACGAGCGCCGCAGCGGCCTGCCCCTGCAGATTGACGTCTTCCCGAGTGGACAGCGAGGTGGCTGCGAGCGGGATCGGGTACACCGAAGGATCTCCCTGAAGAAGCGTGGCGGATACGAGCAGGTCGCCGAACGTCCAGACGAACACGAGCGCCACCACCGACGCGATGGCCGGAAGCGCCAACGGCACCGCGATGGAGCGGAAGATGCGTCCGAGTCCGGCTCCGTCGAGCGTCGCAGCCTCGAACAGCTCCGGTGTGAGCACCTGACGGAAGAACGTGTGCACGAGGTAGAGCGCGAACGGCAGACTGGCGACGCCGTTGATGAGCCCGGCGACGACCAGGTTGTCGGTGGCCCCGCCACCCGCGAGGATCACGAACACCGGGATCAGCCAGGCGATCATCGGAATCGCGTAGGCGGAGACCAGCAGCCAGCGCAGGCCGTCGGCGACGCGACCCTGATGCACGCGGAACCAGAACGCGCCGGCGAGGGCGGTCGTCGTACAGACGGTGCACGCGACCAGACACACCAGCAGCGAGTTCAGGAGCGCCCTGCCGAGATCGGCTTCGAACCATGCCTCGATGATGTTGTCGAGGGTGAACGCCTTCGGGATGCCGCCAGGGGCGGCGATGTAGTCCTCGCGCGTGCGCAGGGCAGTGCCGATCAGGAAAACGAACGGCACGATGAACGGAATCGTGATGAGCGCGGCGATGGTCGTCCTGACGCGGCGCTGGGTACGGATGCTCATGCCGTCGCCTTCTGCCCGATGACGCGCCGGATCAACTTCGGCACGAGGATGCCGAGCACCGGTACGAGCACGATCATCAGCACCAGCACGACGGATTCCGCCGCTGCGGAGCCGAAGAAGCCGAAGCGCATGAACTTCTGGTAGATCGCGAAGTCGAGCGTCGTGCTGGCGAGGCCCGGTCCGCCTCCCGTGAGCACGTAGATCCAGGAGAACATGAACAGGAAGATCGAGATCACCTGGAACATGGTCCACAGCACCACGGTCGGTCGGATGGCAGGAGCTGCGATGTGCCAGAACTCCTGCCAGAACCCGGCGCCGTCCAGGCGCGAGGCCTCGAAGATCTCCTGCGGCACGGCGCCGAGCGCGGCGGAGAAGATGAGCACTCCCGTTCCGAACCCTGCCCACAGTACGAGAACGATGATGACGGGCTTGACGAGGTCCTGGTCCGTGAGCCACGGGAGCGCCAGAGCGTGCCAGCCGATATCGGTGAGGAAGCTGTCGAGCGGCCCTTTGGTGGACAGCAGCGATCGGAAGACCAGACCGACGATCGCCGGAGACATCACCGCGGGCAGGAAGTAGATCGATCGCCACAGACCGGGTCGGGCGACGTGTTCACGCAGCAGGTAGGCCACGACGAGCGGGGCGATCACCCACAGCGGAAGTCCGAGGAGATAGAACAGCTGATTGCCGACCACCTGCCAGAACTCGGGATCGGCGAAGAGCTCCGTGTAATTGCCGACGCCGATGAACGTCGACACTCCTCCCGGCTGCCAGTCGTAGAAGGACCGAAAGGCGAGGTAGATCAGCGGGGCGAAGAACACCCCGACCTCGAGCGCGAGCACCGGCAGCAGGAACAGCAGGTTTCCGCTGAGAATCGGGGTGCCTCGCCGCGCACGGGCGCGCGTCGATCGGGAAGGGCGCGTGATGGCGCCCTCCCCGATCTGCGAAGCGGGGTTCGTCATTTGCTCTTGTCGTAGGCGGACTGCGCCTGCTCGGTGAATTCGTCGATCGTCAGGTCGCCGCCGATCAGCGGGGCAGCGTTGCGCTCGTAGACGGCGAGCACGCTCAGCGGGAACGATGCGAAGCCGGTGTGATTCTCGTCGGCCTGCATCAGGGGCAGGTAGGCCTTCTGGATGTCGGTGGTGCCCTCGACCTCGAGGTTCTTCACGTTCGGCGGCACGCCGACGGCGTTCCACAGGATCTCCTGCGCTTCGGCGCTGGCGAGGAAGTTCACGAAGGCTGCGGATGCTTCAGGGCTCTTCGTCCATTTGGTGACGGCCCAGCCTGCCTCGGCGCCCGCGTCGATGAGCTCCTCGTACTGCGAGTCGGGCACCTGCGGAAGGCGCATCACCGTCGTGCTCGGAACCGTCTCGCTCGCCGTGCTCGCGGTGGAGAGCGACCCCATCGCGAACATCGCAGCGGTACCCGCGTAGTACTGGTTGAACGCGTCGTCGTACATGTTCACGCCGAGGTTCTCGTCGCCGCCGAAGCATCCGGCGTCGTTCATGTCGAGGATGTACTGCGTGCCCTTGGTGAAGAGCTCGTCGTCGACCGGAACATCGCCGGCGACCCAGCTGTCCAGCGTCTCCTTGTCCATGAGCTGGCTGGAGATCATGTACATGAACGTCTCGAACATGTAGCCGTCCTTCCAGCCGGAAGCGAACGGCTGGATGCCTTTGGCGTGCAACTGCTCACACGTCGAGAGCAAGCCGTCCCAGTCGGCGATCGACGTGGCCGGGTCCAGGCCCGCCTGTGCGAAGAGCTCCTGATTCACCAGCAGCGCATAGCCGTAGGTGCCGGTGGGGAGGATGTAGAGGTTGCCGTCCTCCGAGTGGTTCTCCGGGAGGAACTTCAGGTTCTCCTCGACCTCCGGAAGCATCGCATCCTGCAGCGGGTAGAGGCCGTTGCGATAGCTGTAGGCCTGCGCTCCGCCGTACATCGTGACGACATCGGCACCCTTGCGCGCGACGGTGGCGTTTCGCACCTGATCGAAGTATGTCGGGTACGGCATGGTGGTCAGTTCGACGGTCACCTGCGGGTACTTGTCCTGGAAGGCGGCGATCACCGCCTCGTAGGCCTCGGCTCCGCCGTCGTAATTGTCAGGGAGGAAGGACCACACGGTGATCGTGGTCTCCCCCTCGGGCACGTTCGCCGGGTCGAGCGCTTCGGCGCTGGGCGCTGCGCCCTCGGAGCATGCGGCGAGCGCGAGAGCGCCGGCCGCCAGCAAGCCGGCCGCTGCAATGCGGGTCCTGTTCTTGATCACGGGAAATCCTCTCGGTTCACCAGCTGCGCATCGCGGCAGCGAGGTCATCTGTCATCGGTTCGAGGGATGCTCCCTCGTGAGCCAGGCGGGCGATGGCGACCGCCTGTTCGAGTGCCTCGGGAAGCGGGTGGACACCCACGCCCCAGTCCTTCGCCGTCGTCGCGATGAGTTCGGCCGCCAGAGCCTGCAACGAAAGCGAGAGGTCCATCACCTCGATCGGGTTTCCCTCACCGTCCGTGCAGTTCAGGCAGTCGCCCTCGCTGATGACGAGGACCGTCGTGCCGTCGGCACGGGTGTACTGGGTGACACCGGCGCGAACGGAATCCGCTGTCCCGAGAGCATCCAGTTCCGGCATCGGAAGCTCGAACGCGCCACCACCTGCCGTGCAGAGGATGACGCCGTCCGGCATCTGGTCCACATGCGCAGCGGTGACGGCTCCGGCGATCCCGGTCGCAGCGAAGACCACCTCCGCGGTCGGCGCTGCGTCGGCAAGGCTCATCACCCTGTACCCGTCGTGCAGTGCCTGCAACGCCTTGATGGGGTCGAGTTCGGTGACGACGACGCGCGCGCCGAGCGCAGCCGCGTGAAGGGCTACACCCTTGCCCACCCAGCCGTATCCGACGACGACGACCGTGCGTCCGGCGATCTGCAGGTTCGTCACGTCGAGCAGGGTCATCACGCACGACTGGCCGGTGCCGTACACGTTGTCGAAGAGGTACTTGGTCTTGGCATCGTTGACCGCGACCACGGGGATGCGCAGCGCGCCGTCGTCATGCATCGCCCGCAACGGGCGCACACCGCTCGTGGTCTCCTCCGCAGCCCCCAGGAGGCTGCCGACGAGGGCGGGGAACTCGCGGTGCGCGAGACGGATGATCGATGCGCCGTCGTCGAGGATGATGTCGGGCGCGGTACCGAGGTACTCCCTGGCGAGTTCCAGGTCTCGCTCATCGCCGACGCCTTCCTCCGCGAACACGGCGAGCCCTTCTGCGGCGAGGGCATCTGCGGTCTCCTGGTCTGTTGACCGACCCGAGCAGTACACGCTGACCTCCGCCCCGGCATCGCGCAGAGCGAGCGCGAGGTTCGCGGTCTTCGGCTCGAGTACCAGCCCTACTCCGATGCGGTGTCCTTTGAGTGCTCCAGACTCGGCGAGGCGTACCGAGATCCCGCGGAGCACCGGCATCCCTCTGCCTGCCCAGGCGATCCGTCCGGCTCCGGCACGCGCCCGCTCTTCGAACGTGCTCATGGTGCGATCCCTTCGCTCAACCAGTCGGCCGCGTCGTCTTCCTGCTCCGCCCGCATCGGGTCGAGCTCCACGCCCAGGCTCGCGAGCTTCGCAGCTGCGATCGCGTCGTCGAGCTCGGCGGGAATGATGTGCACGCCCGGCTCGAGACCAGCGGTCACCAGGTGATGTGCGCCGATACCCTGAACCGCGAACGTGAGGTCCATGATCTCGACCGGATGCCCGCTCCCGCCGGCGATGTTCACGAGCGCTCCCCCGGACAGGACGTGAAGATCGCGATCGCCGATTCGATATGTGTCGATCTGCTCTCGAGGCGAGGAGATGGCGGACGCCGCGGCGGCGAGTGCATCGACGTCGACTTCGAGATCGTGGTGACCGGCGTTGGCCAGGACGACGTCGTGCCGGAGGAACGGCAGATCGCGCTCGCCGATCGCTCGCATCCCTCCGGTGCCGGTGACCACGAAGGTCGCGTCCGGCAGCACATCCCGGGCGGCGCCGACGGCGTGGCCGTCCATGAACGCTTCCAGGGCGCGCACCGGGTCGACTTCGATCACGCTGGTGCGAGCTCCCATCGCCTTGGCGTACTGCGCGATACCGCGGCCGACGTACCCGTAGCCCACCACGCAGAATCCGGCTCCGGCGATCTGACGGTTCGTCAGGCGAAGCATGGCCTGCACCGTGGTCTGCCCGGTGCCGAACTTGTTGTCGAAGAGGTGCTTGCAGCGTGCGTCGTTCGCCGTGAGCGCCGGGAACGGCAACCGCCCGGCTTCGTGCATGCGGTGCAGACGCGCCGTCCCCGTTGTCGTCTCCTCCGAGACTCCGCGGAGTCCTGCGAACAGCTCGGGGCGGTACTGACTCATGCGCATCGTCAGCTCGGCGCCGTCGTCGATGATGTACTCCGGTGCGTGGTCGGCTGCGATCAACAGCTCTCGCTCCCAGGAGTCGTAGTCGCCATCAGGTTCAGCGACGACGGTGAGTCCGCGTTCGCGGAGGGCCTCGACGACATCACCTCGGGTGGTGCGCGGATTGCTGCCGGCGACGATCACCTCGGCTCCGGCATCCGCGAGCACGGTGGCGAGGAAAGCTGTCTTGGCTTCGAGATGCACCACGACGGCGATCCGCTTGCCTTCCAACGATCCGTCGGAGATGCGCCGACGGACGAACCCGTCCAGCACCGGCGAGTGGCGGCGCACCCATTCGATCTGCGCCCGTCCGACGTTCGGGTCTCCCGAGCGCGAATCCTGTGTGACATCCATCGAGACTCCGTACAGAGTTGTGTCCTGCGTGATTGCATCCTGCGCGCGGATCGACGGGTGTCCGATCCGCGTGCTTCCGCCTATCTAAGCGGTTAGAACCGCTGATGACAAGAACCTCGTGGGTGTCGACCACCATAGCAGGGGAAACGACGACGTCAACGTGTCTGTTGAGGCTGCGGACCGACCCCGATCACGAGGGCAACTGTCGGCCACCCAGTTCGACGATCTCGCGGAGCGCCTGCAGGTGACCGCCGAACGCGTTCGATCCGTCAGCAGTGGCACGTACCCACGTGCGTGGTCGGCTGCCGACAATTCCTTTGCGGACGATCACGTAGCCTGCCTCATGCAGGTGTGCGATCGCCTTGCTGAGCGCGGAGTCCCCGACCTGGAGGATGTCGGCGAGCGTTCCGAAATCGAGTTCAATGGCCTCGTCCAGGGAGGCCATCAATGAGAACCGGATGGGACTGGCGAAGTTGTCGTCCAGGCGCGTTCGCGGGTGCGGCGAGCGCGTCGGCTGCGGGTCAGTCGGCATCGCGACCGTCGAAGAACGCGGCCGCCACGAATGCCAACACGACAACGACCGCAGCGATCGAGATGATCAACGGGTCGAGCGGCTGACGGAACTGCACGAGCACTGCGCAGGCGAACACTGCCCAGCCCAGCACGAACGCCGCCCATTGCGGCCAATACCAGACCGCACCCAGTGCCGGAAGCCGGTCGCTGATCTGCACCGCGATCCACCAGCCGAGCATCAGGAGGATCAGCGCCATGCTGAACAACGATGCCGGCACCGAATACGCCACGGAGGTGATCGCGATCGCAATGCCGAACACGGCGCCGATCGTCAGGGTGAAGTTGCGAGCGACCGTGGCAAGGGGCGCCCGGGCGCGCCGAAGGACCGCTGGACGTGCGCGGCGGAGATCGCGTACGGCGAGTCCGCCGAAGACGAGGAGGACCAACCCGCCTGGCGCCAGGCGCAGAACGAACGGGATGTCCGCGCCGACGATCTGAGTTGCGATACCGACGACGACGCCAGCGACGGCGACGAACCCGAAAAGCGCATACGCCCAGCGCTCTGTGCGCCGCAGCCGCGACTGGAAGCCGAAGCTCTCCTTGAGCTCGCCGGACAGCTGGATCCACACGAGTAAGAGAGCGATGAGCGTGATGAATGACGAGCTGCTGGAAGATCCGAACCCGAACATCATCACGGACAGATAGACGGCCAGCGCGGCCGCCTCCGCCAGCGCGACCCACGCGATTCCACGCCGATCGATTCGCTCCTCCCGACGCGTCGCGACCACGTCGACCTCATCGAGGTACGCCTGCGCGACATCCGCGGTGGGCGGTTCCAACGGCTCGGCCGCCGATAGCGGTTTCTGCTCCATCATCGCCCTCCCCAACTTTCCGGTAGGAAAGTCCATCTTCACTTTCCTACCGGAAAGTCACGATGAGGTCAACGAACCACGCGCAGCAGAAACGACGAAGGCCGCCCCACACCTGGGACGGCCTTCGGAAGAAGTGCGATTGATCGCTGGGTCGCTCAGCGGCGAAGCCCAAGACGCTCGATCAGCGAGCGGTAACGCGCGATGTCGATGTCCTGGAGGTAGCCGAGCAGACGACGGCGCTGACCCACCATGAGGAACAGGCCACGACGCGAGTGGTGGTCGTGCTTGTGCTCCTTGAGGTGTTCGGTGAGGTCCTTGATGCGCTGCGTCAGCATTGCGACCTGCACCTCGGGGGATCCGGTGTCACCGGGGTGCGTCGCGTACTCTTCCATGATCGCCTTCTTGGCGTCAGATTCGAGTGGCATAGATGGGATCCCCTTTCAGTTCGTTGCGCGGCGCCCAACACCTGATGTGCGAGCTCTCTTTATCCGCGGCCGATCAAACGGCAACCTGAAGAGTCTACCAGCAGCGGCGCCTGCCTCTGCACACGGGCCGATAGCCTCTTCAGGTGCAGTTCTCCCGCGGGCATCTCATCGACCTCACTCCCCTGCGGGCCTCCCCGGCCTTCGCCCGGATGTGGGTCGGCTCGTTGCTGACCGGCATCGGCGGCCAGCTCACGATCGTCACCGTGATGCTGCACGTGTTCGATCTCACCGGCAGCACCTTGGCGGTCTCGATGATCGCCGTCGCCGGACTGGTGCCGATGGTCGTGGCTGGCCTCTACGGAGGGATGCTGGCTGACGCGTTCGACCGACGCAAAGTCGCGCTGATCGCCGCATCGATCGCCTTCTGCGCCACGGCACTTCTGGCGGCGCTCACCTGGGCCGGCGCCGAGACCATCTGGTGGCTGTACGCACTCAGCATGATCATCGCCGCGACGAACTCGGTCGGCTTCGCCACCCGAACCGCCATCGTGCCGCGACTCATCCCCCTCGACCAGCTGGCCGCCGCATCCGCTCTGAACGGAATCTCCTTCGGCATCACGGTGATGGCGGGCCCTGCACTCGCGGGGCTGCTCGTCGCGCTCACCGGCTTCGGGTGGACGTACACGATCGACGTCATCCTGATGACGTCGATGTTCCTCGGCCTATGGGCCCTGCCGGCGCTGCGCCCGGAGGGCGAGACCGTGCGCCCAGGGCTGGCATCCCTTGTCGACGGGTGGCGGTTTCTGCGCCGAGCCGGCAACATCCGGATGCAGTACCTGCTCGACATCATCGCGATGACCTTCGGGCAGCCGCTCGCCCTCTTCCCCGCCCTCGGTACGCTGCTGCTGGGCGGAGGGGCCGTCACGACGGGAATCCTGACGGCAGCGGTCGCCGTCGGGACGTTCACGTCCAGCCTGTTCTCGGGCCGCGTGGTGCAGTACCGCTGGCATGGCCGCGGCATCACCCGTGCGATTCAGGCCTACGGCGCAACGATCGCCCTGTTCGGAGTAGTGCTGCTGATCGGCGCGTTCACGCCCGGCACATCCGAGACCTCGCCGAACATCATCCTCATCGTGTGCGCGTGCATCGCGCTCGCACTCTCGGGCGCCGCAGACAACGTCAGCTCGATCTACCGCAACACGATGATGCAGGCCGCGGTCCCCGACGCGATGCGCGGCCGCCTGCAGGGTGTCTTCATCATCGTGGTCGCCGGTGGACCTCGCGTCGGAGCCCTCTACGCCGGGGTTCTCGCCACGGCGACGTCGCTGTGGTTCCCCCCACTGCTGGGCGGATTCCTGGTCATCGCACTCGTAGCGATGCTTGCCAGGACGAACCCGCGTTTCCGCGGCTACGACGCACTGAACCCCGAGCCCTGAGGACCCGGGGTTCAGACGGCCGAGGGCGTCAGCTCTGCTCGAGAGCGCCCTGCAGGTCGAGGCTGATGGTGATCTCCTTGCCGACGAGGACTCCGCCGGTCTCCAACGCGGCGTTCCAGGTCAGACCGAAATCCTCGCGGTTGATCGTGGTCACCGCCGAGGCGCCGGCCTTGTAATTGCCGTAAGGGTCGGTGCCGAATCCACCGAAATCGAATTCGAAGCTCACCGGCTTCGTGACGCCGCGGATCGAGAGGTCGCCGTCGACGAAGAAGTCGCCGCCCTCGACGCGGGCGCCGGTGGAGACGAACTCCATGGTCGGGAAGTTCTCGGTGTCGAAGAAGTCCGCCGAGCGAAGGTGCGTGTCGCGACCGGAGTCCTTGGTGTCGATGGAGGTGACGTCGACGCTCGCCTCGACCTTCGCCTCGAGCGGGTTCTCGGGCGCCACCAGGGTCGCGTTCTTGATGCCGAAGGTGCCGCGCACCTTCGAGATCATCATGTGGCGGACGCTGAACGTGACCTCGCTGTGCGCGGGGTCGAGGACCCAGGTGCCTGGACGGTAGCCGGGGATGTCGATGCTGGTCATGGTTGCTCCTCTGGGGACGTGGACCGCTGCTGCGGCAGGGGCCGCTTCTGCGGCATCAGAGGAGACAACTCACATTCACATGAATGTATTCCGATGAATGTGAAATTGGCCCCGAATGCAGAAGACGCCCCGATCATCAGATCGGGGCGTCTTCTGGAAAAAGGGGTGATCAGCCGACAGCGACGAGGTCGATGATGAAGATCAGCGTCTTTCCGGAGAGGAAGTGACCTCCGCCGGCCGGACCGTATGCCAGCTGCGGCGGGATGACCAGTTCACGGCGTCCGCCGACCTTCATCCCGGGGATGCCGTCCTGCCAGCCCTGGATCAGACCGCGCAGCGGGAACTGGATGGTCTCGCCACGCCCCCAGGAGGAGTCGAACTCTTCGCCGGAGTCGAACTCGACACCCGCGTAGTGGACGGTCACGGTGTCGCCGGGCTTCGCCTCAGCGCCGTCGCCTTCGATGAGGTCCCGGACCACCAGTTCCGTGGGAGCGGGGCCGGTGGGAGCGTCGAACTCGGGCTTTGTGCGATCAGTCATGACTCCATCCAACCCGAGCGTCCCCGCCGGGTCAACGCAGATGATCCGCTGAGCGCGAACGCACGGGCCGGCTCAGCTCGGGCGCATCATCCGCGATCCGTGATGTCGCGCCCGAGCCGCTGGGACACCCACACCGGGATGAACGAGGCGAGGATCACGATCGTCGCGACCACGTTGACCGTGTTGGCCTCATTCGGACGCGCCATCTGGTTCATGATCCACAGCGGCAATGTGTCGACTCCCGGCGGAGCCGTGAAGATCGTCACGTACACCTCGTCGAAGCTGAGCGCGAAGGCGAGGATCGCCCCCGCGATCAGGGCGCTGCGGAACTGCGGGAAGGTGACCATCCGGAACGTCTGCCACGGTGTGGCGCCGAGGTCCTGGGATGCCTCCTCGATACTCGGATTCAGCCGACGCAGTCGAGCGAGGACGTTGTTGAACACCATCACGATGCAGAAGGTGCCGTGCGCGATGATCATCCCGTAGAAGCCGACCTGGATGCCGATGGGCTCGAGCATCCGGTTGTAGGTGTTGTTCAGCGCGACGCCTGTGACGATCCCTGGGAGGGCGATCGGCAGGACCACCAGCAGGTTCACCGCCCGCTGGCCGAAGAAGGAATATCGCTGCAGCGCGAAGGCGACGAGCGTGCCGAGGATCACCGCGATCACCGTCGCCCCGCTCGCGACCAGGACGGAATTGAGCAGAGCGATCCGCACCGGCTCGCTCGAGAACGCCTTCCCCCACCACTCCAAGGAGAAGCCGGTGACCGGCCAGCTGACGATCCGCGCCGCGTTGAATGAGTTGAGGACCACCAGTCCCAGCGGGATGTACATGAAGGCGAGGATGACCGCGACGAGGACCCCGAGGATCGCTTTGGAAGTGCGGGACAGTCTCAGCATGAGCCGCTCACATCCTTTCGAGAGCACCGGTGCGCTGAACGCTCACCAGGTAGATGACGACGAACGCGATCGGGACGAGCGAGTACGCCGCGGCGAGTGGCGGATTCAGGTTGATGTTCGAGGCGATGACACTGCCGATCATCTGGGTGTCGCCGCCGACGAATCGTGCGACGAGATAGTCGCCGAGGCTGAGCGAGAACGTGAACACGGAGCCGGCGATGATCGCGGGCTTGATCAGCGGAAGCACGACGGTCGTGATCGTGCGCCAGGAGCCTGCGCCGAGGTCGGCGGAGGCATCGAACAGGTTCGGCGGCAGCTGCCGGATCGCGGTGTACACCGGGACCGCCATGTACGGAAGCCACAGGTACGTCAGCGTGAGGACGACCGTCCCGAGCGTGAAGCCGGGCCCTTCGATACCGAACGGTGCGAGCATCCAGTTGAAGAACCCCTCCTTCGTGAACGTGATGCGCATCGCCAGCACCTTCACCAGATATCCCGCCCAGAGGGGCAGGGTGATCGCCACCGCCAGCAGGGCCCGCAGCCACGGCGCGGCCACTTTAGCCATGAAGATGCCGAGCGGCACCGCGATGAGGATCGACAGCACGGTCACGCCCAGGGCGATGCCGAGTGTTCGGACCGATGTCGAGAGGTAGGCCGGGTTGATGAAGAGCTGCTCGAAGTTGCGCAGCGTGAACCCGGGTTTCACTTTCGAGGTGAATGGATCCGTCACCCAGAAGGCGGTCACCAGCAGCATCACCAGCGAGAAGATGTAGATCCCGATGAGCCAGGTCATCGGGAGGGCCAGGAGGCCGGCGATGCGTGTGCGCCGCGTCATGTCGATCCCGTCGTCGTCGTTGCGGAAGCTTCCGTCCCTGGGCGGGACCGGAGTCCCGCCCAGGGCGCGTTGGATTCGTCGTCTCTCAGCCCTTGACCGAGAGCCAGGCATCCGTCCACTGCTGGAAGTTGGTGCAGGTGGCCTCGTCAGCGGGGCGACCGTCGATGCACTGCTCGATCGGGGTGGTCCAGAACCACACCTTCTCGAAGTACTCCTCGTTCGTGGCGTTGTAGTACTCGCAGTGCACCTTGGCCTCGTCGCTCGTCTCGCAGAATGCGGCGTTGGCCGGTGCCATGCCGAAGTTCATCGCAATGGCACCGTTCACCTCCGGAGTGGAGGCGTAGTCCATCCACGCATAGGCGCAGTTCGGGTTCTTGGCCTCGGTCGCCAGCATCCAGGCATCCGACCAGCCCGTCGAGCCCTCCTCGGGCAGCACGCTCTTGAACTTGTCGTCTTCGGTGAGCTTGCGCAGCACCTCCCACGACGTGCCGAGCACGGTGGTGCCACCGGCGAACGACGTGATCTGCGCGGCGGGGTCCGACCAGTATTCGGAGACGATCTCGTTCTGCTGCTTGAGCAGCTCGACGGCCGCGGCGAGCTGCTTCTCGTCGAGCGCATACGGGTTCTCGATGCCGAGATCAGGCTCGTGCGCCATCAGATAGACCGCGGCATCCGCGATGTAGATCGGAGCGTCGTACGCGATGACCTGACCGGCGTACGGGCTGTCCTTCTCCCAGGCGACATCCCAGCTCGTTGGCTCCTCAGTGACGACATCGCTGTTGTACTGGAGGATGTTGGCGCCGCGACCGATCGGGATGCCGTACGACTTGCCGTTGATCGTGTCGTAGATCTGCCCCTTCATCCCTTCGACGATGTCGTCGCCGAAGCTCGGGATCAGCTCGAGGTTGAGAGGCTGCACGTCGCCGCCTGCGATCAGGCGCAGGCTCGCGTCGCCCGATGCGGACACGAGGTCGTAATCGCCGGTGCGCATGAGCTGCACCATCTCGTCGCTGGTGCCGGCGACGCGGCGATTGACCGTGCATCCGGTTTCCTTCGTGAACTCGTCGCTCCAGGCCGGTTCGACGAAGCCGCTCCAGGCGACGATGTTGACGTCGCTCTCGTTCTCGCCGAGTTCGCCGAGCATGGGGATGTCGGGTACCTCGATCTGGAGTTCACCGTTGCCTTCGGTGGACGGCTTTTCACCCCCGCCAGAACAGGCGGAGAGCGTGAGGACGGCGACGGCCGCCATTGCGGTGGTGGCCAGGATCTTGTGACGCATGGATCGCTCCTTTGTGATCAGTGCTGCAGGGTTTTCAGTGGTGCCGGTTGCTTCAGGGAAGCCGGGCCGCATGCTCAGGGGTCCATGCGGCTCGAACGAGATCCCCGCGGCCGAAAGCCGCTCCGGACGTGGGGTGGTGGGCATTGGGCTGCTCGGCGATGATGTCGACTCCGGCGTCGGCCGTGACCAGATAGCGGGTGGCCGGGCCGGTGTAGACGACCTCGCGGACCGTGCCGGTCAGTGAGACGTCACCATCGCCGAGTGGTTCGTCGCGCGCCGTCAGACGCACGCGCTCCGGACGGATGCTCATCGTCCGACGGTCACCGGTGAGATCCTCGGCGAGTTCACCGCCGATGAGGTTGGAGAGACCGAGGAAGCGGGCGACGAACTCGGTCTGCGGGTATTCGTACACCTCGCGAGCCGTGCCGACCTGTTCGATCCGTCCGTTGTTGAACACGGCGACGCGGTCGCTCAGCGTGAGCGCCTCCTCCTGGTCATGGGTGACGAAGATGAAGGTGATGCCCACCTCCCGCTGGATCTGCTTCAGTTCGATCTGCATCTGCTCGCGGAGCTGCTTGTCGAGGGCTCCGAGCGGCTCGTCGAGCAGCAGCACCTGGGGACGCAGGATGAGCGCCCGCGCGAGGGCGATCCGCTGTCGCTGACCACCGGAGAGCTGGTGAGGCAGGCGATCGGCGACGTGGTCGAGCCGCACTTGCTCGAGGGATTCGTGCACGCGACCTGCGCGCTCTCGGCGTCCTTCGCCGCGAACGCGCAACCCGTAACCGACGTTCTCGGCGATCGTCAGATGCGGGAACAGCGCGTAGTCCTGGAACACGGTGTTCACCTGGCGGGCGTGCGGTGGCGTCCTGGTGACATCGACACCGGACAGGCGGATGCTGCCGCTCGTCGCTTCCTCGAAGCCGGCGATCATCCGCAGCACCGTGGTCTTCCCGGAGCCTGACGGGCCGAGCATCGAGAGGAACTCGCCGGAGGCGACATCGAGATCGAGGTCGCGGACGGCTGTGAACTCGCCGAAGGACTTGGTGACACCGCTCAGCGTCACACTTCCCGGCGCGGCACGGTCGTCGTCGACTGCCGCAGTGGCGGGGGCCGTAGCGATCATCTCGCTCTCCTCTGGTCATCATCGAACGTGAAGGTGGATTAAACATATAAACCCAGAGGTAATATTTCAAGAGGCAGTTTTCGCCGTTCACCGCGGAAGGTGGAGAATCGCAGAATGGAATCGATGGCGATGTCGCGTACGGCACAGGATTCCGAGGCGCGTCCCGCCACCACTCAGCATCCGCACCGGCTGCAGGGCGCCCTGTTCCAACCGATCGGAGACGAGGGCCGGGCCGAGCTCGTCGAACGACGCCTGGTCGACGCGATCACGCGCGGCCATCTGCGCGCGGGAGAACGGCTCCCCTCGGAAGCAGACCTCTCCAAGAGCCTGGGCGTCGCCCCGGTGACCGTGCGCGAGGCGCTGCTCGCGCTGCGCGGCCGCGGACTCGTCATCACCAAACGCGGACGCAACGGGGGCAGCTTCGTCGCCGAGCACGCCGACCCGCTCTCCTTCGCACGCGAAGCCCTGCGTACCTCATCCCGACTCGCTCTGCGCGACCTCGGCGCTCATTACGCCGCGATCACCGGCGCGTGCGTGCGCCTGGCAGCGCGGCGCGCTGACACCTCGGAGACCCAGCAGGTGCGGCGACGGATGGAGCGGCTCGCCGACCTCGACCCGGAACAGCAGCGCCGGCTGCTCGACGACGTGCAGATCGAACTCGTCGCGCTGAGTCAATCGGCGCGATTGACCCGTGAGCAGATGAAGCTGCAGGCCGAGCTCTCCCCCTACCTCCGACTCGTCGCGCACGAAGTCGAGGATCATCGCCGCCAGGCGGCCCACCTCCTCGCGGTGATCGATGCTGTGGAGAAGGCGGACGCGGAAGCGGCCGGCAGGCAGACGGAGCTCATGGTGACCGAAACGATCGACGCGCTCATCGAACTGCAGACGCGGATCAGCTGAACCACATGCCCACCATCGACGTGCACAGGAGGACGTGATGAGTACGAAAACCCCCACTGCGATCGACGCAGCGGCAACGATCGTGCGGGAGTACTTCTCCTCGCCGATCCG
The DNA here is from genome assembly GCF_038397725.1 of Microbacterium sp. LWO13-1.2. Taxonomy (NCBI): domain Bacteria; kingdom Bacillati; phylum Actinomycetota; class Actinomycetes; order Micrococcales; family Microbacteriaceae; genus Microbacterium; species Microbacterium sp. LWO13-1.2. Next base: position 3,384,468 of record NZ_CP151634.1, read on the forward strand.
CGCACTGCTCGGTTGGGTCACACCACTGGCCGAACAGCTCGCTGCCGTCGAGCGCAGTGGCCCTCTCACCAGGGCGAAAGTCGACGCACTGGTGCGGCCGTATGCTCTGGAGACGCTGGACCTCCCCGGCGTGCCGGTGTACGGTGCCGGGTTCATCGCCGCGATCGACCTGCTCTCGGATGCGCGCAGTCATCTCGCCTGGTGGCAGGGTGCGGAGCGCAAGCAGCTGGTTCTCGCATCACAATCGGTGAACAAGGAGAACATCGACTACAGCGCCCTCGAGTGGTATCGGGTGCCGATGTCGACCGGCGACCCTCACGTCGCCGGTCCCTACGTCGACTATCTCTGCAGCGACGAGTACACGATCACCATCGCGGCGCCCGCCGAGGTGAACGGCACCCGCATCGGGGTGGCCGGCCTCGATCTGCTCGTCTCCGCCGTCGAGCGCGAACTCACACCGAGGTTCACCGCGCTCGGGCACGAAGTGACGCTGACGAACGGCGTCGGCCGGGTCGTCGTCTCCACAGACCCGAGATGCGCCACCGGAGATTCCATCCGCGGCAGCCGACTCGAGGGGCTGCCTCGTATCGCCTGCGAAGGCGTCGCGCTCGACGTCATCGTCGAAGAGATCTGAGGGGGAATTCCGGATCTCTCTTGACACCCCGATCACGCGGGTGCACCCTGTTTACAGATCAACTCAGCGCCCGGGCGTCATGCAGGCATCGCCGCAGCACCGGGCGCTGAGTCTTGCTACGACAAGCTCTCAGTACGCGAGCAGCGCCGCCCTCGTCGCACGGGTGCGGATGAGCAGCGCACGTTCGTCCTCTGCGGCGAGCGGGTCGCGTCCGCTGATCGCCCGCTGACGGACAGCGGCAAGCGCCGCTGAATCCTTGATGAACTCGCGCATCAACGGGCGGCGATCGCCGCGCAGAGAAGCCGCCCACTGCAATCCGGTCTTGCGTCCGGCAGGGGTCGCGAGCATGGTCACCTCTTCCGGGGTGAACCATCCGGCAGCCGCGTACTCCCCCAGCCGCATCCGCGTCAGCCGGGATTCCTCCCGTCGCAGCGCGATGATCCCGAGGATGAAGCCGATGAACAGCGGCACCTGCAGGGTGAAGTACAGGCCGAAGAAGTCGGCGAAGGTCGCCGAGCCGTTCCAGAAACCGTGCAGCAGGATGGCGCCGAGCATTCCGAGCAGGCCGGCGCCGAGCGCCGCGCCCACCGGAGCATGCCGCCGCGCGGCCAGACCGATCGCGAAGCCGGTGAGCGCGGTGAACATCGCGTGGGCGAACGGCGACAGCAGCGCGCGCATCACGAACGTCACCGTGAGCTGCTCGCCGCCGCCCTCGATCAGGCTGATCGCGAAGTACTGGATGTTCTCGGTGAACGCGAACCCTGCGCCGACCAGAGCCCCGTAGACGACGCCGTCGACCGGGCCGTCGAAGGCACGGCGCGCGGTCAAGTAGATGAGGAGGACGCCGAGGCCCTTCCAGAACTCCTCGACGATCGGAGCCTGGATGACGGCAGCCACGGCGTCGGATCGCTGGCCGAAGAGAAGGGTCAGTCCGAGATCGAAGAGCAGAGTGAGCCCGATGGCGGCGATCGCGCCCCAGGCGACGGCGAAGAACAGGATGCGCTTCGGCTCCGGCTCCCAGCGGTCGATCAACCGCACCCCGAGGAAGACGATCGTCAGCGGAATGAGCGCGAGCACCATCCCGATACCGGATGCCAGCGCACCAAGCGCCCAGACGAAATAGCCGATCAGGGCGATCAGCAGAAAGCCGAGTGCACCGAAGAGCCAGATCGAGACCGTGCGGCCTTTCCTCGCCGGGACCGGCAGGCTCGGCAGGGACGGCGCCGGAGACGGGGCGGCGGGCGCCGGAGGTGCATAGTGCGTCGGCTGCGCGAGTGCCGATCCGTACTCCGGCTGCGGAGACCTCGGCGGCAAGTACGGCGACTGCGCATACTGCTGCGCAGAGTACTGCGCTGCTGCCGGTTGCGCCGGCGGCGGTGTGTACGACGGCGGCTGCTGCGGCTGGGACGGTCCTCCGGAACTCATAGCCAAAGCATATGGGGAACAAGCATTGCGCCCGCGGTCTGGCGAAGTCCTCCAGGAAGTTCGTGCTCGTCACCGGTAGCGTAGAGGTATGCGGTTCGCTCATCTGCGCCGTGCCGATTCCTCTCACATTGCTCTTGCAGTGGTGGAAGACGCCGATGCCATCCTCGTCTCCGATCTGATCCCCGACGCACCTGCGACCCTGCAGGAGCTCATCGAGGGCGGTGCTGACGCGCTCGACGCGATCAGGAGCGCTCTGGGCTCGAGCACCGCTCCGCGGCATCCGCTCGGCGACTTCGGTTATGCATCTGCCGTGCTCGCTCCCCCGGCCGTGCTCGCCGTCGGGCTGAACTATGCCGCGCACTCCAGCGAACTCGGCCTGAAGACCGACAGCGCGCCGACGGTCTTCACCCTGTGGCCGAACTCGCTGACCGGTCACGAACAGACGACGTCCTGGCCGCGGTCCCTGAGCGAATCAGTCGACTACGAGGCCGAACTCGGCGTGCTCATCGGCACACCGGCCAAGGATGTGTCCGCGGACCGGGCGCTGTCGTACGTCTGGGGTTATACGGTCGTCAACGACATCACCGCCCGCGACATCCAGTTCTCCGAGGCGCAGTGGTCGCGATGCAAGTCGTTCGACGGCTTCACTCCGACCGGCCCGTTCGTGGTCACCGCAGACGAGGTCGCCGACCCGCAGGATCTGCATATCTGGACGATCGTCGACGGCCACACCGTGCAGGATGCCTCCACCGGTCAGATGGTCCGCTCGGTGGCGACGTTGATCGCACACTTGTCCCAGTCGCTCACACTGCTGCCTGGCACCTTGATCTCCACCGGCAGCCCCGGAGGCGCCGGCTACTCGCGCGATCCGCAGATCTTCCTCCGTGATCGCTCGACGGTCACCGTGGGCATCGACGGCATCGGCGAGCTCACAACGCACTGCCGCATTCTCGGCTGAGAGCTTCGACGCACTCCGAGGCGGAAACGACAGAGGGCGGATGCTGCACGCTGCAGCATCCGCCCTTCGTCATCGGGCCACTCAGATCTCGGTGAGATCCTCGGCAGCGATGATCGGGATCGCCGCCGTCACCGCTTCGAGTCCGGAGAGTCGGGCGGGCGAAAGCTGCTTGATGACCTCTTCGCGCGACATGAGCCCTGCTTCGACGACGAGGTCGGCGACGTTGCGATTCGTCAGCAGTGCCGCCTTGGCGAGTGCCGCCGAGGCCGCGTATCCGATGAACGGCGTCAGGGCGGTGATGACGCCGACCGATGCACCGACCATCGCGCCGAGACGGTCGCGGTTGGCGGTGATGCCGTCGACGCAGTTGACGCGCAGCGTCCACATCGCCTGACGCATCCAGGTGATCGACTGGAAGATCGAGTGCGCGATGACGGGTTCGAAGGCGTTGAGCTGCAGCTGACCGCCCTCGACCGCCATGGTCACGGTCATGTCGGCACCGACCACCGCGAACGCCACCTGGTTGACGACCTCCGGGATGACCGGGTTCACCTTGCCTGGCATGATGCTGGATCCTGCCTGCCTCGCCGGCAGGTTGATCTCGCCGAGACCTGCCTGGGGGCCTGAGGAGAGCAGTCGCAGGTCGTTGCAGATCTTGGACAGCTTGACCGCATTGCGCTTCAGCGACGAGGAGAAGGACATGAACGAGCCTGTGTCGCTCGTCGACTCGACGAGGTCGGTGGCTGTCTCGAGGTCGAGGCCGCTGATCTCGCGGAGGTGCTTGAGCACGACGGGCGCGTAGTCCACGTGCGTGGTGATGCCCGTGCCGATGGCGGTCGCGCCCATGTTGATCTCGAACATCAGCGACGCGTTCTCGCCGAGGCGGCTGTGGTCCTCGCCGAGGGTGGTCGCGAAGCCGTGGAACTCCTGGCCGAGCGTCATCGGCACGGCGTCCTGCAGCTGGGTGCGGCCCACCTTGAGAACGTCGTGGAACTCCACGGCCTTCCCGAGGAAGGAGCGTCGGAGGAGGTCGAGTTCGTCCAGCAGCGACTGCAGCGTCAGCGACAGGCCGATCTTCACGGCCGTCGGGTACACGTCGTTGGTCGACTGACTGCGGTTGGTGTGGTCGATCGGCGACAGGAAGGCGTAGTCGCCCTTCTCGCGTCCGGCCATCTCGAGCGCGATGTTGGTGATGACCTCGTTCGCGTTCATGTTCGTCGAAGTCCCGGCACCGCCCTGAATCACGCCGACGGTGAACTGATCGTGGAACTCGCCGTCGATGACGCGCTGCGCTGCCCGGTCGATGAGATCTGCCCGCTCCGCGTCGAGGACGCCGATCTCCCTGTTCGCGCGCGCGCTGGCCTGCTTGACCATCGCGAGGGCCCTCACCAGGTCGGGGTAGACCGAGATGGGGCGCTTGGTGATCGGGAAGTTCGCGTCGGCGCGGGCGGTGTGAATGCCCCAGTACGCGTCGACGGGGATCTCCATGCTCCCGAGGGAATCGGTCTCGGTGCGGGTCAGGGCAGGCGCGGCAGAAGCCATGTCACATCCTTGTGGGTGGTGGCGGGTGAGAGGAATTCGGGGGATGCTTCTATTCTACGTCGCTCCGCGAGTGGGTCTTGCGGGCGAACGCTTCGAGGCGCTCGGCCGGCGTCAGCCCGGACATCTGCTCGAGCCACGCCTCGGAGAAGTAGTCACCGGTGGGAGCATCCGTCACCGGCACCACGGTGTGCGTGATCGTGTCCGGGTGCACGTGCACCAACTGGAACGACTGCGCGGCATCCATTCCGTTGACCGCGGATGCCGGCAGCGCGACGTTCATCGTGTAACAGGTGGCGGACGCCACGCTCACCGGAACGCCCGCGAAGGTGCCGTGTGCGGAGTAGTGGAGATGCCCCGCGAGGATGCCGCGGACATCACTGCCGCGGATCACCTCTGCCAGTTCATCCTGATGCTGGAGTTCGAGGATGTCGAAGAGCGGGATGTGGCTCGGCAGCGGCGGGTGGTGCATCGCGAGCAGCGTGCCGTGCGGGGCAGGCTGACGGAGCTGCTCGGCGAGCCACGCCCGTTGCCCGCCGTCGAGGTCGCCATGGTGCCATCCGGGCACACTGGTGTCCAGGGCGATCAGCCGCAGCCCATCGAGATCCCAGACGCCGGTGACGGGTTCTTCGGTGGGAGCGAGATCGAGCAGCCCCTCCCGAAGTGCCGGGCGTTCGTCATGGTTCCCTGCAACCCACACGACGACCGCGCCGAGCTCGGCGGCGACCGGTTCGACAGCATCGCGCAGCCGTCGATACGCCTCGGGCTCTCCCAGGTCGGCGAGGTCACCGGTGATCACGATCGCGGCCGGATTCGGATGCACGACCCGGATCGCTTCGAGCGTCCGTGCGAAATTCGCCTCGACGTCGTACCGTCCGGCGAGGCGGACTCCCCCTGCGAGATAGTGCGGGTCGCTGACGTGGATGATCACGTGGGATGCCGGCTCGTGACGACCGAAGACGTGCTCGCTGGCGGAGGGCGCAGACATGGCATCAGCCTAGGCGGCGAGACGGACGATCGCCTCGCCGCCTCCGGAATCACGCCTCGTGTCGACGAGCGTATTCCGAGAACACGACCCCTGAACCGAACACCGTCGTACTCACCTCCTCGAACTGCGCGGGGTGGTACGGACGGGTCCCGAACAGGGGGATGCCATCACCGAAGAATGAAGAGATTACAGCACCTGTAGTGGTTGCGCTAGGGTGAGCTCATGGCAAAGAACGAGGCGAGACGCCGCACGATCACGGATGCCGGCCTCCGGGTGCTCGCGCACGACGGCTCCCGCGGACTCACCCATCGCGCGGTCGACCTCGAAGCCGGCGTGCCCACCGGGACGACATCGAACTATTTCCGCACCAGGGACGCCCTCATCGAGGGGCTGGTCGAACGCATCGGCGAGCGGCTGGCGCCGACCCCGGAGGATCTCGCCGCGCGCGCGTCATCCGTTCCGAGCCGAGCACTGTTCGCGGACTACCTCCGCGACATCGTGCGTCGGCTGAGCGACGATCGCGACGTGACGCTTGCGTTGTTCGAGCTCCGCTTGGAAAGCAGCCGACGTCCGGAGCTGGCTGCTGTGCTGGGCGCCTGGCAGCGATCGGGTCTGGATGCCGACGTCGATTTCAATGCACAGGCAGGCCTCCCCGGCGGGCGGCGGGAGATCGCGCTGTTCCACTATGCGATCGACGGGCTCCTGCTCGACCGTTTGACGACGCCGATCGATCCTGAGACATCGACCGACGATGTGATCGATGACCTCGTCGCGGGGCTCCTCGGCTGAACGCCGCAGACTGACCGTCGCTCAGTGCCCGAGGACGATGATCAGGATGCCGGTGACCACGGCGACGGCGCACAGGGCGAAGCATCCGTAAGCACCGACGAGCGACAGACGTTTCTGCCCATCCGTGAGCGGGCTCTTCTTGGCGGCCTTCGCCGCCTGCTTCGCGGCGCGCTTGAGCTCTTTCTCAGAGATCACGGTGATCGCGTCTGTGAACTCGGCCGGACTCACGACCGGCGCGTGCCCGCTGCGCACCAGGAGGCGCAGTCCCACTGCGTAGAAGGTGACGATCGCCGCGGCGCCGATGAGCGCGGCCGCGAACACCTGGATGAAGGCGAACCAGTTGATCACTTCGACTCCTCGTTCGTACCGTCGGCCGTGTCCGTTTCAGCCGGTGACGCCGCACGGGCGTCCGATCGCGCGGCGGCCTTGGCCTTCTTCGCTGCCGACTTCGCCTTCTCCCTGGCGTGCGCCCTGGCCTTGGCCTCGGCCTTGGCCCGCTCGAGGCTCTGCTGTCGACGAGTCGGCGGCGGGGCATCGGGAAGGTCGACGGCCATACCCGACTCGGCCACATCGCTCATCGCGTTCGCGTGGGTGACCACGTTGCGACGGGAGCGCAGGAAGAGGCCGATGATGATGGCGACCGCGATCACGGCGTCGATCGCAACACCCCAGTTGCCCAGCCACTGCACCAGCAGCGCGGCCATCGCCCCGACCGCTCCGGCAGCCGGGAGCGTGAGCAGCCAGCCGATCCCGATGCGTCCGGCGGTCCGCCAGCGGACGGTGGAGCCGCGGCGGCCGAGCCCCGAACCGATGACGGAGCCGGACGCGACCTGCGTCGTCGACAGTGCGAAGCCGAGGGCGCTGGAGGCGAGGATGGTCGCGGCCGTCGAGCTCTCCGCGGCGAAGCCCTGCGCAGGCTTGACGTCGGTCAGCCCCTTGCCGAGTGTGCGGATAATCCGCCAGCCGCCGAGATAGGTGCCGAGGGCGATCGTGAAGGCACACGCGACGATGACCCAGAATTCCGGCTCATGATGCTCGTCGGACTGCCACCCGATCGTGATGAGCGCGAGTGTGATGATGCCCATCGTCTTCTGCGCGTCGTTCGTGCCGTGCGCGAGGGCGACGAGGGACGACGTGAAGATCTGCCCCCAGCGGAAGCCGTCGCGACCGTCAGGCTTGCCGTCGTAGCGCCGCGTGATCGAGTACGCGATCTTCGTGGCGATGAAGGCGATGAGTCCCGCCGTGAGCGGCGCGATGAGCGCCGGCAGGATGATCTTCGACAGCACGATGCCGAAGTCGATTCCCGTGAATCCGACCCCGACGAGGGTCGCGCCGATGAGGCCGCCGAACAGTGCGTGCGAAGAGCTCGACGGCAGGCCGAGCAGCCAGGTGAGCATGTTCCACGTGATCGCGCCGATGAGTCCGGCGAAGATCAGCGGCAGGAACACCTCGGCGCCCATCTCGCGGATCGCGTCCTCGCGGACGATCCCGCCGGAGACGGTCTTGGCGACCTCGGTCGATAGGAATGCGCCGACGAGGTTGAGGACGGCGGCGAGAAGGACTGCCGTTCTCGGCTTGAGAGCACCGGTCGCGATGGGCGTGGCCATCGCGTTCGCGGTGTCGTGGAAGCCGTTCGTGAAGTCGAAGAAGAGTGCAAGTGCAATGACAAGCACGACGATGAGGGCTGCGGTTTCCACCGTTCACTTTCGGTCGATTCGAAGAAGAAGGGTGTCGACGTGATCGACGTGATGAACGAAGAGTTCACCGTGGGTTTGCCTTCCGTTAACCGGCCCCGGTAGATCCTCCCACCCTCCCCGATGCCGGTCAACTCGACCTGGGATAGCGTGGAGCGGTGACCAACGCTCCGATCGCAGACCGCCGCTCGCACATTCGAACCCACCACGGCCACACCTTCGAGGATCCGTACGAATGGTTGCGCGAGAAGGAGTCGTCCGAGGTGACTGCACACCTCGAGGCGGAGAACGCCCACACGGATGCCGAAACCGCACACCTGGCAGACCTCCGCGAGACGCTGTTCCAGGAGATCAAGGGCCGTGTACTGGAGACCGATCTCTCCGTGCCCACCCGACGCGGAGACTGGTGGTACTACGGCCGCACCGAGGAAGGCGCCCAGTACGGCATCCAGTGCCGCGCGGCAGCCGCACCCGACGACTGGACTCCCCCACTGCTGGAGCCCGGGGTACCCGTGCCCGGCGAGGAGGTGCTGCTCGACGGCAACGTCGAGGCGGAGGGACATGAGTTCTTCGCCCTGGGGTCCTTCGCCGTCTCGGACGACGCCACCCGGTTGCTCTGGTCCACCGACTTCGAAGGCGACGAGCGCTACACGGTCCACGTGCGCGACCTCGTCACCGGCGAACTGCTGGCCGATGAGATCCCGAACACCGGCGGCGCTTTCTTCACGCCTGCCGGCGACGGCATCCTGTACACGACGCTCGACGATTCCTGGCGGCCCGACACACTCTGGCTGCACCGCATCGGCACAGCGGTCGACGACGATGTGAAGCTGTTCCACGAGCCCGACGAGCGGTTCTGGCTGGGTGCAGGCATCACGCGCAGCCGGCGCTATCTCGTGATCGCCGTGGGCTCCAGCATCACCAGCGAAGAGCATCTCGTCGATCTGCGCGGTCCGATCACCGCCGAGCCCCGACTGGTGTGGCCGCGCCGCGAGGGAGTCGAGTACTCGCTCGAGCACGCCGTCGTCGACGGCGACGACCGCCTGTTCATCCTGCACAACGACGACGCCCTCGACTTCGAGCTCGTCTCGGTGCCGGCATCCGACCCGCAAGGCGAGCGGCGCGTCATCGTCGCGCACGAGGCCGGTCGGCGTCTGCTCGGCATGGACGCGTTCCGTGATTTCGCGACGGTGGAGTACCGCAGCGAGGGGTTGGAGCGCGTCGGCCTGCTCGACTACGCGACGGATGCCGTGGACGAACTCTCCTTCGACGAACCGCTGTACTCGGCCGGCGTCAGCGGGAACCCCGAGTGGCACTCGCCGTTCCTCCGTCTCGGCTACGCCTCGTTCGTGACGCCGGGCACGGTGTACGACCTGGACCTCGCCACCCGCGAACTGGTGCTGCGCAAGCAGCAGCCGGTGCTCGGCGGGTATGACGCGGCCGAGTACGGGCAGAAACGCGAATGGGCGGTGGCATCCGACGGCACCCGGGTGCCCATCTCCCTGGTCTGGAAGCGCTCGTTCGGTGAGCCGGGCGCCGAACTTCGACCGCTGCACCTCTACGGCTACGGGTCGTACGAGCACTCGATCGATCCTGGGTTCTCGGTGGCGCGCCTCTCCGAACTCGACCGCGGCGTGATCTTCGCGGTGGCGCACGTGCGCGGCGGTGGCGAGATGGGCCGGCAGTGGTACGAAGACGGCAAGAAGCTGTCCAAGCGCAACACGTTCACGGACTTCGTCACCTGCGCCGAACATCTGATCGCCGCAGGAGTCACCTCCGCGGACCGCATGGTCGCCGAGGGCGGCAGCGCCGGGGGTCTCCTCATGGGCGCGGTCGCGAACCTCGCACCGGACAAGTTCGTCGGCATCCTGGCATCCGTCCCCTTCGTCGACGCGCTGACCTCGATCCTCGACCCCTCGCTCCCCCTCACCGTCATCGAATGGGACGAGTGGGGCGACCCGCTGCACGATGCCGACGTCTACGAGTACATGAGGTCGTACACGCCGTACGAGAACGTGCGATCTGACGCGACGTACCCGCGCATCCTGGCCGTGACATCTCTCAACGACACGCGGGTGCTCTACGTCGAGCCGGCGAAATGGGTGGCGGCGCTGCGCGAAGCGGGTGCGTCCGATGTTCTCCTGAAGTGCGAGATGGTCGCCGGGCACGGCGGCGTCAGCGGGCGCTACAACTCCTGGAAGGAAAGGGCGTTCGAGCTGGCCTGGCTGCTCGACACCCTCGGCTTGGCGGAGGCCTGACCCCGGGCTGCTGAGATCAGGAGTTCCGCCCGAGATCAGGACGATTCAGCAGGAATCGTCCTGATCTCGGGACATTGTCCTGATCTCGGGCTGCGGCGACTTCTCCTCCACAGACGACTGTCGGGCTAATTTGATGCACATCCCGCCGGTTCAGCCCCGCGGAACCGCGAGTACGCGGAGAGTGTACGGATGCTCCTCGAGGAATGGCTCCGCGCTCACGATGGCGCCGCGCACTCGTCAGACATATACGCTGCTGGGTTCAGCAAGCATGCGATAGCGGCGGGAGTCCGATCGGGGCGGATGCTGCGATTCCGGCGGTCCTGGATCGCGCTCCGTGAGTGTGATTCGGCGATCCTGGCCGCGATCGGCATCGGCGGGCGACTGACGTGCGTGAGCGCCGCCCGGAAACTCGGGCTTTGGGTCCCCGCGCACTCTGGCGTCCACGTCGCCGTATCGCCTAGCGCGGCCCGGATCAAGACCGAGGGACTGCGTGTGCATTGGTCGACGGGCCCTGCGCCCGCTGCTGCGCGCGCAGTCGTCGATCCGCTGATCAATGTGCTCCACCATGTAGCGCGATGCCAAGAACTGGCTGCCGCCCTGGCGATCTGGGAATCGGCGCTCAACAAGAAGTTCGTCGACGCCGCGGTGCTCGAGCGCATTGAATGGCACAGTGAACGCGCGAACCACATCGCCGCCCTCTGCACAAAGCTGTCCGACTCGGGACTGGAGACCCACTTCGTGGACCTGATGCGCGCGATCGGCGTCGCCGTTCAACAGCAGGTATGGATCGACGGGCACTCGATCGATGCGCTGATCGGCGATCGCCTGGTCGTTCAGCTCGATGGTTTCGCGCACCACAGCAGCCCGGCCGATCGCCGTCGTGACATCGAAGCCGACGTCCGCTTGCGCCTACGCGGCTATACCGTCGTGCGCTTCGACTACTACCAGGTGCTTTTCCAGCCGGACTTGGTCCAGAACGTCATCCGCGCGGCGATCGCACAGGGGCTTCACCGCGCGGCCTGACGGTGTCCGTCCGCCTGAGATCAGGAAGACCGCCCCAGATCAGGAAGAATCTGCGGGAAACGTCCTGATCTGGGGACTTCGTCCTGATCTCAGCCGGCGTCGGGGCCAGGATCAGCCGAAGAGCGCCGCGGCCTCGTCGTAACGGGCGCGGGAGACGGTGTTCAGCTCACCGAGAGCCTCGGCGAACGGCACACGGACGATGTCGGTGCCACGCATGGCCACCATCTGACCCCAGGACTCCTCGACCAGCGCATCTGCCGCGTGCAAGCCGAGCCGAGTCGCGAGCACTCGATCGAACGCCGACGGCGAACCGCCGCGCTGGATGTGGCCGAGCACGGTGGAGCGGGTCTCGATGCCGGTGATGCGCTCGATCTCGGGGGCGAGGATCTCGCTGATGCCGCCGAGGCGCGGGCGGTTGAAGGCGTCCAGTCCCTTATCGCTGTATGCCTCGTCCATGCCGGTGAGGGTGAAGCCCTCGGACACCACGACGAGCGGAGCCCTGCCGCGGTCGAACGCGCTGGTGACCAGAGCGGCGATCTCATCGATCGACATCGGGACCTCGGGGATGCAGATCACATGAGCGCCTGCGGCCATTCCAGCGTGCAACGCGATCCAGCCGACATGACGTCCCATCACCTCGGCGACCATGCACCGCTGGTGCGAGTCGCCGGTGGTGCGCAGGCGGTCCATGGCATCGGTTGCGATGTTGACCGCGGTGTCGAAGCCGAACGAGTAGTCCGTGGCCTGCAGATCGTTGTCGATGGTCTTCGGGACCCCGAGCACGTTGATGCCGTCCTTCGACAGACGATCGGCGGCGGCCAGAGTGCCCTCTCCGCCGATCGCGACGATGCCGTCGATCTTGTGGCCGTACAGGGTCTTCGCGATGTTCTCGGCGCCGCCGCGCGCACCCTCGTAGGGGTTGGTGCGGCTGGTGCCCAGAATCGTGCCGCCGGCCTTGGAGAGCCCCTTCACCTCGTGTCGCGTGAGCGGGAAGAAGTCACCGTCCACAACACCGCGCCAGCCGTTCCGGATGCCGACGAACTCGATGTCGTACGTCGTCGTGCCCTTGAGAACGATGCCGCGGATGACCGCGTTGAGTCCGGGGCAGTCGCCGCCGCTCGTCAGGATGCCGATCTTCATGCTGCTGCCTTCTGACTTCGGGAAAGGGGGAAAGGCGACGCTGCCTGCCTCGACACTAGTGCCGAAGCGCCATCAGGCGCCATTCGAGACGCGCGAAAACCCCGGATCTTGCCGGCCAAGATCGACCGAATCGCCGATCTTCCCTCGAAGGGGATTTTTCGAAGCCGTCCGCCCGTTAAGAAGCGTGCTTCTTAACGGGCGGATTGAGGTGTATTTCAGGAGGCGCCGAGCGCCTGACGCAGCAGGTGCATGAGCGCAGCGAGCTGCACCGGCTCGGCAGCCGCGTCATCCACGGCCTCGCCGTCGAGCGCACGCGCTGCCAGCCCTTGCTTCTGATCGATGAGCTCCGCGATCTTGGTGTCGATCGTGTGCGCGGCGATGATGCGCCAGGCGGTGACGGGCTCGTCCTGCCCGATGCGGTGCACCCGGTCGATCGCCTGCGTCTGTTCGGCGGCCGTCCAGCTGAGCTCAGCGAGCACGACGTTCGATGCTGCCTGCAGATTGAGGCCGACGCCTGCCGCGGTGAGCGAGCAGACGGCGATGCCGACGGCGGGATCGCCGTTGAAGTCGTCGATCGCCTGCTGGCGCGCAGTGGACGTCTGATCGCCTCGGATCGACACTGAGCGGATGCCCACCGAGGCGAAGTGCGCCTCGGCTCGATCCATCACGTCGATGTGCTTCGCGAAGAACACGACCTTGCCGACCGAGCGCTGCAGCTGTGCTGCATAATCGGCGGCGAGCTGAGCCTTGGCCTGACCGATTCGGCGCACCATCGTGAAGACGTTGTCGCCGCCGGTACCTGCGGCCTTCGACTCCTCGAGCTCGTTGTGTGCAACCAGGCGGACGATGTCTTCGTCGATCTCGCCAGGAGTACCGGTCCACAGGCTCTTCGATGCGGACGAGGTGCGCGCTTCGATGATGCGGCGGTACTTCGCAGCCAGCCGCTCCCCCAGTTCGCGCTCCGCCTGACGGATGCTGCGCCCGAACTCGTCGTCCAGCTGCACGGGGAGGTCTGCGATGAGCTTGTCCGGCAGGTCGGCCGCGACGTCCTTCTTCTTGCGGCGGACGATGCCCATCGAGATCACGGCCTCGCGAGCCTCCGGGTAGAAGGCCTTGTCCGCGGGAGTGAGGCCGGTCGCGTCCAGCTTCTCCATGAGCTCCGGACCCGGCTTCTCACCGGTGGTCCAACCGAGGAACCGCCAGATCGCGTCGAAGTCCTCGACGTCATTGATCAGCGGCGTTCCGGTGAGCGCCAGCATCAGCGGGTTGCCGCCGGGCGTGCGCTCGCGGACACGGGAGGCCAGCGCCAAGACGTTCTGCGAGCGCTGCGACGACAGGTTCTTGATGAAGTGCGCCTCATCGACGACCATGCCCCGCAGTCCGAGCGAGCCCAGCCAGGACATGTGCCGGTCGAGGATCTCGTAGTTCACGATGAAGACGTCCGCGAAGGCATCGATGTCGTCGCCGTCACCTTGGATGACGGTGGCGCGACGCTGCGGTGTCCAGCGCTCCACTTCGCGCGCCCAGTTCATCTTCACGACGTTCGGGACGACCGCGAGCAACGGGTAGGCCCCGGCGACGGATGCGGCGAGTGCGGACTGCGCGGTCTTGCCGAGTCCTGGCTCGTCCGCGAGGAGGAAGCTGCGGTGGCCCGCTCGCACCTCTTCGAGGAAGCGGGACTGGTGCACCATGATCTCGAGGCCCTTGGGCGACAGGTGGTCGAACTCGGGTGCCGGCGGCAGATCCATGCTCGCCACGGCTCCGCCGGCTCCGGTCTCGAACGACTTGTAGAGCGGCCCCATCAACTCCCAGCCGTCGAGGCGGCGGCGCGGAGTGCTCGTCGCCCGTGGCGTGAGGTCGGGCTCGAGGAACGGGTTGGCGAGCTGACGCGCTTCGACGGAGAGCGGTGTGACCTGGCGCTCGGCGATCCCCGCCGGCACGACGGGCGCCTGCACAGGGGCGATGTCGACGATGATGAGCTCTTCCGGAGCGAGCTCGGCTCCGGATTCGAGGAGCCAGTCGCGCCGCATCCGCTTCGCAACCGGCGATGTCGCCTGATCAGCCTCGAGCAGCTGGATGAGGGACGTGTCCCGCGCTGCGGTCTTGGCGAGGATGGTCGCGACGCCGTCGAGCCGCTTGAGCAGTTCTGCGCGTGCGGGATCGCCGAGCTCGGCATCGGCCTTCACCCTGGCCCGCTCCTCGCGCACCAGGAACGCGATCACCTGGAACTTCACCCGGTTCGTCGGACCCAGCTTGCCGCGCTGCGACTTCGCTTCGATCTCGCGCACTTTGCGCGCGAGGATCGGGATGAGGGGGGCGTCGTCGTCGCGACGGGATGTCTTCTTGCGCCGCGTGGCGGCAGTTGCCGTAGTCGGCATGCTCCTCCTGAGCGTGAATGCCGAGGCGCCCGGGGCGCCTGAGCCGTTCTCGATGTCCGCGTGTGGCGTGTGCCAGGACCGTACGAACAGTAGACCTCATTCCCGCCGACGCACGAGTGACGTGCGAGGTTCGCCGGGAACGATCGACAGTCTACGCCAGAATCGCCGTCCACTGCCGAGCGACGAGCCGAATCACGGCTGGCGGGCGAGCAGCACTTCGGCCTCGGCGACATCGGACGCCATCTGCGCCTTGAGCTTGTCGATGCCTTCGAACGCGACCATCCCCCGCAGGCGCTGGACGAACTCGACGCTCACGTCGTGGCCGTACAGATCGAGATCGGTCTCGCCGAGGACGTGCGCCTCCACCTGACGAACGAGGACGTCGTCGAAGGTGGGGTTCGTCCCGACCGAGATCGCAGCCCGGTGGCGGATCCCGCTGTCGTGGTCGACGAGCCAGCCCGCGTACACGCCATCCGCCGGCACGAAGGCGTCGACGATCGTCGAAAGATTCGCAGTCGGGAATCCGAGTTCTCGCCCCCGCTTCAGTCCGTGCACGACCTCGCCGCGCACATCGACATTGCGGCCGAGGACGCGCGTCGCCGTCGCGACGTCTCCTTCGATGAGCAGCTCACGGATCCACGTCGACGACACCCGACGCTCGGATCCGGGCAGATAGACGTCGTCGACGACATCGACCGTGAAGCCGTGCTGCGGGCCGAGCGTGCGAAGGAGTTCGGGGTCTCCCGCCCCGCCGCGACCGAACCGGAAGTCCTCGCCGACGAGCACCGTCGACACCCGGAGCGCTGCGACCAGGATGTCGGCGACGAACGCCTCGGCGCTTCGCGCAGCCATGGCCTCGTCGAATGTGAGCAGAAGCGTCGCATCGAGGTCGAGCTCGCCGAGCAACTCGAGCTTGCGCTCGACCGTGACCACGTTCTCAGGACAGCGATCAGGGCGCAGCACGGCGAGCGGATTGCGGTCGAAGGTGACGGCGACAGCGCGCGCACCGGATGCCGCAGCCTCCTCCTTCAGTCGACGGATGACCGCGCGGTGACCGGCGTGCACGCCGTCGAACTTCCCGATCGCCACGACGGAGCGACCGAAGTCGGCGGGAATCTGAGCGGGGTCACGGAAGACGATCACGCCGCCACCCCCGAGAGCTGCGGCGACGATACTGGTCGGTGCGTGCGCAACCACCAGATCCCGAACACCGGGAGAACCAACGGGATGAACAGGTAACCGACACCGAACATCGACCAGACGGTCTCGTGCTGGAAGAGCGCCGGCATCAGCAGGCTGAGCGTCCCGACGACGAGCACACCCGTGAGCTCGAACACGATTGCCACCCAGGCCACGGCGTACCAGCCGCTTCGTCCGGCGAGCACCAGCGCGAGAGTCGCCAGGATGTACACGACGGCCGCCACGGCGGACAGTGTGTAGGCCAGCGGCGCCTCGTCGAAACGGCGGATGATCTGCACGACGCTCCGCCCGGTCGCGGCGAGCGCCATCACGGCGTAGACGATCACGAGGACACGGCCGATACCGGTCATCCGAGGGGCGGGAACGGAGGAGCTCATAGCGCATTCCATCCTAGGTGCGCAGAGAAGGACTGGTCTCCGCGTCCTCGCCAGAGGTCAGGCGATCTGGATCGTCCAGATGACCTGCATCCGCCAGAGCATGATCGCGATGGCCAGGCCTGCGACGCCGAGGATCACGGTGCTCCAGCGGCTGCGCTCCATCAGCGCCCACAGGACCGCGCCGATCGGCAGCAGCACGGCGGAGACGAGATAGACCCAGTACTCGAGCAGATCACCGGTGGGCGGATTGCCTGCCAGGGGCGCGACGATCGCGATGACCACCTGTGCGACGAGGAGGATCTCGACGAGAGCGAGAGACCCGACCGAGAAGTCGCTGGGACGGCGACCGACGAGACCGAGAACGAGGCAGAACACTCCGGCCGCGACGGCGACCGCGATCTGCGCGACGGTGAACCAGAGGATCACGACGCGACGTCCGGCATGTTCATGGCGCTCTTGAGGTCGGCGCCGCGCTTCTCGACGATGCCGACGAGCGCTCCATCCGGATCGATGGCCGCTGCGAGTGCGCCCGTGAGCCGTGCGGCCTGACCGGCGAGCCGTTTGCCGTGGCGCAGATCCCGGGCGTCATCCGCGCTCACCGGGAGCGCCTCGAGGATGCGCGCGGCAGCATCGGCGGGGGTGAGCGTCGATGCTCCGGCCAGATCTTCGATGGCGACGGCATCCGCGACGTCGAAGGCGCCTACTCGAGTGCGGCGCAACGCCGTGAGGTGACCGCCGACGCCCAGTGCAGCGCCGAGATCGCGCGCCAGCGAACGGATGTAGGTGCCGGAGGAGCAGTCGACGACGACATCGAGGTCGAGGGTGCCGGAGCCTCTGCGCTCGGCGATGACGTCGAAGCGGGACACGACGACGTCGCGTGCGGCGAGGACGACCTCCTCCCCTGCACGAACCCGGTCGTACGCCCGGCGACCGTCGACCTTGATCGCCGACACCGAACTGGGGACCTGCGAGATCGCACCGGTCAGCGCCGCGACCCCCTCTGCGATGCGCGCCGGGGTGACCGTGGCCCAGGTCGAATCGTCGGCGCGCTCGGTGATCTCGCCGTCCGCGTCGTCGGTACCGGTCGTCTGGCCGAGCCGGATCGTCGCCTCGTAGGTCTTATCTGCGCCGACGATATAGGTGAGGAGCCTCGTGGCCCCTTCGATCCCGATCACCAGCAGTCCGGTCGCCATCGGATCGAGTGTGCCCGCGTGCCCGACCTTGCGAGTGCCGAAGGCCTTGCGCGTGCGCGCGACCGCGTCGTGGCTGGTGATGCCCGCGGGCTTGTCGACGAGGAGGATGCCGGGCGAGACCATCCTCCCAGCCTAACTCTCGTCATAGGCTGACCTGGTGCCCGCGAATCCGACGTCTCTGCCCGCTCTGCAGGCCGAGCTGTCCACCTGGTATCGGCGAACCGCCCGAGATCTGCCATGGCGCCGCACTGCGTTTCACGAACAGTTCGGCGCCTGGGGCACGCTCGTCAGCGAGTTCATGCTGCAGCAGACCCCTGTCAACCGGGTGATCCCGCATCTGGACGCCTGGTTGACGCGCTGGCCGACGCCCCGTGCCATGGCTGCCGCCACGGGGTCAGAGGTGGTGCAGCAGTGGGCGAACCTCGGTTATCCGCGCCGCGCACTGTGGCTGCACCGCGCGGCGATCGAGATCGTGGAACGGCATGACGGAATCGTGCCGCGAGAGGTCGATGCTCTGCTCGCTCTCTCCGGAATCGGCGACTACACCGCGAGGGCCGTGGCCGTCTTCGCCTACGGCGACCGGCATCCCGTCGTCGACACCAACACACGCAGAATGCTCGCGAGGGCGATCGAGGGAAAGGCGCAACCGGCGGCGGCCTCACGTCGTGACCTTGCCCTGATGGATTCCCTGCTGCCGGCGACGGATGCCGAATCGGGCGTGTTCAACGCCGCAGCGATGGAGCTGGGCGCGACGGTGTGCACCGCTCGCGCTCCGAAATGCGACCGGTGCCCACTTCGCACCAGCTGCGCCTGGGTGGCGGCCGGCCGGCCGGAAACGCCGGACACTCGGCGGCGGCAGGCGACGTATGAGGGTTCGGACCGGCAGGCCCGCGGCGCGGTGCTGCGGATGCTGCGCGAAGCGGCGCCGTCCGCAGTGCCACTGTCGTCCGTGATCGCCGATTGGCCGGATCTCCGACAGCGAGACAGGGCGATCGACTCGCTCATCGCAGACGGCCTCGCCGAGGCATCCGAGGATCTGCTCTCGCTCCCGCGCTGATCGTCCGGGAGCCCGGGACCGCTCCGTCAGAGAAACTGATCCGTCCGGTGCGCCAGCGCGGTGAGCTCCACTCGGGTTCGGACGTCGAACTTCGCCAGCAGCCTCCCCACGTGCACCTCGACCGTGCGGACCGAGACATTCAGTCGCTCCGCGATCTCCCGATTCATGGTGCCGCCGACGACCAGCATCGCCACCTCGAGCTCCCGCACCGTCAACTGCGTCTCCCACGCGCGTCGGCAGGCAGCCAGATGATCGTCCTCCGCACCGACGCCGCCATCCGCCGGGCCGAGCCTCTCGATGCGTCGTTCCATGGCGGCCGCCCAGGCGGCTGCGCCCGCATCCTCGAACAGGTTCCGTGCCGTTCCCAGGTGCCGTCGCCCGGTCATCCGCTCGCCGTGGATCACGGTGTGGATGCCGATCAACGCCTCCACCCTCGCTCTCGCGAATGGCGAGCGCAAGGCCCGCGCCTCGACGTGAACCTCCGCGAATTCCGCACGCCATCGTCCCTCCGGCGCGTCGATGACACGCGCGCATAACCGGCGAGCGCTGTCCTCCTCCCCCGGCTCGACTCTTCTGGGCGTTCGTTCTCGTGCCGCAGGGGCGACCTCGTCAAGCCCGGGAATGCCGAACACCGCCTCCGGAGCACCGCGATCCTGCCACAGCCGCAGGAATGCCGCGGCCTTGGCGAACGCACCATCCAGATACGCCTCGATGCCGCGATCCACCAGACGTTCCACGCGGAGTCCGGACGGCAGCGCAGCGGTCAGGGAGCGTGCGAACGGGCTCAGGGTGCCGAGAACGGCGAGGTCGAGGCGACGAGCGAGTGCCACGGCGAGTCCCGCGAACGGTATCGCCACCGGAGACACGACCGCTGCCGCGATCAGACACTGCCTGGCCTGCGATATATCCCCACGCCACGTCAGGAGGAGCGTCTCCGTCACCGCCCGATAGGCCTGCACGAGCGGGCTGTATTCGAACCCGGCGACGAACGGATCGATCTCAGCGCCCATCGTGCCTTCTCCGTTTGCGAGGATCCGCAATCCGCCATCGATGTCGTCGTCCAGGGCAGCGCGCAGAGCGCCGAGCACACTGCCGGAGACCGGGCCCGTGCCTTCGGCGGCCGTTGTCTCCCGCTCCCCGACGAGCAACCAGCTCAGGGCGACCACTGGATCGCGCAATCGGCTCTCCGCACCGACCCGCGCGCATCCGTCGCGCAGCGCATCCAGCCAGGATCGCATTCCGCTGCGGTCTCCTCGCTCGGCGCAGAGCACCGCGGCAAGGGCCGCCGCTTTCGTCCAGGCGTACCAATCGTCGTGATCATCTGTTCGCGGCCGGAGCTCCGTCGCATCGATGTCGGGCACGTCGCCGTGAAGATGCGCCAGTGCCACCACGAGGCCGCCCAGCCCTTGAAGACGGTAGCGCTCGGTGCCATCGGGGAAGAGGCTCCCCAGCCACCCGCTCGCCTCCGCCGCATAACCCGCTCCGATCGCCGCCGCGCCGGCCACCAGGCGTGCATCGTCGCGTTCGACCCCGACCGCGTGCGATGCCGCCTCAGCGGCGAGGAGGAGAGCGCGATCGGCGTCGCCGCCCTCGGACAACTCGCGCGCGATTCGGATCAGCTCGGATGCCGTCGAGGGATCGCCGCGCAGTGATGACCTGGCCCGATGCCAGTCCGCACTCACCTGCTCGCCCCTGCGGCCGAAGATCGCGCCCAGCCGTTCGTGCACATCCACCTGAACGGCCGATGCTGTCGTCTCTCGAAGCCAGATCGCGAGTCGCGGGTCCGCGAATCGAAATCGGCCGGCGTGGATGGTCAGATGCTGCCCCACCGGACCGGCGACGATCTCATGCGCGGACCGAGCCGCGAACTCGAGCACCGGATCGAGGCGATCCTCCAGACACAGTGCCGCCGCCAGCAGCAGATCCCGATCGGCATCGGTGAACCTGAGGTCGGCGAACTCATTCGCGATCGGCGGCACCAGCGGAAGCGGCGCAGGAAGCGGCCTCAATCCGTGCCGTTGCTGGGGTGCGAGATGTGCCACGACTTCACGGACGGTCGGCAGGTCGGCGTTCAACTCGACCACGAGCGTTCTCAGCACATGCGGTGCCGTGCTCAACTCATGTTCGAGCAGATCATCGAGCATGTTCTCGATGATCTCCAGCGAAACGACCGTTCCTTCGGACGGGCGCCGTCGCCACATCTCCGGTGTCTTCACCTTGTCGACTCCCCCGGTGCGAAGAGTACTTCGCAGCTAGGCACAGGGTAGCAAAGCAGTCCCGTGCCTCTTCGGCACCGAGACGAGCACCCTGGACAGGTGTCCAGGGTGCTCGTCTCGTCAGGTCAGGCGGCTAGCACGCACCGACCAGACCCCATGCTCCCCATTCGACCGAACCGGGTGCCTCTCCCTGAGTCCACCACTTCGCGGTGTACTCGGACCCCTGGTACGAAGCGGTCGCGCCGCCCGTGTAGACAGCGGTCGGCGACCAGGCCGCGGCATCGCAGGCGCCAGGATCCGTCGGATCGGTCGGATCGGTCGGATCCGTCGGATCGGTCGGATCGGTGCTGCATGCCTCGACGAGCGCCCACACGGCGTTCGTGCCAGGAGTGTCACCCTGTGTCCACCACTTCGCGGTGTACTCCGATCCCGCGTGCGAGACCGTGGCGCCGCCGGTGTAGACGGCTGTCGATGACCATGCCGCGGCGTCGCAGGTGCCGGGATCGGTCGGATCGGTGGGATCCGTCGGATCCGTGGGATCCGTCGGATCGGTCGCTCCACCGGGTGCCGCAGCGCGGAGATGGTCGGCCAGGGTGCCGATGAGCTCGCCCTGGCGGTCGCCGGAGAGCTCCCACCACATACCGCCGCCGAGCTTGTGCTCCACGATGTACGCGGCCTTCTGCGCGACGCTGCGGGTGTCGTCGTAGCTCCACCACTGGTTGCCGTCGTAGCGCCACGAGGCGCCGATCGTCGCGTCGTAGTGGCCGGTGCCGAGGTTCTTCAGCTTGTCGTAGTCCTCGTTGCCCTTCTCCCACGTGCCTGGTCCGGCGCCCGTCGCCGGGCCCCATGCGTTGACTGAGGTGGCTCCCTGCCAGCCGCGCCCGTACGCGGCGAGGCCCATGCCGAGCTGGGTCGGATCGATCCCGGTCTTGAGGTACTCGCGCACGCTCTGATCGACGCTGAACTGTCTCGCCTCCGCCCGGGTATCAGCCGGGTCGTCGTACAGGTTGCCCTGATGACCGGTGAGTCCGGCATCCCATGCGCCGTGCAGGTCGTAGCCCTGAATGTTGCCGAAATCGAGATAGTCGAACAGTTCGGGATCGTTCCAGCCCCCGGCCTCGATGTCGGCAGGATTCGCCGGCAGGAAGGCCGACAACTGATAGTCCTTTCCGGTCGTCACGGTCAGCGCATCCAGCTGCGTACGGAACTCCCTGAGCAGAGCCTTGAAGTTCGCCCGGTCGTTCGCCTCGTCGACGATGTTGCCGACCTCGCCGTTCTGCGAACCGGGCCACTCCCAGTCGATGTCGAATCCGTCGAAGACTCCCGCTGCCGCTCCCGGTCCGCCGCGCCCGTCGACGACAGGCAGGTTGCCCTTGATGTACAGATCGATGCAGCTGGAGACGAACGTCTTCCGGGTGGCGTCCGTGGCTGCTGCCGCCGAGAAGTTCTTCGACCAGGTCCAACCGCCGAGCGACAGCATCACGTTGAGGTCGGGGTTCTTCTGCTTCAGCTGCTTGAGCTGGTTGAAGGATCCCGCCAATGGCTGGTCCCAGCTGTCGGCGACGCCGGAGACCGAGTTCGCGGCCGTATAGCCCATCCCGAAGTCGGCCCAGGCGTCGCCTGCGCCGTCGGAGCCGTTCGGTCCTGTGCCCTGCGCCTTGTTCGCGATGAAGCACTTCAGCGTTTCGTGGTGGATGTTGCCGAAGGCGTAGTTGATGTGCGTGAGGTCGGCGGCAGCACCGGAGACGTCGAGCTGCTTGGCCTGGAAGCCGCGCCCGTACACCCCCCACTGCGCGAAATAGCCGACGGTGCGATAGCCGTTCATGGCACTCGGCGCCTCGGCGGCCACGGTCTGGGGCACCGTGGCCGCCGCTGCCGGCACGGTGGCGACGGCGGCGAGCGCGGCGACGGTTGCCGCCGTCGCGAGCGTCGCCAGCGCGGCGGCGATGCCGCGCCTGGGTCGTTCAGGTCTCGTCATGATCTTCCTTCGTCTGGCGGATGCCGGAGCATCCGCATCCTGTCTTCTCCCGCCCTCGATGCTGAGATGCAGGAGGAGGTGGGGCGGCTGGGGGCCGCCCCACCAGGTCTCAACAGCGGATGCCGGCTCCCCAGACGTCCGCTGATCCGGGTGTGTCGCCCTGGGTCCACCATTTCGCGGTGAACTCGGAACCGCCGTGTGCGACTTTCGCCCCGCCTGTGTAGACAGTCGTGGCGCTCCACGCAGGAGCAGAGCACGTGCCCGGTGTCCCGCCGCCTGGCCCACCGATGCCGGGCTCGACCACCGTCACGTTCCGTGGCAGGTCGTACAGCGTCGCGTAGACGTTCTCGCCGATCGTCAGGCGCAGGTTGGAGATCTGCGCGATCGGAAGCCGCCAGCTGAGCTTGCTGAACACGGATGCTCCCGGGGCGATCCCTCCGGAGGGAACCTTGATCGTGTAGGTGTGGAAGTTCCCGTCGAGCCCGCCGACGTTGTCGCCGGCGTGGTCGCTGTCGACCTTGACGATCCCCCAGCCGTTCTGCTCGCCCATCGCACCGGTGTCGCTGGTCGCCGTGTCGAACGTGATGGTCGCACCTGCCGGAATCGCCGTGGCGGAGTTGTTGGTGAACGTCACCTTCGGATTGATCGGATAGTTGTTGTCGCCCAGCGCGAAGTCGCTGAACTCGACGCCCAGATCGATGGCTTCGGTCGGCATCTGCTCGTCTGCCTTGGCCGCACCGTATGGCTGCGACGCGGAGAGGCGATCGTGGAGCAACCCGACGAGAGTGGATCCCATCTCGTACTGTCCGGCCGCCTCGTCGTAGCGGTAATCGCCGGCGAGCTCCCAGATCATGACCCCGCCGATGCCGTTGTCCGCGACATAGTCGGCCTTCGCCTCGATCGCCTGGTCGGCATCGCCCGAGAGGAAGGTCTTCGTGGTCGGATTCCACCACCACTCGACCTTGGTCACCGGATCGAAATGCCGGGTGTAGGTGCCGGTGATCGTGGTCGGCGCACCGTAGGACGCGGTGTAGTCACCGACGATCCCGCGCTCGAGGTTGAGCACATGCCAGATCGGGTTCGCGCCGGCACCCACCTCGCCGCCGCTCTTGTCGAGGTCGTGCCAGAGGTTGTTGATGCCCACGGCGCCGGCGCCGCACTTCGACGTCCCGCCCAGACTCGGTCCGGTGCCTGGCGGGCACTTCGTCTGGTCGGCCAGCGGCGCCGAACCGTAGAGTCCGTTGGTCCCGCCTTGAACGCCGTCCCAGCCGCGCGTGTAGAAGGGCACTCCGAGGTTGATGCGCCCGGCAGGCATCGCGCCCCGGAAGTAGTGGTACGCCCAGTCGGCGTTGAGGTAGCCGATTCCGCTGTAGGCGTTGTACACGCCACCCGCGGCGAGCTCGGGATCTTTTCCGTCGTCGAACAGGGCGCCGTTGCCGCCGACGTAGTTGTTCCAGGACCCGTGCAGGTCGTAGCTCATGATGTTGACGTAGTCGAGGTACGGCAGGATCTGGTGCACTTCGGCACCGCGGAGCAGCCATCCCGACGCCGGAGCGGCGACTGTCAGCAGATAGTGCCTGCCGTCCGCGGCACCGGCCGTGTCGAGTTTCTCGCGAAGCGTCTTCATCAGCGCCTCGTATCCTGCCCACAGTGTCGCGCGACGCGGCTCGGAGAACGCGAAGTCATCAGGGTTTCCGGCCTTGCCGTTGCTGTTGGCGTACTCGTAGTCGATGTCCACGCCCTCGAATCCGTAGGTGCGGATGAACTCGACAGCCGAATCGGCGAAAGCATCGATCTTCGCCTGCGAGTCGGTCAACGCGTAGAAGCCTCCGTCCGCCACCCGGTCACCCGCGGCATCGAAGTGGCCGCCGGTCTCCGCCCAGCCGCCGACCGAGACGAGCGCCTTGACACCGGGATTCTGCGCTTTGAACTTGTTCAACAGATTGAAATGGCCGTCGTAGTCGTAGGCAGGGTCCATCTCCGCTCCGGCGACACCCGGCCACGTCATGTCGGTGGCCGCGTTCCCGGCGGCATCCTGGTTGACCGAGACCTTGCCCTGCCCATCGATGTGCGCGAACGCATAGTTGATGTGGCTGAGCTCGGTCCACGGAATGTCGCCGGCGAGGTACCGCGGGGTGCCGCCGGTACCGGTGCGCCAGGAGGTGAAGTAGCCGATCACTCGGTGCTCGAGTCCGTTGGGCAGGCGCTCGCGGCCGGCCTCGTCGTAGATCGTGCAGTACGGGACGTCGACGCCCGGCGTCTGGTAGAGCCCGTCCGGGCGGCACTTCTCGTCGGGGTTGTCCGTCCACACCGTGCCCTCATCGACCGGGTCTGTCGGATCAGTCGGGTCGGTGGGATCGGTGGGATCGGTGGGATCGGTGGGATCGGTCGGGTCGGTGGGATCGGTCGGGTCCGTGACGCCGCAGGCACCCAGCGACTCCCAGGGTCCCCAGGCCTCGGTACCCGGCGTGTTGTTCTGCGTCCACCACTTCGCGCGGTAGTTGGCGCCGTCGTGTGAGACCAGTGCGCCGCCGGTGTATGCCGACGCCGACGCCCACGCCGCCTCGCATTCGGTGTCAGCGGCTCCCGCCGGTCCGGCGGCCGCGAGTCCGGCGATCACCATCGCCGCGCTCAGTAGAGCCAGCGTCCTGAGCCGCCGCGGTGTTCTGTCAGTGCGCATGAGGCGTTTCCGTTCTTCGTCGGACAGCGATCCGCGGGTGATCGCGGTGATCCGACGCTATTGACCCCGCTCAGCGCCTCGCATCGGGGTTAACCACATGCATCCCTGATCCGCATCGACGGGACGGGACGCGTGCGCGAAACCAGCGCTCAGGCGTACTGGTTGGTGCGGTGCGCGAGGACCGTGAGCTCAGCCCGGGTTCGCACATCGAACTTGGCGAACAACCGCCCGATGTGCACCTCGACGGTCCGCACGGAGACATGCAGTCGTAGTGCGATCTCTCGATTGCTGTGGCCCTCGGCGACGAGCATCGCGACCTGCAGTTCGCGATCGGTGAGTACCGGTTCCCATGCCGCTCTGCAGGCCGCCAGCGGATCGGCGGCGCACACAGGAATCGGTGCGGTCGGCAGGCTGGAGCTCTCGGCCACCAGCTCTCCCAGGCGCACCAACCGGGCGTCAGCCGCCGACTTCCATGCCTCCGCACCCGCTGTCGCGAAGAGACTCCGCGCTGCCTGCAGATGTCGGACGCCCGCTCCCAGATCGCCACGCGTCACGCAGGTCGTCCCGAGAAGTGCCTCGACCCGTCCGCGCTCGAACGGAGATCTGATGGTGCGGCTGGCATCGGCGGCCGCCTGATAGTCCTGTCCCCACGCGTTCGCACGCGCTGCACGGATCGCAATGCGGATGCGGCGTGCCGAGGTGATGTCCGGAGGCTCGATGAGTGTCGGAAGCATGACCGGGCCCACCTCCTCCAGACCAGGAAGACCGAGGCATGCGCCGGGAGCGCCGTACTCGGCCCACAGTCGCATCTGCGTGGCTGCCTCATCGAAGCGACCAGCCAGATACGCGGCGATACCGTCTTCGACGAGGTGATCGGTGTGCAGCGAACGAGGCAGAACCACCGTGAGAGCGGCCGACATGGCGCCGCGTCGTCCCGTCGTGGCAAGCTCCACCAGACGCGTCAAGATGACGGCGAGACCGGCGAAAGGGAGCGCGAGCGGCACAGTCAGGGCTGCGCGCACGAGGACCTCGTGCGCGGCACGCACATCTCCCGACCAGAGTCGGAGCAGCGCCTCGACCGTCGCCCGATATGCGCCCACCACCGGACTGCGCTCGAACCCGCGCACGACGGCGTCGGCGGTGTCGATCCGATCGTCGCCTGCGAGGATGCGCAGGCCGCCTTCGGTGTCCCCGGAAACTCCGGCGCGCAGCGCCAGAAGGATGCTTCGGATGGGCTCTTCCCCGACGATGCCCGCGACGGCCTCGCCGGCGAGAAGGGTCGCCCAGGCGTCCGCCGGCCCGCACAGTGCGCCACCGGCACGGCATGCGGCATCGGCCTCGCGGGTCAGCTCCGCCCACTTCAGACTCTCCGCGTCGGAGTTCCGCTCTGAGCTCAGCATCGCCACGATCGCGGTGAGACGCCCCCAATCGCGCCACGCTTCGGGGCTTCCGCCGGTCGGCCGGAGACGCTCCGTGTTGACGGGGGGCACCTCCCCGAATCGAAGCGTGTTCGCCACGACCAGCCCTGCTGCCGCCACGCTGTCGGGGCGCTCGCCGTTGCGAGAGTCCTCTTCGACGACGGCGCCGAGCAGGTCGGCTGCATCGTCCACCCAACCGCCACGGAGGGCGGCAAGCCCGGCAGCGGAACGTGCCGCGACGAGGCCCTCCGGATCGGCGTGCCCTGCGGCTTCCCTCGCGACCGCGAACGCGCGCACGGCGTCGCCGCTCGCCGCAGCATGCCGTGACAGCTCCAGGAGCGGCCGCGTCAGGGCGGATTCGCCCTGCATCGTGCTCAGCGAGAGGTGCCAGAGAGCACGCCGATCATCGCCGAGCTCTTCGTACACGGTGTGCAGCGCTGCATGGATCTCCGTGCGCTCGGACAGGTCTGCGGTCTCATGCACCCAGATGCGCAACCGCGGGTCGATGAAGGCGAAATGCCCGGCGACGAGGAGCAATCGTGCGCTGAGCTCGCTGCTGATGATGTCCTCGATGGTGCGCCTGGAGACAGCGCGAAGAACGTCGGTGCGGTCGTCGACGCACACGGCGGCGGCGAGCAGGGCCCGTCGTTCCCACGGCGCCAGCAAGACGTCCGCGAACCGTGCGGCGACGACCGGCGTCAGCGGAAGCGGGTCAGGCAGCGCGCGCGTTCCCCGTCGCTCTCCCGGGGAGAGCAGACGGGCGACTTCCGCGATCGTCTCGAAGTCGCCGTCGAGCTCGGCGAAAAGGCGCGCGGCGACGTGCGGGGCGATCAGCAGGCCGCTCTCCTGGAGAGACTCCAGGAGTTCCACGACCGGAGCCGATCGTCGACGCGACCGCGTCGCCCCTCCGGTTTCCGGGTATGTCGCAATCACCCTTGCCTCCGCTCACCTCATCGTCGCGTAGGACAAATGTTAGCAGCGCTTACAAAGGTGCGGTGGTGCGATCAGCCTTCTTCTTCGTCCAGTTCACGCGGCTTGACGTACGGGTCGGCATCTCCGGCATGTACGGCCGAAGCGGCGATTCCGGCGACGGCCGCGTCGCGCTCGCGCGCTTCACGCAGCAACGCCGCGATGTGGTCGGCGTTCTCCGGAAGTGCGTCCGGGATGAACTCGAGCGTCGGCACCAGGCGGGTGCTCAACTGCCGCCCGACCTCACTGCGCAGCATCCCCGTCGCTGATGCGAGCGCCGCACCGCTGGCGATGCGCTCCTCCTCGGTGCCGAGCACCGTGTAGAACACGGAGGCATGCTGCAGATCCCCGCTCACGCGGACGTCCGTGAGAGTGACGAAACCGAGCCGCGGATCCCGCAGTCCCTTCTCCAGCCGCTCGGCAAGGATCACACGGATGCGATCGGCGAGACGGGCCTGTCGTTCACCAGCCATTGTTCTCTTCCTCTCCACGAAGCCTTCGGGCGAGGATGCTCAATGCATCCCCGCCCGAAGCTATCGAACTGATCAGCCGCGAGGCTTCTCGACGAGTTCGATGGTCTCGATCTCGTCGCCGATCTGAATGTCGTTGAACTTGCCGAGGCCGATACCGGCCTCGTAGTCCGTGCGAACCTCGGTGACGTCATCCTTGAACCGCTTGAGCGACTCGATGGCGAGGCCGTCCGCGAGGACGACACCATCGCGGATGACGCGGGCCTTGGCGTTTCGCGTGATCGTTCCCGATCGCACGATGACACCGGCGATGTTGCCGAACTTCGAGGAGCGGAACACCTCGCGGATCTCGGCGACGCCCGACTGGACCTCTTCGTACTCCGGCTTGAGCATTCCCTTGAGGGAGCTCTCGACCTCGTCGATCGCGTTGTAGATCACCGAGTAGAACCGGATGTCCACGCCTTCGCGAGAGGCGCGCTCGCGCGCCTTCGTGTCGGGGCGGACGTTGAAGCCCACGATGATCGCGTTGTCGATCGTCGCCAGGTTCACGTCGGACTCGGTGATCGCACCGACACCGCGGTGGATGATGCGCAGCTGCACCGAGTCATCGACCTCGATCTTGAGGAGCGACTCCTCCAGCGCCTCGACGGCACCGGACACGTCACCCTTGATGATGAGGTTGAGCGACTCGACCTTGCCCTCTTCGAGTGCACGGGTGAAGTCCTCGAGCGAGATGCGCTTGCGGGCCTTGGCCAGCTGCGCGTTGCGCTCGACCGCTTCACGCTTCTCAGCGATCTGGCGGGCCAGACGGTCCTCGTCGGTGACGAGGAACACGTCACCGGCGCGGGGCACGGAGTTCAGACCCTGCACCTGGACCGGACGGGACGGGTAGGCCTCTTCGACCGCATCGCCGTTCTCGTCGAGCATCGCGCGAACGCGGCCGTAAGCCGTACCGGCGACGATCGAGTCGCCGACACGCAGCGTTCCGGACTGGATGAGCACCGTCGCGATCGAACCGCGGCCCTTGTCGAGCTTCGCCTCGATGGCGACGCCTCGTGCGGACTTGTTCGGGTTCGCGGTCAGGTCGAGACCGGCGTCGGCCGCGAGCAGCACGGCGTCCAGGAGTTCCTGGATGCCGGTACCGGCACGCGCCGAGACGTCGACGAACATGACGTCTCCGCCGTACTCTTCAGCGACCAGACCGTACTCGGTGAGCTGCTGGCGCACCTTGGCCGGGTTGGCGTCGGGCTTGTCGACCTTGTTCACCGCGACCACGATCGGGACGTTGGCCGCCTGGGCGTGGTTCAGCGCCTCGACCGTCTGCGGCATGATGCCGTCGTCGGCCGCGACCACGAGGATCGCGAGGTCGGTGACCTGGGCACCACGTGCACGCATGGCGGTGAACGCCTCGTGACCCGGGGTGTCGATGAAGGTGATGGCCCGCTCGATGCCCTCGTGCTCGGTCCAGACCTGGTACGCACCGATGTGCTGGGTGATGCCGCCGGCTTCACCCTCGATGACGTTGGTCTGACGGATCGCGTCGAGCAGTCGGGTCTTACCGTGGTCGACGTGACCCATGACGGTGACGACCGGCGGACGTATCTCGAGGTCTTCCTCGTTCTCCTCCTCCAGCTCCTGCTCGAGGTTGAGACCGAAGCCCTCGAGGAGCTCCTTGTCCTCGTCCTCGGGCGAGACCATCTGGATCTTGTAGCCGAGCTCGGCACCGAGCACCTCGAACGTCGCCTCGTCCAGCGACTCGGTGGCCGTAGCCATCTCGCCGAGGTTGAAGAGGATGGTGACGAGGGTTCCGGGCTGCACCGTGTAACCGGTCAGCGTCTCGATCTTGTCGGCGAAGTCCGCGATGGAAGCTCCGCGGCGCATGCGAATGATCTCGCCGTTGCCACGGGTGACGTTGACGCCACCGACGACCGGGGCGCTCCGCATCTCGAATTCCTGCCGCTTCGCCCGCCGCGACTTGCGCTGCTTGCTCTTGCCGCCGCCCTTGCCGAAGGCACCAGCGGTACCACCGCCGGGACCACGGCCACGGCCACCGCCGCCACCGGGACGACCGGCGAAACCGCCGCCGCCACCGGGACGTGCACCGGGGCCGCCTGCGCCACCGGGGCCGCCTGCGCCGCCGGGACGACCGGGGCCGCCCGGACGCTGCTGGAACGGTGCACCACCGGGACGACCGCCACCCTGTCCGCCGCGCGGAGCGCCGGGACGAGCGGGACCGCCGGGGCGGGGTGCGCCGGGACGCGGAGCGCCGGGACGCGGGGCCTGCGGGCGCGGGATGTTGCCGGGCGTCGGACTCGGACGCTGGCCCATCCCCTGCGCCGAGGCGAAGGGGTTGTTGCCGGGACGCGGACCTGCCGGGCGCTGCCCCATCCCCTGCGCAGAGGAGAACGGGTTGTTACCGGGACGCGGGCCGCCGGGCGTCGGAGCTGCGCCGTCGGACTTCGGCGTCGCAGTGTCTGCCTTCGCTGCCGACGGAGCATCCTGCGCAGCCGGAGCGGCCGGAGCAGGGGTCTCTGCGACCGGAGCGGGCGCTGCGGGGGCGGGAGCCTCCGGAGCAGGCTTGGGGCCAGGCTTCGGTCCCGGGGTCGGGCCCGTCGGCTTCGCCGCACCGGGCTTTGCTGCACCGGGCTTGGCCGCGGCAGCCGGCTTGGCCGCGGCGGCCGGCTTGGCCGCTGCAGTCTCCGCAGGCTTGGCAGCACTGTCGGCTTCGATCGCCGCGCGCAGCTTGCGCGCCACCGGCGGTTCGATGGTTGAAGAAGGGCTCTTGACGAATTCGCCGAGCTCCTTGAGTTTTGCAAGAGCGACCTTGCTGTCGACGCCAAGTTCGGCGGCGATCTCGTGTACGCGTGGTTTTCCAGCCACAATTCTCCTGTCAGGGTCGGTCCACCCAGACAGGGCAGACCACTAGTCGCGGACGGGTCTCATTTCGAGCCGTTCACTTTGTTTCCATAGCCATTCAGCCGTTTCTCGATGGTCTGCGTGTCCAGTGGTGCGGACACACGGAGGGCTCGTGCGAAAGCGCGGCGCCGCAGGGCGGCATCCATGCATTCCCGCGTCGGATGCAGCCACGCGCCTCTCCCCGGCAGAACCGCACGCTCATCGATGATGAGGATGTTGTTCTGGGAAACCACCCTGAGAAGGGCGGAGCGAGAAGCACGGGTGCGACAGCCGACGCACGTTCGTACAGGTTCCATCTTACACCGCGCCGCCGAGGGTCTCCGCGCAGGCCATCGACTCAGTCCAGGACGCTGTCCGGCTGGATGTCGATCTTCGCTCCGGTGAGCTTGGCGGCCAGACGCGCGTTCTGGCCTTCCTTGCCGATCGCGAGCGACAGCTGGTAGTCGGGCACCAACGCGCGTACCGCCTTGGTTCCGGCATCCAGGATGAACGCGCTGGTGACCTTCGCCGGCGACAGCGCGTTGGCCACGAAGGCCGCGAGTTCCGGGTTGTAGTCGACGATGTCGATCTTCTCCCCCGCCAGCTCCTCGGTCACTGCGCGCACCCGTCGACCGAGCTCGCCGATGCAGGCGCCCTTGGCGTTGATGGAGGGGTCATCCGACTTCACCGCGATCTTGGTGCGGTGACCGGCTTCACGGGCGAGTGCAACGATCTCGACGAGGCCGGCCGCGATCTCCGGGACCTCCAGCGCGAAAAGCCTGCGGACGAGCCCGGGGTGCGTACGCGAGACCGTGATCTGCGGACCCTTCATCCCCTTGGCGACGCTCGTGACGTAGACGCGGATGCGAGACCCGTGCGTGTACTCCTCGCCGGGCACCTGCTCCTCGGGCGGGAGGATGGCTTCGACGGATCCGAGGTCGACGTGGATCATCCGCGGGTTCGGACCCTGCTGGATGACGCCGGCGACGATGTCGCCTTCTTTGTCCTTGAAGTCGCCGAGCACGACGTCGTCGGCGATGTCGCGCAGCCGCTGGCTGATGACCTGCTTCGCCGCGAACGCCGCGATGCGGCCGAAGTCGTCGGGGGTGGCGTCTTCTTCGCCGATGATCGCGCCCTCTTCGTCCTTGACGACCTGGAGCACGGCGACGTGGCCGGACTTGCGGTCGAGTTCGACGCGGACGCCCTCCGGAGTGGTCCCGTCGGCGGCGACATGCTTCGAGTACGCAGTCAGGACGGCCTGTTCGATGATCGCGACGAGTTCATCGAAAGGAATCGCCTTCTCTTTCTCGATCCCACGCAGCAGACTCAGTTCGATGTCCATGACGACTCCCTATTCAGCTCTCGTCGGCGCTTGTTCACGCGCCGACATCCGTACAACGATACCCTGTGGCCACGACCCGGCGCGACGGCTGGGGCCGCTGCTCGCGGCGTCGACACCCCAGGAGGATCCGTGACCACGTTCGACACCATCGTGATCGGCGCCGGTATGTCGGGCACGACCAGCGCACGGATACTGGCGGACGCCGGCCACCGCGTGCTCGTCCTGGAAGCACGCGACCGGATCGGCGGTCGCATGCAGAGCGACCGCTCGGCGGGCTTTCCGGTCGATCTCGGCGCCTCCTGGATTCACGGGATCACCGATTCCCCGCTCTCGGATCTCGTCCAGACGCTCGGGATCCCCACGATCGAGTTCACCGTCGGGAGCTTCCAGGCCGGTGGGCGGCCGATCGAGAACTTCGACGGCGAGAGTGCGCCGATGGATGCCGACGCCTCTGCTCGGTGGGTCGCGGATGTCGAAGCGGCCGACCTCGCGCTGGTCGACGAGATCGCACGGTCCGAGCCCGGCGACACGTATCTCGATGTGACCGAGCGCGTCCTGGACCGTACCGGATGGGCACCGGAACGCATCGACGAGGTGCGCGAGTTCTTCCGGCATCGGGTCGAGGAGCAGTGCGGGGCGTGGATCGGCGATCTCGATGCGCACGGACTCGATGAAGACGCGATCGACGGTGACGAGGTGATCTTCCCTCGCGGCTACGATGAGCTGCCGCACCGCATCGCCCAGGGACTCGACATCCGGCTCGGCCACGTCGTCACAGCGGTGAACCGCTCAGCCGACGGGGTGATCGTGTCGACCGATCAGGGTGAATTCACCGCACACAACGCGATCGTGACCGTTCCGCTCGGTGTTCTCAAGGCGGGCGCGATCGAATTCGCCCCCGCTCTGCCGGAGGACGTCGCCGGACCCATCGCGCGACTCGGCATGGGTGTCTTCAACAAGATCTTCGTGCAGTTCCCCGAACGGTTCTGGTCCGAGGACAGCTATGTGCTGCGCGCCCTCGGCGACGCCGGTGAGCACTGGCACTCCTGGTATGACGTCTCGGCGATCAGCGGGCACCCGACGCTGCTCACCTTCGCCGCCGGACCCTTCGGGCGGCATGTGCAAGGGCTCTCGGACGGTGCGGTGATCAGTGATGTGCTCGCCAGTCTGCGCGCCATGTACGGCGACGCCGTCGGTCAGCCGGTCGCGCATCGGATCACGCGCTGGGGCGACGATCCGTTCTCGATCGGCTCCTACTCGTACCTCGCCGTCGGTTCTTCGCACCACGACCACGACGCGCTGGCCGGTCCGGTCGACGGGGTGCTTCATTTCGCGGGCGAGGCGACCTGGGGCGATGAACCGGCGACGGTGGGCGCTGCACTGTACTCCGGACGCCGCGCGGCGGAGAGGATTCTCGGCCGCACGATCGATCTGAACGAATTCGCCGCGCGCATCATCGCACGCGAGCAGTCCGACGCCCGCTGAACTTCAGGGGGCGGTAGGCAGGGCGTTGATCGCGCCGATCAGCCGGTAGAGGGCGCCGACCTCGCGCCGCCGCAGCCGCAGGGCGAGCCGGGGCAGGTCGAGACGGTCATGGTCGAGCACCTCGGCCTGCACCGGCTCGATGCGCTCGATCGAGCCGTCGAGCAGCAGGTCGCTGAACTCCTCGTTGAGCGCGGCGACGTCGGCATCCGACGGCACTCCCCGCAGTCGCAGCACCAGCCGATCTCCGACCCAGCGCAGTGAGTCGTAGTTCCTCCAGAACCCGGTGATCTCGGCGGCAGCAGCATCGACCGAATCCGTCACCAGCACTCTGTCGAAATCGTTCGGCGAGATGACGCCGGCCGGTACCATCTGCTCTTTGATGAAGCGCTCGAGCCCCTGCCAGAAGTCGCCGCCGGGTTCGTCGAGGAGCACGATCGGCATCGGTTCGGCCTTGCCGGTCTGCTGCAGGGTGAGCAGCTCGAACATCTCGTCCATCGTTCCGAATCCGCCAGGGAGGCAGATGAAACCGAGGGACTCCTTGATCAGCATGAGCTTGCGAGTGAAGAAATACTTCATCTGCACGATGTGCGAGTCATCCGCCATCACGTCCGAGGGCTTCTCCTCGAACGGGAGACGGATCGACACTCCGATGGCGCGCTCCGTGCCTGCACCTTCGGCGGCCGCCTGCATGATCCCAGGACCGGCTCCGGTGACCACCATCCACCCCTGGTCTGCGAGGGCGGAAGCGACACCTCGAGCCTGCTCGTAGAGCGGATCGTCGTGCCGCGTGCGCGCAGAGCCGAACACCGTCACCTTGGGGATCTTCGAGTACGGCTGGAACAGGCGGAACGCATCGCGCATCTCCGCGAGCGCGGCCGACGCGATCTTCAGGTCGAGGCGCGATGTGCCGTCCTGGCCGAGCAGCACTCCGCTGCGCAGAATCCTGGTGATCAGGGACCGGTTGGTGCGGATTCCTGCTTCGTCCAGGACCTTCGCAAGTTCAGCATCCAGGGCATCCGAGGTCAGCGCGTCGCTCATGACCCCAGCCTGTCACGTCCTCCGGCGACAGGAGCGAGCGACCCGCAGACCCTCGGCGCGATGCCGAGGGTCTCGCCCTCAGCGCGCCGAGAGCCCGGCGACAGCCTCGGCGACCGACACGGTCTCCCGCTCGCCGGTGCTGCGATCCCACAGCTCGACCTGGCCGTCTGCGGCACCTCGTCCGACGATGACGATCTTCGGTACGCCGACGAGCTCCGCATCGCCGAACTTCACGCCGGGCGAGACCTTGGGGCGGTCGTCGTAGAGCACGTCGAGGCCCGCCGACTCGAGCTGGGCCGCGATGCCCTCCGCGACGTCGAATGCGACCTGATCGCGCCCTGCGGCGACCACGTGCACATCGAACGGGGCGACGGACGCCGGCCAGATGAGGCCCTTGTCATCGTTGTGCAGCTCGGCGATGATCGCGAGGATGCGGGTGACGCCAATTCCGTACGAACCCATCGTGACGGTGACCAGCTTGCCGTTCTCGTTCAGGACCTTCAGGCCCAGCGTCTCGGCGAAGAAGCGTCCGAGCTGGAAGACGTGGCCGATCTCCATGCCACGGGCGAGCTCGACCGGACCCGATCCGTCGGGGGCCGGGTCGCCGGCGCGGACGTTCGCGATCTCGATGATGCCGTCGGCGACGAAATCGCGGCCGGCGATGACCGAGTGCGCGTGCTTCTCGTCCATGTTCGCGCCGGTGATCCAGCTCGTCCCCTCGGAGACGCGGGGGTCCACGAGGTAGCGGATTCCGGTGGCGGACTCCTCGCCGAGCACGGCGCCGGTCAGCGACCACGGACCGATGTAGCCCTTGACCAGGAGCGGGTTGTTCTCGAAATCGTCTTCGTTGGCGGTGGAGACCTCTGCGGGAGCGAAGGCGACCTCGGCTCGCTTCTCGTCGACCTCTCGGTCGCCGGGGATACCGACGATCACCAGCTCACGCGTGCCGTCGACATGGGTGAGGGCGAGCACGACATTCTTCAGCGTGTCTGCCGCGGTGTACTCCCCCTCGAGGTTCGCGTTGCAGTGCGCGACCAGGGTGTCGATCGTGGGAGTGTTCGGGGAGTCGAAGATCACCGGCGCGGCATCCGCGTCGAAGGCGATCGCGTCAGGCACGGCTGTCGTGAAGGCCTCGACGTTGGCGGCGTAGCCGCCGGCAGAACGCACGAAGGTGTCTTCACCGACGGGAGTCGGGTGCAGGAACTCCTCGCTGCGCGCGCCGCCCATCAGACCGTTGTCGGCCGCGACGATCACGTATTCGAGGCCGAGCCGCTGGAAGATCCGCTCGTAGGCATCGCGCTGAGACTGGTAGCTGACCTCGAGCCCGGCATCCGATGCATCGAACGAGTAGGCATCCTTCATCGTGAATTCGCGCCCGCGCAGCAGACCGGCGCGGGGGCGCGCCTCGTCGCGGTACTTGTCCTGGATCTGATAGATCGTCAGCGGCAGATCCTTGTAGGAGGAGTAGAGGTCCTTCACCAGGAGGGTGAACATCTCCTCGTGGGTCGGCGCGAGCAGGTAGTCGGCGCCCTTGCGGTCCTGCAGACGGAAGATGCCGTCGCCGTAGGACTCCCACCGGCCGGACTGTTCGTAGGGATCGCGGGGCAGCAGCGCGGGAAAATGCACTTCCTGCGCACCGGCATTCGCCATCTCATCACGGACGATGCTCTCGATCTTCGCCTTGACCTTCAGCCCCAGCGGAAGCCACGTGAAGACGCCGGGCGCGGCGCGACGGATGTAGCCGGCGCGCACGAGCAGACGGTGGCTGGTGACCTCCGCGTCGGCGGGATCTTCGCGGAGCGTACGGAGGAAGAAGTTCGAAAGACGAGTGACCACGGGCCAAGTCTAGTGACCCGTGGCACCCGTCCTCGTTGAGTGCGGAGCAGCCGTAGCTCAGTTGAGCGCGGGGAGCCCTGTGGGCACGACGCCGCCTGCGTACAGGCTCGAGGCCAAGTCCTGAAGAGCGGTCAGGGCGACGCGTTGCGGAAGCGGACCGAACGAGATCCGCGCCACTCCGAGCGTTTCGTACGCGGATGCAGCGAGAGCGCCGGGGACTCCGATCACGCTGATCTTTCGCTCCCCGATGCCGTCGACGAGCTGGCGGGTCACGTTCGCGTCGAGCAGACCCGGCACGAAGATGCAGGTCGCACCGGCGTCGAGGTAGGCACGTCCGCGCTGGATCGCGTCGGCGATGCTCTCCTCGATCGGGCGATGCCCCGCGCGGACGAAGGCGTCGGTGCGGGCGTTGAGCACGAAGGGAACACCCTCGGCCTCTGCTGCCTTGACGACCGCTTCGACGTTCGCCACGGATTCGTCCAGCGGCTTGAGGCGATCCTCGATGTTCGCACCGACGACTCCTGCGGCGATCGCCAGGCGTGTGGTCTCCCCCGCGTCACCGTAGCCGTCGTCGAGGTCGGCCGTCACCGGGAACTCCACGGCCGCAGCGATACGGCCGACCATGTCGAGCATGATGTCGCGCGGAATGCTGCCGTCGGCGTATCCGAAGGTCGCGGCGATTCCGTGGCCCGCCGTGGCGATCGCCGTGGTCTCGGGAAGGCCGGCGACGGCTCGCGCCGACACGACATCCCACACGTTGATGACACGGAGGATCTCTGGTGCCTCATAGAGTCCGACAAGGGCCTGAGCTTTGGATGCTGTGGTCATGCGTCAACGCTAACGCGGCTCGGCGGGTTGCGGGGTGGATGACCGGTCTTCGGCCGGCGGCCTCGGTCTGCGGTCGTCGGCCTTCAGCCGGCGGTCAGCGGCGTGCCCGGCGGACCAGCGCGCCATACGCGCGCATGAGCTGCGGCACGACGAGATAGACGGCCAGCGGAACGACGACGATCGTCAGGACGAACGCGCGGAGCACGGGGTGCCACCCCTCGGCGAAGGGCGCGATGGCGAAGAAGCCGAGGGTGACGAGCGGGAAGATGGCGAGCCAGGTGATGATCGCCCGTACATGCACGGACGGCGGGCGTGGGGCGTCGACCGGGGGCGCGATCTCGGTGGGGGCAGACTGGGACATGGGGGCCTTTCGGTGGTTGTCGGAGTTCACGCCGCGGCGGCGGCGTCGAGATTCAGTTGCAGAAGCCATCCGTTGATGGCGATGGCGGCGGCGCTTCCGGCACCCGCTGCGGTGATGACCTGAGCTGTGGGGGTGACGACGTTGCCCGCAGCCCAGATGCCGGGGACGCTGGTGTGGCCGAAGCCGTCCGTGCGGATGAGTCCACTGGTGTCGTCGACGTCGCAGCCGAGGGTTCGCAGGAGTCCGTCGCGTGGGCGTTGACGCGGTGCGATGAACACCGCGTCACAGTCGACGACCTCACCATCGGTGAGGGCGATCCCATCCAAGCCCCCATCATCACCCGGCAGATGAGACACGGTTCCGTCCACCACCTGCACGCCGAACGATGCGAGTCGATGCCGCTCCGTCTCGGAGAGTTCGATTCCGTTCGTGATGAACGAGACGCGGTCGCTGTAACTGCGCAGCAACGCCGCCTGCTTGATGGACATCTCGCGGATAACCCCGCCGACGACGGCGATATTCCGCCCCAGGACCTCATGGCCGTGGCAGTACGGGCAGTGATGCACGAGGGTGCCCCACCGCTCACGCACCCCGGGGAGGTCGGGCAGCTCATCGACGAGACCCGTGGCGATCATGATCGCCCGCGTTTTCTCGCTACGCGTCTCTGTCGAAACGACGAAGGTCCCGTCGCTTTCACGATCGATCCTCGTCACGTCGGCATGGCGAACGGATGCGCCGTACCGTGCCAGTTCGTCACCGCCCGCCGCGAGAAACTCGGCGGGCGAGAGGCCGTCGCGAGAGACGAAGCCGTGCATGTGAGGCGCCGGCGCATTCCGCTGTTTCCCGCCGTCGATCAACAGCACATCCACCTGCGCTCTGGCGAGCACGAGTCCCGCGCTGAGGCCAGCCGCTCCGCCCCCGATGATGATGACGTCGTGGCGATCGTTTGTGTTCATACGGCCAGACTGGCCGCGCTCACCCTGAAGTCGGGAATCCTGTTGCCGAAAGTGGAACGGCGTGCTTTGCTCGACGGGTGAGCACGACGCAACGCATCGAGACCGAACTCAGCCAAGTCGCTCCGAGGCTTCGCCAGGCGCGCCAGAAGAGAGGCATGACGCTCGAGGAACTGGCGGTGGAGACCGGCATCTCCAAGAGCACACTCTCCCGTCTCGAATCAGGCCAGCGCCGACCGAGCCTTGAGCTCCTGCTTCCGGTCGTCGCAGCCCTGTCGGTGCCGTTCGACGAGATCGTCCGCTCCCCTCGCGTCGATGATCCTCGCGTGACGCCGCGAGCGACGCGAGCGGACGGAAGAACTCTCACTCGATTGTCTGCTTCGAAGGGCGAACCGCAGGCGTTCAAGATCACCATCCCCGCAACGGACCGGCAACCGGTGCTTCGCACGCACACCGGCTACGAGTGGATCTACGTCTTGGACGGTCGGCTCCGACTCATCCTCGGTGACCACGACGTCGTGATGGGCCCCGGTGAAGTCGCGGAGTTCGACACCAAGAACCTGCACTGGTTCGGCTCGACCGGCGCAGGACCCGTCGAGATCCTCAGTTTGTTCGGCAAGCACGGGGAGCGGATGCACGTACGAGCGCGCACGCGCCCGGCTTCGGCCTGATCTGGGTACGGCGATCTCAAATGGTCCTCAAACGGACGCGCCGCGGGGCGTAAGTTGAATCGCCGTTCGGGAACTCACATTCTCTATCTCAGTGAGTGTTTTTCCTGGATGCCGTTAACCGCTCGCCCTAGTCAAGTTAGAGTCGCTGCATGCGAGCGCGTCCGACCGACCCAAGGGACCAGACGTCTCAAGTCGACGATCCGAGCTACCGTGTGTATTTCTGGGCTGATGATGCTGGCACAAAAGAGGAATGGGAGCTCTCGGAGACCGACATCTCCGAGGTGCTGGACTGGATCTCCACGCGCGCAAATGGTCGCTCTCACAGTCTCTGGGCGGTGACGAGATCGGCGGGCCGTGTCTGCTTGATCCGTCTTCGCGGCATCGATCTTGATGCCCGTCGCGACTCCTGGCCGGCCTGGGCTGACGAGGCTCGCTAGCCGTACTATCCGACGGACTCTCCCTGATGCCGTACAGGCACAAGACGAAGGCCGGCGCGAACGGTCCGGTGCGCGCCAAGTCGATCGGTCCCGCGTGAATCCCAGGCGCTATCGAGCCGCAGCCGTGCCCGTGCCTCTCGATCGCGCCACAGACGATCGTTATGACCAACTCGTGTGGCCGACGCGCAATGCGAGACGGTGAGACGGGTGACGGGCGACGGGTGACGGTCTCGCAAGACGGACTGCAGCGCGTCGAAACGCGGTTCCGGAACACTCGTTCTCGTCGAATTCGGGTCGTTATACAGCCGTGGTCTAATGAGCTATTTCCTGGCGCTGATCTGGGGTTGGAATGTCGGTGGCCCCTGGTGTACTGGGGTTATGACGGCGTTGATGGATGCGACAGTGGAGCAGGTGGCGACGCTGGGCGCGCTCACTGATTCTGTCGTCGAGATCGAGCGCACGATCAGCAGCCTGCAGGCGGCGCGGGATGGTCTTCTCGCTCTCGGGTCGCGGTTCGCGCTCGACGTCGCCCAGCAGGGCGGGCATGAGGATTTCGGGGACATGGCGTTGCGGACGGTCGCGGCGGAGATGGGTGCGGCGTTGCGGGTCAGCGACCGGACGGTGCAACGGCGGATGGCGGAAGCCTCGTTTCTGGTGGAGCAGTTCCCGTCGGTGTGGCAGGCGCAGGGTGCGGGGCGGATCAGTGCCTCACACGCCCGAGTGATCATCGACGCCGGCGCACACCTGGACGATGCTGCGGATCGGGATGCGTATGCGGAGCAGATGTTCGGGTTCGCGGAGACGGAGTCCCCGAACCGGGTGGCCCGGATGGCCCGCCGGGTCGCCGAACGCTTCCAACCGCGGTCGATCGATGAGCGCCACCAGGATGCCCGCGACCGGCGCGGCGCGTGGATGAAAGACCGGGCGGATGGGCAGGCGGAGTTCGGGCTGGTTGGCCCGGCCGCGCTCGTGCACGGCGCGTTCGACCGGATCACCGGCATGGCGAAAGGCGTGCAGGGTGCTCCCGGCGGCGACAACGAGGATGCCGCCGATCCACGCACGATCGATCAACTCCGCAGCGACCTCGCCCTCGACCTCCTCCTCACCGGGGCACCCGCCGGTCACGACACCCCCGACGGGCTCCTCGCCACCATCACCGCCCACGTATCCGTGACCGTCCCCGTCACGACACTGATCGGCACCGGGACCACCCCGGCGGAGTTGGACGGGCGGGTCCCGATCGACACCGCCACCGCGAAAGAACTTGCCGGGGCGGCATCCGGGTGGGATCGCATCCTCACCCACCCGATCACCGGGAACCTCCTCGCCGTGGACCGCTACCGGCCCAGTGCGCACCTGACGCGGCACCTGAAAGCACGCGATCAACGCTGCCGATTCCCGACCTGCGGACTCCCCGCCCGAGACTGCGACATCGACCATCATCAAGACGCCGCCCTCGGCGGCGCGACCACCTTAGAGAATCTCGGCGACCTCTGCCGCCGACACCACGTCCTCAAACACCACACCCCGTGGCACGTCGAACAACTCGACACCGGGGTCTACGCCTGGACCAGCCCTACCGGCAAGGTCTACCTCGACCGACCCCCACCCCAGAACACCGTCACCTTCACCGAAGACGACACCCCACCACCCTTCTGACGCCGAGTCGCGCATTCGCGCGCTTCGCCAGGGCATATCGTCGGGGCACATAGTGTGGGTTTCATGCCTCAACGCCGATCACATGTCGCTCCCTCCGCCGCACAGACCGAGCTGGCGGCGGCGCTCGCGACGCTGCGCGAGTCGCTGGATGCGCCTGTGGAGTTCCCGGCATCCGTTCTCGCTGAGGCCGAAGCCGCGACGGCACCGATACCGGAACTCGACTTGCGCGACATCCCCTTCGCAACCCTCGATCCCCTGGGCGCGCGCGATCTGGATCAGGCGTTTCACCTCGAGCGCCACGGCTCCGGCTACACCGTGATGTACGCGATCGCAGACGTGCCCGGCTTCATCACGCCGGGCGGAGGGGTGGATACCGAAGCACGCCGGCGCGGCCAGACGCTGTACGCCGCGGACGGCAGGATCCCCCTGCATCCGCCCGTCCTCAGCGAGGACCGGATCTCCCTGCTGCCCGAAGCCGACCGACCCGCGCTGGTATGGACGTTCGAGCTCGACAGTGCCGGCGTCGTCACCGATTTCCGGCTCGAGCGCGCACTCATCCGCTCACGCGTGCAGCTGGACTACGTCTCCACCCAGCAATCGCTGGACCGCGGCGAAGAGGGGCCGGCCTCGCTCCTCCCGGAAATCGGTGCGCTGCGCCTGGAGCAGGAACGTCTGCGCGGTGGCGCGAGCCTGAATCTTCCGGACGACGAGGTCGTTCGGGACCCTGCCGGCCGATACGCCATCGAACGGCGCCGCCCGCTGCCGGTCGAGGAGTGGAACGCCCAGCTCTCGCTGATGACCGGGATGGCCGCAGCCTCTCTGATGCTGGAAGCCGGCGTCGGAATCCTGCGCACGATGCCAGAACCCGATGAGAAATCGTTCGAATCCTTCCGCCGACAGACCGAGGCGCTCGGTCGCCCATGGACCACGGGCACCTACGGCGAGTACCTCCGCGCACTGGACCGGAACGATCCGATGACCCTGTCGGTGCTCGAAGCGGCCGCCATGCTGTTCCGCGGTGCCGGATATCTGCCGTTCGACGGCACATCGCCGACGGATGCCGAGCAAGCCGCGATCGCCGCCCCCTATGCGCACGCCACGGCACCGCTGCGGCGTCTCGTCGACCGCTGGGTACTGACGATCTGCCTCGCCGTCTCGAACGGGAAAGATGTCCCCGACTGGGCACGGGAGTCGCTCGACGAGCTGCCCGCCCTGATGCAGGCATCCGGGCAGCGCGTGTCGCAGCTGAACAACGCGACGATCAACTGCGTCGAAGCCGCGCTGCTGACGCCCTTGGTCGGGTCCGTGATCCAAGCGACGGTGATCGAGCTGCGGGAGGATCGAGCGACGATCCAGATCGCGGACCCTGTGGTGACGGCATCCGCTCCGGTCCCCGCAGGCGCAGCGCCCGGCGATGCGATCTCACTGCGACTGGTGCGCGCCGACATCGCGCGCGGAGAAGTGGAGTTCGCCCTCCCGAAAGATGGTCCTGGTGACCTGCCTCGTTGACTGGCGGGTGACTGGCGGGTGACTGGCGGCAAAGTGACGGCACAGTGGCGGGTCGATGACGTGGCCATGGCGGCAGGAGCTGAACGAGCATGATTTCCATGAACACGACACGAATCATCGAACTCCGCCAGACGCAGGGCTGGACGCAGGAACGGCTCGCGAACGAGAGCGGCGTCGGCCTCCGCACCGTTCAGCGGCTGGAAGCAGGACAAGACGCGAGCCTGGAAACGCTGTCCCTTGTCGCCGAAGCGCTGCACGTCTCAGTGCGAGAGCTGTTCACCGTGATCGACGACGCTGATCTGAGCAACCGCGTCGATTCATTGGAGGACCGCACAGTCGAACAGCAGGCGGCACGAGACCGGATCAGCAGCGCGTGGCGATGGCTGTACATCGGGATCGGCGTCGTCCTCACCTTCGTGAGCTTCACCTTCTCGTACGGACTGGTGCTGTTCCTCTCCTACTGGATCGGGGGCTACATCATCCTGGTCGCGATCCGCCGGATCTATCTCGAGCCGCACCTCGACATGAGGTTCCCCCTGTCCCGCGGGAAATCGAAGACGAAGGCCGCCGTCCGCTGAGCACTGAGGCGGGCGACGTAGGCTCGCATTCATGCCGAAGTCTCCATACGTCGACAAGCTCCGCGCGCACATCGGCCATGATCTGCTGCTTCTCCCCGCTGTCACCGCCGTCATCCGTGACGGCGACCGGTTCCTGCTGGCACGGTCGCACGGGTCGAAGCTCTGGGGCCCGATCGGCGGTGGCATCGAGCCTGGGGAGAACCCGGAGGATGCCGTCGCTCGC
Source organism: Microbacterium sp. LWO13-1.2 (assembly GCF_038397725.1). Lineage (NCBI taxonomy): Bacteria > Bacillati > Actinomycetota > Actinomycetes > Micrococcales > Microbacteriaceae > Microbacterium > Microbacterium sp. LWO13-1.2. The sequence goes on from NZ_CP151634.1 coordinate 3,428,667, forward strand.
GAGGTCCTCGAAGAACTCGGCGTCGAGCCGGTTGTCGGCGACCTCGTCGGCGCGTTCGGCGGGGCCGACCTGATCATCGACTATCCCAACGGCGACCGCGTCGGATACACCACGATCGCATTCGAGTGCGAACTCCCTGCTCGTGCTGAGCTGATCCTCGAGGAAGACGAACTCGTCGAAGTCGGCTGGTTCGAGCGATCCGCACTGGCAGATCTTCCCTTGCAGCCCGGCGTCATACGGATACTGGGTAACGCGACCCGGGGTCGTTCGACTCCGGGCAGAGCGATCATCGAGAAGGCGGTCTGCTACGTCGTGGCCGACGACCACCTCCTGGTGTTCACCCACGACGACCTACCGCTCACCGTGACCGGCGTGCAGGTTCCTGCTGGCACGGTCCGAGTCGGAGAGTCAGCGGGCGATGCGGCCGTGCGAGAGCTCTTCGAGGAGACCGGACTGCGAGGGAGCGTCGTTCGTCCACTCGGGTCAGCGGACTACGACCTCGCCCCGACACGGTCTGAGATCGCCCGGAGACACTTCTTCCTGATGCGCGTCGATGAGGCAGACGTTCGCGCTTCATGGGTTGCCGGAGAGACCGATCCGGAGGGCGGAGGTCCGGCTCAGACGTGGACCTGCCGCTGGATCCCGCTCGCGCAGGCACACGTCCTCGCCGCCGGCCTCGGGGCGAAGCTCGGTGAAATCATGACCCTGTCGAAGGACGAGCTCACGCCGCAGGCACAGCTGTCGTCGTCATCACCAGCATCTGCGGATCGCTGAGATCCAGCGACACCGAGATGGCCGAGAACTCCGCGAGCGAGGCTACGTGCGTTCCGCCGCACAGAATCACAGCCTCACCCTCGGGAAGATCGCAATGCCACCGGCGACGATCCACGATGGTCGGGCCATCGACCTCGATCCGGCTGCGGGCCGCGGATGCCACCCACACGGCGAGCTGTGCGTTGATGCGCTCCTCGCGCTCGACCAGTGTCGCCGCGAACGTCTCCGTATCGAATCCGGCCCTGCGCAGGCTCTTGCCGAGCCGATACTCGTCGACGCTGCCATCATCGCCAATGCGGCTGGACTGATTCGCTCGACCCTCGAAATCGGGAGAGCCCAGCGCGTCGACGCCCGGGTCCTTCCGCCACAGATCAGCGACGGCCAGATCCAAGGCGAGCGACGCCAGATGGCAGGCCGTGTGTCCGCGACTGAGCGCAGCGCGACGCGCAGCATCCACTTCCGCAACGACCGTCGATCCCACGGCGAGCCATGCCGGAGCATCCGTCGGCTCGATACGATGCGCGACGAACCAGCTCCATCCCTCGCTCCCCCGTTTGATCGGGATCTCCGCACCGACGGCGAACTCGCCTTCATCGCTGCGCGCGGCCATCTCCGTCTCGGTGACGGACACTCGACCCGCGTCGCCGACCAGCGCACCCGTATCCCCCGGCTGATCGGGCCAGGTGTGATCGACGGGGTGGAAAGGCGTCGCATCCACGATGATCACCGCGCCATCCGGACGACTTTCGGTGAGGACGACCTGCGCCTCGCCTCGCAGCTCTCCCGCGGCGAAGGTCACGATCGTATCGGGCACGGCACTGCTCTGCGTCATCGGATCCTTGCTCCACTCGTGGTCAACCGCCGCCGATCCAGTGCTCGAGCTGTTCGATCGGGGCATACCAGCCCAGATCCAGGATCAGTGTCTGCAGAGCCTTGTCGAGCCCCGCGATCACGGCGATTCCCACGATAACGAACAACACGCCGATCACCCGACGGAACCATCCGCGGGGATCGGCCAGCCAACCGAGCCGACGCACCATGCGCCGGCCCAGCAGGCCCACCAGAAGCAGGGTGCCGGCCAGCCCCACCGCGTAGGCGACCACGTAGACCAAGCCCTCGGCGAACGAAACCGGCAGCACCGCGGCGACGATGAGCGCGTACGTGGGGCTGCAACTCGAGAAGACGGGACCGAGTGCTGCTCCGGTGAGCACGTCGCCCGCGATCCCCCGCCGTGATTGCGAGCTCTCGAGCATTTCGCCGCTGCGCTGCTGGAGGCGCAATCGCGCGGAGAGCCGGTCCCAAAGCACCGGAAAGAGTAGATCCACGCCGAGCAGGATGATGATCGTTCCCGAGATGATCTGCCAGACGGACGGCGGGATGCCGAGCAGCGCGGTCGTCGCCTTCAACGCGAGGGTGAACACGATGACACTCACGGCCAGGGAGGCGGCGATCGTGTACGGACGCAGCCTGCTGCGCTTCTCGTCTCCGACGGCCGCTCCGCCGATGATGATCGGCAGCAGAGGCAGCACACATGGTGCGGCGGCCGTCAGCACTCCGGCGGCCAGGCTCAGCAACAGGGACGCGGTCATCGAACGTCAGGGCGCCGCAGCAAGCAGTGATTCGATGGATGGCTCGTCATACAACACGGCGCTGGACAGCTTCTCCCCATCGTCTCCGACGTACACGACCGTCGTCTGCAGCGTGACGCCGTACTGTTGACGCAGATCCACCCGATCGTCGTAGTCGACCTTGAACACGGTCACACCGTCGGGTGAGCCCTCGTTCCTGAGCTGCTCATCGAGCGCACGGCACTGCGGGCACCACGTCGCATGGAAGAAGAGCACTTTGGTGCCGGGGGTCGCTTCGATCACCCCGTCTCGGTAGTCCATGTAGACACCCGTGATCGGCGCGTCGTCATCCGCAGACGGCTCGACGGCCGGGGCTACGGGCTCAGAAGGAGCAGGATCGCTCGCCTCCACCGATGCGGGTGACGACGGCTCATCAGACGGCATCGGCGCGCAGCCCGCGAGCAAGAACGCGGTGATGGCGCCGGTCACGATGGCGATACGAGTCGCTGCACCGCGCATTGCACCTCCCGGAAAGATTCCGCTAACCGGTACGCTACTCCGCTCAGTGGTTCGGCGGGATGGTGAAACTGGCGAGCGTGAAGGTCAGACTGTGATGACCTGAGCGGAGCCGAGCGGAGAACCAGGCCCCATCTCGGCTGCGATGCGATTCGCCTCTTCGATGAGCGTCGCGACGATCTCCGCTTCCGGCACGGTCTTGATGACCTCGCCCTTCACGAAGATCTGTCCCTTGCCGTTGCCGGATGCGACGCCGAGGTCGGCTTCGCGCGCCTCACCCGGACCGTTCACGACGCAACCCATCACGGCGACGCGGAGCGGCACGGTCATGTCCTTGAGGCCCTCGGTGACATCTTCCGCGAGTGTGTAGACATCGACCTGTGCGCGACCGCATGACGGGCACGAAACGATCTCGAGCTTGCGCTCGCGCAGGTTCAGGGACTGCAGGATCTGATGACCGACCTTGACCTCTTCGACCGGCGGCGCCGACAGCGAGACGCGGATCGTGTCCCCGATCCCCTCGGAGAGCAGGATGCCGAACGCAGTGGCGCTCTTGATGGTGCCCTGGAAAGCGGGGCCCGCCTCGGTGACACCGAGGTGCAGGGGCCAGTCGCCGCGCTCGGAGAGCAGGCGGTAGGCCTTGACCATCACGATCGGATCGTTGTGCTTGACCGAGATCTTGAAATCGTGGAAGTCGTGCTCTTCGAAGAGCGACGCCTCCCAGACGGCACTCTCGACGAGAGCCTCTGCCGTCGCCTTGCCGTGCTTCTGCAGGATTCGCCTGTCGAGGGAACCGGCGTTGACGCCGATGCGCAGAGAGACACCGGCAGCCTTCGCGGCCTCGGCGATCTTGCCCACGTTGCCGTCGAACTCGCGGATGTTTCCGGGGTTCACGCGCACCGCGCCGCAGCCGGCGTCGATCGCCGTGTAGATGTAGCGAGGCTGGAAGTGGATGTCGGCGATCACCGGGATCTGGCTCTTCATCGCGATGATCTTCAGAGCATCCGCGTCATCCTGGTGCGGCACGGCGACGCGCACGATCTCGCATCCGGATGCCGTGAGCTCGGCGATCTGCTGCAGAGTGCCGTTGATGTCGGTGGTCTTCGTCGTCGTCATCGACTGCACGCTGACCGGGGCATTGCCCCCGACGAGCACCTTGCCGACCTTGATCTGACGGGTCTTGCGGCGAGGGGCGAGGACTTCGGGGATCTTCGGCATCCCAAGGTTCACTGCTGGCACACCCCAAGCCTACGCCGCCCGCATGCGCGCGGGCTGGAAGCCGCCCATGTGACCTGACCCGTCATTCGGCCGAGCCGGGTACCGCTCGTGTGGTAGTTTCGGCCCATGCTCGCGAACGTCACCTGGTGGCCCGCCTCCTAGGCGGTGTGTTCGCGTTCCCACGAATCCAGACCGCCTCCGGGGCGGTCTTTTCGTTGGGCCGAGCCGGAGCACCGCACAGGAGACATCGATGACCCTCTCACGCCTCGCCGAGCTCACCGCAGATCCGGCGGCATCCTTCGTGCTCATCGCGCGCGACGGCGCCGACACCGTCGAGCTGCTCACCGGTGAAGTCTTGGACGTCGACCTCCTCGCCGACATCCCGCTCACCATCGACGGCACTCCCCGCGAGATCTTCGCCATGGTCCCGTACCGGCAGGTGCGCGAGCGTGGTTTCGTCGCGCAGGATGACGCAGCACCCCTGCGGTGCCTGATCGTCGACGAGCACCTGGCCCTGCCGACCGCCGATCTCCTCGGCGAACTCCCGGAAGCGCCGATCCCGCTGCAGGACGCCGGCTTCGACATCAGCGATGACGACTACGCCACGATCGTCGAACGCGTCATCGCCGACGAGATCGGCCGGGGCGAAGGCGCGAACTTCGTGATCCGCCGAGACTTCACCGCGCGGATCGATGCCGACGACCGCACCGCCGCCCTCACCTGGTTCCGAGCGCTCCTCGCGCACGAGCGCGGCGCGTACTGGACGTTCCTCGTCGTCACACCGGGCCACATCGCCGTCGGCGCCAGCCCGGAAGCGCACGTCGTCGCTCGCGAAGGCATCGTCACCATGAACCCGATCTCCGGAACCTTCCGCCACCCGGCGGGCGGCGCCACCAAAGAGACGCTCATCGATTTCCTCTCTTCGACGAAGGAGACAGAGGAGCTCTTCATGGTCGTCGACGAGGAACTGAAGATGATGAGCGCCGTCTGCTCGGATGGCGGCCGCATCACGGGGCCGCACCTGAAGGAGATGTCGCGACTCACGCACACCGAGTACATGCTCCGCGGACGCAGCCGCCTCGATCCGCGCGACATCCTCCGCGAGACGATGTTCGCCCCGACTGTGACCGGGTCGCCCATGCAGAACGCGTGCGCGGTGATCCGCCGCCACGAGCGCGCGCCCCGCGGCTACTATTCCGGGGTCGCTGCGCTGTTCACGCCGAATGCGGATGGCGGGCACGACCTCGACGCGCCGATCCTGATCCGCACCGTCTATCTGCAGAACGGCACCCTGCGCGTTCCGGTCGGCGCGACGCTGGTGCGCCACTCCGACCCCCACGGTGAGGTCAGCGAGACTCACGGCAAGGCCGCCGGCGTCCTGGGCGCCATCGGAGCGATCGACCGTGATCGCGTGGCCGAGGCGCGCAGTGATGCGGATGCTCCGGCCGAAGAACACGCGCTCGCGGACGACCCGGCGATCGCCGAGCTGCTCGCCTCGCGCAACAGCCGGCTCGCGGAATTCTGGCTGAACCCGCAGGACGACGGAGCACCCGGCCCCTTCACGGGCCGCACGGCGCTCGTGGTCGATGCCGAGGACAGGTTCACGACGATGCTCGCGCATCAGCTTCGTCACCTCGGTCTGGACGTCACGATCGCCGCCTGGAGCGAGGTCCGCGATCAGGATCTGGATGCCGCTGACCTCGTCGTCGCCGGCCCAGGGCCCGGCGACCCCCGCGACGACGCCAATCCCCGGATCGCGCGGATGCGGGAGGTGGTCGCCAGACGCCTCGATCGCGACGCACCGCTGCTGGCCGTGTGCCTGAGCCACCAGATCCTCGCTGATCGGCTCGGTATCGCGCTCACCCCGCTGGACGCGCCGCACCAGGGCCTGCAGAAGTCCGTCCCGGTCTTCGGCGAGGACGCGTCGATCGGCTTCTACAACACCTTCACCGCCAGGGCGACGCCGGGAACGACGTCGATCAACGGAGCGGATGTCTCAGCCGATCCAGCGTCCGGAGACGTGTACGCGCTCCGAGGAGAGGGCTTCGCCTCCGTGCAGGGACACCTCGAGTCGATCCTGTCGCGCGACGGCATCCGCACCCTGGGGCGTCTGGTGTCGCACGCCCTGACCTGAACCTTTTCGGTCGTTGAGCGAGGAGCGCAGCGACGACACGAGACGCTCCCGCTACTGCAGGATGCTGATGGGCTTGAACACGTCGGCGACCAGCAGCAGCGCGCCCATGCCGATCAGCAGGGTCGCGACCACCACGGTCAACGGGACGAGTCTGGTCGCATCCACCGGAGCGGGAGGCGGACGACGGAACAGCTTCGCCCACACTCGGCGCACGCCCTCCCACAGCGCCACCACGACGTGTCCGCCGTCCAGTGGCAGCAGCGGGATGAGGTTGAACACGAACAGCGCGATGTTGAGCGAGCCGAGCAGGCTCAGGAGCGTGGCGAAGCGGTTGAGAACGGGCGCCTCAGTGGCGGCCACTTCCCCGGCGAGACGTCCGACGCCGACCACGCTGAGAGGGCCGTTCGGGTCGCGCTCGCTCCCGGTGATGAGCGACGCTCCGACGTCCCAGAGACGCACCGGCAACGTCGCCACCAGAGTGGCGACGCGGGCGACATTGTCCATGGTGAGCTGCGGCCCCACCAGCAACGGCTGCGGAATCAGCCCCATCTGCGAGCCCATGCCCACGTAGCCGACCTCGCGGACGACCTCTTCACCGTTCTCGTCGAGAACGGGCTGGCCGCTGGCGTCGGTGATCTTCCGCTCGGCCGCGATCGGGGTGATCGTCAGCTTCTCTTCGGCGCCGTCACGTCGAACGATGACGGTCAGTGGCTCCCCCGGCGCTGCCTGCACGATGGCGGTCGCCTCGGCGAAGGTGGAAACCGGCTTCCCGTCGATCGAGACCAGAACGTCGCCGGGAAGGATCCCGCCGTCGGCGGCCGGCGATGCCGGGTCATCCGCCCGGCATTCCTCCTGTGTCGACCCCGCCGGCAGTACGCATTCGGTGACCGAGGCGATCGTGGTCGTCCCCTGCTGCAGGCCGATACCCGAAGCGAGCACCGTGAAGATGAGCACCGCCAGGATCAGGTTCATCAGCGGGCCGCCGAGCATGACGATGACGCGCTTCCATACCGGAAGCCGGTAGAACACCCGATCTTCGGCGCCCTCCGCGATCGTCTCGTCGTTGGCCGAGCGGGCGTCCTGGACGAGCGTCCGGAACAATCCGCGCGCAGGACCGGCATCCTTCGACGCCGGATACATCCCCGACATCGAGATGAAACCACCCAGCGGCAGGAGCTTGAAGCCGTACTCGGTCTCGCCGAATCGCTTCGACCAGATGCGCGGCCCGAATCCGATCATGTACTGCCCGACGCGCACGCCGAACAGCTTGGCCGGGACGAGATGGCCGACCTCGTGCAGACCGATCGACAGACCGAGCCCGAGCAGCATGAACAGGATGCCGCCCACATACAGCAGGATTTCCACGTGCCCACGCTACTGCCCGATCCCTAGGAATCCGCCCGGCACCGTGCCGAGACGCGCATCCGATCCCCGTAGGCTGGTGAGGTGACTCCCCGCCAGCTGCGACTCCTGCGCGCAGCCTCGGCATCCACCGTCGCCACGCTCCTCGCTGCGGTGTCGCACACCCTCGGCGGCGGCGTGGCCCCGCATCCGCTTCTGGTGATCGCGCTCTCCGCGTTTCTCACCCCGCTCGCCGCCGCCCTGATCGGACCGACACAGCGGCGAATCCGCGTGGCGACGACCGTCCTGGTCGCGCAGGCGGTGTTCCACCTCGTCTTCCTGCTCCTCGGCACCCCGAGCGACACCGACGTCGGTGTCGGCGGCGGCCACAGCCATCACCTGGACCTGTCGGCCCTGGGACCGATCGCGCCGTCCGTGGCACCCGATGCGGCGATGCTCGCGGCGCACATCGTCGCCGCAGCCCTCACGACCCTCCTCGTCTGGCACGGCGAACGGATGCTTCGCGGCGTCGCCCGATGGGTGCACGCCGCGCTGCGTCGCGCGCTCCCCGTCGCGCCCTCCGAGCACAAGAGACCTCTCGCGCTGCGCTCCACGCTGCGCCGGATCTCCGACACCGGCATCTCGGTCGTCGTGCTCCGACGCGGCCCTCCTGTGCTCTCCCGCGGCTGACCGCCGCACGAGCATCACCTCATTCCGCTGTTCGCGTGCCTTCGGCGCGCCCGCAATCGAGCACTCAGGAGAACACACATGTCCCGCACCATCCGCCGCGGCACCATCGCCACCGCAACCGCCGCCCTCACCGCCGGCCTCATCCTCGCGGCGCCCATCGCCGCGAGCGCCCACGTCGGGGTCAGTCCCGATGAACTCGTCGCCGGTGACCACGGCGTCCTCACCTTCTCGTTCTCTCACGGCTGCGAGAACTCGCCGACGACTGCTCTGCGCATCACGATGCCGGAGGGCCTGGCATCCGTCGCACCCACCATGGACGGCGATTGGAGCATCGACGTCGAACGCGGCGACGATGGCCTGGTCAGTGCCGTCACCTACACGGCGATCACGCCGGTGCCGCACGACCTGCGCGGCGCGGTCAGCATGTCTGTCGGTCTCGAAGAGGACGGCCCGGAATCGCTGGCGTTCCCGGTCGTGCAGCAGTGCGTCGAAGGCAGCACCGAATGGACCCAACTCGCCGAGGACGGCGAGGATCCGCACAGCCTCGACGCCCCGGCACCGGTCGTCACCGTCGCCGCAGCGACCGCGGATCACTCCACGCACGACGCCGGCACGGCAGAAGATGCCTCGCAGACGCCTGCTCCCGAGCAGAGCGCCTGGGGCACGATCCTCGGTGCCGGCGGACTCGTGGCCGGCATCGCCGCGCTGGTCGTCGCCACGCTCGCGTTCCGTCGTCGAGTCTGACCGGAACGGACCCGTGAACCCGGTGCGACGTGCCGGGTTCACGGGCTCGCCGTGAGATCATGGATGCGCCATGTCGATTGAACAACAACCGAGCCTGCCCCCTGTGCTCCGCCCCGCGAACCCGCCGCGGCGTGAGCTCACCGAACTCGCCTCCCGATTCGCCCGCGATGTGCGCGGCGACGCGAGCGGAGTCACCGTGACCGGCATCACCCTTGCCACGGCCGATCTCCGTCCCGGCGAGGCATTCGTCGCGATCCGAGGCGTGAACCGCCACGGCGCGGAGTTCGCCGCCACCGCTGCGGAGAAGGGCGCGGTCGCGGTCATCACCGATGAGGCGGGTGCCGCCATCGCCGCGCCGTCCGGTCGTCCGGTGCTCGTCGTCGACGATCCCCGCGGAATCCTCGGGGCTCTGAGCGCCTGGGTGTACGGCACTGGCGCCGACGATCCGCTTCCGCTGCTGTTCGCGACGACCGGAACGAATGGCAAGACCAGCGTCTCGCACCTGCTCGAAGGCATTCTCGATCAACTCGGCGTGGTCACCGGCCTCTCCTCGACGGCCGAGCGGCATATCGCCGGCGAGGTCATCGTGTCGCGTCTCACCACGCCAGAGGCATCCGAGATGCACGCGCTGCTCGCCCTGATGCGTGAGCGCGAGGTCGAGGCGGTCGCCGTCGAGGTCAGCGCCCAGGCGCTGTCACGCCATCGCGTCGACGGCATCCTGTTCGATGTCGCCGGCTTCACCAACCTCAGCCACGATCACCTCGACGACTACGCCGACATGGAGGAGTACTTCGAGGCGAAGCTGCCGCTGTTCCTGCCGGATCGCGCCCGCCGCGCCGTCATCTGCCTGGACTCCTCCTCCGGCGCGATCGTCGTCGAGCGCGCAGAGATCCCGGCGGTCACCGTCGGCACGCCGTCGATCGCCGCCGATGCCGAGGCAGCGGCTCGCGCCGACTGGGTGGTCGTCATCGACGAGGAACGCGCCACCGGCACGACATTCACGATGTCCGGCCCCGACGCCCGCACGCTCACCACCACGGTGCCCGTCATCGGCCCGCACATGGCCGCGAACGCGGCACTCGCGATCGTGATGCTGTTGGAGGGCGGCTACGCCTGGGAACGGATCACCGCGGCGCTGGAGCGCGACGGCGGCATCCGCGCCTACCTTCCCGGCCGCACCCAACTCGTCTCCGGCGACCGTGGACCGGCCGTGTTCGTCGATTTCGGCCATTCTCCCGACGCCTTCGAGAAGACCCTCGCGGCCGTGCGCCGGGTGACGCCCGGACGCGTGCTGATGCTCTTCGGCGCTGATGGCGACCGTGACGCCAGCAAACGGTTCGACATGGCACGCACGGCCGTCGAAGGCAGCGACATCCTCGTCGTCACCGACCACCATCCCCGATTCGAGAACCCGGAATCGATCAGGGCCACCCTGATCGAGGGAGCCCGTATCGCTCGACCGGATGCCGAGATCCACGAGTACTCGCCGCCGGAGCGCGCGATCGTCGCTGCCGTCGGACTCGTCGGTGAAGGCGATGCGATCCTCTGGGCGGGCCCTGGGCACCAGGACTACCGCGACATCCGCGGAATGCGCACCCCGTACTCGGCGCGTGAGCTCGCCCGCCGGGCCCTGAGGGCGGCAGGCTGGCCGGCGCCCGCCTCGCGCTGGCCGGTACCGTACTCCGACGAGGACTAGAGCCGGCTCAGGTCAGGCCGCGGCGATCAGCCGATCGGCCTTCTGCCGCGCCCAGACTTCGGCGTCCGCAAGCGATTCCACGGTGAGCTTCTCCGGCGGCTCGTGCGCATCGACGACCCTCGCGATCGTGTCGACGATTCCGAGGAACGGCAGACGCCCCTCATGGAATGCATCGACCGCCTGCTCGTTGGCCGCGTTGTAGACGGCCGGGAACGTCGCTCCTGCTCGGCCGACCGCCTTCGCCAAAGCCACGGCAGGGAATGCATCGTCGTCCAGCGGCTCGAACGTCCAGGACGTCGCCTGAGTCCAATCCAGCGGGCGGCCCACTCCCCCGACGCGATCCGGCCAGTCCAGTCCGAGTGAGATCGGGAGGCGCATGTCGGGAGGCGACGCCTGGGCGATGGTCGAACCGTCGATGAACTCGACCATCGAGTGCACGATCGACTGCGGATGCACCACCACGGCGATGTCGTCGTACGCGATGTCGAACAGCAGATGCGCCTCGATGACCTCGAGTCCCTTGTTGACCAGCGTTGCCGAGTTGGTCGTCACCATGCGGCCCATGTCCCACGTCGGATGCGCGAGGGCTTCCCCCGGCGTGACCTCGGCCATCTGCGTGCGACTGCGGCCACGGAACGGGCCCCCGGATGCCGTGACGACGAGGCGTCGCACCTCGTCATGGCGGCCGCTGCGCAGCGCCTGCGCGAGGGCAGAATGCTCGGAGTCGACCGGCACGATCTGTCCTGGCGCGGCAGCGGCGAGCACGAGCTCTCCGCCGACGATCAGCGATTCCTTGTTGGCGAGTGCGAGCGTGCGCCCGGCTTTCAACGCGGCGAGCGTGGAACCGAGGCCGATCGAGCCCGTGATGGCGTTGAGGACGACATCCGCCTCGACGTCGCGGACCAGTTGCTCTGCCTCCACCGCTCCGAGTGCGGTGTCCTCCACGCGGAACTGCGCCGCCTGCTCGCCGAGCATCTCGGCGTTGCTGCCGGCCGCGAGGCCGACGAGCTCGAACCGGCGCGGATTGGCGCGGATGACCTCCAGCGCCTGGGTGCCGATGGAACCTGTGGACCCGAGGACGATGACGCGACGCATGTCGCCAGCCTATTGGCTACTGCGGAGCCGCGGTGGTGGCGAGGATGTCGACGACGAAGACGAGGCTCTCCTTCTCGAGCTCGTGACCCGCGCTCGCGCCGTAGCCGTCCTTCGGGGGCATCACGACAACCACCTGCGAGCCGACCTTCTGACCTTCGAGCGCCATCCGGAAGCCGGGCACCACACCCGACGTCTGGAACTGGGTGGGCGTCGCGTCGCGACCCCAACTGGAGTCGAACTCCTCGCCATTCGACCACTTCACGCCGCGGTACTGCACCACAACGAGATCGCCGGCGCCGACGACCGGGCCGTCGCCTTCCTTGAGCAGCGCGACCTCGGTCTCGGCCGGCGCATCGCCGTCGGGAATCGTGATGGTGGGGGCACCGTCGTCGTCCAGCTTCACGGTCGGCATGCCCGCAGTGGGCTCCACCGGCTTGCCGGTCGCGACGGTCGGAAGCTCTTCGATGGCCTCTGCAGAGACGACGATGTTGGGCGAGCCCTCGCCGAGTGCACTGCTGGGCACAGCGAGAGCAATTTGGGAGCCCAGGGGGTTGCACTCCAGAGCCGCGATGAACAGCGAGGACTGGCTGGGATCCAACAGGATCGGCAGGAGTCCGTCTTCGCCGCGAGCGGAGGAATCGAGGACGTTACCCGTCGACGCGTCGACGATCTGGTAGCGCACCGACACGAGGTCTCCGGCGGTGACGTCGTCACCGTCGCCCTTTGTGACCACCGTCCGCTCGACGCCGGCGAACGGCGCGTCTGCGGGGACCGTGACCTTGAGGTCGGCTCCCTCACCGTCGAAGACGACGGCATCCGAGGTGGCTCCGGACTTGACGTCCACCGAGCACGCACTCTCCGGCTCCGGCGTTTTCGTGCTCTCCGGGGCGGCGCCACCGGCGCAGCCGGCCAGCAAGAGGGTCGCTGCGGCGACGGTGGACAGGACGATGAGCGGACGCTTGCGCACAGTGAGACCTCGGGATCGCGGGCGGGAGACACCATCTTCTCGCATCCCCCTTTGCCCCCGCTGGGAGGCGCGGCGCGTTTCTTCATTCCCACGCAGGCATGGATGCGGGGGTAATCTGCTCTGATGACCTCTGAGCAGTCCGTGGAGCCCGAGAAGTCGCCCGAAGAGACGACGAAACCGCGACACGCAGGGTTCACCTACGCACTCGGACGCAGCCTGATCAGCCCGCTGGCCCGCCTCATCTACCGGCCTCGGGTCGAGGGCAAGGATAACGTCCCGCTGACGGGACCGGTCATCTTCGCGAGCAACCACCTCTCGTTCATTGACTCCATCGCCATTCCGGTCGCCGCTCCCCGGCCCGTGCACTTCCTGGCCAAGTCGAGCTACTTCGAGGGCACCGGCTTCAAGGGCGCCCTGAGCAAGACGTTCTTCGAATCCATCGGCGCGATCCCCGTGCGCCGGGGTGCGGGGCAAGCGGCCTTGGATGCGCTCGATCTGCAGCGCCAGCTGCTCGAGGACGGTCTTGCCGTCGCACTGTATCCCGAGGGAACCCGATCCACGGACGGGCGTCTGTACAAGGGCCGCACCGGCGTCGCATTCCTCGCCCTCCAGACCGGCGCTCCGGTGGTGCCGGTCGGACTCATCGGCACCGACAAGGTGATGCCCGTCGGAGCGAAGATGCCCTCGATGTCCGAGCGGATCACCGTTCGTTTCGGTCAGCCGCTGGATCTGTCACCGCATGGCCCCGCGACGAGCGGCAAGGCGCGACGCCTCGCCACCGACCAGATCATGGCCGCGATTCACGGGCTGTCCGGTCAGGAGCTCGCCGGAGCGTACAACGAGGCACCGGCCCAGGGCGCGATCGAGAAGATCAAACAGGCCCTGCCGCACGAGCGCCGCTGACCTTTCAGCTCGGCGCCGTCACGGTCGCCTGGTGGCGGACCGGGAAGTTGACGGAGTTCGCGATGAAGCACCACTCGTTCGCCTGTGCATGCGCACGTTCCGCCGCCTCGATCATGGATACCTCGGCGACGACGACTTCGGGATGCAGCATCACCTCGACGAAGGCTCCCCCGCCCGCCCCGTTCTCGCGCATCACGCCCGTCGCCCTGTCGGTGTAGGACAGCACGACGACCCCCGCCGTGACGCAGGCGTGCAGATACGACAACAGGTGGCACTCCGAGAGCGAGGCCAGCAGCAGATCCTCCGGATTCCAGCGCGCGGTGTCGCCCCGGAACGGCTTGTCGGAGGAGGCGAGGATGCCGGGCTTACCTGCGACGTCGAGGGTCACGTCACGCCGATAGTCCCGATAGCCGGAGGTGCCGCTGCCGAGGTTGCCGGTCCAGGTGGCGGTGAGTTCGTAGTGGTGCTCTCCGAGGGGGCGGGGGGAAGTCTGCTCAGCCATGGAAACAGTCTGCCAGCTAGGCTTGGAGCCGTGATGGAGACTCTGACCGTTCAGGATGCCGTGGAACTCGCCGTCGTCGAACGGAGCGGGTTCATCGAGTCCCGTCATGTCGGCGCCGCTGTCGTGCTCTCGGCGGACGGAGAGGTCGTCGCGCGCTACGGCAACACCGAAGCCCTGGTGCTCCCCCGTTCGAGCCTGAAGCCTCTGCAGGCCGTCGCCTGCGTCACCGCCGGCGCGGTGCTCGAAGGCGAGCAGCTCGCCATCTCCACCGCGAGCCACACCGGCACGAACCGCCACGCCGCCGTCGTGCGCGACATCCTCACCGCAGGTGGCCTCACCGAGGACGACCTCGGCTGCCCTCTGGCGTGGCCCAGCGACACCGCCACCCGCGACGAGATGGTTCGCGAGCACGGCGCGCCCTCTCGCATCCGGATGAACTGTTCCGGCAAGCACGCGTCGATGCTGCGCGCCTGTGTCGCAACCGGCTGGCCGACCGAAGGCTACCTCGACCCCGCGCACCCGCTGCAGGCCCACATCCGCGAGGTCATCGAACGTCTGGCGGGCGAGAAGGTCGCGCACACGGCGATCGACGGATGCGGCGCCCCGGTGTACGCGCTCACGTTGACCGGTGTCGCACGCGCGATCCACCGCATCGGCAGCGCATCGGACCGCTCTCCGTTCGCCCTGCACCGTGTGGCCGGCTCTCTGGTGCGCGCCGTCCGCGAGCATCCCTGGACGATCGAGGGTCCGGAGCGCCCGGACACGATCGCGATCGAGACCCTCGGTGTCTTCGCCAAGGGTGGCGCAGAGGGCTTCATGGTGATGGTCGCTCCCAACGGGACCACAGTCGCCCTCAAGATGCTCGACGGCGCCGCTCGCGCGTCGACGGTGGTCGCGGCCACGCTGCTCGCCCGTGCCGGTGCGCTCAGCGATGCCGACGTCTCGAAGCTGTCCGCGTCTTTGTCGCTCGACGTGCTCGGCGGTGGCCGCCCGGTGGGTGTCATTCGCCCCGGCGCCGGGATCTGATCCCACCGTTCCGCCTCATCTCGGCGCGATCGACGGCGCGAACGCCGGCACGATCACACGCCGCGGGGCCTGCGCGTTTCTGAGCGACCACGCTCGCCCTGCGTGCGTGCGAGCGTACGGAGGCAGTTCTCGCACGCCGGCGAGCTGCCGCAACTCGACAGGGCACTCCGCGCGCACGAGCACCTCTCCCTCGATCCGGACTCGCTGCCAGACCGCCCAGCAGCGCTGCCAGGTATCGGCATCGCCCACGACGATCAACGGTTTCGACGCCCGCTGGACGTCGCTCGTCGCGAAGATCACGTCACACCAGGGATACGCATTCTGCAGCGCCGTGATCACGGCATCGGCGCCGGGACTGACGATCCCGGTGATCACCGCCTCTGGTACCCAGTGGTCACCCGCCTGTGCCGGGGAATCAACGTGCACGACCGTCGGGCCCGTCTGATCGTCGACCCAGGCGAATTGCACCTCCCGATCCCCGATGCGTGCACGCCCCGGGGCCCTGTCCCGTTCGTACCCCAGGGCCTCGCCACCTGCCGCCAGGTGCTCCACTCTGCTGGACATCCGCAACAGCGCCCTCGACGGGAGGGCTTCGACCAGTCGAGCCACCGCCCCCGCCGAGCGCGCAGCAGTGAGCACCACCGTGGCGCCCGAACCGGTGCGAAGAATCTGCTCCCAACGCTGCGCCATCACGTGCGCATGATCCAGCGGCAGGCCGGCGAGCTGTCGGTCGATGTCGTCGCAGAGCACCAGGGACCCGGCCCTCGGTGCACGCTCGGCCAGTTCGGCAACGAGATCCCACGCCTGCTCCGGGTCTGCGGACACCAGCAGCGCATCCGGATGCTGGGCCGCGAGTGCGCGTATCGCGGCGGACTTCCCCGCGCCCGGGCCACCGAGGATCGCGACACCGCGATCGATGCCGAGCCGCAGCAGCTCCAGCGGCTGTGCCTGTCGATTCGGCTCGTCGGCGCGACCGAGGATCAGCACGTCCCCGACGGGCGGCGCATCGGACGTGAGCTCAGCGAGCGGCAGCAGGCGCGGCAGTGGCGGCAGCCACGGGCTTCGCGGTGCTCCCGTGCCGGACCAGCGCATTCCGACGGCGCGCAGGTCGGCCGCTCCGGTGAGCGCCACGCGCAGCGCCACCGGATCCATATCCTGCGGACGGCGGGCGAACGCGAGGCCCCTGGACGCCGGTCCGCCCGGCAGTTCGGCCGCGGCATCCGTCCCGAGAACGAGCCTGCTGTCGGCGGCGTCACCGACCCGCAGGCTCAGCCGCAGCGGGCAGTTCGCCGCAAGCGCCTCTCTGATCACACCCGCCGCACGCTGGGTGCCGAGGATCAAGTGCATGCCGAGAGCTCGTCCGCGCGCCGCGACATCGGTGAACACTGCTCCCAGGTCTGGATGCTCCTGCAGGAGAGCCGCGAACTCGTCGACGACGATCACCAGCCGCGGCATCTCCACTTCGCGGATGTCGCGGGCGCCCGCGGCGGCCAGGACGGCTTCGCGGCGGCGCAACTCCGCGGTGAGGCTGGACACGCCCCTTCGCGCACCCGACTCATCCAGATCCGTGATCACCGCCGCGACCTGCGGGAGTTCACGCAGCGGCTCGAACGCCGTGCCGCCTTTGAAGTCGGCGAGGACGAAAGTCACCTCATCTGGTCCATGACTCGCCGCGATCGCCGTCACCCAGGTGACCAGCAATTCGCTCTTTCCGGTGCCGGTCGTTCCGGTCACGATCGCATGCGGACCGTCTTCGACGATGTCCAGCAGGATCTCTCTTCGCTCTCCCTTCCCGATGACAGCGGGGAGGCCGACCGTGAAGTGCGGCTGGTCGAGGTCTCGCAGCGACACGGCATCCGGCACTACGTCGACGTCCTCGACTCGTGCGGAGCACTCCCCTGCGATGATCTCCACCTGCGCGAACGAGAGGCATTCGATCGCAAGGTCCTGCACCCCCTGCGTGGTCCGCAGCAATGCGCGCTGCGGCTCGACACAGTCGATCACCGTCGTCACGCCCTCGGGAACTTCAGCATCGGGCGCGAGAAGCCAGAACACCGCATCCGCGTCGAGCCTCGGTGCGCCTGGACTCGCGACACCGGCCCGCAATGCACCCCGGCGCGCGCCGCGCACGTGGGGGAAACCGCCGAGACCCCGTCGATCGAGATCGCCGACGAGCGTGAGCTGCGCCGGGCTGAAGCGCAGACACAGTTGTGTCACCAATGCACGGGCCGCTGCCGCGACGACCGGTTCGGTGCCGCGCAACGCCACGCCTCCGCCGAGCGGCACCGTGATCGGTGCATCGCTCAATGCGCCGCTGCGCGCCTGGAATTCGCGCACCCGGTCCCCGTCTCCCCCGGCGGTGCGAACGCCGCTCGAGATGACGCCCTGACCGACGACGAGCTCGGTGCCCGCATCCGGTGCCTGTGCGCCCCGCAGCGGCGGATGGACGAGACAGGTTGCCGCATCCGGATGCCGGTGCCGGAGCCGTTCCCGCTCCTCGAGCTGCCGCTCCTCGAGCTCCGCCTCCGCGCGGTTCCACGCCCGCGCCGCCTCGTCTTCGGCACGGCGACGATCACGTCGTCGGCTGCGCGCGCCGTCGAGCAGGGATGCCGCGAGCATCAGGGGGCCGAGTGCCGCGAAGCAGAGCGCGAACAACGACCCGGTGATCAGCCAGAGCGCGACGCCACCGGCGATGGGCACCACGGCAGCGAGGATCGGCACCGGCGGGCGCCTGGCCGGAACCGGCGGGGACGGAAGTGCGATGGGCAGCGAATCCATGCCCACCATTGGACATCAGCGGAGAAGCAGTATCCGCCCTGTCCACAGGGCCCGGCCGCTATTCGACGGTTTCTGCGTCTGTGGAGGAGGAGTCAGCGGTTTCTTCGGTCGTCTGCACGATGATGAGCGTCACGTTGTCCCGACCACCGTTCTCGAGAGCCGCGACCAGCATCGCATCGACGGCATCGGCGGGATCGGCGTTCTCCCGCAGGAAGTGCTGGATGCCGTAGTCCGTGAGCTCCTTGGTGAGACCGTCCGAGCAGATCACGAAGCGATCGCCGGCGCGCACATCGAGGGTGATGTAGTCGGGGGCCGTCAGTTCGCTCGCCCCGACGGCACGCGTGATGACGTTGCTGTACGGGTGCCCCTCGGCTTCTTCCGGGCTGATCTTGCCCGCGGCGATGAGTTCCTGCACCACGGAATGATCCGTGGTGACCTGAAGCAGGCGGTCGTCGCGAAGGAGGTAGACGCGGGAGTCCCCGATGTTCAACGACACCCAGTGCGGCAGGTCGGCATCGAGATCGAGGAACACCCCGGTCAACGTCGTTCCCGTACCCTCGTCGGTCGTCTCCGGGTGGTCGGCGATGTCGCCGACTGCGAGTTCCAGGGCACGCTCGATCGCGGCGCGACTGACGAGACCATCGGAGACCACCGTCTGCAGACGACCGATCGCGCTTCGGCTGGCGATCTCGCCGCCGGCGTGACCGCCCATGCCGTCAGCGACGATGAAGAGCGGGAACTCGGCGAGGTAGGCATCCTGGTTCGAGTCCCGACGACGACCCTGATCGGTGACGCCTGCCCAGGAGAGCCGCATCTCATGGTCCGCGACCATGAGATTGCGCGTCTGGGTTGTCGTCTCAGCCACGTGCATCCTCCGAAATCCCTGCGGTCATTCGGGAGAGCGCAGGATACTCACACATCGTAGTAGAACTCCGCATCCGCCCTCATACCCGGGCTCCCGGATCTTCAGGAAGCGGGAAGAGTCCGTCGATGACCGCGAGGTCCGTCTCATCCGGTTGCCAGGCCGTGCCCGCTGCCGCATTCGCCTCCACCTGGGCGGCCGAGGTCGCCCCTGCGATCACGCTGGACACCGCAGGTTGCGCCAGCAGCCAGCCGAACGCCGCCTGCAGCATGGTGATGTCGCGGTCAGCGCAGAACCCGCGGAATTCTTCGAGCGCATCCCACGGAGCGTTCTCCCAGACGTGCCGACGCGTGGACATGATCCGACTCGATGCCGGTCCCCCGTCGCGTGTGAACTTGCCCGTGAGCAGCCCGTTGTGCAGCGGGAAGTAGGGAAAGAAACCGAGCCCGTACCGCGCGGCGGCGGGGAGCACGTCGCGTTCTGCGGCGCGGGCGAGCAGCGAGTAGTGGTTCTGTGCCGAGATGAAACGTCCGGTGGAGCGCTCTCTGGCCGTGAAATCCGCCTCGGCTATCTGCCATCCGGTGAAGTTCGAGTGCCCGTAATAGCGGATCTTCCCCTCTTTCACCAGCTCATCGAGGGCATCGATCGTCTCGGCGATCGGCGTCTCGAGATCGGGCAGATGCAGCTGGTAGAGGTCGATCCAATCGGTCCGCAGGCGACGCAGCGACTCCTCCACCGCGCGGCGGACGTAGCGGCGGGAGCCTCGTCCCGCCGGGAAGTCATAGCCCATGTCGCGCTCGTGCCCGAACTTCGTGGCCAGCACGAAGCGATCGCGACGTCCCTCCAGGGCCTGTCCCATCAGCGTTTCGCTGGTTCCGGCGATCGCGCCGTACATATCGGCGGTGTCGAGGAAGGTGATCCCGTTCGCGATCGCGGCATCGATGACCTCGCGAGTGCCGTCAAGGGTCTCGGTCGCGGTACCCGCACGTCCGAAGTTGTTGCAGCCGAGGCCCGTGGGCGAGACGAGAAGACCGGATGCGCCTACGCGGCGCTGCGACATCACCATGCCGTCCACGTTATCCCAGCGATCCACTCCGTCGGCGCGACAGGCTCTGCACAGAAAGAAGAGAGCCCCCGACCGAAGTCGAGGGCTCTCTGCACAGATTGTCAGGCCGGGGGCGGCGTGGGGTTCACCGGCGGTGCGGCGGGAGGTGCCGGCGGTGCAGCCGGTGGAGCCGGCGGCGTGGTCGGCGGAACCGGCGGGACGCTCGGAGCCGACGTCGCCGGAGCGGACGGTGCGACGGGCGGTGCGTAGCCAGGCTGAGCCGGAGGTGCGTAGCCCTGAGGAGCCGGCGGTGCGTAGCCCTGAGGCGCTGCACCGTAGCCCTGAGGAGCGGCCGCAGCAGACGACTGCACCGGAATGCCCTGCCACACGGTCGAGTCGGCCATGAAGCTGTTGCCGGCCCACGGCGCGGGTGCGATGTTCGAGTTCCAACGCGACTTGTCGAACGCATTGATGCCGAGCCAGACGATGCTAAGGAGCACGTACAGCACCACCCAGACGGCGTCCTTCTGCAGCTTCAGGCCGACGCGCCAGGCCGCGAGGGCCATCACGATCGCGAGACCGATGCCGGTCAGGAAGTTCAGGAACGGGATGAACGAGACACCGAACAGGATCAGGACGACCCAGGGCGAGATGTCGCCGAGCTTCGCGAAGATCAAGGTGTTGTACACGGGCACCCAGGCGCGCCACTTGCCCTGAACACCTGCTTTCTCGAAGATCTTCATCATGAAGATGGACGCGATGACGTAGAACACGATCGCGAAGAGGAAGAGTACGAAATATACGCCGGCAAGCGCCGCGTAGACTGACGCGTCGTCTTGGTACATGAGTCTCACATTCCTTGGTCTGAGGAACGCAGTGCGCGTTCTTCCGCGAAACAACGGGGCTTCGCGTCACCACACTAGCGGGGTCGCTGTGACCGGGCAATCACACACGCGGAGAGAAATCCCCATCTGTTTTGCCGGTCAGTCGGCGACGACGAGCTCGAGCACTCCGCGATCGTCGGTCGGGCGCAGCATGATCCCCTGTTCTGCCGTCCACGTGCGCAGGGCGCGGAGCGATCGCAATCGAGGACGGGCTTCGGCCAGAGCGCGCACGAGTTGTCCCTTGGCCTTCTTGTTGAAGTGGTTGAGCGCACGCGCGGTGCCCCCGTCATCGGTGACGACGCGCACATAGGCAGCGGGGACGGATGCCGGGATCGGACCGAGCGCGACGTAGGCCTCACTGCGCAGATCCAGCACGAAGGCGGGCTGTTCGCGCGCGATGGCTGCGGTCGTCGCATCGGCCCAATGCCGGCGCAACGCCGCGACTCCCGGCAGCGAGGTCCCTGCGGCGAGCCGATACGACGGAATCGCATCGAGCGCGCCCACCGGCCCGAACGGAGCGGAGTGGATCCACACATGGGCGCCGAGCCAGCGTCGCGATGCAGCGGAGAGAGTCGCGGCATCCAGCGCGTCGAAGAGGACGCCCGTGTACCGGTCGGCGGCCGGCATCGTCGCCGATGATCGCAGCATCCGATTGTGGGTGATGTCACCGAGTTGACGCTCGCTCAGTTTGAGCACGCGACGCGCCGCGACTTCGTCTGCCGCGAGATCGACGAGGGCATCGGCGACTGCTCTGCGCTTGTCGAGGAGATCGGGCAAAGGCAGAGAGTCCAGCTCGATGGCCGCGCCGGCTCCCCCGGCCCGCTTGGTCTCCGACGGCGGCAGCAGGATCTTCATGCGTTTTCCTCACGGGGACGCCGAAGCGCAAGGACCCTTCGGATCCTTGCGCTTCGGAATCGATTCGTTGCTAGGCGATGAGAGCCGCGTTGCCGGCGACGATCGTCAGGTTGCTGCCCTCCATGGAGAGGAATCCGTCCTGCGCGTTCGCGAGCACCTTGGTGCCGTCGGCCTGCGTGATCCGGACCTGTCCCTCGGCGAGGATGGCCAGCACCGGCTCGTGACCGGTCATGAAGCCGATTTCGCCCTCGACGGTCTTCGCGACCACGAGGGTCGCTTCTCCCGTCCAGACCTCCGCGTCTGCGGAGACGAGGCTGACATGCAGTGCCATGATCAGCCGTTCTCCTTCTGGATCTGAGCCCACTTCTCTTCGACGTCGGCAATGCCACCGACGTTGAAGAAGGCCTGCTCGGCGACGTGGTCGAAGTCACCGCGAGTGATCGCGTCGAAGGACTCGATCGTCTCCTTCAGCGGGACGGTCGAACCCTCGACACCCGTGAACTTCTTGGCCATGTAGGTGTTCTGCGAGAGGAACTGCTGGATGCGACGTGCACGCGACACGACGATCTTGTCCTCTTCGGAGAGCTCGTCGACACCGAGGATGGCGATGATCTCCTGCAGTTCCTTGTTCTTCTGGAGGATCTGCTTGACCGTCGTGGCCACGCGGTAGTGGTCCTCGCCCAAGTACCGGGGGTCCATGATGCGCGACGTCGAGGTCAGCGGGTCGATCGCCGGGTACAGACCCTTCGACGCGATTTCACGCGAAAGCTCGGTGGTGGCGTCGAGGTGAGCGAACGTGGTCGCCGGAGCCGGGTCGGTGTAGTCGTCGGCCGGCACGTAGATCGCCTGCAGCGAGGTGATCGAGTGACCACGGGTCGACGTGATGCGCTCCTGGAGGACGCCCATCTCGTCGGCGAGGTTCGGCTGGTAACCCACGGCGGAGGGCATGCGACCCAGCAGCGTGGAGACCTCGGAACCGGCCTGCGTGAAGCGGAAGATGTTGTCGATGAAGAGCAGCACGTCCTGCTTCTGCACGTCGCGGAAGTACTCCGCCATCGTCAGAGCCGAGAGGGCCACGCGCAGACGCGTTCCCGGCGGCTCGTCCATCTGACCGAACACCAGGGCGGTCTTGTCGAAGACGCCCGCCTCTTCCATCTCGTGGATGAGGTCGTTGCCCTCACGGGTACGCTCGCCGACACCGGCGAACACCGACACACCACCGTGGTCCTGCGCGACGCGCTGGATCATCTCCTGGATGAGGACGGTCTTGCCGACACCGGCGCCACCGAACAGACCGATCTTTCCACCCAGCACATACGGGGTGAGAAGGTCGATCGACTTGATGCCGGTCTCGAACATCTGAGTCTTGGACTCAAGCTGGTCGAAGTTCGGCGCCTTGCGGTGGATCGGCCAGCGCTCGGTGACCTCGAGGACCTCACCGGGCTCGCCGTTGAGGACCTCGCCGATCACGTTGAAGACCTTGCCCTTGGTGACGTCGCCGACGGGGACCGAGATGGCCTCGCCGGTGTCGCGCACCTCCTGGCCGCGGACGATGCCGTCGGTCGGCTTCAGAGCGATGGCGCGGACCAGGTCGTCGCCGAGGTGCTGTGCGACCTCGAGCGTGATCTCGGTCGACTCTTCGCCGATCGTGATCGTGGTCTTCAGCGCGTTGTAGATTTCGGGGATCGAGTCGTGCGGGAACTCGATGTCGACAACCGGACCGTTGACGCGTGCGACGCGCCCGACGACCGCGGTCGCGGGCTTGTCAGCCGTAGCGGTGGGGGTCATTTCTCGTCTCTTTCCTGAGGTTCTATTTGCTCGATGAGAGTGCGTCGGCGCCGCCGACGATCTCCGCGATCTGCTGCGTGATCTCAGCCTGGCGCGCGTTGTTGCGCAGGCGGGTGTAGTCGGTGATGAGCTTGTCGGCGTTGTCGCTGGCGGACTTCATCGCCTTCTGCGTCGCTGCCTGCTTCGCCGCGGACGACTGCAGGAGGGCATTGAACACGCGGCTCTGGATGTACACCGGCAGGATCGCGTCCAGCACGGTCTCGGCATCCGGCTCGAACTCGTACAGCGGGTAGACAGTGCTCCCCGCCTCCGAGTCGTCGGCCTCCGTGATCTCCAGCGGAAGCAGGCGCACGGACTCCGGCGTCTGCGTCATCATGCTGACGAAACGGTTGTACACGAGGTGGATCTCGTCGACTCCGCCGCCGTCGCCACCGCGGGAGAAGGCGTCGAGCAGCGTGTGCGCGATCTCCTCCGCCGTGTGGAACGAGGGGGTGTCGGTGTCGCCGGTCCACTGCGCGGCCGCTGCGATGCGACGGAACTGGAAGTATCCGACCGCCTTGCGTCCGATGAGGTAGAACACCGGCTCCTTGCCCTGCTCGCGCAGGAGCTCGGCGACCTCGAGACCCTCACGGAGGATCTGCGAGTTGAACGCACCGGCGAGACCGCGATCCGACGAGAAGATGACAACCGCAGAGCGGCTGATGTTCTCCGGCTCCCGGGTGAGCGGGTGATCCACGTTCGAGTGGGTCGCGACGGCGGATACGGCACGCGTCACGGCTCGCGCGAAGGGGGTGGACGCTTTGACGCGTGCCATCGCCTTCTGGATGCGCGAAGCCGCGATGAGTTCCATCGCCTTCGTGATCTTCTTGGTCGTCTGGGCAGAAGAGATCTTCTGCTTGTAGACCCTGAGTTGAGCGCCCATGTTTTCAGTACCTCACGCGATTACGCGCGACGACCCTTGACGATCTTCTCCTGGTTGACGTCCTCCGCAGCCGCATACTCCTCGTGACCCGGGGCGCCGATGGCGTGTCCCTTGCCACCCTGGAACTCCAGGATGAAGGCATCCGTCTGCTTCGTGAGCTCCGCGACCGTGTCGTCGTCCAGGACGTTGGTCTCACGCAGCGTCTCGAGCACCTTGCTGTTGCGACGCAGGTGGTCGAGCAGCTCGCGCTCGAAGCGCAGAACGTCTTCGACCTCGATCGTGTCGAGCTTGCCGTTGGTTCCGGCCCAGATCGAGACGACCTGCTCCTCGACCGGGTACGGCGAGTACTGCGGCTGCTTGAGAAGCTCGGTCAGACGTGCACCGCGCGACAGCTGACGACGCGAAGCCGCATCGAGGTCGGAGGCGAACATCGCGAAGGCCTCGAGCGAGCGGTACTGCGCGAGCTCCAGCTTCAACGTTCCGGAGACCTTCTTGATCGACTTGACCTGAGCGTCACCACCGACGCGCGAGACCGAGATACCCACGTCGACCGCGGGACGCTGGTTGGCGTTGAAGAGGTCGGACTGCAGGAAGATCTGGCCGTCGGTGATCGAGATCACGTTGGTCGGGATGTATGCCGAGACGTCGTTCGCCTTGGTCTCGATGATCGGGAGACCCGTCATCGAGCCCGCACCGAGCTCGTCGGACAGCTTCGCGCAACGCTCCAGCAGACGGGAGTGCAGGTAGAACACGTCACCCGGGTAAGCCTCGCGGCCCGGCGGACGACGCAGGAGCAGCGAAACGGCGCGGTAGGCCTCTGCCTGCTTCGACAGGTCGTCGAAGATGATGAGGACGTGCTTGCCGCCGTACATCCAGTGCTGACCGATCGCCGAACCCGTGTAGGGGGCGAGGTACTTGAAGCCGGCGGGGTCTGATGCGGGAGCAGCCACGATCGTGGTGTACTCCAGGGCGCCGGCCTCTTCGAGCGCACCCTTCACCGAAGCGATGGTGGAGCCCTTCTGACCGATCGCGACGTAGATGCAGCGGACCTGCTTGTTGACGTCGCCCGACTCCCAGTTGTCCTTCTGGTTGATGATCGTGTCGATCGCGATGGCCGTCTTGCCGGTCTGGCGGTCGCCGATGATCAGCTGACGCTGACCGCGGCCGACGGGGATCATGGCGTCGATGGCCTTGATGCCGGTCTGCATCGGCTCGTGCACGGACTTGCGCTGCATCACACCGGGCGCCTGGAGCTCGAGCGCACGAATGCCCTCGGTCTCGATGGAGCCGAGGCCGTCGATCGGGTTGCCGAGCGGGTCGACAACGCGGCCGAGGTAGCCGTCACCGACCGGCACGGAGAGGACCTCACCGGTGCGGGTGACCTTCTGGCCGGCCTCGACGCCCTTGAAGTCGCCGAGGACGACGACGCCGATCTGGTGCTCGTCAAGGCTCAGCGCGAGACCCTTGGTGCCGTCGCCGAAGGTGACGAGCTCGTTCGCCATCACACCGGGCAGTCCTTCGACGTGCGCGATGCCGTCTGCCGCGTCGATGACGGTGCCGACCTCGGTCGCCGCGGCCCCGGAGGGCACGTACGCAGCGGCGAAGTCCTTCAGCGCGTCACGGATGACGTCGGGGCTGATCGATAGTTCTGCCATTGTCTTCCCTTTGTATTAGAGAGTCTGCGCGGTTCCCCGCGCGAAAATCGTGTTAGCCCGCGAGCTTCTGGCGAAGATCGGCGAGACGTGCGGCGATGCTGCCGTCGATGACGTCATCGGCGATCTGCACACGCAGGCCTCCGACGACGGTCGGGTCGATGACGACGTTGAGCGACACCCGGCCGTCGTAGCGACGCGAGAGAGCGTCACTCAGACGGGTCTGCTGGGCTGCGGTGAGCGCTTTCGCACTGTGCACCGTGGCCACAACGCGGCCGCGCTGGCTGGAGACGATGTTCATCGCCCGGCTCAGCAGCTGGCGCACGCGGCGTCCACGGGGCTGGCGGACCAGCGAGGCGACGATCAGTGCCGCGGGGGCGCTGGCGCCGTTCGCGAGCAGTCGATCGACGAGAGCGCCCTTGGCGTCCTCTCCCCCGAGCCGTCCGCCGAGCGCGAGCTCGAGCTCGGCGTTCGCCGCGATCACACGGGTGAAGGCGAACAGGTCGCCCTCGATGTCCGCGTTCGCGTCGGCGATCGCCGCTGCCCGGATTGCGAGCTCCTCGATGCCGTCGATGAGCTGGTCGGCGTTCGACCAGCGCTCAGCAACGGCGACCTTGAGGACGTCCCTCGTGTTCGCCGAGTACCCGCCGAACACCGCTGCGACGACGTTCTGTCGCGCCGCGACCGGAGCCGCGGGGTCGGCGAGCGCGCCGCTCAGGTGGGACGACTCGCCCACGGCACGTGCGGCGGCGAAGAGCTCCCGCGCGGTGTCGAGCGTGACGCCGGACGCTGCGGCAAGCGCCTGAGTGGATGCCGCGAGTGCCTGAGTGGTCGCGCTGCCCATTACTGAGCCGCCTTCTCGGATGCTTCGAGGTCGGCGAGGAAGCGGTCGACGACGGCCGTTGCACGTGCGTCGTCGGAGAGGGTCTCTCCGACCACGCCACCGGCGAGGTCGATCGCGAGCGTACCCACCTCGGAGCGGAGCGAGACGAGAGCGGCCTGGCGCTCTGCCTCGATCTGCGTGTGTGCGGTCGCGGTGATGCGAGCGGCTTCGCTCGACGCCGCATCCTTCGCCTCGGTGACGATCTTCTTGCCGTCCTCACGGGCGGCTTCGCGGATCTCACCGGCCTCGGTGCGCGCCTCAGCAAGCTGACGCGTGTACTCCTCGAGTGCCGCCTCCGCCTGCTTCTGCGCCTCGTCGGCCTTGGCGATGTTGCCCTCGATAGCGGCGGACCGCGCGTCGAGCAGCGCGTACATCTTGGGCAGTGCGACCTTCCACACCACGCCCAGGATGATGACGAAGCAGACGCCCGACCAGATGATGTCGTACCACTCGGGAATTAGCGGGTTGTGAGCCGCCTCTTCCGCTGCGGATGTG
The DNA here is from genome assembly GCF_038397725.1 of Microbacterium sp. LWO13-1.2. NCBI lineage: Bacteria > Bacillati > Actinomycetota > Actinomycetes > Micrococcales > Microbacteriaceae > Microbacterium > Microbacterium sp. LWO13-1.2. The sequence continues at coordinate 3,456,005 of NZ_CP151634.1, forward strand.
ACAAGAGCGTTCAGCATCCTGTCTCCTTGTCGAGTTCGGCGGTCAGTTGGTGAAGATGAAGTACGTCGCGATGCCGATGAAGGCGAGCGCCTCGGTGAAGGCGATACCGATCCACATCAGGACCTGCAGGCGACCGGCGAGCTCGGGCTGACGGGCAACACCCTCGATCGTCTTGCCGACGACGATGCCCACGCCGATGGCGGGGCCAATGGCTGCGAGGCCGTAGCCGACAGTCGCGATGTTGCCGGAGATTTCAGCGAGAACCGTAGTTGCGTCCACGGGTTTTTCCTTTCGTTGGGAGGGAAGGCAGGTGTTGCCGACCCGCTCAGTGCTCTTCTGCGACCGCGAGCTGGATGTAGACCGCGGTGAGGATGGTGAAGACGTAAGCCTGCAGGAAGGCCACCAGGACCTCGAACAGGGTGAAGGCGAAGCCGAAGGCGAGAGTCCCGGCGCCGACGGCAATCCAGCCGTTGCCAAGTGTGAACACGAAGAACTGCGTCGCCGAGAAGAACAGCACCAGCATGAGGTGGCCGACGATCATGTTCATCAGGAGTCGAAGCGTCAGCGTCACCGGCCGGATGATGAACGTCGAGATGATCTCGAGCGGGGTGACGATGATGTAGAGGAACGGCGGCACGCCGGAGGGGAAGAGCGAGTTCTTGAAGAAGTTCTTCGGGCTCTTCTTAATGCCCGCATAGATGAACGTCACGTAGCTCACGGCCGCGAGCAGCAGCGGAACGGCGATGATGCTGGTTCCGGCGATGTTCAGGAACGGGATGATGCCCGTGAGGTTCATAAACAGGATCATGAAGAACAGCGTTGTGAGGATCGGCAGGAACCGACGGCCGTCCTTGCGTCCGAGCAAGTCTTCTGCGATGTTCACGCGGACGAAGTCGAGACCCATCTCGACGACGCTCTGGAAGCGGCCGGGGACGACTCGCATCCTCCGGGTGCCCAGCACGAGGAGGACTACCACGATCGCCGTCGCCAGGAATTGGATCAGGTGGATGCGATGGATGACCAGGTCGCCGATCTGGAAGACGGCATCTGGGAAGAACTCATCGATCGACGGTCCGTGGAACTCGCCGTCGTCGGAGGCAAGTCGGGGCATCATGGTCGCAGCAAGATTGAACAGCGCGGGCTCCAGCTTCGGGGCACCGGTCAAAACCGGGGCGACGATGGTCGGTGTGCTTCACAGCGCAAGCGCTCGCGGACGAGCGGCGGGCACGTGTCAACACTATCAGAATCTGAGGGTGACCTAAGACGCGGCGCCGCCGTCGGAGGGCCACTCCGGGGCGCCGGGTGCACGGTCCTCTGGGACCTCCGTCGGCAGCGACGCGTCGCTCACGATGGGCAGACGCATCCTCATCAGCACGATCGCGTCGATCACGAGCGACATCAGGACGCCGGCGACGATCGAGAGCAGGAAGACCGTCGGATGGATCCACGGCTGCCCGCTCACCAACACCATGATCAGGAAGAAGACGCCGAGCTTGAGCAGCCATCCGCCGAGCACGATCGCGAAGAAGAGCTGCACGTAGATCGGGTCTCCGTACCAGCGGTTGGCCACCAGGATGCTGATCGCCGTGATCGCGAGGAACAACGCTGCGAGGACGACGCCGAGCAGGCCGCTCACGAGGCCCTCGCCCTGCGCGAAGACGAAACCGAGTGCGCCGGCGATGACGGCGAGCACCGCCGTCGCGACACCCGACCAGATCAGGGTGCGGCGCAGGATCGGCGTGCTGGACACGGGGGTCGGGCTCATCAGGACTCCAGGGGTGACGGGTCGGGCTCGGCGGATGCGGTTGGCATCGCGCGGCGTGAGGGGATCAGGGTGATCACGAGGCAGGCACCGATGCCCACGACGCCGAAGGCGACACCGGGCAGATACTGCCCTGGCCAGTCCTCACGCGCGCCGACGTACATCAGCAGCACCGCCAGTGAGATCACCGCCGCCCACGCGTAGAAGATGAGCACGGCGTCGCGATCGCGATGCCCCAGATCGAGCATCCGGTGATGCAGGTGCTTGCGATCGGGAGAGAACGGGGACCTTCCGGCGCTCATCCTGCGGAGCACCGCGAGCCCGAAGTCGAGCAGCGGAAGCAGGACGACGAGCACCGGCAGCAGAATCGGAATGAACGCGCCGAGCAGCTGCGAACGCCCCAGCTGCTCCGGGTCGAGGGCAGAGGGATCCAACTGGCCGGTGAGCGCGATGGCGGACGTCGCCATCAGCAGACCCAGCACCAGCGCGCCGGAGTCGCCCATGAAGAGCTTGGCCGGGCTCCAGTTGAACGGCAGGAACCCGAGGCAGGCACCGATCAGGACAGCAGCGAGGAAGGATGCCAGGTTGAAGTAACTGGAGGCTCCGGTGTCTCTGGTGAGGATGTAGGAGTAGGCGAAGAACACGCCGTTCGAAATCAGGCAGACTCCGGCGACGAGGCCGTCGAGACCGTCGATGAAGTTCACCGCATTCATCACGATGACGATGGCGAACATCGTCATCGTGATGCTGAACCAGCTGGAGAAGACGATGATGTCGCCGAACGGCAACGAGAGGATCTGCAGTCCACCGCCGACGGTGATGACGCCGGCCGCGAGGAACTGCGCGCCCAGCTTGATCATCCAGTCCAGATCCCAGAGATCGTCGATCACGCCGATCACAGCGATCAGCAGGGAGGCGCCGAGGATCGCCCACATGGTCTGCGGGCGGACCCACATGGTGTCGAAGAACGGATTCGCCGCGGAGAATCCGATCGCCGCGGCGATGCCGAGGAAGATCGCGACACCGCCGAGTCGGGGTGTCGGCGTGGTGTGCACGTCACGCTCTCGGATCCCGGGGTACAGCTTGAAGCGCAGGCTCAGCCGCCAGACCGCCCAGGTCAGCGCGAATGTGATCGCTGCGGTCAGAATGATCGTGAAGAGGTACTGCTTCACGAATCCTCGTCCGAGGATGCGATCGGCTCCAGCAGGTCGCCGAGCACCTCGCTCAGCTGATCGCGGGTGACCACGCCGTCGCGGAGGATCCGCACCTGGCCCGTCTCGTCATCCGCGCCGCGTCGCACGAGGGAGGTCGCATCGACGATGGTCGAAGCGATGCCGTTCTTGCTCAGGCCGTCGGCGAGGTACACGGCGACGCTGTCGCCCAGCATCCGCTCGGCGTCGTACGCCGAGATCGCTGCGTCCTTGCCGGTGAGGTTCGCGCTGGAGACAGCCATCGGGCCGGTCTCGGCGAGCAGCTCCAAGGCGACGCGCCCCTCTGGCATGCGCACGGCGACCGTGCCCAGCGTCTCACCGAGGTCCCAGACCAGCGAAGGCTGCGCGGGCAGCACGATCGTCAGGCCTCCGGGCCAGAACGCATCGACCAGCTTCTGGACCGCCTCAGGGACTTCTTCGACCAGGGCGTTCAGCGTCTCCTTCGTGCCGATCAGCACCGGTGGCGGCGCATCACGGCCGCGACCCTTCGCGTCGAGCAGCCGTTGCACGGCCGCCGGGGAGAACGCGTCAGCGGCCACGCCGTAGACGGTGTCGGTGGGCATCACGATGAGTTCGCCGCGACCGATCGCCTGGCGCGCATGGCGCATGCCGGTGAGCAGTTGCGCCGCGTCGGTGCAGTCGAAGATGGAAGACATGACCACTCGATTCTAGTTGGGAGTTCCTGGATGAGTAGGCGCCGGGACTCAGGCCCGCAGGGCGGTCGTCGCACGGTCGCGCTGTGTGAGGTCGCGATGCGTCGCTGCGGCGCGCCACCCGTCGGTGGTGAGGATGTCTCGGATGGCCTCGCCCTGCAGCTCGCCGTGCTCGATCACGAGGAGCCCGCCGGGCATGAGGAGCTGCCGGGCGCGGATGCTGAGCACTCGGACGATGTCCAGCCCGTCCGCCCCGCCGTACAGGGCCAGAGCGGGATCGAACAGACGGACTTCGGGATCGCGCGGCACGGCGGCATCCGGAACATACGGAGGGTTCGAGATCACGACCACCGCCGTTCCCTCGAGCTCTGTGAACGCATCTGCGAGGTCCGCGTGCACCAGCGTCAGATTGGCGATTCCCGCGGTGTTGCGCTGGGCCCAGGCGTGAGCGTCTGCGGAGATCTCGGCGGCGAAGATCCTGGCGTGCGGCACCTCGGTGGCCATCGCCAGCGCGATCGCCCCGCTGCCGGTGCCGAGATCGATGCCGATAGGTTCCGGATCCGCGGCGTTCAACAGCGCGTCGATGGCGTACTGGACGACGATCTCGGTCTCGGGCCGCGGCACGAACACTCCCGGCCCGACGGCGAGTTCCAGATGACGGAACGGCGCCGTCCCGGTGAGATGCTGCAGCGGCTCGCGCCGTGCGCGCCGGGACACGAGGTCATCGAGCGCCGCCGCGGCCTCCTCGCTCACCCCGTCGCCGCGGATGATCGCCGCCTGCACTTCACCCCGGCGCAGCTGGAGGACGTGCGCGGCCAGCAGTTCCGTGTCGATCAGAGGATCCGGAACGCCCGCGTCGGCGAGGCGCTGCGCGGCGGCTCGCACGAGCGCAGCGAGAGAGGATTCGGGCATGGGTTCCAGCGTAGAGCGCAATTCGCCGTCACATTGGCCGTCGGACAAGGGCGCTCACCTAGGCTGGTGCCGCAGAGTCCCGTCTAGGAAAGGCCCTTCATGCCCGGCATCCACGCAGACATCACCACCGCGTTCGGAAACACTCCCCTGGTCCGTCTGAATCGGGTCACCGAGGGCCTGGGTGCGACGGTGCTCGCGAAACTCGAGTTCTTCAACCCGGGTTCCAGCGTCAAGGACCGTCTCGGCATCGCGATCATCAACGCGGCTGAAGAGGCAGGCACGCTCGCGCCCGGCGGGACGATCATCGAAGCCACCAGCGGCAACACCGGCATCGCGCTCTCGCTCGTCGGCGCAGCGCGCGGCTACACGGTGATCCTCACGATGCCCTCGTCGATGTCGAAGGAGCGCCGTGTGCTGCTCAAGGCGTTCGGCGCGCAGCTCGTCCTCACCGACCCGACGCTCGGAATGAAGGGCGCCATCGCCGAGGCCGAGCGCATCGCCGCCGAGACCCCTGGCGCGATCCTCGCCCGTCAGTTCGAGAATCAGGCCAACGCTGAGATCCACCGTCGCACCACAGCTGAGGAGATCTGGCGCGACACCGACGGCGACGTCGACATCTTCGTGGCCGGAATCGGCACCGGCGGGACCATCACCGGCGTCGGCCAGGTGCTCAAGCAGCGCAACCCCGACCTCAAGGTGATCGCCGTCGAGCCCACCGCGTCGCCGCTGCTCTCGCAGGGCACGCCCGGCCCTGCCAAGATCCAGGGCATCGGCCCGAACTTCGTTCCCCCGATCCTCGACACGACCGTGTACGACGAAGTGGTCACCGTCGAGTTCGAGGACGCGATCTCGACCGCTCGTGCCCTCGCGGCGAAGGAAGGCCTGCTGGTCGGCATCTCCAGCGGTGCGGCCGCATGGGCCGCACTCGCCGTCGCCGCACGCCCGGAGAACGCCGGAAAGAAGATCGTCGTGATCATCCCCGACACGGGCGAGCGCTACCTGTCGACCGCGCTGTTCGAGGACATCCGCGAGGACTGATGAGCGCCATCTCGCGAATGCGCGAGGATCTCGCAGCGGCCAAGCGAGATCCCGCTGCTCGCTCGAGCCTGGAGATCGCTCTGCTCTATCCCGGGCTCCACGCGACCTGGGCGTACCGTGCCTGGCACTGGCTCTGGACGCACCGGGCGCGCTTCGTCGCCCGACTGGGGTCCCAGGCCACCCGCTGGCTGACCGGCATCGAGATCCACCCCGGCGCGCAGATCGGTCGGCGGTTCTTCATCGATCACGGCATGGGCGTGGTGATCGGAGAGACGGCCGAGATCGGCGATGACGTGATGCTGTATCACGGGGTCACCCTCGGCGGTCGCACCCGAGACTCCGGCAAACGGCACCCGACGCTCGGTGACGGCGTGGCCGTCGGCGCCGGCGCGAAGATCCTCGGCCCCATCACGATCGGCGCCGGCTCCGTCGTCGGCGCGAACGCCGTCGTGACGAAGGATGCACCGGCGGACAGCATCCTGGTCGGTGTGCCGGCCAAGCCGCGCCAGCGAGTCGTCGGCGAGGACACCCGAGCTGTGCTCACCGCCCCCGATTTCTCGGACTACTCGATCTGAGAGCGCTCAGCGCGAGCGTGTGCCGCGGGCTTCCTTCTTGAGGAAGATCATCGGCAGCAGAATCGTGCCGAGAGCGGTGACCAGCCAGACGATCACGGACCCCAGGATCCAGCCCGAGACATCGACGATCCGCAGGCCCCCGATCGGCAGCAGCACGACGACGACCAGGGCGATCAGCGTCGAGAAGATGCCGATCCCGCCGAGCAGCACCGGAGCGAAGCGGTCGGCCAGCTTGCTGATCAGCGGGCCCAGAATGGTCTGCAGGATCGCGAAGATCACGATGCAGATGACGAAACCCCACCATTTCGACCAGTCGATCTGGAAGCCCTCGAGCGCGAGGTCGGCGACGATGAGGCCGAGGCCGGCCGACACGAGATAGATGAGCGTGCGGAACAGGTGCGTGATCACGCGGCGAGCCTAGCGCTCCGCATGCGAACCTCGCAGAAGGACGCGCGGTCCGGCGTCAGGAGCCGACGGCGGCGAGGCGAGCCTCTTCGTCGGCCTGGATCGCGCTCTCGATGATCGGCTCCAGTGCACCGTCCATCACCTGGTCGAGGTTGTAGGCCTTGAATCCGGTGCGGTGATCGGCGATGCGGTTCTCCGGGAAGTTGTACGTCCGGATGCGCTCGGAGCGGTCCATCGTGCGGATCTGCGACTTGCGCGCGTCGGATGCCACTGCATCCAGCTCCTCCTGCTGCCGAGCCAGCAAGCGGGCGCGCAGTACGCGCATGCCGGCCTCTCGGTTCTGCAGCTGCGACTTCTCGTTCTGCATCGATACGACGATGCCGGTCGGTAGGTGCGTGATGCGCACCGCCGAGTCCGTGGTGTTCACGGACTGGCCGCCCGGTCCGGAGGAGCGGAACACGTCGATCTTGAGATCGTTCTGGTTGATCTCGATCTCGTCGGGCTCGTCGACCTCGGGGAAGACCAGCACTCCGGTGGTCGAGGTGTGGATGCGTCCCTGCGACTCGGTGGCGGGCACCCGCTGCACACGGTGCACGCCGCCCTCGTACTTGAGGTGCGCCCAGACCCCCTGCGCCGGATCGGTCGATGATCCCTTGATCGCGATCTGGACGTCCTTGTAGCCGCCGAGGTCGGATTCGTTCCGCTCGAGCAGCTCGGTCTTCCAGCCCTTGGATGCCGCGTACTGGATGTACATCCGGAGCAGATCGGCGGCGAACAGTGCCGATTCGGCGCCGCCCTCCCCCGCCTTGATCTCCATGATCACGTCGCGCGCGTCATCAGGGTCGCGCGGGATGAGCAGTCGCCGCAGCCGCTCGTGCGCGGCCTGGAGACCCGCCTCGAGAGACGGCACCTCCTCGGCGAACGCCTCGTCTTCCTTGGCGAACTCGCGCGCAGCATCCAGATCATCCGTCGCCGCCACCCACGCGTCGTAGGCCGCGACGATCCGGCTCAGCTCCGCGTAGCGGCGGTTGACCCGCTTGGCTCGCGCAGCGTCGGCGTGCACCGCCGGGTCGGAGAGCTCCTCCTGGACCCGGCGATGCTCGTCGATGAGAGTCTGGACGGACTCGAACACGTCAGCTCAGCGGATGTTGTTGTCGTGGCTGTGACCACCGGCGGTCGGAGCCGGCATCGACTTCTGCATCTGGATGAGGAACTCGACGTTCGAGTGCGTCTCCTTCAGCTTGCCGAGCACGACCTCGAGGGCCTGCTGCTGGTCGAGGCCCGCAAGGGCACGACGCAGCTTCCACGTGATCTTGACCTCGTCGACCGAGAGCAGCATCTCCTCGCGGCGGGTGCTCGACGCGTTGACGTCGACAGCCGGGAAGATCCGCTTGTCAGCGAGCGAGCGCGAGAGGCGCAGTTCGCTGTTGCCTGTGCCCTTGAACTCCTCGAAGATGACCTCGTCCATCTTGGACCCGGTCTCGACGAGCGCGGTGGCGATGATCGTGAGCGATCCGCCGTTCTCGATGTTGCGTGCGGCACCGAAGAAGCGCTTCGGCGGGTACAGAGCGGACGCATCGACACCGCCGGTGAGCACCCGGCCGGAGGCGGGAGCTGCGAGGTTGTACGCACGGCCCAGACGCGTGATCGAGTCGAGCAGCACGACGACGTCGCGACCCAGCTCGACGAGGCGCTTGGCGCGCTCGATGGCGAGCTCGGCGACCGTGGTGTGGTCCTCGGCGGGGCGGTCGAAGGTCGAGGCGATGACCTCGCCCTTCACCGAACGCTCCATGTCGGTGACCTCTTCGGGGCGCTCGTCGACGAGCACGACCATGAGGTGGACCTCGGGGTTGTTCTGCGCGATCGCGTTGGCGATCTGCTGCAGGACGATCGTCTTGCCTGCCTTCGGCGGCGCCACGATGAGACCGCGCTGCCCCTTGCCGATCGGGGCGACGAGGTCGATGATGCGCTGGGTGAGCTTCTCGGGCGCCGTCTCCAGGCGCAGACGCTCCTGCGGGTACAGCGGGGTGAGCTTGCCGAACTCGACGCGGGTCGCGGCGTCGTCGACGGACAGACCGTTGATGGAGTCGACCTTCACCAGGGCGTTGTACTTCTGGCGACCCGGCTGCTCGCCCTCGCGGGGCTGCTTGATGGAGCCGACGATCGCGTCGCCCTTGCGCAGGTTGTACTTCTTCACCTGTCCGAGGGAGACGTAGACGTCACTGGGGCCGGCGAGGTAGCCGGTGGTGCGGACGAATGCGTAGTTGTCGAGCACGTCGAGGATGCCGGCGATCGGGATGAGGACGTCGTCCTCGCCGATCTCCGTGTCGAACTCGTCGGTGGGCTCGCCGCCGCGGCGCTTGTTGCGCTGGCGGTTGCGGCTGTTCGCGGACTGCTCGGTCTCGGCGGGAGCGGGCTGCTGCTGCTGCTCCTGCGGGGTACCGTTCTGACCACGTCCGCGGTTGCGGCTGCGGTTGCGGCCACGGCCACGGCCGTTCTGCTCGTCGCCGCCATCGGCGTTCTCGGATGAGCCGTCGCCGTTCGCCGGCGCGGTCTCCGCCGGAGCGGATGCAGGCTGCTCTGCGGCCGGAGCCTCGGCAGGAGCCTCCTGCGCCGGCTTCGCGGTGCGGCGTCCGCGACCGGTGGTCTTCGGGGCGGCATCGGCGGCCGGCTTCGCGGCCGGCTCAGCGGGAGCCTCTGCCGGCGCGGCAGGTGCCTCGACCGCAGCGGCCGGAGCATCCGTCGCCTCGGCATCCGCCTTCTTGGCGCGGCTGCGACGCGGCGCCTTCGCCTTGGGTGCGGCTTCTGCCGTCTCGGCTGGAGCGGCAGGAGCCTGCTCGGGTGCCGGCGCGTCTGCGGGTGCAGCGGCTGCTGCTGCCGCCTTCTCGGCCTTCGCCGCCGCAGTGGCGGTCGATGCGCGGCGCGGTGCGCGCTTGCGAGCCGGTGCGGCCGAAGCCGCGTCAGTGCTCACGGCTGCTGCCGGAGCTTCGGCGGCCGAAGTCGCCTGGTCGTTCTGGGTACCGGAGAAGTTCTCCACGAGTACTCCCTCATATGTCATGGGAAATGAGCGTTGTACGCACACAACGGGTGCTGCGCGCGATCGCACGGGCAGACGCTCAGCGTCCGCCAGCCGTGGCCATGAGGCCTTTGGGTTCACGTGCGGGTCATGCAGATTGCATTGGGGCCAGATTCACGTAGTTACGTGGAGCCCTCCGCTCGAATCCCCACTGTACCACCACGCACGTCGACCGCGAGCAGGAGGGCCTCCCACGGGGTGTCTGTGACGGAACCCGCGAGCTCGACGGCATCCTGTCGGCTGCCTGAGCCGTCTGCGAGGACGAGCACGCTCGGCCCCGCGCCGGAGACCACTGCCGCGAAGCCCGCACGTCGCAGCGCCTGCACGAGTCGCTGCGTCTCGGGCATCGCTTCGGCACGGTAGTCCTGATGCAGGCGGTCCGCCGTCGCATCGAACAGGAGCTCAGGGCTCTGCGTGAGCGCGGCGATCAGCAGCGCGGAGCGCGAGACGTTGAAGACGGCGTCTTCTCGGGACACCTGCGGCGGCTGCAGCGACCGGGCGAGCGACGTCGACATCGTGTACGCGGGCACGAGCACGAGCGGCGAGACACCGCGATGCACGAGCAGCTTCTTGTGCTGGGCGCCGCGCTCACCCATCCACGCGATCGTGAGACCGCCGAACAGCGCCGGCGCGACGTTGTCCGGATGGCCCTCCATCTCGGTGGCCAGACGCAGCAGATCATCATCGCTGATCTCGACGTCGCCGGCGAGCAGTCCCTTCGCCGCGAGCACACCTGCGGCCACGGCCGCGCCGGACGAGCCGAGGCCGCGACCGTGCGGGACCCCGTTCTCCGCGACGATGCGCAGACCCGGCATCGGACGCTCCACGTCGGCGTAGACGTGGGCGACGGTGCGGACGATGAGGTTGGAATCGTCGCGAGAGATCTCGTCGGCGCCGGAACCGGACACCTCGATCTCGAGCGCGCCGGCGGGCAGCGCCGTCACGAGGAGCGAGTCGTAGACGCTGAGCGCCAGGCCCAGCGTGTCGAAGCCCGGTCCGAGGTTCGCGCTCGTCGCCGGGACCCGCACCTCGACGGTGCGTCCCGCTGCCACGGTCACTCGCCTTCCACGCGCAGGACGGAGACCACGCGCTCGACGACGGAGCTCTCGGAGAGAGCCGTGACGGTGTCGCTGAGAGCCTGGTCGGTCGCGCGGTGCGTGCCGATGGTGAGACGCGCGGTCGGCTCGTCCTCACCCTCCACGGTCTGCACGACGGTGGCGACGGAGACGCCGCCGTCGCTGAGGATGCCGGCGACGGTGGCGAGCACGCCGGGCGCATCGGCCACTTCGAGCGTGATCTGGTAACGAGTGGTGACGTGCCCGATCGGCACGATCGGGAGGTTGGCCCTGGTGGACTCCCCGACGCCGACTCCGCCGGCGATGTGGCGGCGTGCCGCGGAGACGACGTCGCCCAGCACCGCGGATGCGGTCTGCACGCCACCGGCGCCGGCGCCGTAGAACATCAAGGAGCCCGCGGCCTCGGCCTCGACGAAGACGGCGTTGTTCGCGCCGTGCACGGAAGCGAGCGGATGCGACCGCGGAACAAGCGCGGGATAGACGCGCACCGAGATCGACTCGGCACCCTCGGACTCCAGCCGCTCGCAGACGGCGAGGAGCTTGATGACGAATCCGGCGGCACGCGCCTCTTCGATCATCGAGGCGGAGATCGAGGAGATGCCCTCCCGATGCACGGCATCCAGGGGAACGGCGGTGTGGAAGGCGAGGCTCGCGAGGATCGCCGCCTTCTGCGCGGCATCGTAGCCTTCGACGTCGGCTGTGGGATCGGCCTCGGCGTAGCCCAGCCGCTGAGCGTCGGCGAGCACGTCGGCGAAGTCGGCCCCCTCGGTCTCCATCCGGTCGAGGATGTAGTTGGTGGTGCCGTTCACGATGCCCATGATCCGTACGACGCGATCACCGGCGAGCGAGTCGCGCAGCGGTCGGATGATCGGGATCGCTCCCGCAGCGGCGGCCTCGTAGTACACCGAGGCGCCGACGCGGTCGGCTGCTTCGAAGAGCTCTGGTCCATGTGTGGCGAGCAGCGCTTTGTTCGCCGTCACCACATCGGCGCCGGAACCGATCGCCTGCAGGATGTTCGTGCGCGCCGGCTCGATGCCGCCGATCAACTCGATGACGATGTCGGCGCTGAGGATGAGCGACTCCGCGTCGGTGGTGAACAGCTCCTGCGGCAGGTCCACCTCACGAGGGGCATCCGGGTTGCGCACGGCGATACCGGCCAGTTCCAGGAAGGCTCCGGCGCGGTCGGCGAGCTCGTCGCCGTGTCGCAGCAGCAGGGCCGCGACCTGGGAGCCCACGGCACCGGCGCCCAGCAGCGCCACCCGAAGTCGTCGGTACTCAGTCATTGTGCTCCTTCGGAGATTTCTTCTGCATGAACGCCCGCGTCTCGTGCCAGGAGATCGTCGATGCTCTCGCCTCGGACGATCACGGTGGCCTTCCCGCCGCGTACGGCGATCACGGGCGGACGTGGAACGTGGTTGTAGTTGCTCGCCAACGACGCGCAGTACGCGCCGGTCGCCGGGACCGCGAGCAGGTCGCCGGGTGTGACGTCTCCCGGAAGGTACTCGTGGTCGACGACGATGTCACCCGATTCGCAGTGCTTGCCGACGACGCGGGTGAGCAACGCTTCGCCGACGCCCGCGCGCGATGCCAGGCGCGCCGAGTACTGCGCACCGTAGAGGGCCGGCCGTGCGTTATCGCTCATGCCGCCGTCGACGCTCACGTACAGCCGGGCGGCGCCCGACTCGACAGTGACGTCCTTCGTCGTTCCGACCTCGTAGAGGGTGACCCCTGCCGTGCCGACGATCGCGCGTCCTGGTTCGAAGGCCAGAGCGGGCACGGGGATGCCGCGAGCGGCGCACCCTTCGGCAACGGCAGCGACGATGCCCGCTGCGAGTTCCGCGATCGGCGTCGGGTCGTCGACCCGCGTGTAGGCGATGCCGAAGCCGCCACCGAGGTTCAGCTGCGGAACCGGGCCGGCGGCGAGGAGCGCGGCATGGAGTTCGAGCACGCGGGAGGCGGACTCGCGGAACCCGGCCACTCCGAAGATCTGCGATCCGATGTGGCAGTGCAGTCCGACGAACTCCAGGCCGGAGATCTCACGGATGCGGGCGACGGCCTTCTCGGCATCAGGCAGCGGGAAGCCGAACTTCTGATCCTCGTGCGCGGTCGCGAGGAAATCATGGGTCTCGGCATGCACACCGCTGATCACGCGGACCATGACGCGCTGGACGCGGTCGGTACGCGCGGTGATGGCTGCGAGGCGCTCGATCTCGATGGCGCTGTCGACGATGATCGTGCCGACGCCGACCTCGACCGCGCGTTCGAGCTCGGAGACGGACTTGTTGTTGCCGTGGAAGCCGATGGATGACGGAGTCACCCCTGCGGCGAGCGCGACCTCGAGTTCGCCACGAGTGCAGACGTCGACCGACAGCCCCTCTTCGACGACCCACCGGGCCACCGCGGTGCACAGGAACGCCTTACCCGCGTAGTACACCCGCACTGTCGTGTCGTGCTCCGCTGCAGCCGCATCGAAAGCCGCGCGCAGCGCACGGGCTCGCAGGCGTACCTCGTCTTCGTCGAGGACGAGCAGCGGCGTGCCGTACTTCTGAGTGAGGGTGGTGGAGCGAATGCCGGAGAGGATCAGCGTCCCGTCGGCGTCGCGGGCTGCGGATACCGGCCAAACGCCCTCTGCGAGGTCGTTCGCGTCGTCGGGCACGACGAGCCAGTCCGGCGCGAGCGGGTTGGCAGGGGAAAGCACAGAGCACCAATCGTCGGACGGAGCGCGTCACGGGATCGCGCACTTCGAGGTTGCCCCCGATTCTATGGCACCGGCAGAAGCGCTTCCCTCACGGTGACGCCTCGCGTCAAGCCCCCTGCGACAGCCGCTCCGCGACTCCTAGGCTGAGCGGTGATGAACACCGAATCGCGCGCTCCGTCATCCTCGTCGCCCGGACTCATTCCGCGGACGACCGCCGCCGTCGTCCGCTGGGCGCTCGCACGCAAGCCGGTGCGGGCGGTGCTCCTCTACATCGAGCGGCACGGACCGATGCTCGCAGACAGCATCACGTACCGCACGCTGTTCAGTGTCTTCGCCGCGGTGCTGCTCGGCTTCTCGATCGCGTCGCTCTGGCTCTCGGGAAACGAAGTCGCGTGGAACGCGATCGTGAACGCCGTGAGCTCGGCCGTTCCCGGGCTGTTCGGCGAGGACGGGGTCATCGATCCGGAGGAGCTCCGTCGGGCGCCGCTCGGATTCTCGTTGACGGGAATCGTCTCCCTGATCGCATTGGTCGGTGCTGCTCTCGGCGCGATCGGCTCGCTCAGGACGGGGATCAGGGCGCTCGCCGACACGCTCGATGACGATGTGCTCTGGATCTGGGTGATCCTTCGCAACATCACGCTCGCTCTCGGCATCGCCGCATCCTTCGTGGCAGCTGCCTTCCTGACATTCTCCGGCCGCCTCGCTGTCGACTGGGTCACTGGAGTACTCGGAGTCCCCGCGGACTCCGACCTTGCCGGGTGGGGCGTCAGGGCGGTGTCGATGCTGGTGGTCTTCCTGCTCGACGTCGCCATGATCGCCGGTGTCTTCCTGGTGCTGTCCGGGGTTCGCCCCTCAGCACGCGCCCTCTGGCCCGGCGCTCTGCTGGGTGGGGCCGGAATGCTCGTGCTCCAGGAGCTTTCCGGCCTCTTCGTCCGTGGCGCATCAGCCAACCCGCTTCTGGCGTCGTTCGCGTCGCTGCTCGCACTGCTGATCTGGTTCAACCTCACCGCACAGGTGACGCTATTGTCCTGCGCGTACATCATCACCGGCGTCGAGGAGGAGCGCGACCGCGTTCATGAACGCTTCGGTGCGCAGACGTTCGCGCAGCGCGGGGTGCAGCGGGCCGAGCGCGCTGTCGGATTGGCCACAGCGACGTTGCGCGCGGCGCAGAAGGCCGAACGCGCCGAACGCGCAGGCATGCACGTCGAAACCGGCTCCGATGGAGAACGTCCGTGACGCAGGCGCGTCACGCCACGTCGACGAAGATCGGGTTGGCGTAGAACCACGTGTCCTTCCACGGGTCGGCGTCGCTGTCGCCGTGGACGATGGGTCCGGTGGGATCGACGGCGGCGCCGTGGTATCCGGCCCCGTTGCGGTTGCCGTCGCTTCCGCGGAACCGGACGTAGAACGGCCGATCGACCCGCTCGAAGACGTGCGTCAGGGTGAACGTGCCGCGGGTGCCCGTCGTGTCGAACTGCCGTACGACGCGCGTCTCGGGGGCGCGAACCGTGTCGGCGTCCGAGACTGCGCCCATGACCGGACCGGCGATGAGGTCGACGTGAGCGAGCTCGGGGAGGATCCCCGCCGCATTCACGTAGTCGGTCGTCGTCACGGTGATCGTCACCACCACATCCTGCCCGCGTCGCGCAGCGAGTCGCCCGCCGAGAGTGACGCCGCGACCCGCCGCGTTGCCCCAGCCGCCGCCTGCTCCGTTGCCGCGGCCCGCACCCTTGCCTGGCATGTCGGCGCGGGCTCGCACGTCCAATCCGCCCAGCAGATGACCGTGGTCGACCCACATGCGCCCGCGGCGCATCGCCTCGAGCACGCCCGCGTATGTGCGCGTCGCGACGCCGGTGTGAAGGCGCGAGAACTGTCCTGGCCAGAAGTCGCTTCCGCCTTGGGGAGCGCCGGTGTCCACCGGGTCGGGGCGCTTGCCGAGAACGGCCCATCGGTCGAACTCGCTCGGCAGACTCGCGTAGGGCTCGCCCGCCGGGTAGTCGCCGGTCACCCATGTGTCCTTCACGGTGAGGTGGTTGTCGGAGTTCGATGTGATCCAGTAGGGCTTGCCTTCAGCCAACAATGCGTCCCAAAGGCCTCCGACCGTGGCAGTCGCCCAGTCGAATCCGCCGTACGGGCGGTAGGCGTCGGCAGGGTACCCTGGCCAGCTGTCGGGGCGCGGGGAGTTGACGTACTCGCCGCGCTGATCGCCAGGACCGGAATACTGGCCGACGGCCGAGCCCTGCGCGCCCGGGGCTCCCTCCATGCCGATCATGATGTCTGGGTCGGCATCGCGCCAGACTCGCAACTCGTGCGGAGAGTCGATGCCGAGCCGCATCGGGTGATTGGCGAGCACCACCGCGTCGTCGATGACTCCGGCGCGCTTCTGCGCTCCGAGCCACGCGATCGCCTCGGCAGCCCGGCGCTCGAACTCGGCCGCCTGCGCCTCCCCCACTGGCTTGTCCCAGCCGTTGAGCTTGCCGTCCCATGCCAGCTCGAATGCCCGCAGTACTCGGGCGTCCGCGGCTCCGGGGGCGACGAGCACCGTGGCGTGCTCGGCCGCCGGGATGTACCACTCCAGCCCCTGGAAGATGAGCATGCCGCGCCCGTCACGCTCCAGCTGAAGCTGCTCGCGCGCTGCGGGAAGGCCGCGTTCAGCGTGGGCGAAGTTGCTGTGCTCGGTGAACGCGAGCCAATCGACGCCGTAGCGCTGCGCGGCGTCGAGCTGCTGGGTGACCCGGTACTTCGCGTCGTGGCTGAACTGCGTGTGCACGTGGTGGTCACCCACCAACCAGGCGAGCTGCGGATCGCCGACAGGCGGCCGCATGGCGACGCTGGCCGCTGCCGACGAGGTGCCCGTCGCACCGACAACAGCCGACAGCGCACCGGCGGCCAGCGCGATGCCGGCGGTCCGGAGCATGTCGCGACGCGAGAATCCGAGCCGATGCAGTTCGGCGTCCGCGTCGATCGGGAGGGCGCCGTGAGGGTCGTGATCGCACATGGGGGTATTCCTTCAGAGTGTGGGGACGCTCCGGAGGTTAATAACCGCAGATGGACAGCATGGAAACATCGGATGTCCTTCGGACAACCGCGGTGCCCGAAGGTGTGTCCTGCCTAGGGGCAGACGCCCGGATCCAGAAGCGCCGGATCGGTCGAGATCGCGCCGTTCACATCGACGTCGATCACGGCCTCGGTCCCCTCGATCTTCAGTCCTGCAAGGGTGAGGCCCGCCGGCAGCTGATCGGCGATGCACAGCTGTTGAGTCTGGGTGAACGGAGCGGCGAGCGAACCGAAACGATCGTTCAGCTGCTGCGCATCGAGGACCACCCCACCCAGCGTCGCCGACACCGGGGTCATCGTCACATCGCCGTCCTTCGCGCCAGGAGTGAGGGTCAGAGACACGTCGATGCTCGTGCCGAAAAGACTGATCGAACCCGAGGCGATCGCATTCGGGGCTTCGAGTGCCAGCGACTCGATCGGCAGTTCGGAGCGCGCCAGGAGCGTCGTGAGCTCGGCCTGATCGATGCGCACGGTACCGTTCGCCGACGCGAGGTCGCCACCGCGCAGCGGGATGCCGGTGGCGGTGACGTCCGCCGCACCGGTGATGCCCTCCAGCGTCACGCGATCGCTCGAGAGGTGGAGCTCGTCGAGACGCCCAGCGATGAGCTGAGGCAGCAGGATGCCGCCCGCCTCGACGTCCAACTGCTGATCGGCCGGCAGGTCCAGCTGCTCGATCACCATGCCGCGGACGATGCCGGGAAGCACGCTGCGCGCGATGAACTCGGCGGCCACGACGAGCAGCGCCAGCAGCACGGCGAGGACGAGGAGCACCCACGGCCAACGACGGCGCTTCGCCGGCACCGCCGCATCCACCTTCCCAGGGATCACCAGCGTCGGATGCTCCACTGCCGAGTCCGGGTAGGGAAGAGTGTGATTGTCATCGCTCATGCTGACATCCTCCCCCACCGACGACCGACTACATGCGCTCCGGAGCCGAGACGCCGAGCAGGTCGAGTCCGTTGCGGAGCACCTGACCTGCGGCGTCGTTGAGCCAGAGCCTCGTGCGGTGCACGTTCTCGATCGGGTCATCGCCCTGCGGAATGACCCGGCAATTGTCGTACCAGCGGTGATAGAGCCCCGCGAGCTCCTCGAGGTAGCGGGCGACACGGTGCGGCTCGCGCACCTCGGCGGAGAACGCGACGATACGGGGGAACTCCTGGAGCGCGCCGAGGAGCGCGCTCTCGGTCTCGTGAGTGAGCAACTCGGGGACGAACTCGGAGCGGTCGACGCCTGAATCGGCCGCGTTGCGGGCGACGTTGTGGGTGCGGGCGTGCGCGTACTGCACGTAGAACACCGGGTTGTCGTTGGTGCGCTTCTGCAGCAGCTCGGGGTCGAGGGCGAGCGGCGAATCGGCAGGGGAACGCTCCAGCGAGTAGCGCAGGGCGTCCGTGCCCAGCCACTCACGCAGATCGTCCATCTCGATGATGTTGCCCGCACGCTTGCTGAGGCGCGCGCCGCCGACAGACACCAGCTGCCCGATGAGCACCTCGACGTCCTTGTCCGGATCGTCGCCGGCAGCGCCGGCGAGCGCCTTCAGCCGATGCACGTACCCGTGATGATCGGCGCCGAGCAGGTAGATCTTGTGCGCGAAACCGCGGTCGCCCTTGTTCAGGTAGTACGCGGCATCGGCGGCGAAGTAGGTGTACTCGCCGTTCGAGCGACGGATGACGCGGTCCTTGTCGTCCCCGAAGTCGGTGGTGCGCACCCAGACGGCGTCGTCCTCGTCGAAGACGTGCCCCTGTGCGCGGAGGCGGTCGACAGCCTGGTCGACGAGGCTGCCCCCGTTCGCGTTCTGCAGGTGCAGGAGACGTTCGGAGAACCACACGTCGAAGTGCACGTTGAACTTCGCGAGCGACTGCTTCTGCTCCTCGAGCTGGTACTCGTAGCCCAGCTCACGGGCGAGAATCAGCTGCTCGAACGCGGGCAGCTCGAGGAACTCGGGCCGCTCTTCGAGGATGCGAGCGGCAAGATCGTTGATGTAGCTGCCGACATAGCCGCCTTCGGGTGTCGCGAGGCCGTTGGCAGCGGCGACGATGGATGCTGCGAAACGCTCCATCTGCACGCCGGCATCGTTGATGTAGTACTCACGAGCCACCGTCGCACCGGAGGCGGCGAGCACGCGGGCGATCGCGTCGCCGAGCGCGGCCCAGCGCGTGTGTCCGATGTGCAGCGGGCCGGTCGGGTTCGCACTGACGAACTCGATGTTGATGCTGCGACCGGCCTGGGTGTCGTTGCTCCCGTATGCCTTTCCCGCATCGACGATCGTCTTCGCAAGCGCGCCGGCGGCGCCGGCGTCGAGACGGATGTTGATGAACCCCGGTCCGGCGACCTCGGCGCTCGCGACGCCATCGACGCCGGTGATGCCGGCGACGATCTGCTCGGCGAGCTCGCGAGGGTTGGTGCCGAACTGCTTCGCGAGGCGCATGGCGATGTTCGACGACCAGTCGCCGTGGTCGCGGTTGCGCGGACGATCGAGCACCATGTCTGCCGCTGTCAGCTCGAACGGCTCACCGGGTCGTCGCTCGCCGGCGATCGGAGCGAGGACGGCGAGGAGGGCTTCGGCGAGCGTTTCAGGATTCATAGGTGACTCAGTTTACGTCCCCGCCCGCGCGCGAAATCGCGGAACAGCGCGCGCTGGAATTTGTGCTGGCGGTCCGGTGATCTACTCTCATCCCATGACTGTGCCGTCAGCGCCTCGAACCGCCCGCACTTTCGGCCTTGCCGCCGTGGTGCTGGCGGTCGTTTTCTTGGCCGTTCTCGGGGTGTGGCGGCCGTGGACTCCGTTGCCGGCCGCGGCTCCGGTCTCGGCAGGCGAGGAGCCGGTCGTGATCGCTCCTGCGCCGCTCATCCTGCCCGAGCATCCGCGGGTCCTCGTCTTCGGCGACTCCTGGACATATGGCGCCGCGGCGACCGAACCGACTCTCGGGTACGCGTATGTTCTCGCGCAGCTGCTGGACGGCGAAACGATCGTCAACGGTGTCCGCGGCAGCGGGTACCTCAAGCCCGGCTGGGACGGGCCCGCTTTCGGTGAGCGGATCGCGGCGCTCGATCCGGCGTTGAACCCGGATCTGGTGATCATCCAGGGTTCGATCAACGACCGGGCTCAAGGCGCGGCCGGTTATCGTGAGGCGGTGACTGCGGCTTGGGATGCGCTGGCCGCGCTGTACCCGGAGGCATCGATCGTCGTGCTCGGGCCTGCTCCGCATGAACTCCCCGTCGGGGCGGCGACGGCTCGCATCGATACTGATCTCGGTGCCCTCGCCGGTGCGCGCGGCTGGTGGTACATCTCCCCCATCGCCGAGGACTGGATCACCGAGCAGAACTACCTCGACATCATCGACGTGGACTTCGGCCGGAAGCATCCATCGACCGACGGGCATCGCTACCTGGCGGAGAAGGTCACCGCCGCGCTCACCGGGTTGATGGAGGCGCCGGTGACCGAGGCTGGTGAGTCGGAGACCACCCCCGAGCAGTGATATTGTCGATCGGTACGCCTCCGTAGCTCAGGGGATAGAGCGCCGGTTTCCGGTACCGTAGGTCGGGGGTTCGAATCCCTCCGGGGGCACATATGTGAAAGAGGGCCGTCCATCTGGACGGCCCTCTTCGCGTGCACGCACCATACGATTGCGACGTGTGGTGGTCGGAAGAAGAGTGGGCGGCGCTCATCGATCCTGTCGAGTGCGGCATGTGCGCGGATGCCCATCTGGACGAGAACCCGCACAGCGTGCTGGTCGCGTCGACTGAGACCGCCCATATCCGGATCGCGCGGAATCAGTCGCACCGCGGCTACTGCCTGGTGATCCTCCGCGACCACGTCACAGACATCGGCGACCTGACGTCGGAGCAGCTCAACGGGTTCTGGTCCGATGTGCAGCGCGCCGGGCGGGCGATCACGACAGTGTTCGCGCCCCGCAAGATCGACTACCTCGTCATGGGACACAGGATGCCCCATCTGCACTGCCACCTGCTACCGCAGCACTCCACAGATGACCCCTTGCGCAATGTCGACATCTCGGATGGCCCAGAGTTTTCCTCGTCGAGGGCGCTCCACGACGACGCGCGCGCTCTCCGGGATGCCTGGGACCGCAGCGGACTGCCTCGCGGTTCTTGAGTGGCGCTTCTCAGGCGACTCCGCTGGTTCCCAGGAGCGTTCCGATCGCGAATGTGACCCCCAGAGCGATCGCCCCGCCGAGGACCACCCTGATCGTCGGTCTGAGAGCGGGGTTCCCTCCGATCTTCGCGCTGATGAAACCGGTGAGAGCAAGCGCCAGCAGCACCACCGTGAATGCCACGGGCACCCGCATCTCAAGGGGCGGGAGCAGGATCGCCAGCAACGGAAGCAGCGCACCGAGCGCGAAGGCGAGGGCGGACGCACCGCCCGCAGCCCAGGGACTGACGACCTGACTCTCGGTGATGCCGAGTTCCGCTTCAAGATGCGCGGTCAGTGCGTCGCGTTCGGTGAGTTCTTCCGCCACGAGCCGCGCCGTCGCCGGGCGCAGCCCTTTCGCTTCATAGATGCCCACGAGCTCTTCGAGTTCGGTTGCAGGATCATCGGCCAGCTCGCCGCGCTCCTTCTCGATCAAGGCTTGCTGGCTGTCCCGCTGACTACTCACCGACACGTACTCCCCCAGCGCCATCGAGATCGCGCCACCGACAAGACCTGCGACACCTGCGGTGATCAGCGGTGCCGAGTCCGTTGTTGCTCCGGCGACACCGACGACGAGAGACGCGACCGACACGATGCCGTCGTTCGCACCCAGCACACCTGCCCGAAGCCAGTTCAGGCGCCCCGCAATGTCGCCGCGGTGGGGTTCGCCCCCGTGGGCCCGGGACGGCAACGGCACGGAAGATTCCATGGGCACATCATGGCACCCTCCCCACGATTGGCGGCCGTCATTGTCGATATAAATTGTGCACAATTGAATTGCGTGCAATACTGTTTGACATGACCGTGACCGACGAGATGGTGTGCTTCTCTCTGTACTCCGCTGCGCGCGCCACCACTCAGGCGTACCGCACTCTTCTTGCTCCCTGGGGGTTGACCTACCCGCAGTACCTCGTGCTCGCGATCCTCTGGAACGAGGGCGAACAGAGCATCCGCTCGCTCGGCGAAGCGATGCAGCTCGACTCCGGCACACTCTCCCCCCTGGTCCGCCGCCTCGAGCACGCAGGATACGTTTCCCGCGCCCGCAGCACCGAGGACGAGCGGGTCGTGACCGTACAGCTCACGCAACAGGGCAGGGCGCTCCGCGCAGAGGTGGCGCCCATCCGCACTCGAATCGCAGAGCTCGCCGGAATCCGGGACGACGCGCACCGGCGTCGACTCATCGGCGAGTTGCACGAGCTCACCGCCCTGCTCCAGGGCGCATCCACAGCACCTGCACCCGAGGCCAACACACGCCCGGATGCCAGCGAATGACCGCAGCACCGAAAGGAATCCACACAATGGAAGCTCTCTACACCGCCGAGGCGCTGGCCACAGGCGCCGGGCGCAACGGCCGCGTCGCCACCAGCGAAGGCCGCCTCGACTTCACCCTCGCGGCGCCCAAGGAACTCGGCGGCAGCGGAGACGGCGCGAACCCCGAGCAGCTCTTCGCCGCCGGATACGCCGCGTGCTTCCACTCCGCACTTCAGAGCGTCGCCCGCGCACAGAAGGTCTCGATCGCCGATTCCTCGGTCGGTGCGCGCGTGCAGATCGGCTCGAATGGAAACGGCGGCTTCGGTCTCGCCGTTCAGCTCGAAGTCGTCATCCCCGATCTCCCGAACGAGCAGGCACGTGCGCTCGCTGACGCCGCCCACCAGGTCTGCCCCTACTCCAATGCGACGCGCGGAAACATCGACGTCGCCATCACTGTCTCCGACGACTGAATCACGCGGAAGGAACCACACCATGCGAGCACTCATCCACCCCTCCTTCGGCGAAGCCGACGAGGTCCTCTCCGTCCAGGACCGCCCCGTTCCCGAGCCTGGAGCAGGGCAGGTCCGCCTGCGCATCGTCCTCTCCCCCATCCACAACCACGATCTGTGGACGATCCGCGGCACCTACGGGTTCAAGCCGGAACTGCCCGCGGCATCCGGAACCGAAGCGCTGGGCGTCGTCGACGCGCTCGGCGAAGGAGTCGAGAACCTGACCGTCGGACAGCGCGTCACGACCGGCGGCACATTCGGCGCCTGGGCCGAATACGTGGTGACCGGCGCCGCGGGGCTGATCCCCGTCCCCGAATCCCTGTCCGACGAGAGCGCAGCCCAGCTCGTGTCGATGCCGTTCAGCACGATCAGCCTGCTGCACTTCCTCGACGTCAAGGAAGGCGACTGGATCGTCCAGAACGCGGCCAATGGCGCCGTCGGACGGATGCTGGCGCAGCTCGGAGCCGCTCGCGGCGTCAACGTGCTCGGTCTGGTACGCCGCTCCGCCGGGATCGAAGAGCTCCGCGCACAGGGCATCGAGAACGTCATCGCCACCGACCAGAACGACTGGCGGGAGCAGGCGGCGCACCTGGCCGGCGGCGCCCCCATCGTCGCGGGTGTCGATTCCGTCGGCGGCGCCGCAGCCGGCGACGTCCTTTCGCTCCTCGCCGAGAACGGCACGCTCGTCGCCTTCGGCGCGATGAACTCGCCCACGATGGAGATCGCCTCCTCGGACGTCATCTTCAAGCAGGCCACGGTCAAGGGGTTCTGGGGCAGCAAGGTCATCCAGCAGCTCGAGCCCGCGCTGCGCGGCGCCCTGTTCGGCGAGCTCATCCAGCGCGTAACCGAGGGGACTCTCACCCTGCCCGTCGCCGGCGTCTTCGACGCGGCCGATGTCGCCGACGCCGTGCGCATGAGCATGACGCCTGGCCGTGTCGGCAAGGTCCTGCTGCGGTTCTGAGGGTCAGCGTTTCATAGGGGGCTGGGGCGCATCGCGCTCCGGCCCCTTTGTCGAGCGCTGGCGCAGCTCGGAGCCGCATCTGTTTCCCATGTCGAAGCACGCTCACGAACACGTTCCTTGGTTGCCGCGTCACTTCGGACGCCCGTCCGACTCCTTCAAGGAGTGATTGATGTCCCGGCACGCGAGACGTCAAGCAGGTGCAAACGACCATGGGAGAGAGCCCGCAATGAAGCAGGAAATCAGCAGACGCACGATCGTAAAAGGGGCGGCGTGGTCCCTGCCGGTCGTCGCAGTGGCGATCGCCACTCCGATGGCTTCAGCCAGTCTGAGCTGTGAGGCGCAGCTCGCTGAGCCCGGCGCCTACACGCCATTGACCGTGACGACCGACGTGCTCGAGATGCCGGAGTACCGAGAGACCACCTCATCGGCCCTGCTCGCGCGCGCACTCGCAACCGACAGCACGATCAAGCTTCGGTCCACCATCGTGTATGCGGGTTCGATCGCCCTCCCGGTGGGTGGAGAGATCACGCTCGCCCTGTCGCTCGACCCGACCAGGACGTGGACGAACAGCAGCGCGGTGGTGACTTCCGGTGCCGCATTCCTCACGGCGCCGGTGTACGACCAGAGTCCGACCGGCCCCATCAATACGGGTTGGAATCAGCAGGCCGCAGTCAGGTATGTCACAGTCGCGCCCCTCCCGCAGGGCGCGACCATCATCGTCGATTGGCAGCTCTCGGTAACGGGCAGCAACCCCGATTCGGCCCCATACGCGCATACCCGCACGCGGTTCCCGAACCCATGCGACCCTGCGGGAACCCGCATCGACCGCACGCTCGTCGGCCACGAGTCACAGGGCATCGTCACGTCGCCACTGGCCGGCGTGACCGGCTTGGCCCCGTGGCGTTTCGCGCCTCGAGATGACTGGGAGACGGTGCCGCCGCCCACTCCCTGAGCGCACGACTACCGGGGTACCGGAGGCAGAGCATGATGACCGTCGTGCTCTGCCTCCGGCACGTCTGCGTGTCGGCAGCCCAACGACGCGCGTCATCCGGCTCGAGGTCAGGCGAGAACCCGCGTCACTTTTCGGGTCGTTCTCACTCCTATGCCAGTGAAGCGTTTTTCGTTCGATTCGAAGGGGATTGATCCAATGCACGAGAAGAACACAGAAGTCCCGCAGGCCGGCCCGTCCCGGAGGGCGGTCGTGCGTGGCGCGGCCTGGTCACTGCCTGTCATCGCGGCCGCCCTGGCGACGCCGATGGCGGCAGCGTCCGTCACCTGCACCACGACCATCAGCAGCGGCGCGGCCGTCTACTCACGACTCAGCGCCACTTCGTCTGTGTTCACCTGGGTCAACCTTTTCGGAGACGGCAAGGACCTCACGCTGACCCTCGCGGCTGTACCCAATGGCGCGAGCAACATGACCATCAACACGACCAACAATCTTCGTCTGGACGCGTCCACGCAGGGCGGCGAAGCACAGCCCAGCGTGCATCTCGCGCTCGACACCGCCGACCTCCGCAACCTCGGCGGTGGTCAGCGTGTGACGTTCAGTTTCGCCCTGGCCGGCGCGCCCGTGACGGTCAACAACCTGTCCTACAAGATCAAAGACATCGACGGCTTTCAGGCACTGGACGGTCGTGGCGGCGCAGAGCGCGTCTACGTGTCCGACGGCTCCGGCAGTTACAACTCCGACTGGATCGAAGGCGCAGGAACAGGCACCGAGCCGTGGCGTCCCTCCACCGCCTCGCCGAATCCCGAGGTCGCCGCCGGCAGTGCTGCAGGCAACGTCAATGTCGCGGTCGCGTCAGTCAGCGCATTCAACCTCACCTTCGTCGCCAACAACTCAGGGCGCGCCATCGGTGATCGTCCGCCCCAGAACATCTGGGTCGGGCCGTTCACTTTCACCGCGTCGAACCCCGCATGCACGCCGTGACCCGCGTGTAGCGGCCTCAGTGAGACATCGGTTCGACCCTGGCGAGTGATCTTCCTGCCATCTCGGTGGTGGGAGGATCACTCGCTGAGCACGCCACACCTCCGGTGTCTCGGCCCGCGGGCATCCACGGCGACGTCACCTTTCCCGCTCGATCCACTCCTTATTCATGGGTACGTCGCTGGGTCACCCGTCTCCGACCGGCACGACCCGACGGTGCGGCTCTTCGCATTGACCGGCAGCGCGACTCGAGGCGTCGCCGCCGGCAAGTCTGGGGTCCGGAGGGCCGCACCGAACACGAAAACCGTCTCGATTGCTCCCAATCGGAGAATTCTTCGCGATCTCGCGTCACTTCTGGCTGCTCATCGACTCCTAAGAGGAGGGTAGGGTGACGGGAGGTCACCCCACCGGCGCTCCGGTGTCCCGGCGCGTGATTGGGGAGAGGTCAATGGAAGATTCTCGTAGCGACGCCGAACTGCTCACTGCGCTGCGTGCCGGTGATGGCGATGCCTATGCATCGCTGTGGAAGCGCCATGTGGGTCCGGCCTATCGATACGCAGAACGCCTGTACCGGTCTCGCGCCGACGACCTCGTCTCCGACTCGTTCCTCGCGATCTACCAGCTGGTCACGACATCGTCGAAGGGTCCAGAGTTCGCGTTCCGGTCGTACCTGAAAGCGGTCATGCGGAACACCGCGATCCGCTGGTCCAAGGAAGCCAACCATGTCGTCGAGGCCGTCAACCTCGAAATCATCGATCATCGCGACGCACTCAGCATCATCGAGAACGAATCGAACGCCGGCGACCTGCTCAGCGCTTTCCAGACACTCCCGGAACGCTGGCAGCGAGTGCTCTGGCTCGCCGAAGTCGCCGAGACCGGGCGACCGGAGATCGCTCGCGAGCTGGGCATCAAGCCGAACGCCGTCTCGGCGCTGCAGCGCCGCGCGCGCACCGGCCTCAAGTTCCAGTGGCTGTCCCAGCAGATCCCGACCGCGCTGAGAGACGACACCGAGCATGCCGCACGGCTGATCCCCCGCTACCTCACCGACCTGAACGATTCCGAGGCCACCACTGAAGTGACCGCGCACATCGAAACCTGTGAAACCTGCGATGAACTGCTCCACGGAATGCGGGGAGCCGCTGCGCGTCTGCAGAGCACGACCCTCGCGGCCGTGGGATTCGGCGCTCTCGGTACCGTCGTTCCGGCTGCGGCGTCGCTCTCTTCAGGCGTCGCAGTGACGACCGTCGCGATGGCCGCCGGAACGGGGATCGGCATCACCACCGGAATCCTCGCCACTGGCGTGAGCGTGCTGACCATCGGCGGCCTGATCCTCACATCCTGGCTCACCGGTCTACCCACAGCAGAACCGGCGGCGAAGCCGGCTGACACCCTCACCGCAGAAGTCCCAGCGGTCATCACGGAGAATTTCCCCGACGCCATCGCCCCTGATCTGGTGAGCGTACCGGCACTTCTGCCGACGCTGCCGCGGATCGGCCGCTGGAACGACGATCCGAACATCGACTCGATCGACCTCATCTCCGACCCCGCGCTGCTGCCCAACCTCCCGACCCGGCCCTCGCCCGACGTCACCATCCCGCTTCCCGGGGAGGGCCAGTCGGGGACACTCACCCCCGGCGTCACCACGCCGAGCGCCTATTCCGACTATCTCGCCCCGGTGATCACGGGCAAGACGACGCCTGGCTCCAGCATCGCCGTCGAGGTCGCCGGGGCACGTTACTCCGCTCCCGTCACAGAGGACGGCTCGTGGAGCTTCGATCCGCGCGGACTCCAACCGAGCGCGGGAACGCATTCGTACCGGGTATGGGCGTATGACGCCACCACCGAGTCCCCGATAACGACAGGTGCATTCACCGTGCTGCCGATCGTCGTCGAAGGGTTCGAAGGGCTCACCGGTTTCGAGGACATGCTGGCCTCGGAAGCGTCGACCACCGGGCTCGTGATCGCCGTGACCGGCCCCGCCAACGGCACCATCTATGTCAGCACGATGGAGGGGCATTCCGCGATGATCCCCCTGGATGCCACCGGACACGCGGTCAGGCGGCTGCGCATGAACTCCTGGGGATGGTACTACTTCACCTTCCGCGCCCTCGACGACGAAAGCTACTGGGGTCCGGCCGCCGAAGCCGCGCTCGACGTCTACGACCCCGACGTGCTGCATTCCCCGTGGGGCCCCGACGCCGAGGAAATGACGTTCGACTTCACCACGCCCTGAACTCCCGCCCGGGAGGCCGCGATCGGGCCGCCTTGTCATGCGATGTGGGGCTCGCTATTGAAGGGTCGCCATGATGCTGACGCCGATGACGAGGCAACCGGCCACGATGATGCCCCAGATTGGCGCTCCCGCGATCTCCTTGCCTATCCAGGGGGTGTGTTCATAGCCGTGACGACTCCTGCGCCGTCGCTTACGGCGCACCTTGATCGGTGCCGTCACCTCCACGAGATCTCGAGGAGCGGAGGTTGAGGAAGGAAGCGGAGAGTTGATGTCGTCATCCGTTCTCTGGAGGTGAAGCGACCTGTCGCCAGGGTCGTCAAGCGAGGGTGTGTCCTGGTGGGGACGTCGCGGGTGACCGCGGCTTCAGGTGCTTGGGAGAGAACCAGATCAACCCCACCAGGACGTCACCGGTCCGGATCGTCCTGATGGAGGGTCCATGTTGGTCGGTGCATCCGCGGATCCAGAACGCTGGGTTGCCGTTCCATCTCCACATCAATAAGGAGTGCAGGATCCGCGAATGGTGACGCCGACGACGCCCGTTTCTCGATCCTTGAGAGAAGGCCAGGACCCAGCGCGCTCCAGCCCGCTGTGTCGGTGCCCCGAGGCACACTGTCGTGTATGAAGATCACACTCGCGCAGCCCGCAGGACTGGTCGTCAGTCCCGCATTCAGTCACGTCGCCGTCGTGCCTCCCGGCGCGACGACGATCTACGTCGGCGGCCAGAACGGCGTGGACGCCACCGGCTCGGTGGTCTCACCGGATGCCGGTGAGCAGTCGCTCCGCGCCGTCGAGAACGCCCGCATCGCCTTGGAGTCCGCAGGAGCGGGCCTTGACGACGTGATCAGCTGGACCGTCCTGATCCATCAAGACGCAGACCTGCGGGCCGCGTACGGTGCGGTCGCCTCGAAGCTCGCACGCGATGGCGCCCCTCCCCTGGTCACCGCTGCGATCGTCGTCGGTCTCGGCGTTCCCGGCGCGCTGATCGAAGTGAGCGCCGTCGCCGCCGTCATCCGCGACTGAACCCGGTCGGTCAGCTGATCGCGACACCGATCGCCGTGACGATCACAGCGAGCAACGGCAGGCTGCCCTGCATGATCGCGGCACGCGCCTTACTGCGCTCCGAGAGGATCAGCACGAGCGCGGCCGCCAGCATCATTCCGGTTCCGGCGAAGACGAGGGTCAGACCGATGGCGACCAGTCCGGAGATGAACAGCGCGATGCCGAGAAGCGTCGTCAGGGCGAGGAACAGGTTGTAGAAGCCCTGGTTGAAGGCCAACTGCTTCATCGTCACGGCATCCGCCTCACTGGCGACGCCGAAGATCTTGCGCGTCTCGGGCTCCGTCCACCTCAGCGACTCGAGGGCGAAGATGAAGACGTGGAAAGCGGCGGCGGCCGCGGCGAGGATCAATCCGACGATGAGCATGGGCTGATTCTCCCGCCTCAGCGCCGCGTCACCAAACATTCAGACCAGGAAGATCGGCAGCAATCCCGGATTGTGGCCGTGCACGAGCACTGCGAACACCACCGCATCGAACAGCAGATGCACCGTGACCACGTACGCGAGCGAGTGCGTCCGCAGGAAGATCCACCCCTGCAGCAGCGCGAAGGGGATCGTCAGCAGTGGCCCCCACTCGCGGTAGCCGAGTTCCCACAGGAACGAGACGAAGACGACGGCCTGCAGCACGTTTGCCGCAGCATCGGGGAAGTGCCGTCGCAGCAGTGCGAATACGGTGCAGATGAAGAAGAGTTCATCCCAGATGCCCACGGCCCCGACGCCGACGAACAGGCGCGCGATGAGTTCCGGCGAGTCGACCACCGGCCAGTTCTGATAGACGCCGCTGGTGATGAAGTAGAACGGCAGGATCAGCCACCCCAGCACCAGGACGGCGACGAGCCATCCCCACTGCAGCCGGCCCCAGCGCTTGCCGGTGCGCCAAGGGAAGCTGATCGCACGGTCCCGGAACACGAACTTCGAGATGAGATACGGCACGACCACGGCGCCGCCGAGCGCCAACGTGAAGCGCAGCATCGCGAGGTTGTCGAGCTCCGCCGCCAGGGGAATGACACTGACGATGAGCATCCCGAGACCGATGAGCGAGAGATCCCTCGTTAGCGACGGACCGGATGCCATCGCGCGCCCCCGCTCGATCGCCCAGGCGCCGCCGATGCCGAGAGCCAGCAGCACCCACCCGAGCCAGGCCCACTGCACCACGAAGAACGCCGGGGCCGCAGCGCATACGAGCGCGGCCGGCACCACCGCGGGCCAGAGCGCCGTCGTGCGTCGCGATGAGATCACGCCCGCGTCTTCCGCCGGTACACCAGATCGCGGATGTCGCGGCCCTTCGCGATGCCCTTCTGCTCGAATGCGGTCATGACTCGACCCTCGAAGCGCTCCGCCCATTCTCCGTCGAAGGCGCGCTCGAACAGCGGATCGGCATCCAGCACCTCGCGCATCTGGAGCGCGTAATCCTCCCAGTCGGTGGCGAGACGGAGCAGCCCGCCGTCGCGCAACGCGCGCGCAACCGTCTCTCCGAAGCCGGGCCGCACGAGCCGCCGCTTGTTGTGCTTGTTCTTGTGCCACGGATCGGGGAAGAAGATCCACACCTCGGCGGCCGCCCCTTCCGGCAGGTACGACGACAGCACTTCCGGCGCGTTCGCCTCGACAAGCCTCAGATTGCGAGCTCCCTCGCGGTCGGCATCCAGCATGGTGCGGGCGAGTCCCGCGCGGAACACCTCGACCGCCAGGAAATCGTCGTTGGGACGCGACAGCGCGGCGGAGACGATCGCGTGCCCCTGCCCCGAACCGACCTCGACGTAGAGGGCGCCGGCGCGTCCGTACTCGACCGCCGGATCGAGCCGGGCATCCGGGTGCACCGACGTCTCGGCGGCGCCGCGCGGCACATCGAGGAGATAGTGGGTCGCGAGTTCGGCGAAAGCCCGCTCCTGTCCCTCGGACATCCGTCCACTGCGGCGCACGAAAGACACCGGTTCGTCACGGAAGATGCGGGGTTCAGGCATGGTTCCAGGGTAGTCGCGTGACATCGTGCACTTTCCCTGGCGCTTCTCAGACGGGTGTCGTGACGAAGTCGATGAGTTCCTCGACCCGACCCAGCAGCGCCGGTTCCAGGTCGCGATAGGTGTGCACCTTCGACAGGATGTGCTGCCACGCCCGGGCGGTGTCGGCCTGGGTCTCGTGGGGCCAGCCGAATGCGCGGCAGATGCCGGTCTTCCAATCGGTGCCGCGCGGGATCTCCGGCCAGCGGGCGATGCCGAGCGCCTGCGGGGTGACGCACTGCCAGACGTCGATGAACGGATGTCCCACGATGCGCACGTGGCGACCGTGCGGGCCCCGTGCGACCGCATCGGCGATCCGAGATTCTTTCGATCCGGGCACCAGGTGATCGACCAGAACGCCGTAACGACGGGTCGCGCTCGGCGGTTCCGCGGCGAGCAGATCGTCCAGGAGGTCGACTCCCTGCAGGAACTCGACGACGACGCCCTCGACGCGCAGGTCGTGACCCCACACCTTCTCCACGAGTTCGGCATCGTGCCTGCCCTCGACCAGGATGCGGCTGGGCAGTGCGACCTTGGCGCGCTGGTCGCCGACCGCGAAGGAGCCGGATGCAGTGCGTCGGGGTGCCTGCGCCTTGGGTGCCGGCACCGTCAGCCGGACCGGCGCTCCGTCGATGAGGAACCCCCCGCCGAGCGGGAAGAGCCGCTTGCGACCGGCGCGGTCCTCCAGCTCGACGACGCCGCCCTGTACGCGCGTCACCGCGCCGCAGAATCCGTCGTCCGCGACTTCCACCACCATGTCGAGTTCGGCCGGTACCTGAGGCACCGGCTTCGCGGCACGTTCGCGCCACCCGGCGGCGAGCACATCCGAGCCATACCTGTCGTCCATGCTCTCCAGCGTATGTGTCTCCGCTGACGGCGAACGGCGATCCCCCTCCGGATGCTGTCGCGTGTCGGCCTGTGTGCATAGACTCGTGGCATGGGGGCACGGCAGCCAGTCGGAGGGAACACGATGAGGACTCGCTGGGTCACGATGGCCGCGCTGGCGCTGGCCGCAGCACTCGGAGCGTTCTCCGCCACAGCGGCGTCCGCCACCGATCCGCTCACGCTCGACTCCGGGTATGTGACGGATGACGTCGGCGTATTGAGCGCCGGCGAGCAGGACGCGGTCGAAGCGCGGCTGCTGCAGCTCACCGAGAACTCCGACGCCGATCTGTTCGTCGTGCTGGTCGACAGCTTCACCTCGCCCTCCGACTACGTGCAGTGGGCGGACACCGTCGCCGACAACAACAACCTCGGCCCTGAGCAGTATCTCCTCGCGATCGCCGTCGAGCAGAGCGCGTATTACATCTCGGCCGCTCAGGGCGGCCCGCTCAGCGACGGCAAGCTCGACGCCGTCGAAGACAAGATCCAGCCCCTGCTGGCTCAAGGCGACTGGGATGGTGCGATCATTCTGGCGGCCGACGAGATCCAGGGCGATGGCGGTGCCGGTGCTCTGCGCGTCGGTCTGGTCATCGCCGGGATCGTGGCCGCAGCGCTCGTGATCTGGCTGATCGTCAAGCTCGTCGCGCGATCCCGTCGGAATGCGGCGGCCCGCGAGCGAGGCGCCATGCCGGAGACCCCCGATCCGAACGATCCGTTCTCGACGTTGACCGACGCGCAGGTCGAGATGCAGGCCGGCTCCGCCCTCGTGCAGGCGGACGACGCGATCACATCCAGTCGAGAGGAACTCGGCTTCGCCGTCGCCCAGTTCGGTGAGGGTGCGACCGCCGCATTCAGCAGCGCTGTGGACACGGCGAAG
Organism: Microbacterium sp. LWO13-1.2; assembly: GCF_038397725.1. Taxonomy (NCBI): domain Bacteria; kingdom Bacillati; phylum Actinomycetota; class Actinomycetes; order Micrococcales; family Microbacteriaceae; genus Microbacterium; species Microbacterium sp. LWO13-1.2. The sequence goes on from NZ_CP151634.1 coordinate 3,488,312, forward strand.
GCGAAGATGTCGGAGGCGTTCGACCTCAGGCAGAAACTCGATGATGAGATCGAAGACACCGTCCACGACCGACGCGCCTGGCACATCCGCATCATTCAGCTCTGCGACGAGATCGACGACGTCCTCGATGCCAACACCGAGGCATTCGACGCGCTGCGAAAGCTGGAGCAGAACGCCCCGCAGGAACTCGAGCGGGTGCGGTCCGAGCGTGCGGCTCTGCAACCCGTGCTCGCCGGAGCCGCCCCCGCGCTCTCGGCACTGTCCGCGTCCTACGACGCCACCGCGCTGAGCACTGTCGCCGACAACCCCGCCCAGGCGCAGGAACGTGCCGCGCTCGCCGATCGCTCGATCGATGCCGCGGGAGCAGCGATCGCGGCAGGCAAGTCCGGCGAGGCTGCGTTCGCGATCCGCACGGCCGAGCAGTCCGTCGCGCAGGCCGCACAGCTCTCACAGGCGATCTCGGCGCTCGGCACCGAGCTCACGACCATCGAGACGCAGGCACAGGCTCTGGTCACCGAACTGCAGGGCGATGTCGCCACGGCTCAGCAACTCCCCGATGCCGGTGGCACCATCGCCGCTGCGACAGCGGCGACCGCCGACCTGCTGCGACAGGCTCAGGCGAACCTCAGCGGCTCGGCGCGAAGCCCGCAGCGCACGCTCGAGGCACTGGCAGCCGCGAACACGCAGATCGACGCCGCGATCGCGCAAGGCACCCAGGCCGTGGAACGCGCGCGTCGCGTGCAGCAGATGCTCGAGCAGACGCTTTCGCAGGCGAATTCCGAGATCCGCGCCTGTCGCGAGTACATCGAGACCCGCCGCGGCACCGTCGGCTCCACCGCACGCACGCGGCTCTCGCAGGCGGAGACCTCGCTCACTCAGGCGTTGAACCTGCGGGCCACCGACCCAGAGGCCGCGCTCACCGAGGCCGGCCGCGCGGTCGAGCTCGTGCGCCAAGCGACGTCTTCCGCCCAGGCCGACGTCGAGGCGCAGAACCCGCAGCGATACCAGAACGACAACTGGGGCGGCGGCGGCCTGTTCGGCGGTTCCAGTTCCGGCGGCGGCTCCGGACTCGGCGGCGACATCCTGGGCGGCATCATCGGCGGTCTCCTCTCCGGTGGAGGAGGCGGAGGCGGCTCTTCGCGCAGCAGCAGCTGGCGCTCCAGCGGAGGCGGAGGCTTCCGCAGCTCCGGCTTCGGCGGCGGCGGACGCTCCAGTGGCGGACGCAGCGGACGCTCCGGAGGCGGACGCTTCTGACCCGCATAGAAACCGAAATTATGATCTCGACGAAGACCCTCTGAAAGGAATCACGCATGATCAAGCAGTCCATCTTCGGACGTATCTCGACCCTCGTCCGCGCGAACATCAACTCCCTCCTGGATTCTGCAGAAGACCCGCAGAAGATGATCGATCAGCTCGTCCGCGACTACACCAACAGCATCGCGGATGCCGAGTCGGCCATCGCCGAGACGATCGGAAACCTGCGTCTGCTCGAGCGTGACCACGAGGAAGACGTGCAGTCGGCGACCGAGTGGGGCAACAAGGCCCTCGCCGCAAGCCGCAAGGCTGATGAGATGCGCAACTCCGGCGACGCGACCGACGCCGACAAGTTCGACAACCTCGCGAAGATCGCACTTCAGCGCCAGATCAGCGCGGAGCGCGAGGCCACCGGCGCCGAGCCGCAGATCGCCGCCCAGACCGAGATCGTCGACAAGCTCAAGAGCGGCCTGAACGGCATGAAGGACAAGCTCGGCGAGCTCAAGAACAAGCGCAGCGAACTGCTCGCCCGCGCCAAGGTCGCCGAGGCGCAGACCAAGGTGCACGACGCCGTCTCGTCGATCAACGTCCTCGACCCGACCAGCGAGCTGGGCCGGTTCGAAGACAAGGTCCGCCGCCAGGAGGCCATCGCGCAGGGCAAGACGGAGCTGGCTGCGTCCAGCCTCGACGCCCAGTTCGAAAGCCTCGAGGATCTCGGCGAGCTCACCGAGGTCGAGGCCCGCCTTGCCGAGCTGAAGGCCGGCAGCAGCGCCCCGCATCAGGCCATCGAAGGCTCCTGATCGCATCCGGCGGATGCTCCGGGCCGATGTGTCCGGGGCATCCGCCCTTCTCTTCTCCGGAGGCACTCATGGTGCGGTTTCTCGTCGTTCCGCAGTGGCAGGGTTCGCCCGCGCCCCGCGCGATGCTCCTCGTCGACGGCGCCTCGGCGATCACCGGAGACCTTCCCCGCGCTGCGACGACGGTGCTGGATGTTCCCGTGGAAGCAGGAGAGTCGCTCGGAACCGGTGTCCGCCGGCTGAGTGCGCTGCTGCGCACCCGCGAACTCGTCCGCGAGCACGGCGGCGCGGACACGGTCGTCATCGGCGGCGACTGCAGCGTCACCGTGGCGGCCCTCGCGGCACTTCCGTCCGGGACGGAAGACCTCGCGGTGGTCTGGTGCGATGCCCACCCCGATCTGCACACGCCGGAGTCCTCGCCGTCCGGCGCGTTCTCCGGAATGGCCCTGCGCGCGGTGCTCGGCGAAGGAGAGCCGCAACTCGCCCTCTCCCCCGGCGTTCCGCGGGCACGCATCGTCACGGTCGGCGTACGAAATCCTGATGATGGCGAGATCGAGCACCTCGATGGCCTCAGCCGACTCTCCGTCGCCGACCTCGATCAGGTCGACGCCCTCGCCGAGGCTGTGGCCGCCACCGGCGCTTCCCGCGTCTGGGTGCACATCGACGTCGACGTCCTCGATCCCGCAGACATCGTCGGTGTCTCGTCACCGGCACCGTTCGGCATCAGTCCGGCCACCCTGGGTGCGGCTATCCGGCGGTTGCGCGAGCGTGTGCCGTTGGCCGGCGCGACGATCGCGGGTTTCGCCCCCAGCACGCCCGCCGCTGCCGTCGACGACCTCGGTGCGCTGCTGCGCCTGGTCGGAGCGGTGGCGTGACGCCGGATTGGCGCCCCGCAGCGGATGCCTCTCTGGCCCGCGGGCGACGTTTCGATCGCCGCATCCCCTCGTTCCTGCTCCGTTCGCCGATCAGTCGCGTCGGGTATTGGTGGGGCACCACCGTCGGCTGGATCTGGGGCGGACTCTGGAGCACCGGCCCGGTCGAGCGACGTGAAGGGCTGTGGGTGTTCCGCGGCATGCCGAACTGGACGTTCAATCGCGGCGGCGTGTGCGTCGGCGGATGCTTCCTCACGGGTGACGACCGCCCGAGCGATGCCGTGCTGCGGCACGAAGCCGTGCACAAGAAGCAGTGGCAGCGGTACGGGTTTCTGATGCCGATTCTCTACCTGTTCGCCGGTCGTGACCCGCTGCAGAACCGTTTCGAGATCGAAGCCGGCCTGGAAGACGGCAACTACGTGCGCCGTCGCCGCTGAGAGCGTGACGGATCAGCGCGCGGCTGGCAGCAGACCGAATCGCTCGGGTGCGTAGATCGTCGTCGCCTCGACTGCGAGGTGCCCCGTCAGGTGCTCGACGATGTCGGCGGTGCCGAGGTATCCGCCGAGGAGGGTGACCCGGGTCTCGAGCTCATCACCGCAGAGCATCTCGTCGGCCCAGGCGCAGGTCGCGCGTGACAGCGCTTGACCGGGCGCGCAGGAACGGCCGGTGCCCGGAGCTCCGGAACGAGATCCACGAGCGAGCCAGGTGACGGTCATGCGCGCAGGAGCATCGATCACGCCGATGTCTTCCTTTTCGGGCACCTCGATGAAGATGCGTCCGGAAGCGCAGAGCGGCAGCGTCGCCAGGAACACCTCAAGATCGGCGAGCGAGTGCTCGTCTGCCGTCACCAGGTGGTGAGCGCGTCGACGGGCAGCACGGCGCTGTGCGCGCGTGGTGACGGTGTCGAGGGAGGTGTTCATGGTGCCTCCATGATATCACCTGGCGAAGGGTTGCCTAACCTTTGTCGACAGTTCCTTCGATCGGCTCGACGAGCGCCGTATGCAAGGCGGCCAACTCCTCGGCCCGCATCCCGTTGGCTCGCAGGTAGTCGGCCGCCGATCCCCATCTGCCGTCCACACGCTCCAGCAGTGACCGCATGACCGCCGCAGGAGACTCGGTCGCGAGTGCGACGGCGTGCACCGCCTCAGGATGCTGTGCGCGAATGTAGGCCGCGATGCGCCGAGACCGTTCGACAGGAAGCTGCGACTCCGTCAATGCGTAGTCGGCGATGATTGCCTCACGATCGGCCTCGACCGCGGCGAGCGCGAGCGCGACGGTGACGCCGGTACGATCCTTGCCGACCGTGCAGTGCACGAGAGTCGACTCGCCCATTGCGATGATGCGGATCGCCGCGACCAGACGTTCTCCGCTCTCTTCGAGTAGGTGCACGTAGAGATCTTCAAGGCTGGTGTCCGCTTCGAAGAACGAGCGCACCGATCCGAGGAACAACGGCAGGTGCGTGGTGTCAGGACCGGGGATGTCCGTCGGTTCGGCCGCGACCTCCTCGCCGTCTCTGAGGTCGACGATGTGCCGGACCCGCGTTCGCAGTGCGTCGGCGCCCGCCGACGTCACGCCCGCGAGCTGCCCTGAGCGCAGCAGCACTCCGGAGCGGATGCGGCCACCAGCCGCCGGCATCCCGCCGACATCGCGCACATTGTTGACGCCTTCGACGTCGAGGATCGTCATGAGCGGGCATCCGCCCCCTGGGTCTGGAGCGCACGAGGAGGAACCGGATAACGCCCCGCCACGACGATGCGGTTGAAGGCATTGATCGATACGCACGCCCAGCTGAGCGCGGCGTACTCCTTCTCGGTGAAAACGGCGCCGACACGGTTGTAGACCTCGTCGGAGATCCCTTCCTCGGCGATGAAGGTGAACGCCTCGGCGAGTTCCAGCGCCGCGCATTCGCGCTCACTGAACACACCGCTCTCACGCCAGGTGGGGATCTGCGTGAGTGTGTCCAGGTCGATGCCTGCAGTGACCGCGCGATCGACGTGGATCCGTGCGCAGTACGCGCACCCATTCAGCTGAGAGCAGTGGATCATGACGAGCTCTTTGAGCCGGTCATCGATGCCGTTCTCACGGCAGATCTCGCCGACCGTCTTCGAGAAGGCATCCAAGGCGTGATACGCGGCCGGTTCAGTCTTGGAAAGGTGCACTCGCGTCTCGCTCATGCAACCAGCATATTCGCTGCGCTGGTTCTCGGATCGGGAGACTCAAGATCACATTGATGCAACCTGAGAATCGATTGCCCTTCATGAGGATCAGATCGACAAGTTATATCTCTGACCAGATTGTCATCTTGCTCTCGCATTTCTTGGTTCGATCGAGCAGGAGCAGAATATGGACGTGACGACCGACAACTCTGAGTTCAGCTATCTTCCTGCGCAGGCGGGAATTCTGAGCGTTCCCGTTCCTCCCGTGGAGCGTCTGACCCTTCCGCTCCCGGACGGACGAACGGTCAGCGCTCTCCGCTACGGAACGGATGCTCCTCGCGTCACGCTCCTGCACGGGGCCGGCCTCAATGCGCACACCTGGGACACGACGGTTCTCGCTCTGGGACAGCCGACGCTCGCGATCGATCTCGCCGGCCACGGCGACTCGTCGTGGCGCACGGACGCCGACTACACCCCGCGCACCCTCGCGGCCGACGTGGTGGCAGCGCTGGAGGCCTGGACGGACGTCCCCCAGCTGATCGTCGGTCAATCGCTCGGCGGGCTCACGGGAGCCGCGGTGGCCGCCGCTCGACCTGAGCTGGTCCAGGAGCTCATCATCGTCGACATCACTCCGGGGATCGATGTCAGTGCGGGTCCGGCTGCCCTCCGCGAGTTCTATGCCGGTCCCACCGATTTTGCGACCCGCGCCGAACTCGTCGATCGCGCGATGGCGCTCGGCTTCGGCGGCACGAAGGCCGAGACCGAACGCGGCGTGTTCCTCAACACCCGTGTACGCGACGACGGCCGAGTGGAATGGAAGCACCACTTCGCGCACCTCGCCGCCCATGCGCTCGCCGCTCACGACGCCGGCACCGCCGCTGCTCCCTCCCTGCTGCACGAGACCGGCTGGGATGACCTCGCCGGCGTCGCAGCTCCCGTCACGCTGGTTCGGGCGGTCCGGGGTTTCGTCCAAGAGGCGGATGCCGAGGAATTCCAGCGCCGGTTCCCGGAGGCGCGTGTGACGGCGATCGACGCCACCCACAACGTGCAGGAGACCGGCCCGGTCGAACTCGCCGCTCTCATCCTCGCGTCCCTGACCGCTGCATCCGGATTGTGACGCCGGATTCCCTCCGTTCGCCCCGTCCGCCCCGTCACATCCCTAGGCTCGACCTACACCCGGCATCCGCCGCTCCGAGAGGATCGCACCCATGTTCCGACGCACCCGACGCATCGCGCTGATCTCCGCGCTCGCGGCCACCGCCGTGATCCTCACCGCCTGCACCGGATCGCCCCAGCCCGTCGCCACCTCGACGGGTAAGCCGGACGCCGATGCGTCCCTGGCCGTCGGACTCGTGCTCGAGCCGACGAACCTCGACATCCGGCACACCAGCGGCGCGGCGCTCGAGCAGATCCTCATTGACAACATCTACGAGGGCCTCGTCACCCGCACGCAGGACAACAAGATCGAGCCGCGACTCGCATCCGAGTACGAGGTGTCCGACGATGGCCTGACCTACACCTTCACGCTGAACGAGGGCATCACCTTCCACAGCGGCACCGCGCTCACCGCCGCCGACGTCGTGGCCTCCTACGAAGCCGTGCGCACCGATGCGACCCTCCAGGGCAACGCCGACTTCGCAGCCGTCGCCTCGATCACCTCCCCCGATCCGACGACCGTCGAGATCGTGCTTACCGCCCCGAACCAGAGTTTCCTTTTCGCGCTCACCGGGCCCGCAGGGCTCGTCTTCCAGACCGGCGACACCACCGATCTCAAGACCGCGGAGAACGGGACGGGCCCGTTCACACTGACCCGGTGGAACAAGGGCAGCTCGATCACGTTCGCCCGGTTCGACACGTACTGGGGTGAGCCCGCCGGCGTCGCCGAGGTCGAGTTCCAGTACGTCCCCGACTTCACCGCGGGTGTGAACAACGCGCTGGACGGCGGCGTGCAGGTCCTGACCGCTGTCGACCCGAACCTCGCCTCGCAGCTCGAGGATTCCGGCGACTTCACCCTGACGACGGGCCGCACCACGGACAAGGCCACCTTGGCGTTCAACAACGCCAAGGCACCGCTCGACGATGTGCGCGTGCGCGAAGCGCTGCGATTGGCGATCGACCACGAAGGGCTCGTCGAGGCCGTCGGAGCGGGCACGACGCTCTTCGGTCCGATCCCGGAGCTCGACCCGGGATACGAGGATCTGTCGGATGTCGTCTCCTACGACCCCGAGCGCGCCAAAGCACTGCTCGCGGAAGCCGGCCAGAAGGATCTCGAGCTGACTCTCACGATCCCGTCGTTCTACGGCACCACGGTTCCGAAGGTGCTGATCTCTGACTTCGCCAAGGTCGGGGTGACCCTCGAGGTCGATTCCGTCGAGTTCCCTGCCTGGCTGGAGGACGTGTACGGCAACCACGACTACGACCTCAGTTTCGTGCTGCATGTCGAGCCGCGCGACGTGGGCAACTTCGCGAACCCCGAGTACTACTTCGGTTACGACAACGCGGAGGTGCAGCGTCTGTACGCGCAGGCTCTGGCCGAGGTCGACCCGGACAAGTCCGCCGAGTTGCTCGCGGAAGCAGCCCGCCTCATCTCCGAGGACCACGCCGCGGACTGGCTGTACAACGGCGCGACGATCACGGCCGTGAGTCCCGCGGTGACCGGCTTCCCGAAGGATTCGATCAACTCGCGCATCAACCTGGCCGGCGTGACCGTGCTGTCGGAGAAGTAACCGGCTCCTTCATGATCCGCTATCTGCTCGTCCGAGGAGCCCTGCTGATCGCGGGGCTCCTCGTCTCGAGCGTGCTCATCTTCCTCACACTGCGGGTCTTCCCCGGTGATGTGGCGCAGCTCATCGCGGGGACCCAGGCCTCCCCTGCGCAGGTCGAGGCGCTGCGCGAGGCGCTCGGTCTGAACCAGCCGTTGATCGCGCAGTACGCCGACTGGATCGGCGGCATCTTCCGCGGCGACCTCGGCACCTCGCTGCTGACCGGCGCCTCGGTCGGCGAGGAGCTGTTCCTGAAATCGCAGGTGACTGTGCCGCTCGGGATGATGGCGCTCACGATCGCCCTCCTGATCGCCGTGCCGTTCGGCATCCTGGCCGCGGTCCTGCGCGGCCGCCGAGGCGGCACCGCACTCAGCGTGGGCGCACAGGCGCTGGCTGCCGTCCCGGTGGTGTGGGCGGGGATGATGCTCGTCGTGGTCTTCTCGGTGTGGCTGGGTTGGCTCCCCCCGCAGGGCTTCCCTCGTACCGGCTGGTCGACACCGGGGAAGGCGGTCGAGGCGCTGCTGCTGCCGGCGCTCACGATCGGCATCGTCGAGGGGGCGATGCTCATGCGCTTCGTGCGCAGTGCGACCCTGCAGGCCGCAGGACAGGACTTCGTCCGCACCGCGGCAGCCAAGGGCCTCACCCGCACCCGGGCACTCATCCAGCACGGCATCCCCGCCGTCGGCCTCTCCATCATCACCGTGCTCGGCCTGCAGGTCGCCGGAATCATCGTGGGCTCCGTCGTCATCGAACAGCTGTTCACGCTTCCGGGGATCGGACGGATGCTGGTCGCCGATGTCGGCACCCGAGACCTCATCAAGGTGCAGAGCGAGCTGCTCGTGCTCACCGGTTTCGTGCTGATCGTCGGCTTCCTCGTCGATCTCTCCCATCATCTGATCGATCCGCGCCAGCGGGAGGCCGCATGATGCCCCGTTGGACCAGCAGGCTGTGGTCGACGACCACGGGCCGCTTCGGCCTCGTCGTCGTCGGCGTGATCGTCGTCATGGCGCTCGTCTCGTCGGTGTGGACGCCGTTCGATCCGCAGGACTCCGACGTCCGCAACCGCTGGGCCGTGCCGAGCTGGCCCCACCTGCTCGGCACCGACGACACCGGCCGCGACATCCTGAGCCTGATCATGGCCGGCGCGCGGACGACGGTGTTCGTCAGCATCGGCGCCGGTGTCGTCGCGACCGTCGTCGGCATCGCCCTCGCCGCCCTCGGCGCGCTCACGGTGCGCTGGATGCGGGAGACGGTGGCCGTGCTCGTGGACATCCTCATCGCCTTCCCCGTGCTGATGATCGCGATGATGATCTCCTCGGTCTGGGGCGGTTCGCTCTGGGTGGTCGTCTGGGCCGTCGGCATCGGATTCGGCGTCAACATCGCGAGGGTCACGCGCCCGGAACTGCGTCGGGTCCAGCAGAGCGACTTCGTGCTGGCCGGCCGCGCCTCCGGCCTCACTCCTGCGCAGAGTCTCGTCCGGCATCTCCTGCCCAATGTCGCTCCGGTGTTCATCGTGCAGTTGTCCTGGTCGATGGCTGTCGCCGTGCTCGCCGAAGCCGGACTTTCCTACCTCGGCTTCGGTGCCTCCGTCGTCGAGCCCTCCTGGGGCATCCTGCTGGCCGACCTGCAGCGCTACATCGGCGTGCATCCGCTCTCCGTGGTCTGGCCCGGCCTCGCCATCACGATCACCGTGCTCGCCCTGAATCTGCTCGGCGACGGGCTCCGCGAGGCCACCGACCCGACCCTGCAGCATCGTGCTGCCGAGATCCACACCCCTGGAGTGGTCGCATGAGCCTCGAAGTCGAGAATCTCGTGATCGAGATCGACGGGCGCCGCGTCGTCGACGGCATCTCCTTCGACGTGCCCGATGGCGCCCGCGTCGGACTGATCGGGGAATCCGGTTCCGGCAAGTCCCTCACCGCGCTCGCCGTACTCGGTCTCCTCCCGGTCGGAGCCGTCGCGAGCGGCAGCATCCGCTGGAACGGCACCGAGCTGATCGGGATGCCGGACCGACAGCTCGCCGAGCTGCGCGGGGACGAGATCGGCATCGTCTTCCAGGAACCGCGGACGGCGCTCAACCCGATCCGCACCGTCGGCCGGCAGATCGCCGAGTCGATCCGCATCCATGAGCGCATCGGCCGCCGAGAGGCCAGGGAACGGGCGATCGCGGAGGCCGCCCGCGTGCGACTGCCCGACCCGGCGTCGATCGTCGACCGCTACCCGCATCAGCTCTCCGGCGGTCAGCGTCAGCGCGTGGCGATCGCGATGGCGCTCGCCTGCCGACCGAGACTGCTCATCGCCGACGAGCCCACGACCGCCCTGGACGTCACCATCCAGGCGGAGATCCTCGCCCTGCTGCTCTCCCTGGTCGACGAAGAGGGCATGTCGCTGGTCTTCATCACCCACGATCTCGCTGTACTCTCCCAGGTCGCCGTCGACGGCGTGGTGCTCGAGCATGGCCGGGTCGTCGAGGCCGCTCCCGTGAGGAGATTGCTGAGTGCACCGGCATCGCCGATCACCCAGGGTCTGCTCCGCGATGCCACCGCGACGCTGTGGCGCCCGGAAGGAGGCGGAGCATGAGCCTCATCGAGGCGCGCGGGCTGCGACGCGACTTCTTCGTGCCGAAACGCTCTCCGTTCGAGAAGACCCGTACGCAGACCGCACTGGCGCCGACCGACCTCGACGTCACCGAGGGCTCGTCGGTCGGGATCATCGGCGAATCCGGGTCGGGGAAGTCCACGCTGATCCGTCTGCTCCTGGGTCTGGATCGCCCGACATCCGGCACCGTTGCGGTGGACGGCAGAGAGGTGGATGCCGCGGCATCCGCGCGCTCGCTGCACTGGTTGCGCCGGGCCACCGGCCTGGTCTTCCAGGACCCGTACGCCTCCCTGGACCCGCGGATGACAGCTGCCCGGATCATCGGAGAGCCGCTCTGGGCGCTGGACATCCCGGGAGACCGCGCCGCGCGCGTCGCGGAGGTGCTGACGCAGGTCGGGCTGGAGCCGTCGATGGGATCGCGGTATCCACACGAGTTCTCCGGCGGTCAGCGCCAACGCATCGCCCTCGCGCGTGCGATCGTGCACCGCCCGCGGATCCTGATCGGCGATGAACCGCTCTCCGCGCTCGACGTCACCGTGCGCGCGCAGATCCTGGAGCTGCTCGCCGATCTGCGCCGCACCTCCGATCTGACGCTGCTGCTGGTCTCACACGACATCGGCGTCGTGCAGCACCTGTGCGACGAGGTCATCGTGATGAAGGACGGCGTGATCGTCGAACGCGGCACCACGAAGGACGTGCTGCTGAACCCCCGGCACGACTACACGAAGAAGCTTCTCGCCGCGATCCCGGTAATCCCAGGACGGTGATCGCCGGTCACTGACCGCGGCCGATGATCCGGCGCCGCCGCCGACCCGTCGGCCGCAGCGAGCGCTGCAGATACACCGTGCCGAGATTGCGTCCGAACTTGAAGCCGACCCGGCCCATCCGACCGACTTCGACGAAGCCGAGCTTCGTGTGCAGACGGATCGACGCCTCGGCCCCGGTGTCACTGATCACGGCGACGATCTCGCGGAGGCCGATCTGCTCGCACGCCTCGATGAGCGCCTGCAGAAGGGCTGCGCCGAGCCCCTTCCCGGCCGCTCCTGGCCCGAGATAGATCGAGTCCTCGACGGTGTACCGGTAAGCGGTCTTGCTCGCCCAGGGTGCCGCGAGCGCGTAGCCGAGCACCTCCCCGGCCGGTGAGACCGCGACGAGGAACGGAAGGCCGAGCTTCGACAGCAGCGCGAACTTGTCGCGCCAATACCGGATGCTGCTGCGCCGCTCGTCGAAGGTGACGACGGAGTTGCTCACGAAGTGGTTGTAGATCTCGCGGACGTGCGGGAGATCGGTCGCCGTCGCCGCCCTGATCGTGTACGAGAACACGTCAGGAGCCGGCTCGGGCCTGCGCAGATGGCGGGGGATGCGGCGGCGGCGGTCGCCGGGTTCGAACTGCATGCGCTCAGCCTAGAGAATCGGCGGGCTCGCCCTCGACCCGCCAGTCGACGGCTGCGGCTCCTGCCGCCTCGAGAAGCGCGTTGGTGCGCGAGAACGGCCGGGATCCGAAGAAGCCTCGGCTCGCGGAAAGCGGCGACGGATGCGCGGAGGCGATCACGGGCGTCGCCCCCAGCAAGGGCTGCAGGTTCGCCGCGTCCTTGCCCCACAGGATCGCGACGAGCGGCTGCTCCCGCGCGGCCAGGGTGCGGATGGCGAGTTCGGTGACCTGCTCCCAGCCCCAGCGGCGATGGGAGCCCGGCTCGCCCGGCTGCACCGTGAGCACCCTGTTCAGCATCAGGACGCCCTGATCGCTCCAGGCGGTGAGATCGCCGTGCGGGGCGGGTGGGATGCCGAGATCGCTCTCGCGCTCCTTGTAGATGTTCGCCAGGCTCCGCGGCAGCGGCCGTACGTCGCGTTCTACCGCGAAGGAGAGACCGATGGGATGACCGGGCGTCGGATAGGGATCCTGCCCGGTGATGAGCACGCGCACTTCGGACAGCGGGCGTTGGAACGCCCTGAGCACGTTCTCACCGGCGGGGAGATATCCGCGACCCGCGGCCTGCTCCGCCCGCAACCGTTCTCCGATCTCGGAGATGACGCCCTGGACGGGGGCGAGAGCCTCCGCCCAACCGACATCGATCCGGCCTTCGGTCGCGAGGTCCGCGAGAGTCTTCGGCACTGCTCAGTTGTCCAGCCGGACGCGCAACGGTCCCCTGGCCAGGAGATGGTGAGCGGACTGGGCGACAGGTCGCATCGTGATCAGGTCGAGGTTGACGTGCCCCGGCGCCTGCAGCGCGTAGGCGATGACATCTGCGACATCCTCGGCGAGGAGGGGCGCCTCGACGCCTGCGTACACGGACTCCGCAGCGACAGCGTCGCCGCCGAGCCGGTTCAGCGTGAACTCCTCGGTGTGCACCATGCCAGGAGCGACCTCCACGACGCGGATCGGCTCGCCGTTGAGCTCCTGCCGGAGCACGCGCACCAGCATCCCCTCGGCAGCCTTGGCCGCGTTGTAGCCGCCTCCGCCCGCGTACGCGACCTGGGCGGCTGTCGATGTCACGAAGACGGTATCGGCATGGCCGTCTTCATCGGCGGCCCGCCGCAGCAGCGGAAGGATGCCTGCGACCAGTCGTTGCGTCGCCAGTACGTTGGCATCGAACATCCACTGCCAGTCGTCGATCGAGGAGTCCTCGATGCTGTCGGTGCCGCGAGCTCCGCCGGCGACCTGTACGAGTGCGTGCACCGGCCCGGTCTCCTCGAGCTCGGTGATGAGCGCCGCGACCGCCTCGGCGTCGGTCAGATCGCAGACGATCGCGGACGCCCCGGTCTCGGCGACGAGCGCGGCCAGGCGGTCTTCGCGCCGCGCGACTCCGACGACGTCCCATCCGCGCGACCTCAGCGCACGCACCGTCGCCGCGCCGATTCCCGAGCTCGCACCTGTCACTACCGCACGCCTGTTCACCATGCCTCCACCGTACGACTTTCGCGTGCGGTTTTCGCGTGCGCCCGCCGCATGGCTTGTTACGTCACATTTCCCGGTCGTTGTTGACATCCCGCCATCCTCCGTACGCTCGCTGCAACGGCATCCGCCATCCGACCTTTCAATCCGCTCCCAGGGGGAACAGCATGTCCGAATCCGAGACCTGGCGTTTCGAGACCAAGCAGATCCATTCCGGTGCTGCTCCCGACCCGGTGACGAAGGCCCGCGCGACGCCGATCTACCAGACGACCTCCTACGTCTTCGACAATGCGGACCACGCGGCGAACCTGTTCGCGCTGGCCGAGTTCGGGAACATCTACACCCGTATCCAGAACCCGACGCAGGACGTGCTCGAGAAGCGTCTCGCCGCTCTCGAGGGCGGCACCGGCGCTCTCGTCCTCTCCAGCGGCCAGGCCGCCTCGACCTTCGCGGTGCTGAACATCGCCGAAGCCGGCGACCACATCGTCGCCTCGAGCTCGATCTATGGCGGCACGTACAACCTCTTCAAGTACACGCTCGCGAAGCTCGGCATCGAGGTCACCTTCGTCGAGAACCAGGACGACCCCGAAGAGTGGCGCCGCGCGGTCCGCCCCAACACCAAGCTCTTCTTCGCAGAGACGATCGGCAACCCGCAGATCAACGTCCTCGACATCCGTTCCGTCGCCGACGTCGCACACGACAGCGGCGTGCCGCTCATCGTGGACAACACGATCGCGACTCCGTACCTCATCCGCCCGTTCGAGTTCGGTGCCGACATCGTCGTGCACTCGGTCACGAAGTTCCTCGGCGGCCACGGCACGACCATCGGCGGCGCCATCATCGACGGCGGCAGCTTCGAGTGGTCGAAGAACGTCGACAAGTTCCCCGGCCTCACGGTTCCGGACCCCTCGTACCACGGAGCGTCGTACACGGCGGCTGTCGGCGACGGCCTCGCCTACATCATCAAGGCGCGCGTGCAGCTGCTGCGCGACCTCGGTTCCGCGATCGCTCCGCAGAGCGCCTGGAACCTCATCCAGGGCATCGAGACGCTGTCGCTGCGCATCGAGCGCCACGTGCAGAACGCGCAGGAGATCGCCGAGTGGCTCGACAACCGCGATGACGTCGCAGCCGTCAACTACTCGGGTCTGCCCACCTCCCCCTGGTACGCGAAGGCGAACGAGTACGCACCGAAGGGTGTCGGCGCTGTGCTGTCCTTCGAGCTCAAGGGCGGCGTCCAGGCCGGTCGCGAGTTCGTGAACAGCCTGACGCTGTTCAGCCACCTCGCGAACATCGGCGACGTCCGTTCGCTGGTCATCCACCCCGCATCCACGACCCACGCGCAGCTCACCCCCGAGCAGCAGCTCACCGCCGGCGTCACCCCCGGTCTCGTGCGTCTGTCCGTCGGTCTCGAGAACATCGACGACCTCAAGGCCGACCTCGACCAGGCCCTGGCCGCGGCACGCCGCGTCTCGGAGGCGGCTCGCGCCTGATCTCGTTCAATACACCGGATGCCCTGGGCCGTTGCGGTCCGGGGCATCCGTGCGTCTGGCACACGCCCCGCGTCTCCGCACGGGTGTCAGGCCGCGGGGGTCGCGGTGACCACGTAGGCGCCGGTCTCGCCACGGCTGTCGAGCTCGATGATCCAGCCCGGCGTGCTCGTCTTCACTGCCACGATCGCACTCGACGGGCACTGGATGCTCCCTGTGGGCGCGGCCCGGTGGTCGATCTCGTCCCCTTCGCTGAACCAGAGGTCGACGACCTCGGCACCGGCGCACCTGACCGTGACGGAGTAATCGCCCGCCGCGGCGTTCCGATCGTGCCACCCCTGGGGTGCGACCTGCCCGACGACTCCGAATGATCCCCACATCGCGTTCGCGCCATCGGGTATCGGCTCGTCATCGAAATAGTCCGTGAACCGATCAAGAGCCGCTGGTCGAGCCGTCTTCGTCGGAGCCGGAGCTGCGTCGTACTGCCACGCCTGCGGGGTGCACGCCGTGAGGCACGATATTCCCAGCAGCATGGCGACCGTTCCTGCTCCCACCCGTGTCCGCATGGCCTCGAGCGTAGCCCGCACGAAGGACGCAGAACCGTAACCTTCGCCGGTCGGTCGCCTTTCCACGCGACAATGGAGGAATGGACTGGCAGACGACCTCTGAGGACACCGTGCCGTCGGCACCGGTGACGGAGGCGGATGTACGCCTGCTCCGCGCGCGACCCCCGGCGACCGGCGCCTGGCGCGACGGCGACCCCGTCGGCAACCGGCGCTTCGCCGGTTTCGGGGCGTTCCGTACCGAAAGCGGTGCCGAGCTTCCCGGCATCCGTCTCGCCTACGAGACCTGGGGCGAGCTGAACTCCGAACGGGACAACGCCGTGCTCGTGCTGCACGCGCTCACCGGCGACAGCCATCTTCGCGGCGAAGCCGGCGCGGGTCACCCCACCGCGGGATGGTGGGAGCAGATCACCGGACCCGGAGCTCCTCTGGACACCGACCGCTGGTTCGTCATCGCCCCCAACATGCTGGGCGGATGCCAGGGGTCGACCGGACCAGCCAGTGTCGCGCCGGACGGCTACGAGTGGGCGTCGCGTTTCCCGTACCTGACCATCCGCGACCAGGTGGCAGCCCAGGTCCGCCTCGCCGACGCTCTCGGTATCGACACGTGGGCCGCCGTGATCGGTGGCTCGATGGGCGGCATGCACGCGCTGGAGTGGGCCGTGTCGCACCCGGAGCGCGTGCAACGGCTGGGCGTGCTCTCCTCGCCGCCGGTGACGACTGCCGATCAGATCGCGCTGAACACCGTGCAGACCGAGACGATCCGGATGGATCCACGTTTCCAAGGCGGCGAGTACTACGACCTCGGCGACGGAGACGGACCGCACCGCGGGCTCGCCCTGGCGCGCCGGATGGCGCTGCTGAACTACCGCAGTCCGATCGAACTCAATCAGCGCTTCCAGCGGTCCTGGCAGTCAGGCGTCTCGCCGCTCGGCCACGGCGGACGCTTCGCTGTGGAGTCGTACCTCGATTTCCACGGGAACAAGTTCACCCGCCGCTTCGATGCGAACAGCTATGTCACCCTCGTCGAGGCGATGAACTCGCACGATGTCGGACGCGACCGCGGCGGCGTCGAAGAGGCACTGCACTCGGTCACCGCGACGACGCTCGTTCTCGGCATCGACAGCGACCGGCTGTTCCCGATCGACGGGCAGCATCGCATCGCCCGCAGCATCCCGAGCACCCTCGACGGCGCCGAGGCCGTGGTGCTCGCGAGCGACTTCGGTCACGACGGATTCCTGATCGAGACGGAGGCCGTGGGGGCGCACCTGCGGCGACTGCTGGCGAGCTGAGATCAGCCCGGTCGGTACCGCCACGGCAACGACCCCGTTTCGAGGCGGTCATTGCCCCAGGTGAAGACCTGTCCCTCGGCCGTCCGGTTCACCACTGTGCGAAAGGTCTGCGGCTCCCCTGCTGCCGCGAGCGCCGTGGCGGCATCGACGAACGCGGCGAGGTGACGCAACGTCATCCAGGTCGGCGGGAACAGCGTCCACTCCCCTGCGCCGTGCCGAGCCAGAGCGTCGCCCGGTCGGATCCAGACGGCGTCGATGACCTCGTCGGTCGACGCCAGGACGTCGCCACCGGGATCAGCGGCGACGAAGAACCACGTGCGGAACCGCCGGGGAGCCTCGACGGGCGGATGCCAGCAGGAGAGCACGACCAGGTCGGAGACGACGATCCCGACCTCCTCGAACGTCTCGCGGATCGCCGCACGCCTGGCATCCTCGTCCTCGGCCTCCGACGGCTCGCGATCCGCATCCTCGACACGGCCCCCGGGGAACACCCACGCATCCGCGAAGGAACCCCGCTCGGGCCTGCGCATCAGCAGGACCTCGAGGCCGTCCGTGCCGTCGCGCAGCAGCACGACGGTGCCGGCGACGGCGAGCATCTCGGTGTCGGTCACTCCCACACTCTATGACCGGGCGCCCGACGACCGGCCCGGCTACGAACGAGCGGCCACCAGCACCGTCGTCGGGCGGCGCCCCTCGACCCGGTACGAGACGACCGCGATGACGAGCCCGATCACCGCGAGCGCCGCCCCGGTCCATGCAGGAGCCGTGAACCCCCACCCGACGGCGATCACCGCTCCGCCGAGGAAGGCACCGAGGCTGTTGCCGATGTTCAGGGCCGAATGGTTGAGCGCCGCCGCGATCGACTGGTTGTCGCCGGCGACGTCCATGAGGCGTGTCTGGATCGTGGGGCTGAGCACGGACGACACGAAACCGACGACGATGACGAGCACACCGAGCGTCACGATCCAGAACGACAGCACGGCGAGCAGTGCGAGCACCACTGCCATCGCTGTCAGGCCGACGAGCATCGTTCGACGCAGATCGATGTCGGCGAGGTGTCCACCGACGAGGTTTCCGGCGGTCATGCCGACGCCCATGAGCACCAGCACGATCGGCACGGTCCATGCCGGCGATCCGGCGACCTCGGTGACCAACGGGGCGATGTAGCTGTACACCGCGAAGAAGCCGCCGAACCCGATCGCGCCGACGGCGAGAGTGAACCACACCTGCGGAATGCGGAACACGCCGAGTTCCGCGCGCATCGTGCGACCCGGCTCCCCCGGATGCTCCGGTACGAACAGCGCGATGCAGAGCGTCGCCAGCGCGAACACCAGCGTGACGACCAGGAAGGCGGTTCGCCAGCCCCACTGCTGGCCGAGGAATGTGCCCAGCGGCACGCCGACGACGTTCGCGATGGTGAGACCGGTGAGAATGAAGGCGACGCCCTTGGCCCTGTTGCCCGGCCCCATCACGTCGGCGGCGACGAGTGCGCCGATGCCGAAGTAGGCGCCGTGCGGGAGCCCGGCGAGGAACCGTGACGCTCCGACGAGCTCGAACGACGGCAGCACGACCGTGAGCGCGTTGAAGACGGTCAACGCGAGCGCGAGGACGATCATCACGCGATGTCGCGGAAAACGCGCGACGAAGCCGGCGATCGTCGGTGCGCCGATGACGACTCCGAGCGCATACAGCGAGATCAGCCAGCCGGCCTGGCCCAGCGCGTCCTCCTGGCTGGCGTTCCAGACGGAGGGCAGCAGGTCTCGGGCGATGTTGGGCAGCAGGCCCATGACCACGAATTCGGTCATGCCGATGCCGAAACTGCCGATGGCGAGAGAGAGGAGCGCCCTCTTCGCCGCACCCCTCGATTCAGTCGAGGGATTCACCCTTCGATGCTACCGGTCCGACCCGCCCTCGATCGCCGCCTCCAGGCGGTCGACCTTCGCATCCAGCTCGCCGGAGTAACCAGGGCGGATATCGGCTTTCAGCACGAGCGACACCCGGGAGCCGAAAGGCATCACGGCTTCCGTCGCTCGCTTCACGACGTCCATGACCGTGTCCCAGTCGGGTCCCTCGATCTCGGTGAACATGCTGGTCGTGCGGTGGGCCAGGCCGGACTCGCGCACGACACGGACGGCAGCCGCTACCGCATCGTGCACGGAACCGTCCGTGCTCTCGGCACCGCTGGCCGGTGTGCCGCTGGGGGCGACGGAAAAGGCGATGAGCATGGGAGTACCTCCGGGTGTTCAGGGTTTCGTCGGCACCCGCACCAGCGCGCGGATGCCGACGGCGAGCAGGATGACCAGCAGGATATTCCGCGCCGACAGCATCATGACGGGCACGAGCTCGGCACGCAGGAGCGCATCGTAGGTGAGCGGGTAGATGAAACAGGTGAGTGCGCACAGGACGAGCACGATGATGGCCGGAACGTGTGCGCGGACGCGATCGAGAACGATCCAGAGCAGGGCCGGTGCGATCAGCCAGGTCTGGAACTGCGGGGAGCCGACCTTGTTGGTGACGATGAGCGTGACGACGAGTGCGAGCGCCAACGGCGGGAACAGCCGCGGGAAGGATGCCCCGCGCATGACCTTCATGGCGCCGATCGCGGCGATCGCGAGAACCGCGGCGAACATGAGCGGCGTGAGCACGGCGGTGACGGCATCCGCACCGTCCGCAGCGATCTGGAAGGTGAGGATGTCGAAGCTGTACTCGATCCGCGCGGATCCGGCCATGGCGAGCCAGAGAAACGGCGTCGCGGCGACCGCTTCGATCTGCAGGCCTCTGCCGGTCTGCTCCGTGAGGAATCCGAGCAGCTCTGCGTCGGCCCCGAGCAGGAAGAGCAGCACGATCACGACCGCCGTCACGGCGGCCGCGGTGACCAGCATCCGCACGCGGGTCCTCGAGGCGAGGATGGCGGCCACGACCACGGCGCCGGGCCAGATCTTGATCCATGCTCCGATCGTGAGCAGCGCGACCGCGACCGCCGGTCGCCTGAGCAACCAGAGCCCGCCGACCACGACGATCGGCACGGTGATCGCATCGATCCGGTACATCGCGATCGGCCCGAGCAGGAGCAGCGCCGCCGACCAGAACCAGGCAGCGCTCCGATGCGGCCGCGACGCCACGCGACCGAGGAGCACACCGAACGCCACGGCGTCGAGCACGGTCACCAGCACCGCCCAGGCGATGAGATAGGCGCCGGAAACGCCGAGCAGCGGCACGAGCGGCATCGAGAGGAGCTTGGCCAGGAGCATCGGCAGCAGCGCCAGCTGCGGATAGACCCACTGCTCGGTGACGCCCACGATCGCTCCCCCACCGAGCGCCGAGGCCGACCAGGGCTCATAGACGAGGACGACGTCACCCATCGGTTGGCTGGGATAGATCCAGCCGAGTACGGCGATGAGCAGGTGCACGCCGAGGAACGCCGCCCAGAGCGCGAGGAGTCGACCGGTGCGGGCGGCGGTCACGACAGCAGGTCCGCGATCGCCGACGGCAGCGCCTCGGCGACGTCCATGGCCACGATCGGATGCCCGTGGGCTCCGGCGGTGGCTCCTGCGGCCAGCCGCCCGGCGTGTCCGTGCAGCCAGGCTCCGGCCGCTGCCGTCTCGGCGAGCGGTGCGTCAGGATTCGCCGCGATCAGCGCGCCCAGGATGCCGGCGAGCACGTCTCCGGTGCCGGCCGCCGCGAGCCAGCCCGTCCCCGCCTCGACCGTGATGATCGCTGCATCCGCGGAGGCGATGAGAGTCTTGGCCCCCTTCAGCAGCACCGTTGCGCCGAGCGCTGCTGCCGTCTGCGCCACCTCCGCCGCTCTGTCCGCGTCCGCGCGAAGCTTCATCAGCTCTCGCAGCCGAGCGAACTCTCCGGCGTGCGGTGTGACGAGGGCCGGCGCGTTCGCGGCGACGGCGAGATCGAGCGCACCGGCATCGACGACCACAGGCACGACGCCGGCGAGAATCTCGCGCAGCGCCTCGTGCTCCTGGTGGCTCCGGTGCCCGGGGTCCGTGCCGGAGCCGATCACCCACGCGCCGATGCGGGTGCGGCCGGTGTCACGGCCGGTGACCGTCTCCGGCCGCCGCGCGATCACCGCATCCGCTGCCTTTCCCTCGCCGACGTAACGGACATAGCCAGCGCCGGCGCGCCAGGCGGCCTCGACACCGAGCACAGCCGCCCCCGGGTACGCATCCGATCCGGTGCGCAGCGCGACGACGCCTCGCGAATACTTGTCGTCGGCCGGCGACGGAACGCGCAGGAACGGCACGGTGTCCGCACGGGACCACTCACGAACCTCGACCATGACTCCACGTTAGTGCGAGCGCCTCGGGTCGTCGCGCGCGCACTACGGTCGAGAGGTGAGCATTCTCTTCTCTCCGCTTCGTCTTCGTTCGGTCGAGTTCCGCAACCGGCTCTGGGTGTCACCGATGTGCATGTACAGCGCCGTCGACGGGATGCCGCAGGAGTGGCACCACACGCACCTCGCCCAGTTCGCATCCGGCGGTGCCGGTCTCGTCGTCGCCGAGGCCACCGCCGTGGCGCCGGAGGGTCGGATCTCGCCCCGGGATACGGGCTTGTGGAACGACGAGCAGCGCGACGCCTGGACGCCGATCGTGCGGGCGATCCACGATCGCGGTGCGGTCGCCGGCATCCAGCTCGCACATGCCGGACGCAAGGCATCGACGTGGTGGCCCTGGGCCGACGATCGCGGCTCCGTTCCGGTCGGCGACGGCGGGTGGAGCACCGTGGCGCCCTCTGCCGTCGCGTTCGACGGGTTCGACGCCCCGATCGCCCTCGAGATCACCGGGATCGAGCGCCTGGTCGACGCCTTCGCCGCGGCCGCACGTCGGGCACTGGATGCCGGATTCGACGTCCTCGAGATCCACGGCGCCCACGGTTACCTGCTGCACCAGTTCCTGTCGCCGCTGTCGAATCAGCGCACCGACGAGTACGGCGGGACCCTTGCGAACCGCGCCCGACTGCTGCTGCGTGTCATCGACGCGGTGCGCGCGGAATCCGGCGAGGACGTGGCGTTGTTGGTACGCATCTCCGCGACGGATCACGCCGACGGCGGCTTCACTCCCGAGGAGGCAGCGGTCGTCGGCGGATGGGCGACGGAGCACGGCGCCGACTTCATCGACGTATCCAGCGGCGGGCTCGTCGCCCACCAGCAGATTGACCTGTTCCCGGGCTATCAGGTACCGCTGGCCGAGACGGTGCGCCAGGGCGGCCGCATCCCGGTCTCCGCCGTCGGCCTGATCACCGCGGCCGAGCAGGCGGAGCGGGTACTCGCGGAGGGCGCGGCCGACGCGATCTTCGCCGGCCGCGAGTGGCTTCGAGACCCCCACTTCGCGCTCCGGGCCGCGCACGAACTCGGCGCGGACGTCTCGTGGCCTTCGCAGTACCTTCGCGCCCGTTGGCGCTGACCGTCACTGCCCTCGGTTGATCACGCGCCGGGTCGCATCCTGCACCTCGCCGACGAGTTCCTCCAGGATGTCCTCGAGGAACAGCACGGCTGTGGTCTCGCCCTGCGCATTGCGCACCTTCGCCAGGTGGCGGCCGGCTCGACGCATCAGCGCGAGAGCATCTTCCAGGTCCGTGTCCTCTTGGACCGGGACCATGTGGTGGATGCGCTTCTTCGGCACCGGCTGCGCGGCCTTGGCAACGGCATCCGCTCCGTCTGAGGTGCGCAGGATGTCCTTCAGATGCACATACCCGATCGGAGCGCCCTCGCCGTCGACGATCACGTACCGCGAGAATCCATAACGCGCGACAGCCCGTTCGATCTCATCAGGTGTGATCGATTCGGGCAGGGACACGAGATCGTCCAGCGGGACGGCGATGTCTCGGGCCTTCTTGTCGGTGAACTCCAACGCCGCGGCCAGCGTGCCCGAGGCATCCGAGAGCACGCCCTCCCGCCGGGACTGATCGACGATCGTCGCCACTTCCTCGAGCGTGAACGTCGAAGCCGCCTCATTCTTCGGCTCCACGCGGAACAGCCGCAGCACGGCGTTCGCCGCACCGTTGAGCAGCCAGATGACCGGCATGAACACCTTCGACACCCACACCAGGGGTGGTGCCAGGATCAGCACCGCCCGGTCGGGCACCGAGAACGCGAGGTTCTTCGGCACCATCTCGCCGAACACGACGTGCAGGAAGGAGACGATGAGCAGCGCGACCGCGAAGGCGACCGCGTCGACGACACCATCCGACCACCCGATCGCGTGCAGGGGCTGCGCGAGAAGGTGGTGGATCGCCGGCTCGGACACGTTCAGGATGAGGAGCGAACAGATTGTGATGCCGAGCTGCGATGTCGCGAGCATGAGCGTCGCGTGCTCCATCGCGTACAGCGCGGTCTTGGCCGCACGGGAGCCCTGCTCCGCACGCGGTTCGATCTGCGAGCGCCGTGCGGAGATCACCGCGAACTCGGCGCCGACGAAGAAGGCGTTCGCTGCGAGGAGCACCACGAGCCAGACGAGGCCTGCCCAATCGTTCATCGGGTCGCCTCCTTTTCGATCTCGTGCGGTCTGGGGATGTATCGGATGCGGTCGACCCGACGTCCATCCATCCGCACCACCTGCAGGATCCCGCTGTCGAGGGTCACTTCATCGCCGTTGGAGGGCACGCGCTCGAGAACACTCATGATGTAGCCGCCGACCGTGTCGTAGACATCGCCCTCCGGGACCTCGACGCCTGCGCGACGGCGAAGCTCGTCAGGACGCAGCTCACCGGGGAAGACGACCCCGTCGCGCCCGCGGACGATGCCGGCCTTGGAGCGGTCATGCTCGTCGGAGACCTCGCCGACGATCTCCTCCACGAGGTCTTCCAGGGTGACGAGGCCCGCCGTGCCGCCGTACTCGTCGACGACGACGGCGAGTTGATAGCCGCGCGCGCGCAGCTCGGAGATGAGTCCGTCCAGATGAACGGTCTCCGGCACCCGGAGCGGCTCAGTGGAGAGCGCCCCGACGGGGACCTCGGCGCGGCGCTCGCGCGGCACCGAGACGGCGGCCTTCAGGTGCACGACACCGGTGATGTCGTCGAGATCATCGTCGTACACCGGGAATCGACTGTGTCCGGTCCGCCGAGCGAGGTGGATGACGTCATTCGCCGAGTCACCTGCCGCGATCGCGTGCATGCTCGGCCGTGCGGTCATCACGTCGGCCGCGGTGAGCCGCGCGAAGCTGAGGCTGCGGTCCAGCAGACTCGCCGTGTCGGCTTCGAGCACGCCGGCTCGCGCCGATCGCCGCACCAGCGAGGAGAGCTCCTCTGCGGTGCGCGCACCTGAGAGCTCCTCCTTCGGCTCGATGCCCATGCCGCGCAGCACCGCGTTCGCGCTGCCGTTGAGCACGATCACCGCGGGCTTGAACACTGTCGTGAAGGCGATCTGGAACGGGATCACCAGCTTCGCCGTCGCCAGCGGAAGGGCGAGCGCGAAGTTCTTGGGGACGAGTTCGCCGAGGATCATCGACACCACGGTCGCGACCGTCATGGCCACCACCGTCGCGATCGGCGAGACGGCCGCTTCGGGAACCCTCCAGGTCAGAAGCGTCGGGCCGAGGATGTTCGAGAGCGCCGGTTCCATCGTGTAACCGGTGAGCAGAGTCGTCAGCGTGATCCCGAGCTGAGCCGAGGACAGATGCGTCGACGTGTGTTTCAGAGCGCTGATCGTCAGCGCCAGTCGCGATTCCCCCTTGGCCTGTCGGGCTTCGAGGTCGGCACGGTCGAGATTGACCAGCGCGAACTCGCTCGCGACGAACAGGCCGGTCCCGACCGTGAGAAGGAGCCCCACGCCCAACATGATGTAGTCCATCAGGTGTTCCTCCCGCTGCGGAGAGGTGGACGGTGGGGCGAACTACTGCAACTGGGAGGGTCATCCATTGTGCCGACGATTCTACAGAACTGGTCTGTGATTGCGAGTCGCGGGACCGCCCCTACCAGCTCACCGGCAGCGCCTTGCCCTCTTCATAGCCGGCGGCCGACTGCAGACCGACGAAGGCGCGGTCGTGGAACTCCGCCACGGTTGCCGCGCCGGCGTAGGTGAAGGACGAACGCACCCCTGAGGTGATCATGTCGAGGAGATCCTCCACGCCGGGACGCAAGGGGTCGAGGTAGATCTTCGACGAGGAGATGCCCTCGGCGAACAGCTCTTTGCGCGCCCGCTCGTAGGGGTCGAGGCGTTCGAAGCGTGCCTGCACGGCCTTCGTCGAGGCCATCCCCCACGATTCCTTGTAGATGCGGCCGTCTGCGTCGCTCTGGAGTTCGCCCGGCGCCTCGATCGTGCCGGCGAACCAGGAGCCGATCATGACGGATGCGGCACCCGCGGCGAGCGCGAGAGCGACGTCGCGCGGATAGCGGACGCCGCCGTCCGCCCAGATGTGCGCGCCCACCTGGCGCGCGGCCTCGGCGGTCTCCAGCACGGCGGAGAACTGCGGTCGCCCCACGGCGGTCATCATCCGTGTCGTGCACATCGCACCGGGGCCGACGCCGACCTTGAGGATCGTCGCTCCGGAATCGACCAGATCGTTCACACCGTCCGCCGTGACGATGTTGCCCGCCACGATCGGCAGACCGAGATCCAGCTCCGACACGGAACGCAGAGCCCGGAGCATCCCCTCCTGATGACCGTGCGCGGTATCCACGACCAGGACGTCGACTCCGGCCGCGGCCAACGCCTTGGCCTTCGCCGCGACGTCGCCGTTGATGCCGATCGCCGCGGCGACCACGAGCCGACCCTGGGCGTCGAGCGCCGGACGGTAGAGCGTGGACCGCAACGCACTGCGAGCGCTGAGCGTCCCGACCAGGTGCCCATGGTGGATGACGGTCATCATCTCGACTCCGGCGTCGGTGATCACGTCGAACGCATGGCGCTCCGAACCGACATCGTCGGCGTCGAGCGACGGCGTGCCGGAATGCACGAGGTCGCCCAGCTGCGCATCCGGCAGGGCCGTGGCGAGTCGAGACGCCGGAAGGATGCCGAGAATCCGGCCGACATCGAAGGGGGCCCTCCCGGTCGCGACGACGACGCCATGTCCGGCGACCGCCGGGACGAGCCGGAGCGCGTCTGACACGGATGCCTCTGGCGGGAGCACGAGCGGTGTGTCCCAGAGCACCGGCTGGCTCTTCACCTCTCGAATCGCCGCATCCAGGTGCTGCAGCGGCATGTCCTGCGGGAGCACGCCGATCCCGCCGCGCCGGGCGAGCACGGCCGCGAGTCGCGGACCCGTCACGGAGTTCATGTTGGACGCCACCAGCGGAAGGGTCGCAGCGGTGCCGTCCCGTGGCGCGAGATCGACCTGGAGGCGACTGGAGACCGCGGATCTGCGCGGCACGAGAAAGACGTCTGAATAGGTCAGATCGACGGTCGGCAACGCACCTGAGAACTCCATGCCCCCACGCTACTCACGTCGGGCCGTGTTCGGCTGGTGGTGTGGGAGATTCGCCCGGGAAACACGTTAGGCTTGTTCGTTGAGAGTGTGCGATCCCGGGCGCATCCTGCCCCTTGGACCGTGCAGACAGATTCAGCGATGAAAGAGGGCGATTGAGCGTGTCGAACCAGGTGACCGGCGACGGGGGGTTCGGAGCCAATTCCTGGCTCGTCGAAGAGCTCTACGAGCAGTTCAAGGTGAACCGCGACTCCGTCGACAAGGAGTGGTGGCCGATCCTCGAGAAGTATCAGCCGGAGACCGCCGCTCCCCCGGCAGGCGAGGCCGCGCCGGCCACACAGACGGCTCATCCAGTCACCGCCCCCATCCCGGTGATCGGCGCGCAGCCCGTCGCCCGGACGACCACCAAGCCGGCCGCCGCCGCCCCGATCCCCGCCCAGGCACCGAAGCCCGCGGCGAAGAGCGATCCCGTCGAGGCGACCGAGGAAGACAAGGTCACTGTCCTGCGCGGCATGACCAAGACTCTCGCCGCGAACATGGACGAGTCCCTCACCGTCCCCACTGCGACCAGCGTGCGCACGATCCCGGCGAAGCTGATGATCGACAACCGCATCGTCATCAACAACCACATGGCCCGCACACGCGGCGGCAAGATCAGCTTCACGCATCTCATCGGTTGGGCGCTCATCCAGACGCTCAAGGAGTTCCCGAGCCAGAACGTGTTCTACGCCGAGGTCGACGGCAAGCCGTCTGTCGTCGCGCCGGCGCACGTGAACCTCGGCATCGCGATCGACCTCCCCAAGCCGGACGGCACCCGCGCCCTCATGGTGCCGAGCATCAAGCGTGCCGACACGATGACCTTCACCGAGTACCTCTCCGCCTACGAGGACCTCGTCGGCCGCGCCCGTGGCAACAAGCTCACCGCTGCCGACTTCCAGGGCACGACGCTCTCGCTCACCAACCCGGGCGGCATCGGCACCGTGCACTCCGTGCCCCGTCTGATGAAGGGCCAGGGCGCCATCATCGGCGCCGGCGCCCTCGAGTACCCGGCCGAGTTCCAGGGCGCCAGCGAGAAGACGCTGAACGAGCTCGCGATCGGCAAGACGATCACCCTGACCAGCACCTATGACCACCGTGTCATCCAGGGCGCCGGCTCCGGCGAGTTCCTCAAGAAGGTGCACGAGCTGCTCATCGGGCAGCGCGGCTTCTACGACGACATCTTCGCGGCCCTGCGCATCCCGTACGCCCCGATCCACTGGAACGCGGACATCGCCGTCGACCTCGCCGAGCGCGTCGACAAGACCGCCCGCGTGCAGGAGCTCATCAACTCCTTCCGCGTGCGCGGTCACCTGATGGCCGACATCGACCCGCTGGAGTACGTGCAGCGTTCGCACCCCGACCTCGAGATCGAGACCCACGGCCTCACGTTCTGGGATCTCGACCGCGAGTTCGTCACCGGTGGCTTCGGCGGACGACGTGTCGCGAAGCTGCGCGAGATCCTCGGCGTCCTCCGCGACTCCTACTGCCGCACGCTGGGCATCGAGTACATGCACATCCAGGATCCTGAGCAGCGCCGCTGGTTCCAGGAGAAGGTCGAGCTCAAGTACCAGAAGCCCGGCCACGACGAGCAGCTGCGGGTGCTCCGCAAGCTCAACGAGGCCGAAGCGTTCGAGACCTTCCTGCAGACGAAGTTCGTCGGACAGAAGCGCTTCTCGCTCGAGGGCGGCGAGTCGCTCATCCCGCTGCTCGACGAGATCCTGCAGGGTGCGGCGACGGCCGGCCTCGAGGGCGCCGCGATCGGGATGGCGCACCGTGGTCGCCTGAACGTTCTCACCAACATCGCCGGCAAGACCTACGGACAGGTGTTCCGTGAGTTCGAGGGCACCCAGACCCCGGGCAACCAGCGCGGCTCCGGTGACGTGAAGTACCACCTCGGCACCGAGGGCACCTTCATCGCGGATGACGGCGGCGAACTTCCCGTCTACCTCGCCGCGAACCCGTCGCACCTGGAGACCGTGGACGGCGTGCTCGAGGGCATCGTCCGCGCCAAGCAGGACCGCCACCCGATCGGCACGTTCTCGTGGCTGCCGATCCTCGTGCACGGCGATGCCGCTTTCGCCGGTCAGGGCG
This sequence comes from Microbacterium sp. LWO13-1.2, assembly GCF_038397725.1. Classification (NCBI taxonomy): domain Bacteria; kingdom Bacillati; phylum Actinomycetota; class Actinomycetes; order Micrococcales; family Microbacteriaceae; genus Microbacterium; species Microbacterium sp. LWO13-1.2. The sequence goes on from NZ_CP151634.1 coordinate 3,516,487, forward strand.
TCGTGGTCGAGACGCTGCAGATGTCCCAACTGCGCGGCTACCGCACCGGTGGCACGATCCACGTCGTGGTCAACAACCAGGTCGGGTTCACCACCACCCCGACGGATGCCCGCACCTCGGTGTACGCGACGGATGTCGCGAAGACCATCCAGGCACCGATCTTCCACGTGAACGGCGACGACCCCGAAGCGGTCATCCACGTCGCCCAGCTCGCGTTCGAGTACCGCGAGCGGTTCCACCGCGATGTCGTCATCGACCTCGTCTGCTACCGGCGACGTGGCCACAACGAGGGCGATGACCCCTCGATGACGCAGCCGCTGATGACCGACCTCATCCAGGCGAAGCGGTCCGTCCGCCGGCTCTACACCGAGGCTCTGGTCGGCCGCGGTGACATCACCGAGCAGGAGTACGAAGAGGCGAAGGCCGACTTCCAGAACCGGCTCGAGATCGCCTTCGCCGAGACGCACGCGGCCGAGACCGGTGCCACACCGATCGCCCCGGTCACCACGCATGTCGATGAGCAGGAGGGCGCCCCCGACGTCACCGGCGTCGCGAACGAGGTCATCCAGCTCATCGGCGACGCCTTCGTGAACAAGCCGGAGGGCTTCACCGTGCACCCGAAGGTGCAGCAGCTCCTCGACAAGCGCGCGGACATGAGTCGCAACGGCGGAATCGACTGGGCGTTCGGCGAGCTGCTCGCCTTCGGCTCACTGCTGCTGGAGGGCACCCCGGTGCGCCTCGCAGGGCAGGATGCCCGTCGTGGCACCTTCGTGCAGCGTCATGCCGTGATGCACGACCGCACCAACGGACAGGAATGGCTGCCGCTGGCGAACCTCTCCGACAGTCAGGGCCGCGTCTGGGTCTACGACTCCCTGCTCAGCGAGTACGCCGCTCTCGGCTACGAGTACGGCTACTCCGTGGAGGCGCCGGAAGCGCTGGTGCTGTGGGAGGCGCAGTTCGGCGACTTCGTCAACGGCGCCCAGTCGGTCATCGACGAGTACATCTCGGCCGCCGAGCAGAAGTGGGGCCAGTACTCCGGCGTCACGCTGCTGCTCCCGCACGGCTACGAGGGTCAGGGACCCGACCACTCCTCGGCGCGCATCGAGCGTTTCCTGCAGCTGTGCGCGCAGGACAACATGATCGTCGCGCGCCCGTCGACGCCGGCTTCCCACTTCCACCTGCTGCGCCGTCAGGCATACGCGCGGCCGCGCAAGCCGCTGATCATCTTCACGCCGAAGGCGATGCTGCGCCTTCGCGGGGCCACCAGCCCGGTCGAGGCGTTCACTCAGGGCCGCTTCGAACCGGTCATAGACGACGACCGCGGGCTCGACCGAAGCGCCGTCAAGCGCGTGCTGGTGCACTCCGGCAAGATCCACTGGGATCTGCGCAGCGAGCTCGAGAAGAACCCGAACCCAGAGGTCGCGCTGGTGCGTCTGGAGCAGCTGTACCCGACCCCGATCGACGAGCTCAAGGCGATCACCGACTCGTACCCGAACGCCGAGCTGGTGTGGGTGCAGGACGAGCCGGAGAACCAGGGTGCATGGCCGTTCCTCGCGCTCGCCTTCGCCGATGTCCCCGGTGACCGCACGTTCTATCCCGTCGCCCGTGCCGCATCCGCGTCGCCCGCGACCGGATCCTCGAAGGTGCACGCGGCCGAACAAGCCCGACTGCTGCGCACCGCGCTCACCGTCGGCTGATTCACGCCAACAGGAAAGGGGCATCCCGACTTCGGTCGGGATGCCCCTTTTCACGTGCACGGCACGGCAGACGCGCCTTCAGCCGGCGCTGAGCGGCACCCGCTGCTGGAATCGCTCATCGGAGCTCAGCCCTTCGCGGGTCCGGTCGAGGGCCTGCTCGTCGCCGCCGGTGGCCGCCAACGCGAGCAGCGCCGCGCCGAGAACGGGCGGCGCGTCGACGACGCTGAGCTGCGCGCGCGGTGCGACCCTGTCGAGTCCGTCGCGGATACCCGCCAGGAGCAGCGGATCCCGCGACCGGGCGACGCCTCCCCCGAAGACCACCGGCACCGCGATGTCGTGCAGGTCGAGCTTGCGCACGCATGCCTGCACGAAGGCGACGACCTCCTCGGCCTGCCTCTGCACGATGCTCTGCGCCACGGCATCGCCGGCGTGCGCCGCTTCGAACACGAGCGGCGCCAGCGCCGCGAAGCCGTCGTGATCGCGTCTGCCCAGATGGACGTCCTCGATCAGCTCCGCGACCGACGGTGCGTCGACGCTGCGCAACAGCAGCGCACGCAGTGCCGTCTCGGGTCCTCTGCCGTCCTCGGCACGCGCAGCATGCCAGACCACGGCATCACCGAGTTCGCTGCCTCCGCCCCAGTCGCCGGACAGCGGACCGAGCGCAGGGAAGCGCACGACCACTCCGTCGGCCCGCACGCCGATCGCATTCATCCCGGTGCCGCAGATCACGGCGACCGCATCGGGCGAGTCGGTCCCGGCCCGCAGCAGGGCATGCAGGTCGTTCTCGACAGCCACCGCCGTATCGGCCCACTCCCGCCCGACGATGGCCGAGCGGTACGCGACGATCTCCTCCGCGAGATCCAGACCCGAGAGGTACAGGCTCACCTGGATCAGCTCCCGTGGATCGCGCCCGTCGAGCGCACGACCGATCAGAGCATCGATCACCCGCACGGATTCGTCGAGACCCTCCAGTTGAGGACTCGAGCCGGTGCCCCGCTCCCAGGCGAGCACCTCTCCCGTGGCGTCGAGCAGCACGACGTCGGTCTTCGATCCGCCGCCGTCGACGGCGAGGACGAGGCCCGACGACGCTGTCACGCCCACTCCAGGAACTTCGAGTTGGCCGCCAGGAGCAGATCCGTGAGGTTCTCGGCTCGATCGTGCTGAAGCACCAGCGGGTGGGCACGCATCGCGCGAAGCACCCGGTCGCGTCCGCCGTGGATCGCCGCATCCAGCGCGAGGCGTTCGTATCCGGCGACAGCACTGATCAGCCCGCTGATGTCGTCAGGGAGCGCGGCCACCGGCTCGGCGACGAACGTGCCGTCGATGTGGTGCGCCGGCACCTCGATGACGTGATCGTCGGGCAGGAACGGCAGAACGCCATCGTTGCGGAGGTTCACGACGCGCGGCACGTCCGTGCCGCCACGGATGGCGATGAGCAGTTCGATCGCTGCTTCCGAATAGAAGGCACCGCCTCGCTGCTCCAGGATCGCGGGCTTCGTGTCCACCGTCGGATCGGCGTACAGTCCGAGCAACTCGTTCTCGATCGCCCGCACTTCCTGGGCGCGCGTGGCGTGGTGGCGCTGCTCATGCAGGACCTCGTCATGCGCGTAGTAGTAGCGGAGGTAGTACGACGGGATCACACCGAGCTGCGACAGCAGCGCCGGTGCGAGCTCGACGTCGTCCGCGAGTCCCTGCAGGTTGCTGTCCAGGAGTCCCGGGAGCACATCCTTGCCGTCGACGAATACGCCGCGCTCCCACGTGAGGTGGTTCAACCCGACGTGCGCGAGTCCCACCCGGTCGGGTTCGACCCCGGCCTCGGCCGCGAAGCGCCGCTGGAATCCGATGGCGACGTTGCACAGTCCGACGGCCCGGTGCCCGGCCTGCAGAAGCGCGCGGGTCACGATGCCGACCGGGTTCGTGAAGTCCACGATCCAGGCGTCGGGTTTCGCGTGCGTGCGCACGACGTCGGCGATCCGCAGAACGACGGGTACCGTGCGCAGCGCCTTCGCGAGGCCGCCGGGCCCCGTCGTCTCCTGTCCGATGCAGGAGACCTCGTGCGGCCATGTCTCGTCCTGCTCGCGGGCGTCCTGCCCGCCGATGCGCAGCTGGATGAGGACGGCATCCGCGTCGCTGACTCCGGCGACCAGGTCATCCGTCGCCGTCAGGCGAGCCGGGTGACCGGCGCGAGCCAGCATCCGCCGGGACACGCCGCCGACGAGATCGAGCCGCGAGCGGTCGCTGTCGACCAGCACGATCTCCTCGATCGGCAATTGCTGCTGAAGTCGGATGAATCCGTCGATCAGCTCCGGGGTGTAAGTCGATCCACCGCCGACGATGGCGAGTTTCATCTGCTCTCCTTGTTTCTGTGCTGTGTCTGCGCCCGATGGTCGGACGTCACTGGGTGGGAATGCGCTCTTCGAGGCGTTCCCTGATCTGTTGAACCAGCAGGCGGCGAGCGCCCACCAGTACCGCGGTGCTTCCCGTCGTGCTGAGGTGGACGGTCGGCGCGGGGCGTTCGCCATCGGCCGTGCGCGCCGTGACAAGGGCAGCGAGTCGCGCACCACAGGCGAGAGCGGTCGGGCCGCCGAGGACCACCATGTCCGGGTCGAGCACGGCGAGCACGGGTTCGAGGGTGAGGACGATGCGCTCGGCGATGGCGTCGAGTGCATCGGGGTCGTCGGCGAGCGCGGCGATGTCCTGGGGATACCGTGCGTCGGCGCCGCCGAGCAGCTGCAGAACGGCGTCGGAGCCGAGCAGGGCCGTGGTGCCGGCGCCAGGGGCGCCCGGGGCCGCGGAGACCGTGAGGTATCCGATCTCGCCGGCGCTCCCGTGCGCGCCGCGATGGACGCTGCCGCCGAGGTCCACGCCGACACCGAGACCGCCTCCCATCCAGAGCAGCGCGAAGCTGCCGGCATCCTGCGCGACGCCGATGGCGCGCTCGGCCATCGTCGCGAGATTGACGTCGTTCTCGAGAGTCACCGCGACACCGAGCGACTGCTCGATCCGCCGCCGCGATCCCGTCGATGGCCAGCCGGGCAACGAGTCCGTCAACGAGATCACATCATGCTCGTGGCTCACTGCCGCCTGCACCCCCACCGTCACGGCCTCGACGGTGTGATGCTCGGCATCGGCCGCCGCGCAGGCGGCGTCGATCGCGCGTCGGATGTCGCCCTCCGGCGATCGCTCGGCCTTGTCGACGGGAAGTTCGATGATGGGATGCTCGGCCGCGGCCGCGTCGACGAGCACCGCCTGGATAGTGTCCTCGAGCATGCTCACCGCGACGCCCGTGATGCGATCAGTGCGCACACCCCAGCTCACCGCGCTCGGCCCGCGATTGCCGGACACCTCGCCCACCGGACGCACCAGGTCGGCGCGTTTCAGGCGCGCGATCATCTGCGTCGCCGTCGGCTTCGACATCCCGGACAGCTCCCCCAGCCGGGTGCGCGTCAGCGGGCCGTGCTCGAGGAACAGGTGCAGCGCTTCGCGGTCGTTCCTGGTGCGCAACCAGGACGAAGTCCCCGGATCGATCTGTGACATGAGATTCCCTTGGAGGATGTCGCGACTCACACCGAGCGGAGTTCGCGGCGGACCTCGTCGCGGAGTCTGCCGAGGTTGTCCGGTTCGGGAGCGGCTCCGAGGAGGGTTCTGGTGTACTCGTGCTGGGGGTCCAGGATGACGTCGTCAGCCGGTCCGCGTTCGACGACGTCGCCGCGGTAGAGCACCATGATCTCGTCGCTGAAATGCCGTGCGGTCGCGAGATCGTGAGTGATGTAGAGGACGCCGAGGTTCTCCTCACGCTGCAGATCCGCGAGCAGGTTCAGGACCTCCAACCGGATCGACACGTCCAGCATCGAGACCGGCTCATCGGCGACGATGAACCTCGCCCCCGGCGCCAAGGCCCTAGCGATCGCGACCCGCTGGCGCTGTCCACCGGACAGCTCGTGCGGGCGCCGATCCACGTAGCTCTCCGCGGGAGTGAGGCGCACGCGATCGAGGAGCTCCAGCGTGCGTTCACGCACCTGATCGGCGGACAGGTGCGGGTGATGGATGCGGATCGGGCGTTCCAGATGGTGCCCGATCGTGTGGAAAGGGTTCAACGACGCGAACGGATCCTGGAACACCATCTGCACCTGTGACCGGTACGCCGCAACATCCCGCCCCCGGGAGCCGGTCCGGTGCCCGTCCAGGAGGATCTGCCCGCTCGTGGGAGATTCCAGCTTCATCAGCATCCGGGCGATCGTCGACTTCCCCGAGCCGGACTCCCCCACCAGCGCCACCGTCTTCCCGGCCGCGATCGTGAACGAGACGTCCTTCACCGCGTGCAGAGTATGTGTGCGGAACCCCGACCGGAGGGTGAAGTTCTTCACCAGGTTCCTGGCCTCCAGAGTGGATGTCTCGTTCATCGGACCTGCTCCTCGATCGATGCGCCGGTGCGAACGAAATCGCCGCGCTCACCCTTCAGTGACGGGAAGCTGGAGAGCAGCTTCTTCGTGTACTCATGCTGCGGAGTGCGGTAGATCTCCTCCGCCGTGCCCTGCTCCACGATCTGCCCCTGCAGCATCACCGCGATCCGATCACTGATCTCGATCAGCATCGGCAGATCATGCGTGATGAAGATCACCGCGAATCCGAGTCGCTCGCGCAACCGCATGATCTCTCGGATGATCCCCCGCTGCACCACGACATCCAGCGCCGTCGTGGGCTCGTCCATGATCATCACCTGCGGATCCAGGGCCAGCGCCATCGCGATCATCATCCGCTGCCGCATTCCGCCGGACAGCTCATGCGGAAACGACGTGAGACGGGAAGGATCCACCCCCACCAGGGTGAGGAGCTCCTCGGCGCGCTCGGTCTTCGCCTTGCGGCTCATCCCCGGCCGGTGCGTGTCGAAGATGTCGAAGATCTGCGCCCGCACACTGATGACCGGGTTCAACGAGTTCATCGCCCCCTGGAACACCATCGAGATCTTGTCCCAGCGGAATACCCTGAGCCCTTCGGCCCCCAACGCCACCACATCGATGTCCGTGCCAGAGCGATCGTGGAACACGATCTCGCCGCTGGTCATCAATGCCGGCGCCTTCAGCAATCGGTTCAGCCCGTACGCCAGCGTCGTCTTCCCGCACCCGGATTCTCCGGCAAGGCCCAGGATCTCCCCACGATTCAGCGTCAACGACACATCGCGGACAGCCTTCACCGGCGGATCCACCTCGTACTCGATCGACACGTTCCGCGCCGTGAGAACTGCCTCAGGAACGTTCATGCGACTGCCCCGTCTCCTGCGATGCCGACGCCGGCCCGACGGGCGCGGCGCTGTCGCCGCGCCGCCTGAGGGGCGAGACGCAGCTTCGGGTTCACGATCTCGTCGATCGCGAAGTTGATCAGGGACAGACCGGTGCCGATCAGGGCGATGATGGCGCCCGGCGGTACGAACCACCACCACGCGCTGCTGCCGACGGCTTGGCCGGTCTGCGCGTCGTTGAGCACGGTGCCGAGCGTGATCGATCCCGTCGGTCCGAGACCGAGGTACGACAGACCGGCCTCACCGAGCACGGCGAAGATCACACCGAAGATCAGCTGTGCGGCGAGCAGCGGCACGAGGTTCGGCAGGATCTCGACGAAGATCACCCGCATCGGTCGTTCACCGGCCACGACAGAGGCCGCGACGTAGTCCCGCGTGCGCAGCGACCGGGCGGTCCCGCGCAGTACCACGGCCGATCCTGCCCAGCCGGTGATCCCGAGCACGAGGGCGACGAGCAGTGAGCTGCGAGCTAGCGCTCCGAGTCCCTCGGTGTTCTGCACGTATGCGGCGATCACCATCACCAGCGGCAGGCCAGGGATGACGAGCATGATGTTGGTCACCAGGGTGAGGACTTCGTCGAGGACGCCCCCGAAGTACCCGGCGAGCACTCCGAACACGAGCGCGAGCACCAGCGAGACGAGGCCGGCCACCACGCCGACGAACAGCGATCCCTGGGTTCCGGTCGCGATCTGCGAGAGAACGTCGTAGCCGAGCTTGGTGGTGCCCAGCGGATGCTCAGGACTCGGCGGGAGCAGAGCATCGAAGCTCGCGTCTCGCGGGTTGCCGAGGAAGAGCGGGCCGAAGAGACCGAACAGCACGATCGCACCGACGATGATGATCCCGGCGAGGAGCTTGCCCGACATCGTGAGCCCGCCGCGTCGGCGTCTGCCGCCGGATTGCGAAACCGCGACAGCATGGGTGGTGTCGGGGGGAGAAATGAGAAGCGTCTGCTCAGCCATCGCGTCGTACCCTCGGGTCGATGAATCCGTAGACCAGATCCATGAGGAAGTTGGCCGCCAGCACGGTCAGTGTGATGACGAGGAAGACACCCTGCATGAGCGCATAGTCCAGCCCCTGCACGGCCTGGATCATCAGCTTTCCGATGCCGGGATAACTGAACACCTGCTCGGTGACGATCGAGCCGGCGACGACGAACCCCAGGGCGATGCCGAAGCCGGAGAGGCTGGGGATCGCCGCGTTACGGGCGGCGTATGCCGTGCGGATGCGGGAACGCGTCAGCCCCTTCGCCTCCGCGGTGATGACGTAGTCCTCCGCCATCGTCTGCACCATCATGTTGCGCATCCCGAGCAGCCATCCGCCGACCGATGAGATCACGATCGTGGTCGCCGGCAGGATGGCGTGCACCAGCGTGCTGGCGATGAAACCCGGACTCCACTCGGGACCGGCGGGGTATTCGAAGACGTCATACCCACCGATGATCGGCAGCACGCCCCACTGCACGGAGAACACCGCGACGAGGACGAGCGCCAGCCAGAAATAGGGCACGGACTGCAGGAAGGTCGTGAACGGGACGAGCTGGTCGACCCAGGTGCCGCGCAACCACCCCACCCACGCGCCGGCGATGATGCCGATCACGAAGGAGATGATGGTGGCGGCACCCACGAGTGTCACCGTCCACGGCAGCGCCGCGGTGATGAGCTCGCCTACCGGAGCCGGGTATCGGGTCGAAGAGACCCCGAGATCACCGTGCAGCAACCGGCCCCAGTAGGCGAGGTACTGATCCCACAGACTGATGTCATCTTCCGCGCCGAGGATGGAGCGGATCGACTTGATCGTCTCCTCGGACAGCGGCCTGCCACCACTGGCACGCCGGAGCTTGCCCAGCATGATCGCAGCGGGGTCGCCCGGCAGGAACCGCGGCAGCAGAAAGTTGAGAGAGATCGCGGCCCACAAGGTCACGACGTAGAACGTGATGCGTCGTAGCCAGAACTTCATGGGGTCCTCCCCTCGATGAATCGGTCCATGGGATGTGGTCCCTTACTTCTCGGTGGGACGCAGGTGCGTGAGGATCACTGCCGACGCGGTCGACAGGTACGGCAGTGGCGACGCGTACAGGTCGTCCTCGGTGGGCCAACCGGTGAAGTCCTTCGTGTTGAAGAACGACTGCGAGGCGTTGAGCACCACGGGGATGTACGGCAGATCCTTGGCGATCTCCGCCTGAGCGGCCGCGTAGGCCTCCTTCTTCACGGCCTCGTCCTGCGTCGCTCCGGCCGCGATGACAGCCTGATCGACGATGGGGTTCGAGTAACGGCCGTAGTTCTGGCCGGCGGTGGGTGCCTCGCCGACCTTGGCCGTGGCCTCGGTCGCGAAGTAGGTGTCGTAGGTCGAGAACGGGTCGGCCACCAGCGACTGGGTGAGACCGTAGAGCGCCATCTGGTACTCGCCGCTCTCGAGCGGCGTCCAGTACTCGGCGTCCGACACGGTGCGGGCGTTGATGCGAATGCCGGCATCCGCAGCCTGCGCGCTGATCAGCTTCGCCGCGTCGTTGTAGTCGGTCCAGCCGTCAGGCGAGAACAGGTCGAGTTCGATGGCGACGCCGTCCTTGCCGTAGAAGCCGTCGGCATCCTTGGTGTAGCCGGCGGCTTCGAGGATCGCGCCTGCTGCCGCAGCGTCAGGACTCTGCGGGCTTTCCAGGAGAGACGGGTCGCTGAGCCACTTGTCATCGCGACCCGGCAGCACGAAGCTCGGGGTCGAGATGCCGCTCAGGCCGGCGAACGCCTTGGAGCCGATCGCCTCACGATCGATCGCGACGTTGATCGCCTGGCGCACGGCCGGGTCGGTCTGGGCACCCTCGCAGCCGAGCGCTGCATTGGCGCACGTCATGATGACCGTCGGGTCCTGCTGCTGGTTGATCGTGGCGTTGCGTCCGTTGGACGTGACGTTGTCGGGGTTCGCGATGAACTGGCCGACCCAGTCCAGCTTGCCCGTCTTCAGGAGATCTTCGGAGGACTGGTTCGAGTCGATGCCGACATCCTGGACCTCCTTGATCGCGACCTCCTCACGGAATTCCTTGTTCGCCTCGAGCGTGTAGGCCGCGTCCGTGAACGACTTGAGCGTGTACGGACCGGAGCCGACGGGCTCAGGGTTGGTCTCGGTGGCGAAGTCGGTGATGTCGGCCCAGATGTGCTCGGGGACGATCCACATGCCGCCGAGGATCTGCGACGCGGCGGTGAACTTGGGTGACGAGTACGTCACGACGACGGTGGTGTCGTCGGGAGTCTCGACGCCGACCATGTCCTTGTCGACGTTGTTCGCGTAGCCGAAGGTGAAGGCGACGTCCTTCGACGTGAGGTCTTTGCCGTCGCTCCACTTGAGGTCGGGCTTGATGGTGATGGTCAGCGTCTTGCCGTCTTCGCTGTATTCGTACGAGTCTCCGATCAGGCCGACGGGCGCCTCGTCGGACAGCTGATTGAAGAAGAAGAGCGGCTCGTAGATCGCGCCGAACGTCATGTGCGTCGCCGTCTCGGTGGCGAACGGGTTGAAGTTGTTCGTGATCGGGGTCATATGACCCGACCACATCCGGATCGGGCGTTCGCCGGCGTCGGTGGAGCTGCCGCCGGGCGCGCAGCCGCCCAGGGTCAGTGCGAGCGCAGCTGCGCCCGCGACAAGAGGAAGAACTTTCCTCCAGCGGTTGTCCTGCATGGGAACCTCGTCTCAAGTGCTTCGTTGCTCAGTGAGAGCAGGGCGGAAGGGCATCCACCTGGAGACGAGGTTATAGGAAAGGTCTTTTTCAGAAAAGACCTTTCCAATTATTTTGTGAAGATTCTTTTCTTGGATCTCTGGGCGACGGTCACGACGACGGCCACCGCCGCGAGCACTGCCGGTACGAGGAGCGCGGATGCCGCGAGCGCGAGCAGCCCTGCGCAGAGGATGGCGGCGATCGCCGCCATCCACCAGCCTGCACTCCCCCGCTCCAGGATGCGGACGGCGGCGATCATGCCCAACGTGTAGATCGCGACCATGCTGGCCGTGTGGATGAGGATGAACGGCTGAAGATCGAGATCTCTCCCGAGCAGCAGCCCGAAGTAGACGAGACCGATCGCCCCGGTGAGCAGAAGAGCGCGACGCGGCACGGCGCCGTTCTCCGCCCCGCGTGCGAACCACCGCGGCAGGTCGCCGGTGAGCGCCAAGGATGCGCCGAGTTTCGCGAAGGCGGCGAGATACACGTTCAGGACACCGATCGCGACGATGGCGGCGACGGCGCCGATCATCACGGGAGCTGCCCCCGGCGCACCTTCTCTCGCCAGGTCGAGCAGCACGACACTCCCGCTCCCCGCTCCAGCCCCGAGCGCACCGACCGTCACCACCTGAAGGGCGAGGTAGGCCGCTCCGGAGATGACCAGGGTCACCGCGGTGGCGATCGGGATGACCCGGCGGGGATGCGCGAACTCACCGGAGATGTGCGTGCCGACCTCCCATCCCGCGAAGGCCCAGACGAACATCACGATCGCTGTGCCGACGCCGCCCCAGCCATGCGGGAGGAAAGGGGCGAAGTTCGCCGGGTCGACGGCCGGAGCGGCGACGGCGGCCACGGTCACGACGACGCCGAGCAGGAGCGCCATGAGCACCAGCTGCAGCCACCCCGCCACCCTGACGCCGAACAGATTGACGCAGAACGGGATCACGTAGAACGCAAGGGCGACGAACGGCACGGCGGCGCGATCGATGCCGAGCACCGTCGAGATGTACTGCGCCCCGAGCGTCGCGACCACCGGTCCCCCGGCGGCGACGCCCAGCAGAAACCAGTAGCCGGTCGCACGGGCCGCGGTATCACCGAGCGCACGGCGCACGTAGCTCGCGACGCCGCCAGGGTCGGGATAGCGTGCTGCGAGGACGGCGAACGTTCCGGCCAGCGGGATCGCCAGCACCGTCACGACGGCGACCGACACGAGGCTCGCCGGCCCCGCCTCCCTCGCTGCGAGCCCGGGGAGCACGAGCAGACCGGTGCCGAGCACCGAAGCGAGGTACAGGGCGATGCCCTGCAGAAGACCGAGCCCGCGGGTGGAGCGGGGCGTCAACGTCGTTGCCATCCGCCCATCCTCGGGCATCGGACCCTGCTGTCCGACCACCTGCACGGACAACGATCGTCGTTTCTCGGTCAATCATCTGGGCGAGGCGCGGTGCGGCGCACCGGCCTCTACTCAGTACCAGATGTCGAGCGACGGCGACGGCAGCGCGATGAAGGCCCTGTCGAGTCGATCGATGATCTCGGCATCCGCGCGGATGAGCCCCGCGGCGTGCAGCGAAGACGCCCGCACCCCGCCCGCGTACAGCGCCGACAGCGCGGCGATGCCCATCTGGACGTCTGCCTCTTCGCCGTGCACCGCGTCGATATGGGTCCGGCCGCCGGCCTCCACACGCAGCAGCCAGTCCCCTGCGGCGAATCCCATCTCGTCGTCGATGCGGATCACGACGTCGAGAGGCGCCGAGAACGTCCGCGCGGCCAGAGCCGCCGGCACATCGAGAATGCGCAGCCAGCCGTGGTCGTGCAGGGTCTGCGTCACCCCGCGCGGGTCGGCGACCAGCCACGGGAGCGGGTCGTCGATCGGGCGGAGATCGGCGGTGACCTCATCGACCAGGTCATGCTGGAGCGCGAACCGCCAGAGCGCGGCGAGAGCCTCCGGCGTCTCGGCGACGAGCAGCCGGATGCTCAGGCTGAAGCGGAACGTGTTGCCTGTCTCGCTGACGGTGTACGCCAGGACGCCTCGAACTTCTCCCGCCTCATCGAGATAGCGGACCCCGCGGACCTTCTCGCGGTCGGAGTCCGGAGCCAGACCCGCGTGCCCTTCCCATCGCCCCGGCCACCCGGGGATCTGTCCTGCGCGCGCGGACCGGGCCCGCTCGTGCACGACTCCGAGGTCTGCGGCCAGCGCCTCCTTCTCCACGAACTCGATGCGTCCTGCGGAGGACGGACCTGCCCATCCGGCTCTCCGCGTGTCGACCGTGAAGCGGGCCACCGGGATCGCCGCGCCGAATCCGTAGCGACCGTAGATCGTCGCCTCCGAGACGGTGAGTCCCGCGACCGGGACGCCGGCCGCAGCGGCGGCGCGAAGTTCGCCCTCCAGCAGCGCTCTCGCGATTCCTCGGCGCCGATGCGTGGCGGCGACGGTGACGACACTGATCGCCCACATGTCCACCTCGGCGCCACCAGGAACAGTCAGCGGCGTCGCCCAGGAGTTGATGGTCGCGACCGGCAGGTCCTCGTCGGCAGCGCCGACGTTGTACACGCCCGTGTTGCGGCGGGCTTCGAAGGGGGCCCGACCGTGTTCCAGGGATTCCGTGGTCGGCTCGCCGCCGAGGAAGCCGCGTGACACGGCCCGCTGGAACGCCGTCGCGTGCGCCGGATCACCGAAATCGACGAGACGGTACTCGAGCCCGTTCTCAGCGAGTCGGGCGGCGGAGGTCTGGTCGGCGGGGATCTCCCGTGCGTCGATGGAGCTCATGCGACCCACCCTATCCAGAGGGGCGGACGCCGCACTCGACTCAGTGCTGCGACGCCTGTACCTCGCGCAGACGCGCGAAGACCTGGTCGCGCAGCTCCTCCGGAGCGCTCTCCTTGCAGGCGCGGGCGATCACCTCGGTCAGCGTGGTGGCGACGAGTGCCTCATCCCGGCAGGAAGGGCAGCTCTCCAGATGCTCGCGGATCTCGGTGTGCTCGGTCTTGCACACCTCGTTGCGGAGGTACTCCTCCAGATCCTGACGCGCTTTCGCGCAGCCGCAGTCGCTCATCTCTTGCTCCTCGTGTCTGCCGCGGCGATGCCCCGCTCTGCGGCGTAGTCGGCCAGCAGCTCCCGCAGCATCCGTCTGCCCCTGTGCAGACGACTCATCACGGTGCCGATGGGCGTCTTCATGATGTCGGCGATCTCCTGGTAGGCGAACCCCTCGACGTCGGCGAGGTACACCGCGAGACGGAAGTCCTCCGGTACCGCTTGCAACGCGTCCTTGACGACGGATGCCGGCATCCGGTCGATCGCCTCCGCCTCAGCCGAACGGCTGTGCGAAGCCGTGGTCGACTCCGCCCCGCCCATCTGCCAGTCCTCGAGCTCGTCGATCGTGCCCTGATACGGCTCGCGCTGCTTCTTGCGATAGATGTTGATGTACGTGTTGGTCAGGATGCGGTAGAGCCAGGCCTTCAGGTTCGTCCCCTGCGTGAACGTCGCCCAGGACCCGAACGCCTTCACGAACGTCTCCTGTACGAGGTCGGCCGCATCGGCCGGATTGCGCGTCATACGCATCGCCGCGGCGTAGAGCTGATCCATAAACGGGATCGCCTGCTCCTCGAATTCACGCCGTGCGTCGCCGATCGTGTCTGCAGTAGCCGTGTCATCCATCACCGGCCAGTCTAGGCCGCTGATGTCCGCCGTCTCACGCTCAAGCGTGGCGAGCATGGGTGTCTCCTTCTCGGCGAGTGGGGCGCCGTTCACTAAGGTGGAAACCGATGAGCGCCAACAGGTATTCCCCTCCCCTCGTCCAGGGTGCCTACACGGCGCCGACGACCTCCGACGCCGTGCACGCCACGTTGACGATTCCGGGGTCGAAATCGCTGACGAACCGCGAACTCATCATCGCTGCCATCGCCGACGGCCCAGGGCGTCTGATCGCACCGCTGCACTCCGACGATTCCCGACGGATGGTCGACGCGCTGCGGGCCCTCGGCGTCGGCATCGAGGAGGAGCACGCAGGCAGCGAGTTCGGCCCCGATCTCATCGTGACGCCGGCGAAGCTGCAAGGCGGCGCGACGGTGGACTGCGGCCAGGCGGGCACCGTGATGCGTTTCATCGCCCCCCTCGCCGGTCTCGCTGCGAAAGATGTGCACCTCACCGCCCACGAGACGGCGCTGCATCGCCCCATGGGCGGGCTGATCCACGCACTCCGCGACCTCGGCGTCGACATCGACGACGAAGGCACCTGGTCGCTTCCGTTCACGATCCGCGGACACGGCCGCATCCGCGGCGGCCGGATCGAGATCGACGCCTCCGCATCCAGCCAGTTCGTGTCCGGGCTCCTGCTCGCGGCCCCGCGCTTCGACGTGGGTCTGCACCTCGTGCACACCGGCTCGCATCTGCCGAGCCTCCCGCACATCGACATGACGATCGAGGCGCTCAGCCGCCGAGGCATCCGCATCGAACGACCCGCCGCCGGCGAATGGCTCGTCGAGGCGGGGGTGCCCCGGGCGAAAGAGATCCCGATCGAGCCCGATCTCTCCAACGCGGCGCCCTTCCTCGCTGCCGCACTCATCACGGGCGGCGCCGTCTCCGTCACCGGGTGGCCGGCGCACTCCACGCAGCCCGGAGCCCTGCTGCCGGAGATCCTGCAGGCCATGGGTGCGCACGTCAGCCGGCACGGCGGCACCCTCACGGTGCGCGCCGGAACCGGCATCCGCGGCCTCGATCTCGACCTCTCCGCAGCCAGCGAACTCACCCCGACACTCGTGGGCCTTGCAGCGTTCGCCGAGACCCCGACGACCATCCGCGGCATCGGCCACATCCGCATGCACGAGACCGACCGCATCGCCGCACTCATCGGCAACATCCACGCGCTCGGTGGCGAAGCGGAAGAACTCGCCGACGGACTGCGCATCATCCCGCGGCCGCTGCACGGCGGCGGCTGGGCCGCTCACCACGACCACCGGATGGCCACCACCGGAGCCCTCATCGGCCTGCGGGTCCCCGGCGTGGAGATCGATGACATCGGCACCACCGCGAAGACGCTGCCCGAGTTCACCATGCTCTGGGAGCGGATGCTGCGAGGCAGCGCCGGATGAGCTGGCTCGACGGCGCCGACGACCTCGAGGACGACTTCGAGGACTACGACGAGAGCAGTTTCCGGACAAGGCCCAACCCCAAGGCCAACCGTCCCCGCACCAAGCGCCGCCCCGCCCATGACGACGCCGTCATCGGACGCGTCCTCGGCGTCGACCGCGGCCGCTACTCGGTGCTCATCGATGAGAACGGCCCAGACGAGCGCGCCGTGACGGCGACCAGGGCGCGCGAACTCCGACGCATGCCGATCGTGACCGGGGATCAGGGCCGGATCGTCGGCGACACCTCAGGCGCTGAGGGAACGCTCTGCCGAATCGTCGGCATCGTCGATCGCACCTCGCTGCTCCGGCGCAGCGCCGATGACACCGACCAGGTGGAGCGCGTCATCGTCGCGAACGCCGACCAGATGCTCGTCGTGGTGGCCGCGGCCGACCCCGAGCCCAGGGCACGACTGGTCGACCGCTATCTCGTCGCGGCGCTGGATGCCGGCATCCGCCCGCTTCTCGTCGTGACCAAGACCGATCTCGCCGACCCCACCGCCTTTCTTTCGCACTTCGACGGCCTCGACCTCCGCGTGTTCACCAGCGCCCAGGAGGAGATGCCGATCGAGGAGATCGGCGCTGCACTGGTCGGACACTCCACGGTGTTCGTCGGGCACTCCGGCGTCGGCAAGTCCACGCTCGTCAATGCGCTGGTACCGACGGCGCTCCGCGCGACCGGTCATGTCAACCAGGTCACCGGCCGCGGCCGGCACACCTCCTCGTCGACGGTCTCGCTGCGCTACCAGGGCGATGCCGGTTCGGGCTGGGTCATCGACACCCCCGGAGTGCGGTCGTTCGGCCTCGGGCATGTCGATCCGGCGAACATTCTGGCGGCCTTCACCGAGCTCTCACTGATCGCCGAGGACTGCCCTCGGGGCTGCACGCACCTGGCCGATGCGCCGGACTGCGCCCTGATCGAAGCAGCGGAGAGCGGAGAGCTCGGCGAGACCGGGCGGGCCCGCCTGGATTCGCTGCAGCGACTGCTGCAGACCTTCTCCGACAAGGCCGACCAGGCTCCCGGCCGTTAGGCTGGACGGGTGACTCTGCGCCTGGAACCCGGTACCTCCGCCCCTGACTTCACCCTCCTCGATCAGGACGGTGCGCCCGTGCACCTCGCCAATCTGCGGGGAACGAAGACGATCCTCTACTTCTACCCGGCGGCGATGACGCCCGGCTGCACGACTCAGGCGTGCGACTTCCGCGACAGCATCTCGTCACTGCAGGGCGCGGGATATCGGGTGATCGGGATCTCCCGGGACGAGCCGTCGAAGCTCGCGGAGTTCCGCGCACGCGACGGCCTGACCTTCACGCTGCTCAGCGACCCCGACCATGCCGTCCACGACGCCTACGGCGTGTGGGGCGAGAAGATGAACTACGGCAAGGTGATCGAGGGCGTCATCCGTTCCACGTTCGTCCTCGACGAGGACGGAACGATCTCGCTCGCGCTTTACAACGTCAAGGCGACCGGACACGTCGCGCGCATCCGGAAACTGCTCGGCATCGACGCCTGAGCTCTCACTCCGACGAGAGCTGCTCCGCCTCACGGCGGGCGCTGGCGATCAGCAGCACGAACCCGATGAGGCCGGGGAAACCGACAGCCGCGGTGAAGATCCACGGGATCGGCTGCAATGTGAGCGAGGCCAGCGCGAGCGCGACGGCCAGCACCTGGAACACGACGCCTCCGGAGCGCGCCCATGAGCGGCCGGTGCGGGTGCCGATGGCGAAGGAAACGAGTGCGACGGCGCCGATCAGGGTGAGCACGATGAGCGCGACGGCCGTGGGCAACGACGCCGCAGCTCCCGCGCCGAGTCCGGCGATCTCGATGGCGGCGAAGACGACGAGCGCTGCCCCCTCCGCAGCCAGCACGGCGGCTGCGGCAAGAGCCAGTCCGGGTGCGCGCACGACATCTCCTGATGAATCCGATGAGAGCGCAGAAAACCCTTGCTCTTGTTAACTTTATGTTACAGAATAGACAAAGTCATGTGCTCCCACAGCGGCGTGGGGCGGGCGCTTCAGCCCGCAACACAAACGCAGGCATCCGCCTGCATCACGTCAGGGTAGCGGAACCCGAAACCGATACCCGAATCCGAGCCATCGCGTCTGCGATCGCTCTAGAAATCCACACCGAGGAGCCCCCATGGATTGGCGCGACAAGGCCGCCTGCCTGACTGTCGACCCCGAGCTGTTCTTCCCCGTCGGGAACACCGGCCCAGCGGTCGACCAGATCGAGAAGGCGAAGACGGTCTGCGCCACCTGCACGGTGACCGAGATCTGCCTGCAGTACGCGCTCGAGTCCAGCCAGGACTCCGGTGTCTGGGGCGGCCTCTCCGAAGACGAGCGCCGCGCCCTCAAGCGTCGCGCAGCACGCGCACGCCGCGCCTCCTGATCGCTCCCCGCACGAGGTTTCGACTCGTGCCTCGCTCGACCTGAGTCGCAGACGGGGCAGGTTCGCTTCGCGAACGAGCCCCGTCTCGACTCACTTCGTCAGCCAGCGCAGCGGGATGTCGATGATCACGTCGGTGCCTTCGCCCTCACGGCCGTGCCACTCGATCGTTCCGCTGAGCTCACCCTGGATGAGCGTGCGGATGATCTGCGTGCCGAGCCCCTGGCCGATGCGCCCCTCAGGCAGGCCCCGCCCGGTGTCGCTCACGGTCACACGGAGGTTCTCCTCGGTGCGCACCGCATCGACGGTGACCAGACCCTCCTGACCCGCGAGGCCGTGCTCGACCGCGTTGGTCACCACCTCGGTCAGGGCGAGCGCAAGCGGCGTCGCGTATTCGCTCGGCAGCACGCCGAAGCGACCCGTCGACCGCACCATGGCGCGGGTGTTCGGAGCCGAGGCGACCTCGGCGACGAGCTTCAGCGCGCGCTGGAAGACCTCGTCGAAATCGACCTTCTGAGTGAGCCCCTGCGCCAGGGTGTCGTGTACGACCGCGATGGCGTCCACGCGCCGCATCGCCTGGGTGAGCGCGTCGCGCGCTTCCTCCGAGTGCGTGCGCCGGGCCTGGATTCGCAGCAGCGACGCGACGGTCTGCAGATTGTTCTTCACCCGATGGTGGATCTCGCGGATCGTGGCGTCCTTGGTGATGAGCTCCTGCTCCTGGTGGCGCAGTTCTGAGACGTCGCGGCACAGCAGGATCGCGCCGATCCGGTTGCCATGGTCCTTCAGCGGGATGGCTCGGAGCGAAACGGTGACGCCGCGCGCCTCGATGTCCGTGCGCCACGGAGCACGGCCGGTGACGACGACCGGGAGCGACTCGTCCACCTGCCGCGACGGCGGCACCAGCCGAGTGGTCACTTCGGCGAGGGACTCCCCTTCGAGCTCGTCGTCGAAGCCCATCCGGTTGAAGGCGGAGAGCGCGTTGGGACTGGCGAACGTGGTGATGCCGTCGACATCGATCCTGATCAGCCCGTCGGATGCCCGTGGCGCGCCGCGACGCGGGGATGTGGGGGCAGCGAGGTCGGGGAAGCTGCCGTCGGCGATCATGCGGAAGAGGTCGTTCGCACATTCCTCGAACGTGATCTGCTGCCGGGAGGGCGTGCGCGCCTCACCGAGGTTCGTGTGCCGCGTCACCACTCCGATGACCGTGGCCGCACCATCCTCCTTGCGCCGCTGACGGACGATCGGCACTGCCCTGACCCTCGTCGGCGTCTCCTCGAACCAGTCCGGCGACGAGGAGTCGACGATCTCCGCCGAATCGAACGCGCCCTGCACCTGGGTCCGCCACTGGGGGCGGACGCGCTCTCCGACGATGTCCCGGTAGAACAGGGTCGCTGCGCCGCTGGGCCGCGCGTGCGCGACGGCGACGAAGGAACCGTCATCTGTCTGGATCCAGACGACGATGTCAGCGGACGCGAGATCCGCGAGCAGTTGGCCGTCACCGGCGAGGCGGTGAAGCCACTCCACGTCGCTGTCGGTCAGGAGGCCCTGGGCCTGGGCGAGATCGCTGAGGGTTGACACCTCCCCAGCATAGATTCAGTCAGCTCAGAGAATCGCCAGCGACGTCGCCCGCCAGCGTCGATCCATGCCCTCCAGCCGAATCGCGACCGCGCGAGTACGACCGGGGCCTGCGACGATCACCACGGATTCGACCACATCGTCTCGCGGTGCCGCGCACCGGATGGACAGGATCTCGAATGACGGCCGTGCGGGCGCGACACCGCGGGCACTGCGCGCCCTGGCTGACAGATTCGACCTGGTCACCAGGCTCCGGAACGCCTCCTCGCTGAACCATCTCGCGAGCTGGTCGACCTCGCGGACGCCTGCGAGAACCTCGAGCACGCCCTGCGTGAGGCTCCGGAGGAGCGGCGCAGGATCCGGCAGCTCGGATGCCGAGGTGGGCTGGGGTGCGAAGTACTCATGCAAGGTCATCAGAGGCACTCTCGTTCTGGGAAACTGCGTGAAAGTACAGCACGGCGAGGATCGCCCTGACGCTCCGCGAACGACAATTGTGGATAACTCGTATACCGATCCGGGCAGTCGCCTACGCTCGGTCGAGTGCACTGGGATCGCCTGTTCGAAGACCTCGAAGGTCAACTCGCCTCGGAGTGGGAAGCCGAGCGTGCCGCGCTCGATGCGGAATCCGAACGGCTGCGGATCTCACGGCTCGAACTGCGCAGCAGACTCCGGATGCTGTGCGCCGTGGAAGCGCGGACGACCCTCGACCTCGCGGGTGGACAGCGCCTGCCGGTCCGTCTGCGTGCTCTCGGCGCCGACTGGCTCGCTACCGAACCGTCGTCCGGCGGAGAAACGGCTGCGCCCCTGTCGATATCCATCGTCCCGCTGCACGCGATCAGCGGGATGAGCATGGATCACGGAATGCTGCTGACCAGTCTCGACTCGCAGGTCGCCGCCGAACCCGCCCTGCGGGAGCGGATGACTTTCGGATTCCTGCTCCGCGACTTCGCGCGCCGACGGGTACCGGTGCGCATCGCACTCCGCGACGGTGGCGAGGTGCACGGGACCATCGACCGTGCCGGCGCCGACCATCTCGACCTGGCCATGCACGATGCCGGAGACGTCCGGCGCGCCGACGCCGTACGCGGGTTCCGGATCGTCCCGTTCAGCGCGCTGCTCTGGCTGCGAGCCAGTGGTGAGGCTCAGCTGCCCTGAGCAGGACCACGCGTCGACGTTCCCCATACCTCGGGGAAGCTCGCCTCGTTCGCCTGACGCCACAGCGCCATTCGCCTGGCCTCCTCCGACTGCGCCGCGAGATACTCCGAGAGACTCGACTCCTCGACCCGCCAGCGCGCAGGCGACCCGAGCTGCGAACCGCGCAGCCGCCCATCGAGAACGAGCGCGATCACCTCGTCCACCTCGATGCTCAGCAACTCCGCCACCTGGGCAGGCGCGAGGAAGCGCGGAGCGGATGCGGGCATATCAGGCATGTCTCCATTCTCCCCTGCGCCGCACGCGTACGTCCCACCCGAGAGCCGCCTGTGGATAACTCGAACGGCAGTCAGCCGATTTCTGTGACCATGGCTCCATGACGACGCAGACTCGACCGCGACGCGCCTTCCTGGGCGACGTCCGCTTCCTCATCGGCATCGTGCTGGTGGCACTCTCCATCGTCGGCGTGTGGTTGATCGTCTCCTCTGCAGGACACACCACTCCGGTACTGCAGGCGAGCCGCACGATCGTGGCTGGCGAGGCGCTCATCTCGGGAGACTTCCAGGTCGTCGAGGTGAACCTCGGTGCCATCGACGGCGCCTATCTCGCCCCACAGGATCTGGAGCCGGGCCAAGTGGCCGCGCGTACCCTCACGGAGGGCGAGCTCGTCCCGTCAGCGGCTGCTGCGGATGCCGAGAGCAGTCGCACCACCACGATCGTCGTGGAGAGCAGCACCGGAATCCCCGAAGACGTCGCCCCCGGGACGGTCGTCGAGCTGTGGCATGCTCCTCCCCTCGATGACGACCGCTCCTACGATGCGCCGAGAATCCTCCTCACGGATGCGGTGGTGGCTGCGATCGTGAAGACCGATGGCATGCTGGCGGGGTCGAACGCCGGAGTCGAGGTGGTCATCGATCGCTCCGATGTGGCCGACGTCCTCGCCGCGATCACCGGCGGCTCCGTGCTGTCACTGGTTCCGGTCGGCGTCGGATCATGAGTGGCGTCGTCATCGCCATCCCCGAGCCGCGGGCAAGCGCCCTCGCGCAGGAGCTCGAGCTCGAGGGGGTGCATGTCATCGCGATCCTTCCCCCTGACACCGCGATCGCGTTCCGCCTCGCCGACGCCGATACGCTGCTCGCGCCGGCCACCCGTGCCGTCCTCACCCCCGATCTCATCGCCGCGTGCGACCGCTCCGGCGTCCGGATCGTCCCGCTCGGCGACGGCGACAGCCGGCTGCTCGGACGGTACGGATTGACCGCGGCGCTGCCTGCGGATGCCCCGGGTTGGGAGGTGGCAGCCGCCCTCGCCGTGGAGACCCCCGTCGCGGTACGGCCGGTCTCCTCCGCGTCCTCCCACCGAATCCTCGCGGTCTGGGGACCGCACGGCGCGCCTGGCCGATCCACCCTCGCCATCCAGCTCGGCGTCGAACTCGCCCGCACCGGTCGCCGCACCGCCCTCATCGACGCCGACACTGTCGCGCCGTCCCTGGCGCTCCTCCTCGGACTCAGCGACGACGCACCCGGCGTCGCGGCCGCGTGCCGCCGCGCCGAACTCGGCGGACTCGACTCGAGCGAGCTGACCAGGCTGGCGACCACGCTGGAGACGAGTGCCGGCCCCATCGAGGTGCTCGGCGGGATCAATCGCCCGAGCCGATGGCCGGAGCTGTCCGCTGCCCGCCTGCGCAGCACCCTCCAGGCGTGCCGCGAGTGGGCGCAGGAGACCGTCGTCGACATCGCAGGCACTCTCGACGCCGACGACGAGGCGACGTTCGATCTCACCGGGCCGCGACGACATGCCGCGACGACCACGACCCTCCGCGAAGCCGACACCGTCGTCGCGGTCACGACGGCCGATCCGCTCGGCATCAGTCGCTTCCTCCGCGATCACGCCGAACTCCGCGATCTCATCGGTCCGGTTCCGATCACGGTCGTCGCCAATCAGGTGCGTCCCGGGCCTCTCGGCATCGATGCCCGCGGTCAGGTCCGACGCACCCTCGAAAGGTTCGCCGGAATCACCGAGGTGACTTTCCTGCCCTACGACCGGCGTGCCGTCGACGCCGCGCTGCTGCACGCCAGACCGATGAGCGATGTCACGCCACGATCCGCGCTGGTCGCGGCCGTGCGCCGGCTCGCGGCGACGCTCTCACCGTCGCCGGGCACGCCGGCACCGGAACCGGTGACTGCTACTGGCGGTAGCTGGCGAGGAAGTTTCCGAGTCGCTCGATCGCCTCGCTGAGCACCCGCGCCTCCGGCAACGTCACGATCCGAAGATGATCGGGAGTCGGCCAGTTGAAGCCGGTCCCCTGCACGAGCAGGATGCGCTCCGAGACGAGCAGGTCGTAGACGAGCTTCGCGTCGTCCCTGATCTCATGCACGTTGGGATCGAGCCGGGGGAACGCGTAGAGGGCGCCCTCCGGCTTCACGCAGGAGACGCCGGGAATCGATTCGAGGCCCTCCCACGCGATGTCGCGCTGTTCGTGCAGGCGGCCGGTCGGCGCGATCAGCGCATCGATGGACTGGACACCCGAGAGCGCAGCCTGCAGGGCGTGCTGCGACGGCACGTTCGGGCAGAGCCGCGTCGACGCGAGCAGCGTGATCCCCTCGATGAAACCCTTGGCGTGCGCCTGCGGTCCCGTGATGACCAGCCAGCCCGAACGATACCCGGCGACCCGATAGGTCTTGGACAACCCGTTGAAGGTCAGGCAGAGCAGATCGGGAGCGAGTGTCGCCGTCGAGATGTGCACCGCGTCATCGAAGACGATGCGGTCGTAGATCTCATCGGAAAGCAGCAGCAGCTGGTGCTCTCTGGCGATCTGCACCAAGCCTTCGAGAACGGCCCGGGAGTACACGACACCGGTGGGGTTGTTCGGATTGATGATGACGAGCGCTTTGGTCCGCGGCGTGATCTTGGAGCGGATGTCCTCGAGATCAGGCTGCCAGTCATTCTCCTCGTCGCACAGATAGTGCACCGGAGTACCACCGGCGAGACTGGTCATCGCCGTCCACAGCGGGTAGTCCGGGGCCGGGATGAGCACCTCGTCGCCCTCATCCAACAGGGCCTGCATGGTCATCGTGATGAGTTCCGAGACGCCGTTCCCGAGATAGACGTCGTCCGGGTCGAAGCGCGGGAAGTCCGGGATCTCCTCATAGCGGCTGACCACGGCGCGGCGCGCCGAGATGATGCCCTTGCTGTCGCTGTAGCCGTGCGCGGTCGGCAGCGCCGCCAACATGTCGTGCACGATCTGGTGCGGAGCGTCGAACCCGAAGATCGCCGGATTGCCCGTGTTCAGCTTGAGGATCTGGTGCCCCTCGGCCTCGAGCCGCGCCGCCTCGACGAGCGTGTTCCCACGGATCTCGTACAGGACATTCTTGAGCTTCGACGACTGGTCGAAGTTGCGCGATGGGGTCATCGACCAAGCCTACAGGGACGCGAAGAGGGGCCGATCCGGATGGATCGGCCCCTCTTCGACGGCACGCTACTTCTTCTTCTTGCCCTGCGCTCGGCGCTGCTCGCGGTTGCCGGCCGCCGGCTGCTCCGCTTCCGTGCGCTGGCCGAAGGCACCGCGAGCGCCCTGCTCGGGTTCCGCCGGCTCGGTCGCGGCCGCCCGGGCCGCCGCTTGGCGGACCCGGTCTGTCGCAGCCTGCTGCACCTGACCGCGGTCGTTTCGCACCTCGACCTCGCCGGCGTCATTCGCCGCCGAGTACTCGAGACGCTGCTCGCCGCCGCCGTCGGAAAGGCCCTTCGCTTCGACTTCCGCTGTGTCGCTGTCGCCGGCCCGGCGCACCTCGACCTCGAGGTTGTAGAGGTAGCCGACCGACTCCTCCTTGATCTGCCCCATCATCGACTGGAACATCGAGTAGCCCTCGCGCTGGTACTCGATCAGCGGGTCGCGCTGCGCCATGGCGCGCAGACCGATGCCGTCCTTGAGGTAGTCCATCTCGTAGAGGTGATCGCGCCAGCGGCGATCGAGGACCTGCAGCACGACCCGACGCTCGAGCTCGCGCGTCGCTGCGGCACCGAGAGTTCCCTCGCGGTTCTCGTAGGCGATCTTCGCGTCGGAGAGCAGCTCGCGGGTGAGGCCGTCCGAGGTGATGCCGCCCTTGCGTCCACTGGCCTCTGCGACGACCTCGTCGATCGTGACGCCGACCGGGTAGAGGGTCTTCAGCTCCGTCCAGAGCGCGTCGAAGTCCCAGCTCTCGTTGTGCCCCTCGCCGGTGTGATCACGCACGACGCCGGTGACGGCATCCTCGATGAAGTGCTGCACACGGTCCGCGATGTCGTCACCCTGCAGGATGTGGCGGCGGTCCGCGTAGATCGCCTCGCGCTGACGGTTGAGGACGTCGTCGTACTTGAGGACGTTCTTGCGCATCTCGGCGTTGCGGGCCTCGACCTGCGACTGCGCGCTGCGGATCGCACGCGAGACCAGACCGGACTCGATCGGCACGTCATCCGGGAAGTTCGTACGGGAGAGGATCGCCTCGGCCGCTCCCGACTGGAAGAGCCGCATCAGATCATCGGTGAGGCTGAGGTAGAAGCGGCTCTCGCCGGGGTCGCCCTGACGTCCTGATCGTCCTCGCAGCTGGTTGTCGATGCGCCGCGACTCGTGACGCTCCGTACCGAGCACGTACAGCCCGCCGGATGCGACGACCTTCTCCGCCTCTTCGGCCACCGTCGCCTTCATCGCCTCGTAGGTCTCGTCCCAGGCGACCTCGTACTCCTCCGGTGTCTCCACCGGGTCGAGCCCCTTGGCCTTGAGTTCCTGAACGGCGAGGAACTCGGCGTTTCCGCCGAGCATGATGTCGGTGCCTCGACCGGCCATGTTCGTGGCGACGGTGACGGCGCCGAGGCGCCCGGCGCGTGCCACGATCTCGGCCTCGCGGGCGTGGTTCTTCGCGTTGAGCACCTCGTGCTTGACGCCCTTCTTGGCGAGCAGCCGGGAGAGATACTCGCTCTTCTCGACGCTGACGGTTCCGACGAGAACCGGCTGGCCGGCAGCGTGCCGCTCGGCGATGTCCTCGACGACCTGACCGAACTTCGCCGTCTCGTTCTTGTAGACGAGGTCGGACTGGTCCTTGCGGATCATCGGCTTGTTCGTCGGGATCGGGATGACGCCGAGCGAGTAGGTCGACATGAACTCGGCGGCCTCGGTCTCGGCCGTTCCGGTCATGCCAGCGAGCTTGTCGTAGAGGCGGAAGTAGTTCTGCAGCGTGACCGTGGCGAGGGTCTGGTTCTCGGCCTTGACCGGCACGCCTTCCTTGGCCTCGATCGCCTGGTGGATGCCCTCGTTGTACCGACGGCCGACCAGGATGCGCCCGGTGTGCTCGTCGACGATCATGACTTCGTCGTTCATGACGACGTAGTCCGTGTCCTTCTTGAACAGGGCGAGAGCCTTGATCGAGTTGTTCAGGAATGAGATCAGCGGCGTGTTCGCGGACTCGTAGAGGTTGTCGATGCCGAGGTAGTCCTCGACCTTCTCGATACCGGGCTCGAGCACGCCGACGGTGCGCTTCTTCTCGTCGACTTCGTAGTCCTCGCCTGCGACGAGGGTGCGCGCGATCTTCGCGAACTCCGCAAACCAGCGGTTCGCCTCACCCGAGGACGGACCGGAGATGATCAGCGGCGTGCGAGCCTCATCGATGAGGATCGAGTCGACCTCGTCGACGATGGCGAAGAAGTGGTCCCGCTGAACGAGATCCTCCTTGCGCCACGCCATGTTGTCGCGCAGGTAGTCGAAGCCGAACTCGTTGTTCGTGCCATAGGTGATGTCGGCGGAGTATTGCTCGCGACGCACGGCCGGGGTCTGACCGGAGACGATGATGCCCGTCTTCATGCCCAGTGCGCGGTAGATGCGCCCCATGAGTTCAGCCTGGTAGCTGGCGAGGTAGTCGTTGACCGTGATGACGTGCACGCCCTGGCCGGCGATGGCGTTGAGATACGCCGGGAACGTGGCGACGAGCGTCTTGCCCTCACCGGTCTTCATCTCGGCGATGTTGCCCAGGTGGAGGGCCGCGCCACCCATGAGCTGCACGTCGTAGGCGCGCATGCCGAGAGTCCGCTTGCCCGCTTCGCGGACGGCGGCGAACGCCTCCGGCATCAGCTGATCGAGCGTCTCGCCCTTTTCGAAGCGCATCCGCAGCTCCGCCGTCTCTCCGCGGAGCTCTTCGTCGGTGAGCTTCGTGAAGTCCTCTTCCAGCGCGTTCACTGCCTTCACGACCTGGTTCAGGCGGCGGATGACCCGCCCTTCGCCCGCGCGCAGCAGCTTCTCAAGAGGATTCGCCACAGATGTCTTCTCCCTGTTGGTGGGTCTTCTGCCGGCCGCCCGCCTTCGGGCACGCACAGACATACGGCTGCCATGTTACCGGGCTGTGACCTGCGCGTCGCCTGCGTGCATCCCGAAGGGAGGGTTTCTCCGCATGCATATACTCGGTATTGCTTTCCAATTCCCCGTGAACAGGAGTCTCCATGTCGGTGCGCCAGAGCCTGCTCGCGATCCTCGACCAGGGCCCCTGCTACGGCTATCAGCTGCGCCATGAGTTCGATCGGCGCACCGGTTCCACCTGGCCGCTCAACGTCGGGCAGATCTATAACACACTGGAGCGCCTGGAGCGTGACGGCCTGGTCTCCCGCGGAGACGCCGACGAGCAGGGACACGTGTATTGGGCGATCACCGACGCGGGTTCCGTCGAGGTCGCGCATTGGCTGTCCTCCCCCGTCCAGCGCGGCCAGGCGACCCGCGACGAGGTCGCGATCAAGCTCGCGATGGCGGCGACTCTTCCGGGCGTCGACGTCGCCGGCGTCATCCAGGGCCAGCGTTCCGAATCGCTCCAGCAACGGGAAAGGCTGAATGCCGCGACATACGCGGGCTCCGGATCCGAAGCCGAGGAACTCGCTTGGTCACTCGTGATCGCCTCGAGGATCTTCGCCGCCGAAGGCGAGTTGCGCTGGCTCGATCACGTCGAGGAACGCCTGGCGCAGCATCCGCAGCACGCCATCGGGCTGGGTTTGACCGCCGAACGCCCCCGCCGCGGCCGTCCGCTGAACGCTGAACGGAAAGCACGCTCCCCCGAGCCGCACCTCCCGTAGGATCGGAACCATGGCTGGATTCTGGGGCAAACGCAAGCGCGAAGACGAAGCACTCGCGGCGCAGGACGCCGATCTGGCGCGTCGCGCCGAGCAGGCCCTGGTCGCAGCGGACGAGCGGATCCGCACGACCTCCGACGAGTTGGCGTTCGCCGACGCCGAGCTGGGCGGATCGCTCACCGCCGACCTGAAGAAGGCGCTGACCGCGGTGCGCACCCACCTCCGCGAGGCCTTCCAACTGCACCAGCTCAACCACGATGAGATCCCTGACACCGCAGAAGAACTGCGCACCCGCAACGCGCGCATCGTTCAGCTGTGCGATTGGGCTCAGGATCTGCTGGATGAGAAGACGGGCGTCCTCGCCGAGTCGATCTCTCGCGTGCGGCGCGCACCCGAGGTCATCGCCCAGGTGCGCGCGGATGCCGAGACTCTGAGCGAGCGCATTCCGCAGACCAACGCGACCGTGGAGCGACTGGCCTCTCGTTATGCCGACTCGGCGATGGCGCAGATCACGGCGAGCGCGAAGGAAGCGGAGCAGCTCATCTCGTTCGCGACCCACGGAGCGAACGTGTCAGAGCGTCGTCGCGCGGCGAAGCAGAACGAGGAGGCGAATCTCGCCCTCGAGACGGCGACGGAAGCCACCCGACGCGCATCCGCCCTCCTCGACGCGGTGGAGGACTTCGAGATCGAGGCGCTGCGCGCCGAATCCACACTCGCCGAGGTCGTCGCAGACTCCCGCGGCGACATCATTGCGGCGCGCACCGCGCCGCAGGTGCCGGCGGTGCGCACGGCTGTCAGCAACCTCGAGCAGGCCCTGGCGGCGCTCTCACCCTCCGGCACGCCGAACGATCCCTTCGCCGAGCTCTCCCAGCTGCGCGAGGCGAACGGGGCGCTCGACGAAGCGATCGCCAAAGCCCGTCACCGTGAGCAGAATCCCCTGCCGACCGTGCAGCACGTTCAGCACGCGATCGACGACGCCGATCGTCAGCTCGGCGTCGCTCGCGGCCTGATCGCCGGTCACCGCGGCTGGATCGGCGCGGATGCACGCACCCGCCTTGCCGAGGCGGAGCGTCTGCGCGTCGACCTTCCTGCACTGCTTCCTGCCGAGGACACCCGCGAAGAGGCTCTCGCCGTCGCGCGGCGAGTCGCGCATCTGGCTTCCGAAGCCCTCCAGCTCGCCCAACGCGACATCGACTCGTCCCGCCCGCAGGATCAGGGCTGGGGCGGCGGCGACGGCTGGGGCGGCGGCGGACGCCGCGGCGGTGGCGGCGGCGACATCGCCTCCGGCCTCCTGGGCGGCCTCGTCATCGGCAGTCTCCTCGACGGCATCTTCGACTGAGGCGCGAATCAGGTTCGCTGAGCCAGTCGAAGCGTCTGGCACCGACGAGAGCGGCCCGGCCCCCGAAGGGACCGGGCCGCTCTCGTCTCAGCCTCAGGACGCCAGAGCCTCCGCAGGCGGAGCCTGCGTGCTCAGCGCGATGACGCCGTAGTCCCAGCCCTTGCGGCGGTAGACCACACTCGGGTGGTCGGTTGCGGCGTCGACGAACAGGAAGAAGTCGTGTCCGACGAGTTCCATCCGATCGACGGCTTCTTCGACGCTCATCCATTCGGCGTCGAAGCTCTTGGTGCGGATGACGACGGGTGAGTACGCCTCCTCCTCGTCGTTCTGCACCGGCACGCTGCCGGTCGCGACGGCACGCAGGAGATCGACGGATGCGGGCTGCACGTCGATTCCCTCAAGGGCTCCACTGCCCTTCTCGAAGTGTGCTCCACGAGGATGCTGACGTCCGTCGACCCTCTTCTCCTTCGCGCGGCGCAGCTGCGTCGACAACTTGTCGATCGCGAAGTCCAGCGCGACGAACTTGTCACCGTCGGTGGCCTCCGCCCGCACCACAGGTCCCTTGCCGACGAGCGTGAGCTCGACGGTCTCATCGGGCACATGGCCATTCCGGTAGACGCGATGCGTGACCTTCACATCCAGGCGCAGTGCTCGGGACGCGAGCGGCTGGACCCGGGCGATCTTCTCTTCGACAACGGTTCGGAAGCGGTCGGTGATACCCACTCCGACGCCAACGATGCTTGTTTCCATTGCTGTCTCCTTGTCCCGGTCCTCCCGGCCAAGGGCGGACCGTGGTCGCCTTGTGGTCCCTAACCGTAGTCCGCTCATCGCAGGAAGTCACGGCTCATTTTCTCCGTGTCCCCGGTGCGTTCTCGATGATTCTCCGGTGAAGCGGCGTGGCGGCGAGCGCGACCGCCGCCACGACGCGGAAGCCGGCGGATCCGAGCACGCGCGATGCTTCATCGAAGGTCGCGCCGGTCGTGACGACGTCGTCCACCAGGACGACGTCGGTGCCGTCTCCCCGCGTTCGAACGCGCATGCTGCCGCGCACGTTCTCGGCGCGTTCCTGCACGCCCAGCCCACGCTGGTCGACGGTCGCACGTGCGGCGAACAGCAGGCGATGCGGTTCGGCACCCGCACGACGTATCAGGAGATCCGGTACCCGGTAGCCGCGACGACGGAAGGCCGCGCGACCCGTCGGGATCGGCACCGCGACCGCGCCATCGGCCAGCGCTTCCGTCAACACCCCGGCCAGCGCACCGCCCAGGGGGCGGGCGAGCAGTGTCTCGCCATCCCCCTTGAGGCGTCGGATGCAGCGCGCGGCGACCCCGTCGTAGCCGAGCGCCGCCCGGACCCGTCGCCCCTCGGGAGTCGTGAACTCGCGCGGGTCCGGCGACAGCTGCGCGCGGCAGGAATCGCAGAGCAGCTCACCAGGGGCGTCGCAGCCGGCGCAGCACGCGGCGAGCAGCAGAGCGGCCAGTTCGGCGCCGATCGCCCTCAGCGGAACCAATGGAGAAGGCACGGAGGACGGCATCCCCTGATCCTGCGCCAGCCGGTCCTGCGTCCGCGCGCCGATTCGCGCGCTACGTGGAGAACTCGTGTCGGATCGCGCCTGTGCAGAAGCGGCGGCGCGTCACTGACCTGCGCGGGTCGCGAGCAACGAGACACCAGACGTCGCCTCACGCCACGCAGAGCCGCTGCGCGCGAACAGTGCGCCGCTCGCGCCGAGAACACGAACACCGGCCGTGGTCCTCGACCCGGCGATCGAGACGGCGTCGGACGGGGCCGCCTCGCTCGTCGACGGTCCGGCGACGCGCTGCCACACCATCATCGGATCATCGGGTCCCGTCAGAATGCCGAGCCGGTCCGAACCGAGCCACACCAGACCGATCGCCGCACCGGGCAGCGTTCCGAGCACTTCGACCTCATCGCCGAGTGCGACGGGCACGCCGGCGCCGTCTCGGATCACCGCCGCGACCACGACTCGTCGCTGACCGCCGACGTTCACCACCGCGGCGACCCTGGCGCCGTCGGCGGCGACGCGCAGATGCGTGATGCCGGACACGTCGGGGAACGCCTTCGCGATCCGATGCTCCGTGACGCCAGCACCCCATGCGATGAGCCCGCGAGGATCGCCCGTGGGCACCGTCCACGTGTAGCCGTACGGGTCGATGGACGGCGTCACGAGCCCCGGTCCCCCGGGCAGCTGGTCGATCTGTCCGTCGCCGACCCGGAAGACGCTCCCATCATCGAGTTGCACAGCGGCGTGCGAGTCGTCTGCCGCGACATCGATCGCGGCGATCGGCTGCGCGATGCTCAGGATCTCGCTGCTCACGCCAGGGATCGGCGTGATCTCGTCGCCGACGATCGTTCCGAACGCGCCCTCGGCCAGCACCAGAGAACCCGACGGCGCCGTCGGCTGCTCCACTTCGACGACACCCGCACCGAGCACACGTCCGTCGACGCTGAACTGCACCTGGTTCACGCGCACGCCGGCGTCGGCGAGGCTGCGCTCCAGTTGTGTGCGCATCCGCGCCAGCGTCGTCTGATCGAGGTTCTGCGCGGCACTGTTGAGAGCGACATCGGCGATCTGATCGGTCCCGATGGGGACGGCCCCGAGGGCGAGGCGCACATCCGGCGGGAAGGCGCTCTGCACCGCGGGCTCCAGCCAGGCGCTGGGTGTGCCGCCGATCAGCGCCTGAGCGATCGTGGTGGCCGGCGCGGGACGACGAGGAAACCATCGCACGTCGGGCACGAGGCGTTTCCAGGTCTGATCGAAGTAGCTCAGCGCGTAGCCGATGAAGACCACCGAGAAGAGTCTCTCGTCGATCACGATGCCGTCGGGCGCTTTCGCGATGCGCCATTCGCCGTCCTCCGCGCGCACGACCTGGAACGGCATGCTTCCGGGGCCAGGGGCGTCGGAGTACTCCCCTGTCTCATCGACGCTGGCGACCAGTTCCGTCTGCACCTGCACGTCGGCTTCGGTGGCCTGCTCCGCCTCCTCGCCGTCCTGGACGGACGAGGTGATCCTGCGCGTCGAGGCATCGGCGTCGATGGCCACGGCCTCGGCCGGCCTCCAGGTCGCGGCGAACTCCGGGGTGAGGAACTTCCGGGCTGTCTGCCATCCCTCATCCGGCGTGATCGCTGCTTCCATGAAGCCTTCGACGATCTCGGCGGGTCCGGCTCCGTCCACCGGACCGGACGCGAGCGGAAGGAATTCCGATTCGTCCGGCACCTGCCCCAAGGGCAGCCCGACTTCTACGTCGCTGCTGGTCGGGAGCCCCGTGCACGCCGAAAGCAGCACAGCGGCGGCGACCACGGCGATCCCGCGCAGCACGCGCCTTCGTGCGTCAGTCATCGCGACTCCCGTTCTCGCCGAACAGGTCACGGTGCAGGTCCGTGACCTCGATGGGCTGCGTCGCACTGCCGATCTCCATGAGCGTCTCCTGCGGCTCCAGCGGCACCGGCGATTCCCCCTCCAGCACACCGGCGCGACGCGGCAGCGTGAGCACGAAGTTGGTGCCGACGGCCAGCTCGGACCAGACCGTGAGCGTGCCGCCGTGCAGAGTGGCGTCGCCGAGGGCGATCGACAGACCGAGCCCGGTGCCGCCGATCGTGCGCTGGCGCGAGGGATCGGCCCGCCAGAAGCGGTCGAACACCCGCTCGGCATCCGCCGAGGTCATCCCCAACCCGAAATCGCGCACCCCCGCGGCCACGGCATGCTGATTGCTGTCGACGGTGATCACGATCGGCTTCCCCTCCCCGTGCTCGATCGCGTTGCCGATGAGGTTGCGCAGCACACGGCGCACGCGCCGCGGATCCATGTCGACCGGAGAATAGCCGCCGGGGGCCACCAGACGCAGTTCGCTGCCGTGACCGTCGGCGAGGGGCTTCATCTGCTCGATGATGTCTTCGGCGAGATGGGCGATGCTGGTCGCTTCGAGCTCGAGCTGCACGGAACCGGCGTCGTAGCGACTGATCTCCAGCAGGTCAGACAGCAGCGTCTCGAAACGCTGCACCTGGGCATGCAGAAGCTCGGTGGTCCGGGCGGTCGTCGGGTCGAAGTCGTCTCGCTGGTCGTTCAGGATGTCGGCAGCGAGCCTGATCGTCGTGAGCGGGGTTCGCAGCTCATGCGAGACATCCGACACGAAGCGCTGCTGCACGAGCGACAGCTCGCCCAGCTCCTTGATCTGCGCCTCGATGCTGTCTGCCATCGCGTTGAACGAACGCCCGAGTGTCGCCAGCTCGTCCTCGCCGCGCACCTGCAGACGAACGCCGAGGTCACCGGATGCGAGCCGGGCGCTCGTCTCCGCCGCCTCCACGATCGGGGTCGACACCGTGCGCAGCACGACCCACGAGATCGCGGCCACGATGGCGACCAGTCCGATGCCGGCGATCCAGAGCGTGCGCTGCACGAAACTGAGAGTCTGATCGGCGTCGGCGAGGTCGTACGCGATGTAGAGCTCGAACGGACCCACTTCCGGCACGACCAGCTGCTGACCGACGATGATGCCCGGGACTTCGCCGCCGCCCTCTGTCGGCAGAGCGACGGACTGCCACCACTGCCGATCGTCGAACTCGGCGACGAGCCTGCTCAGCGCCGGGCTCAGATCGTTGGTGCTGAGTCCGGCGGTGAATCCGTTGAGCCGCACAGCGGACGACTCGGAATCGATTCTGTTGGCCAGGAGCATGTCCGACGACGAGTTGCGTCCCAGGTCCTCCTGGATCCGGTCCCACAGGTCCCTGAGCGCGGCAGGATCGTCGCCGACCTCGGCGACATCCAGCGTCCTCTGCGCCTGATCGACCGCCCGCTGGGCATCTTCGAGCGCCTGATTCTTGCGGGATACGAAGAGGTCGTTCTGGATGACGAGCGCCATCGTCACGCACGTGATGAAGATCGCGAGCGAAGTGAGCAGCAGCGTGACGGAGAGCGTGCGGAAGCGCAGCGAACGCCGCCACAGAGCGGCGAGCGCGTCGGGCCAACCGCGCCAGTCGCGGAGGACCGCGACCGCTGTGGTGGTGGTGCCCGTCCCGGCCATCACCTGCGCCTAGCCGGAGGTGGCGACGCTGCCGGCGCGGTAGCCGACGCCGCGCACCGTCATGACGATCTTCGGGTTGTCCGGGTCGAGCTCGACCTTCGCCCGGAGGCGCTGCACGTGCACGTTCACGAGCCTGGTGTCGGCCTTGTAGTGGTATCCCCACACCTGTTCGAGCAGCATCTCCCGGGAGAAGACCTGCTGCGGCTTCGACGCGAGCGCCACCAGCAGCTGGAACTCGAGCGGAGTGAGCGCGATCGGTGCGGTACCGCGACGCACTTCGTGGGCGTCGACATCGACGGTGAGGTCACCCACGCGCAGCTGCTCGCCGGCGGTCTGCGTCACCGGCCGCAGGCGCGTGCGGATGCGGGCGACGAGCTCCTTCGGGTTGAAAGGCTTCACCATGTAGTCATCCGCCCCGACCTCGAGGCCACGGACGACATCTGCCGTATCGGTGCGTGCGGTGAGCATGATGATCGGGATGCCGGACTCGGCCCGGATCCGGGTGCAGATCTCGATCCCGTC
Organism: Microbacterium sp. LWO13-1.2; assembly: GCF_038397725.1. Taxonomy (NCBI): domain Bacteria; kingdom Bacillati; phylum Actinomycetota; class Actinomycetes; order Micrococcales; family Microbacteriaceae; genus Microbacterium; species Microbacterium sp. LWO13-1.2. The sequence goes on from NZ_CP151634.1 coordinate 3,551,397, forward strand.
CATACCGGGCAGCATGAGGTCGAGGAGAACCAGGTCGGGGCGCTGGGTGCGCCATTCCTCGACGGCTCGCGCACCGTCGGCGCAGAACACCGGCTCGAAGCCTTCGGTGCGCAGCACGATGCCGATCATCTCGGCGAGCGCGGTGTCGTCGTCGACCACAAGAATGCGTGAGGTCATACCGTTACCTTATGACACTCGCTCCGTTCTGCTCTGCGACCCGGCGCCCAGTGTTCTGCGGCCGCGTCGCCGTTGCGGATGTGACACGATGGGAGCGCACGACGGAGGGAGTGCTGTGAGCGGCCAGACGTGGACCCCTGCCCCGAAGAAGGGCATCATCCCCCTGCATCCTTTGACCTTCGGAATGCTGCTGGGCAAGGCCTTCGCCGCCCTGCGTCACAACCCCAAGGTTCTCTTCGGCTTCGCCGTGGTGATCCAGCTCATCGCCACTCTGGTGATGGCAGCCGTCATGGGCGTCGTGCTCTTCACGACGTTCTCGCGACTGGAGACGGTGTCCCCATCGTCACCTGACTTCGAGGCCGTGTTCGCCGGCACCATCCTCGCGAACATCCTCGCCGGCCTCGGCGTGGGCGTGGCATCGGTGGCGTTCACGGCACTGATGCAGGGCGTCGTCGCCGCAGAGGTCGGCTACGCCGCCATCGGTGTGAAGGCGTCCCTGGGCACGCTGTGGCGGAAGATGGCTCCCGCGTTCTGGCGGCTGGCCGGTTTCGCCTCCCTGTCGGTGCTCTTCATCTTCGGTCTTATCGCGATCGTGGTCGGCATCATCGCCGCGTTCGTGGCAGGCGGGCTCGGTTCGAGTGCGGAACTCATCGGCGTGACGGTGATCATCGTGCTGCTGATCCTCGCTGCCAGCATCCCGCTGATGGTGTGGTTGACGACGAAACTGCTCCTGGTCCCGTCGATCCTCGTGCTGGAGCGCGCGCGGTTCCGGGAAGCGCTGGTGCGCTCATGGCGGCTGACCAGAGGACGCTTCTGGGTCGCGTGGGGTGTGAGCTTCCTGATCAGCGTCATCATGGGCCTGGCGATGCAGGTCGTGAGCATTCCGGTCTCGCTCATCAGCACCCTGTTCGGCTCGGTCATCGCTCCCACGGGCTCGCCGGATGCCGGTGCGATCTTCGGATTCGTCTTCGCCATGCTCGCACCGCAGATCCTCCTGCTCGTCCTGCAGGCGATCACTCTGGTCGTGCAGAGCACAGGATCCGCGCTCGTCTACCTGGACTGCCGGATGCGGTACGAAGGACTCGACCAGGCACTCATCGCCCACGTGGAACGCCGTGACCTGGGGTGGACCGAAGACCAGTTGGGCGATCCCTACGCGGTCGATCCGACGCGCGCAGTGAGCAGTGCAGCACCGCCGAAGCAGACCCCCGAGTATGCGATGGCGCCAGCCGGATACGGATACCCGCCGCAGCAGTACGCGAACGCTCCCCAGCCGTATCAGGCCTACCCCGCGCAGGCGTATCCCGCTCAGCCGTATCCCGCTCCGCCGTATCCGGCGCCGGCGCACTCGGGCTACCCGCCCACTTCGCCCTACGCCGCCGTGCCGCCGCAGCAGGCCGCCCCCACCGTTCCGCAACAGGGATTCGCGCCGCCCCCTCCTGCTCCGCTTCCCCCTGCCGTCGCCAGCCCGCCGACGGACAGCCCCTGGGCCGCCCCGGGTTCCGATTCGGCATGATCCTGCGGTTCGACGAGCTCTTCGTCCCGGACGGCGACGAGGCGCAGCGCTGGGCCGAGGAGGAACTGGCCAATCCTCGCTACGCCGACGCGAGGCCGAACTGGTTCGACCTCGTCGCGCGCGACATCGGCCGCTTCCTCGCCGACCTGTTCACCTCGGAGACCAGTGCCGATGTGGGTCCGGCCGCGCTGATCATCGTCACCGTCGTCATCGTCGCCGCCCTCATCACTGCACTCATCATCTGGGGTCGCCCCCGCGATGCGAGAGCCGTGCGGCGTGCCCGCGGCGACCTGCTCGGTGAGCGCGATGACCGCAGCGCCGCCCAGTTGCGGGCAGAGGCCGAGCGCAGCGCCCGCGTCGGCGACTGGGATACGGCGACCATCCTCCGCTTCCGCGCCCTCGCCAGAGGGCTGCTCGAACGAGACCTCATCGATCCGGCCCCTGGCGCCACTGCTCAGGCGATCGCACGGGAGGCGGCGGCCGTATTCCCTGCCGAAGACGGTCCGGTGCGGAGCGCCGCAACCGCCTTCGACGATGTCCGCTATCTGCAGCATCCGTCCGATGCGGAGCGCTACCGCGAGCTTGCGGCCACCGATGACCGGCTGAGCGCGCTGCGCCCGGAAGCGGTGCCCGCGTGAGTCTCGTCGATGACGCCGCGGTCGCGCCGTCCACCGCGGTGCGCACCCGCGGGCGGCTGCGCCGGTTCGCGGGATGGGCGCTCATCGCCGTGCTCGTGCTGATCGTCGCCCTGGTCGGGCTGCGGGTCGCGGCGACCGCGCCGAACGCCCACGGCGGACTCGACCCCGAAGGACGCAACGACAGCGGCACCCTCGCACTGGCCGAGATCCTGCGGGATCAGGGGGTCGAGGTATCGGTGTTCCGCTCTCGGGCCGAGGCGCGAGCGGCCATCGACGACGACACCACCCTCGTGATGTCCAACCCGTACACCCTCTCCGATGAGGCGACCCTCGACCTCATCGGGCCGGCCGATCGCGTCGTCTTCCTCTCGACGGGCACTCACCTGCTCCGATTGCTCGAGATCGGCGAGACGGCATCGGGAAGCAGCGGACCCGTCGAAGCCGGGTGCTCCGAAGCGGAGTTCGCCGATGTCGGGACCATCCGCCCCGACCGGCTGTTCGAGCCCGCCGACGGCGTGCAGGGCTGCTTCGGCGACGACGAGGGCGCCGCCGTCCTCGTCGACGACCGCGCTGACGGATGGCGCGCCGTGGTGGAGGGGACGAAGCTGTTCAGCAACGCCTACCTCGCCGAAGACGGCAACGCCGCCCTCGCCCTCGCTCTGCTCGGACAGACCGAACGAGTGGTCTGGTACGTCCCGACCTTCGAGGACTCCGATCTGGAGGGCGATGAGCCCGAGACGCTGGGCTCGCTCACTCCCGGTTGGGTGACGCCGGCAATCCTGCTGCTGATGATCGCCGGAGTCGCCGCGGCGATCTGGCGGGGTCAGCGCTTCGGGCCGCTGGTCGCGGAGACTCTCCCGGTGACCGTGCGCGCCTCGGAGACCATGCACGGCAGGGCGCGGCTCACCGCCAAGGCCGCGGATGCGACGCACGCCGCTGAAGCGCTGCGTGTGGGGTCGCTGCGGCGGCTGGCTCGTCGCCTGGGACTCGCCGCGCACGCCGGTGTCGATGAGGTCGCCGACGCAGCAGCTGATCGGCTTCGCATTCCACGCGGATCCCTGCAGGAGCTGCTCGGCGGCCCTCTGCCCACCGACGACCACGGCCTGATCGACCTCGCCCGCCGGCTCAGCGAGCTGGAGGCATCCGTCGAGCAGAGCGCCCACTCGGCGAGGAGACCCGAATGACTGCAACAGAACGACGTCCACCCATCCCGACGGAAGCCGAGGACACCCCGTGACCCCTGAGAACTTCACCGCCGACGACGCCGCGCTGCGTCAGGCCATGCACCGCGTGCGCACCGAAGTCGACAAAGCCGTCGTCGGACAGGCCGGCACCGTCACCGGACTGCTCGTCTCGCTGCTGGCCAGAGGGCACGTGCTCCTCGAGGGCGTGCCGGGGGTCGCGAAGACCCTCGTCGTGCGGTCATTCGCCCGGGCTCTGGGGCTGGACACCAAACGCGTCCAGTTCACCCCCGACCTGATGCCGGGCGATGTCACCGGATCGCTCGTGTACGACGCGCGCACCGGTGAGTTCGACTTCCGGGCGGGACCGGTGTTCACGCACATCATGCTCGCCGACGAGATCAACCGCACTCCACCGAAGACGCAGGCGGCGCTGCTGGAGGCGATGGAGGAGCGCCAGGTGTCGGCTGACGGCGTCAGCCGCCCCCTGCCGGACCCGTTCCTGGTCGCAGCGACACAGAACCCCATCGAGCACGAGGGCACGTACACGCTCCCGGAGGCCCAGCTGGACCGCTTCCTGATGAAGCTCGTCGTCGGCATGCCAGAGCGTGACGCCGAGGTGATGGTGCTCCGCCGCCACGCCGAGGGCTTCTCGCCGCGAGAGCTCACCGGCGTCGAGGCGGTCGTGAGCGCAGACGAGATCCGTGCGGCGCAGGAGGCCGCCGGTCGCGTCGAGGTCACCGATGATGTCCTCGGGTACGTCGTCGACCTCGCCCGCGCGACCCGTCAGTCCCCTTCCGTCGAACTCGGCGCCAGCCCTCGCGCCTCGACCGGGCTGCTCGCCGCGGCGAAGGCATGGGCGTGGCTGAACGCCTCATCCGCTGTCACCCCCGACCACGTGCAGACCATGCTGGTGCCCGTCTGGCGGCACCGTCTCTCGCTCCGCCCCGACGCGCAGATGGAAGGCGTGTCGGCGGATGCCGTGCTCACCTCGGTCGTGCAGCAGACCAGGGTGCCGATCTAGGTGTTCGTCACCGGCCGCCTCGCCGTCGCCCTCGCCATCGGCGTGGTTCCGCTCGTCGCCTTCGGGATGGCGGGCTATCCGCCGTACGCGCTGCTGGGCGCGTGGGTCGGGCTGTGCGCGCTGCTGGTCGTCCTCGACGTCGCCCTGGCAGCCAGCCCGCACGCCGTCGCAGTGAGCCGACGGGTGCCTGCGCGTTCGCGTCTCGGCGAGCAGGTGCCGGTGAGCATCGCTGTGCACAATCAGGGCAGCCGCACCCTGCACGCACTGATCCGGGATGCCTGGCAGCCCACGGCCGGTGCAGGGTCGGAGCGTTCGCGCCTGGTCGTCCCCCCTGGCGAACGGCGGCGTGTCGCGATCCCGTTGCTCCCTCGGCGTCGTGGCGAGCTGGTCAGCGAGTTCGTGATGATCCGCTCTCGCGGGCCGCTCGGACTGGCAGGACGTCAGGCGCGCCACCGAGTGCGCGGTGCGATCCGCGTGCTCCCCGCCTTCTCCTCCCGCAAGCACCTGCCGTCGCGCCTCGCTCGGCTGCGCGAACTCGACGGCAACACCAGCATCCAGGTACGCGGTCAGGGCACCGAGTTCGATTCGTTGCGCGAGTACGTGCGCGGCGACGACGTGCGCTCGATCGACTGGCGGGCGACGGCGCGCGCCGGCACCACGATGTTGCGGACCTGGCGCCCGGAGCGCGATCGGCACGTCGTGATCATCATCGACACCGGTCGTACGGCAGCAGCGCGCGTCGGCGACGGGACCAGGGTCGACGCCTCGCTCGAGGCGGCGCTCCTCCTCGCCGCGCTCGCCTCGCGTGCCGGTGATCATGTGCATCTACTCCTGTACGACCGCGTCGTGCGCGGCCGAGTGACCGGCGTCGACGGCGCAGGGCTCCTGCCCGCGATGACGGATGCGATGGCCCCCGTGCACGCTCGACTGGTAGACACCGACTGGCATGGCGCCTTCGCCGCCGTGCGCACTCTCACGACCCGCCCCTCGCTGATCGTCGTCCTGACCGCCCAGGACGCGGCGGAGTCGGCGCGCGGGTTCCTCGGCGCGTTCCCCGACGCGTCGCGGGCGACGACCGTGCTGGTCGGGTCGGTCACGGACGACGATGTCGCATCCCTTGCCCAGCAGCGTGGCTCCCGCGAGGAGATCTACCTCGCGGCAGCCGCCGAACGCACGCTCCGAGACGCGGAGAACGTCGCGGATGCCATCCGGCGCGCAGGCGGCGAAGCGATCGCCGCCGACCCCGAAGATCTTCCGCCCCGGATCGCGGACCGCTACCTCGAACTGAAGGCCGCAGGCCGGTTGTGAATCCCAAGGAGAGAACGAATATGAGCGACATCAGCACGGATACGCCTTCCAGAACAGCCAAGCTCACCGCTGAGGCCTTCGGCACCTTCCTCCTCGTCCTCGGTGTGATCAGCACGGCATTGTTCGCAGCCGGTTTCGGAGAGGGCACGGATGCGCACAACAAAGGCGTCGGGTTCCTCGGCGTCGCCCTCGCTGTGGGCCTCACCGTCATCGCGGGCGCGTACGCCTTCGGCCCGATCTCGGGTGGGCATTTCAATCCGGCTGTCACCGTCGGCGTCGCCGCAGCCGGCCGGATGCCGTGGCGCGATGTTCCCGGCTACGTGATCGCTCAGGTCATCGGCGGTCTCGTCGCGACGACGCTCATCTTCCTGGTCGGGCTGTTCGGACCGGAGGGCTGGCTGGAAGCACAGCGCAACGCCGGATTCGCGAGCAACGGATTCGATGCGGCCTCCCCCGGCGGTTTCGGCATCGGAGCCGCCATCGTCGTCGAGGTGCTGTTCACTGCCGTGTTCCTCATCGTGATCCTCGGCGTGACGCATCCGACGCGCGGCACCGCCTTCGGCGGCCTCGTCATCGGTCTCACGCTGACACTGATCCATCTGGCGATCATCCCGATCGACAACGCCTCGGTGAACCCCGCGCGCTCGATCGCGACGGCGGTCTATGGGAACACCGACGCTCTCGCCCAACTGTGGGTGTTCCTGGTGTTCCCCGTGATCGGCGCGCTCATCGCGGGCTTCGCGTACAAGGCTCTGTTCGACTCCGAAGAGGAGTCGGAGCCAGTCGCCTGAGCCGTCAGCCGGCGACGAGGCGCGGCGTTCCTGCTTCGTACTCGACGAGATCGCCGGTCTCGCCGCGGCGGTGCGCCCGGCCGCCGACGACGAGCATGTAGATGAGGAAGACGGCGAGCGCGGCCGCACCGATCCCGATCTTGACCGGCCAGGGCAGCGCCCATCCGGTGACGAAGCCCTCCACGAGACCGGCGAGGAACAGGGCGAAGATCAACCCGATCGCGACCGTCGCCAACGCGCGTCCCTGCTCGGCGAGCGCCTCACCGCGAGTACGGTGCCCCGGCGCGACCCAGGCCCAGAAGACGTGCAGTCCCGCGGCCGCCGCGACGAAGATGCAGGTCAGCTCCAGCATCCCGTGCGGCAGGATGTACAGCACCATCACGTCGACGCGATCATGCACAGCCATCACCGCACCGGCGACGCCCAGGCCCATCGCGTTCTGGACGATCATGTACACCGGCCAGAGACCGGTGACACCGAACAGCACGCACTGCGCAGCGATCCACGCGTTGTTCGTCCACACCATGCCGGCGAAGACCGCCGCCGGATTCTCCGTGTAGTACCCGGTGAAGCTCTCGTCCGCGTACTGCTGGAGCAGATCAGGCGGGCCGAGGGTCGCGACGAGCTCGGGGTCGCTGGCGATCCAGGCCGCGGTTCCGACCGCGATCGCGACGAAGACGAGGGCGATCACGAGCGTCGTCCAACGCAGCCGATACAGCGCCGCGGGAAGCTGCTGGGTGAAGAACCGTGCGATCTGAGTGAGAACGTTGTCGGAGGCTCCGGTCAGCCGAAGCCGCGCACGGACCAGGATCGTGGACAGGTAGGCGCCCTGTGGCGTTTCACCGACCGACGTCTTCAGTTCCGCGAGATCCGCGGAGGCCGCCCGATAGCGCACGATGAGCTCGTCGACGCCTGCGCCGTCGAGCCGGGCGTGACTGAGGTGCTCCAACCGCTCCCATTCGGGGCGGCGTGCATCACTGAGCGCATCGGCATCCACCTGATTTACTGTACTCATGTCTGCCTCGATCGACGCCTCCGACGAAGTCCTCTCCGGCGAGGCCGTCGCGATCGATGTGCAGCCGGTCGGCTTCCTGCTGCGCGCGCTCGGCGCGATCATCGACATGCTGCTCGGATTCGCGCTGTTCATCCTGTGGATCTTCCTGCGGATCTGGCTCCTCGACGTCGGCATTCTCGATGAGGCGACCGACCGGATCTCGATGGTCGTCGCGATCGTGGTCAGCTTCGTCGTCGTGCCGATCGCGATGGAGGTGGCGCTGAAGGGCCGCAGTCTCGGCAAGCTCGCCGTCGGCGGCCGGATCGTACGCGTCGACGGCGGCGCCGCCGGCTTCCGGCACGCGTTCATCCGTGCACTGCTGGGAGTTCTCGAGATCTACATGACCCTCGGCGGCATCGCCGTGCTGGCCGGCGCGTTCAACGGGCGCTCGCAACGCCTCGGCGACATGGTCGCTGGAACATACAGCCAGCGCGTCAGGACACCGAAGCTCGTTCCGCATGCGCCGTTGCTTCCGCCTTCCCTCACCGGCTGGGCGCAGGTCGCCGACGTCGCGCGCCTCCCCGACCGGTTGGCCAGGCGCATCTCGCAGTTCCTGCAGACGGCACCGCGGATGGCACCCGGTGCCAGGGTCCGGGTGGCGCAGGAGTTGCTCGCCGAGGCCGCGCCCTTCGTCTCCCCCATGCCCCCTGTCTCGCCGGAAGAGGTGCTCATGGGCATCACGGTGCTGCGTCGCGAGCGCGAACGCCGCGCACTGCAGAACGCCGACCGGCGCGCTGAGAAGCTCACCGGACGCCATATCGGCGTCTGACCGACCGCCGTGGTCGCGTCGCTCAGTACCGGTAGTGGTCCAGCTTGTACGGACCGTCGACCGGCACACCGATGTAGGCCGCCTGCGCGTCGGTGAGTCGCGTCAGCCGCACGCCGAGCGCGTCGAGGTGGAGGTGCGCGACTTTCTCATCGAGCGCCTTCGGCAGCGTGTAGACGCCCGTCGGGTACGCGTCGATGTTCGTGTACAGCTCGAGCTGCGCGAGCACCTGGTTGGTGAACGACGCGCTCATGACGAACGACGGGTGCCCGGTGGCGTTGCCGAGGTTCATCAGGCGGCCCTCGCTGAGGACCAGGACGCTGCGTCCGTTCGGCAGCCGCCACTCGTGCACCTGCGGCTTGATCTCGACCTTCTCGGCGCCCTCGAGCGTCTCAAGGCCCGCCATGTCGATCTCGTTGTCGAAGTGGCCGACGTTCGCGACGATCGCGAGGTGCTTCAGCGCGAGCAGGTGCTCGGTGGTGACCACGTCGCGGTTGCCGGTGCCGGTCACGACGATGTCGACGACGTCAGCGACATCGAGAAGCCGCGCCACCTGGAAGCCGTCCATGGCCGCCTGCAGCGCGCAGATCGGATCGACCTCGCTGACGATGACGCGCGCACCCTGCCCTCGTAGCGCCTCGGCCGCGCCCTTGCCGACGTCGCCGTACCCGCAGACGAAGGCGACCTTGCCGCCGATCAACACGTCGGTGGCGCGATTCAGGCCGTCCGGCAGGGAGTGCCTGATCCCGTACTTGTTGTCGAACTTGCTCTTGGTGACGGAGTCGTTGACATTGATCGCGGGGAAGAGCAGGTCGCTCGACGCCGCGAGCTCGTAGAGCCGGTGCACCCCGGTCGTGGTCTCCTCGGTGACGCCGATGAGATCGGCCGCGATCCGTGTCCAGCGCGTCGGGTCGGCTGCGAGCGAGCGTCGGAGCAGGTCGAGGATGACCGTGTACTCGTGCGGATCGGATGCCGCGGCATCCGGAACAACGCCCGCCTTCTCGAAGGCGACGCCGCGGTGCACGAGCAGCGTCGCGTCTCCTCCGTCATCGAGGATGAGGTTCGGCCCCACCTGACCGGACGACGACCAGTCGAAGATGCGGTCGGTGCACGCCCAGTACTCCTCGAGCGACTCGCCCTTCCATGCGAACACGGGGACGCCGGCGGGAGCATCCGCCGTGCCCGTCGGACCGACGACGACCGCCGCGGCCGCCTCGTCCTGGGTCGAGAAGATGTTGCAGCTCGCCCAGCGCACCTCGGCGCCGAGCGCGGTGAGCGTCTCGATCAGGACTGCGGTCTGCACGGTCATGTGCAGGGACCCGGCGATCCGCGCGCCCTTCAGCGGCTGCGCGTCACCGAACTCCTCCCGCAGCGCCATGAGTCCAGGCATCTCGTTCTCTGCGAGACGGAGCTGGTGCCGCCCCGCTCCAGCGAGAGACAGGTCGGCCACACGATACTCGAGCTCAGACATGGCCCCATCTTCTCAGAAGCGGATCGCGTCGATCATCTTCCCGTGCAGGGCGACGGCTGCCGCGATGCGGCCGGCTGACGAAAAACGCTCAGGCGCGGAGCGCCTCGTGCCGGACGATGAGCCAGCCCGCCGGCACGGAGACCCGATCGGCGTGCGGAGAGCACAGGTCGTGCGCATGAGGGTGATTGGCGGCGCCCAGCGGCCCGAGCGCGGCCATCTTGTCGCCGTATTCATACGTGATCGTCGCTACGGCCTCACGCGCGCACGCGACCTTCGAGCAGAGTCGTCCGTCCATCTCTGCCAGAGTACGGGCGGCGGACGGCGGCGAGCGGATGCCGCGCCGCGGCCCAGGCGGAACGCCTAGACTTTCGTCATGCAACGTCGACGCACAGCCCGCGCCTCCGCCGCTCCCCGGCGCGGCGCACGGCACGGTCGTCACGGGCGGCTCGGCCGCAGCGAGGTCGTCCGGCCGCCGCTCGCTCCCCTGGAAGGGCGGATCGACCGGTTCGATCTGACCGTCGGCACCGCCGTGGAGTTCCTCCGCGGCACCTGGCCCGAGTTGCAGGAAGTGCGCTTCGAGATCGGCGCGATGCCGACCCAGGAGGCGACCGACGAAGTGCCGCGCTGGCACCTCGATCGTGACGCGCGCCGGATCGTGCTGTTCCGCCTGCCGATCGAGCGCCTGCTCCCCCCGGGGCACGACGACTCCGCCCACCGTCGCATGGCCATCGAGAGTGCCGTGTTCCGAGCCGCCGCCGAGTACGTCGGGCGCGAACCCTGGGACCTCGGACACGATCACTGACGCATCAGCGCTTCACGGGTCAGGGATAGACCGTGATGCTCTGCTCTGCTCCAGCACCCGGCCACACCGGCCAGGCGGCGAGCGCACCGGTCGCTGTCATCGTCACCGCGAGGTGCACCGGCCCTGACGGCCGTACCGTGTAGACGGAGCGTGCGTCGACCGGCACAGCGATCGAACCCCCGGCCGGCACGAGGATCGTCTGAGGATCCCCGCCCTCCGCTGTTTCGATGGCGACCGTCGACTCGGCATCCGCGTTGCCGGTGATCAGCAGCTGCGGGTTCGGCCCAGACGGCACGGCCACGAGCACCTCGGCGTCGATCTCCGGCGCGGGAGTGACCCATGCGAAGTCAGCACCGCGTCCCTGACCGTCCTGCTGCCGAACAGCGGCGAGGACGGGTGAGTCCGCATCGACCTCGACGGTGTACGAGCCCGCTCCGAGATCTCCGAGAGACACCTGCGCCGGCACATCGGCGGTGAGCGGGACGAGGAACTCCGTCGCGACCGCGGAGGACTCCCCCACCGGACGCACCGTGACCTGCGCCTGCGCATCGGCATCCGGCGCAAGTATCCGCAGCACTGCCATCTCCGAGTCGTCGCCGTCGACCGGGAAGACCTGGACACCGGGAATCACGGGATGCAGCTGTGGGCCGGCGACGGCATCCTGCAGGTCGATGCCGGCCGGGTCCAGCGTGCGGGTGAGCGAGGACTGCATCATCGCGCGAACCGGGGAGCCGGTCGATGACATGTGGATCACCGGCGCCTGGTTCCCTGAGGCGATCGATGCGAGGGGCAGTGCGACCTGCGTCGCCGGCGGAACGATCACGTTGGACGAGCTCCGCTTGTCACCGAAGACCGTGAGCGTGACCGTCGCCGCCACGTCGCCGGGGTTGGTGAGAGTCACGATGTCCTCGGTACCGGTGGCGACGCTGCCTCCGATCAGCCACGATTCGGTGAGGGCCTCGCGGCAGGGCGCCGCGGCCAGACCGGAGAGGTCGGTCTCGGCGAGTGTCACGGACTCGGCCGCGCCGATCAGTGGCGCGCTGCGCCCTTCGACGACGCCCGTGAGTTTGTGGAGCTCGCCCGCCTGGTCGAGTTCCGGCATCGCCAGAGGTGTGGATTCCGGCACACCGGCCGAGCCGTCGACGGTGAGCCGCGGCGTTCCTGCCGAGTCCATCTTCAGCGGGTCGCTGGGAACGCGGCCGATGGCGCGGAAGTCACCGCTGCACACCAGCACGGCATCGCCGGGAAGAGGCGTCACATCGGCCTGCGCCGGGGTGCTCTCGATGGTCGGCCAGGGAGCAGCGACGGCCACCACCACTCCGACGACGCATGCTGCGGCGACCAGCGTTCCGGTGAGCACGCGGGCGCTGGTCGTCACGACACGGAAAGCCCGGGTCCCGCTCATCGCTTCTCCTCGGTGGTGGTCGACTCCGGATCCGGCGACTCCGGGCTCGGCTCCGAGTCCTCGGCGTTGGAGCCCTCGGTCTGGGAGTTCTTGGTCTCGGGGTCCGGCTCCTGCTCGAGTGTCTCCTCGCGCGTCGGCGGATCGGACACGTCGACAGGTGCAGCGACCGAAGGCGCGGACGCCGCATCCTCCGCGTGCCTCGGCAGCACGAGCCGCTCGTCGGGCGCACGTCCGACGATGCGCGACTGACCGCGCGCTGCCCGCCGTGACGCTCGCGTCGGAATCGAGAGCAGGAGTGCCGCGAACACGACGATCAGCTGCAGCGTGATGACGAGCCGCGCCGTGGCGGTCTGGGCGCCGGTGAGTCCCTCGCGAGCGGTGGCGTCGGCTTCCAACCGCCAGAGCACGCCGCGATCCGTCGACCCCGCCTGCACGAAGCCGGCACGCTGATCGAGCGACGTCACCGCCGTCGTACGGAATGCCCTCGCCTTGTCGTCTTCATCACCGGGTATCTGGGCCAGCAGCACGTAACTGATGCCGAGCTCCGCGAGTTCTGCGGGGGCGTCGAAGTCACGGGCGGAAAGCAGATCGACCGACAGCGCGGTGATGTCGGCCCCCTGGATCTCGGTCGCCGTGGAGAGCATCGTGGTCTGCGCACCGAGCGTCTCGCTTCCGCCCCAGGCGACTTCGACGGCGAGCCCCCCGTCGTTCTGCGGCGTGAGCACGAGCGTTCCGACCTCTCGATCATCACCGGCCTGAGCGGCGACGTACGCCGGCAGAGTCGATGCGGGGCCGTTCGTGAGTTCGGAGCGTTCGGCGTGCACGGCCGTGAGCGCCGGCAGCGCACAGATCAGGAGCGCGAGACCGGCGACCGAGGTGGCCAACAGACGCAGACGCGGCATCGTGATCGCGGTGTCGAGGGTGACCAGCGCCGCACCGACGAGACCGATCCAGCCGAGACTCAGCCCGGCCCCCGGCCAGATCGGCACCGGCGTCCCCTGCACGAAGCTCACCTGAATGCCGACAGCGAGGAAAGCGGTGGCGAGGCCGGTCAGGGTCACCACCAGAAGCGTGATGCCGGCACGCCAGCGCGGTGAGATCGCCGAGACGAGTGCGAGCAGGGCCAGCGGCGCACACAGAAGTGGTGCCCACACGGCGATGGGTGCTGCGATCGGCACGTCGAAGACGACGAACTTCATCCAGCCCGCGAGATCGGTCGTCGGGAACCCCGTGGCGAGCGCCAGCCGACCAACGGCATCCGCTGAGGCGTGCGGTCCGCCCCAGATCAGCCCAGGATCGCCGAGAAGCGCCCAGAGGCTGCCGTGCTGCAGGTGCCAGATGACGAGCGGCACGAACAGCGCGGCTGCCGGAGCCGGCAGCCACAGCAGCCGCAGCGCTCCCCGGATGCGGGCCGTGCTGAGCACGAAGCCAAGTGCGATCATCCAGAGCAGCACCAGCGCCGGTGCCAGCGACGGCGCGCACGCGAGGACGGCGGCGAACAGGACGGATGCCGCACCGGCAGCACCCCACGAGCGATGCGCGACCACAGCGGCGTGGAACAGCCACGGCAGCAGCAGGTGCACGAGCACCGCCGCGGGGCGACCATCGGAGAGGGCAGTGAGGAAGGTGGGCGCGAGCGCCCACGCGACGCCGGCGAAGATGCGGAGCCCGGCGCGGTCTGTGACGCGCGTCGCCGCGAACCAGCCACCGAGCACCGCAAGCGGCAGCGCGAGCACCCACAACAGCACGAGCGCGAATGACGGAGCTCCCGGCCAGAGCGACCCGAGCACCGCCAGCACGGCGGCGAACGGGTCGGCGGGGCCGACGACGTCGATGCCGAGGCCACGCAGACCCCACGATGCGTCGCGCCAGAGCGCTCCGATCGTCTGACGCAGCGGAAGCAGAGCGCCGCCGCCGAGCACCGGCCACGCGAGCAACGGCGTGAAGACGCCGATGCTCACGGCGAGCGCGGCGAGGACCGACCAGGCGCCGCCGCCGGAGAAGAAGTGCAGTTCGCTGACGGCGCCGCTCTCGCTGCCGTTGCCGTCGTCCAATCGACGGCGCAACTGCGCTCCCGTGACCCGCAGCGGTGCGATGGTCGCCCAGGAGGACGTGCGGAACGAGCGGATGCGGCCCCGGGAACGCGCAACGGCGCCGAACCGGGCCATCGCGGTGAGGGCGGCGCCCCACTCCGGGAACACCGCCTCTGGGCGCTTTCCGATCAAGTGGGTGATCGAGCGCCAGAGCGCGAGGGGAAGCAGCGCGAGCCAGTGCAACGGCAGCGCCGGCGCCGGCGCATAGGCGAGCCGGCGGTGCAGTTGCGCGAGCCTGGTGACATATGCGCGGCGGGAGCGGCTTCGCGGGAGCGCGGCGGGGCCGTCCGGTTGCACGGAGATGCGGGCGGTCGGCGCGAGAACGACACGTCCGCCGCCGAGGCGAGCTCGCACACCGAGGTCGAGTCCCTCGTCAGCACCGGCCAGGGCGCGGTCGGGACGGAGGGCATCGCGCACCTCCGAGCGGATCAGGAGTCCGCGGATATCGGCGCCGAGGGCATCGTCCCCCCGATCGTGCTGCCCTTGGTCGAGTTCGCCGGCGGCCAGCTCGACGGATCGTCCGAGCGCGGTCATGCTGACGCCGAGGGACACGATCTCGCGCTCGTTGTCGGTGTGCACCAGCTTGGGAGCGACGATCGCCGCGGATGGCGAGCGCTCCAGGGTTCCGGTCAGCCGCTCCAATGCGAGCGGGTGGGGCGCGGTGTCATGGGCGAGGAGCCAGACGGCGCTGCCCTCGGTGACGCGCGGGCGGGCGAGCTCGACGGCCTCGGCGAACGAGGTGTGCCCTCGCGCCTCGATGATGCCCTCGACGGTGCTCGCGACCGTCTCGCTCTCACGGGCGGTGGCGGCATCGCCGCACACGACCAGTGTGATCGCGGCGGCCGGAGTGCTCTGCGAACGCAGCGCATCCAGCGTTCGGAGGAGTTGCGCACGGGCTGTGGGGCCGGGGCGCGCGACGATGATGGCATGAACTCGGGCTGGCATGGCGAGGTCAGCCTATGCGGCTGCCGCGGCTCTCAGGAGCAGTGGACGCGGCGCGCCCGCGAAGCCGGCACCCGAGGTCTCTGCGTCTGCGTGCGAATCTGTCAGCTGGCGCGGCGCTTGAGCTTGCGGCGCTCGCGCTCGGACAGCCCGCCCCAGATTCCGAAGCGCTCGTCATTGTTCAGCGCGTATTCGAGGCATTCGCCGCGAACGTCGCAGGTGGTGCAGATGCGCTTCGCATCGCGCGTCGACCCGCCCTTCTCCGGGAAGAAGGCCTCCGGGTCGGTCTGCGAGCAGAGGGCATCGGTCTGCCAGGCGAGAGCATTGTCGTCGTCGGCATCGGTTCGACGAACCCCAGGTACTCCGAGGTTGATCGGATCGACAAACCAGTTCTCCGGTACGTCGGAACGGTATCCCGTCATCTCGATCTCCAACCCTGTTTCCGCCCCCCGGCGGGCCGTGCAATACCTAATTACACCCGTGTCATTCGCATCGGTCAAGTCGCGGATCGTAAAGCCTCAAGCGACTCTTGAAGGTTCTTGAGCTCTCATCGGCGTGTCGCGGGTCTCGGGGAAGGCCTCAGCGCCCCGGAGTCGCGACGAATGCCTCGCCGGTACCGGTGAGCTGCAGCGAGCCTTCATCGGCCGAGGCGAACACAGCCGCACCGATCGGGACCGGATGCTCCACGGCATCCACGCCCGTGACGACGACGTCGCCGGCGGTGCTGAGGACCATGGCCGGGCCCGCCACGTCGATGGTGAGCGGCGGCCCGGTCAGCGTGACACGACGCAGGGCGAAGTCCGCGATCGGAACCGGATACGACGTGATGGCTCCTTCAGAATCGGGGCGGAGCACCGGGACCGCGTCGGTCGTGGTGTCCAGGATCGACAGGAGCTCGGGGACGTCGATGTGCTTGGGCGTGAGTCCGCCGCGCAGCACATTGTCGCTCGCCGCCATGATCTCCACGCCGAGCCCGCCGAGGTACGCGTGCAGGAGACCTGCACGCAGGAAGATCCCCTCGCCGCGGCACAGGACCACGTGGTTCATTAGCAGCGCGACGACCACGCCTGGATCACCCGGGAAGGCATCCGCGACACCGACCACGGCGCGCAGCACCGGCTCCCACTCCCCCGCGCCCGCATGCGCGGCAGTGCGGGTCGCGGCGATGATCTCGTCGACCTCGCCCTGTGTCGCGTCCGCGAGGAGCCAACCGATGGCGCCTCGCAGGACATCGCCGGTTCCGTCGAGGCGAGCGCGCAGCGAGGCGACACCCCGGGCGTCGCCGAGAGCGTCCAGCATCCGCAAGGTTTCAGCGACCGAGCGCAGCCCGCTGAGCGCCTCGAAGCGCTCACTGAGCGCCACGATGAGCTCGGGCTTGTGGTTGTCGTCGCGATAGTTGCGATGCGGATCATCCGGAGCAAGGCCTGCCTCACGCGCCCAGCCGTCCCGCGCCTGCTCGATCGTGGGGTGCACCTGGATCGACAGCGGCCCGCCGGCCGCGAGGAGCTTGAGCAGGTAGGGCAGTGTGCCGCCGGTGACCGCATCCAGAGTGCCGCCACCTGCCACATCCGCGGGGTCCCCTGGGTGATCGCCGAACCAGACCTCCGCCTCCGGTGCGCCGGACGGAGCGCGGCCCTCCAGGCCGGCCAGTAGCGTCGGCGACCCCCAGGAGTAGTCACGCGGAACGTTGGTGAGGCTCAGCAGCATGGCACCCAGCGTAGAGCCACCGCCCGCACAGTCCGGCGCTGTAGCCTGAACGCGATGGCGCAGTACACGAAGCACCCGGTGGCGGCCCTGCCCGCCCCACCGGAACGCGAGTCGACGGGGCACCTGATGCTGCGCGCGTATGCGGTCGCCGTGCTGTTCGTGACGTTCGCGCACTCCGCCGTGTACAACCTCCTGGGCGAGGCCGGTGCAGGCATCGTCCTGATCGTCTTCACCCTCGCGACACCGGCGATCGGCGTCCCGATGCTCGCGCGCAACCGCCCTCAGCCGTTCGCCTGGCGCCGCTTGCCCTGGGCCGCCCTCGGCTACACCGCGCTGGCGCTGATCTCCGTCGCCTGGTCGCAGTGGCGTGGGTCGACACTGCTCACCTGGATGCTGCTGGCCGCGGTCACCGTGAACGCCCTCTTCATCGCGCATGCGCTCACGTGGCACGAGATCGTGCGGGCGTTGGCCTCGGCCTTCAAGTGGATCCTCGGCCTCTCGCTCCTGCTCGAGCTCTGGGTGTCCCTCGTCGTGCACGGGCCGATCCTGCCGAACTTCTTCGAGCGTCCGGACGGCGAGATCAACGCGCACTGGTATTGGGTGCGCGGAAACCTCTTCGACGGCGACCGCGTTCAGGGCATCGTCGGCAACTCGAACCTGCTCGCGATCATCAGCCTGTTCGCGCTCCTCACCTTCGGCATCCTGTTCGCGGCCCGTGCGCGACGGCGCACGATGCTCGCGCTGTGGACGCTGCTGGCCGCGTTCTTCCTGTTCCGCGCCGGCTCGGCGACCGCCTACGCCTGTGCCGCCGCGGCCGCCGTCGTACTCGTCGTCGCCCTTCTCATGCGCCGCACGAAGACGCCGGGCGGTCGCACCCGTCTCTACGTCGTGTTCATCGGCGGAGCAGTCGTGGCGGCCCTCGCCGTCTGGCTGCTGCAGAAGCCGCTGCTCGCGCTCCTCGGCCGCAGCGCCGACCTCACGGGACGCTCCGACAAGATCTGGGCGAAGGTCCTCGAGCGGGCTGCGGAGCATCCGATCTTCGGAAACGGATTCTCCAGCCCGTGGGTGCCCTTCGACCCCGCGTTCGCCGGATGGATCGAAGACCACGGGATCACGGTCTTCCACGCTCACAACATGTGGCTCGATGTCCTGATGCAGCTCGGCGTCGTCGGCGTCGTCCTCGTCGCCCTGGCCTATCTGAGCCTCTTGTGGCGATCGTGGTTCTTCGCGATCGACCGCCCCCGATGGGACTTGCAGGCCGACCGCTCGTACTCCGCGCTCACTCTCCTGCCGAGCCTGTTCACCGTGGTGCTGCTGGTCCAGGGATACGCGGAGTCGACGCCGATCATGCTGTGGGGGTGGATGCTGCTCGTGCTGCTCTCCTTCAAGATCAAGTCCGTACCGCTGGTCGGCGTCGGACTCAGCGAGCGCCAGCGCGTCACCGATCACGGCGAGCGCCGGCGGCGGGTTCCGTGACGACGCCGCGGCTGCGTCTCGGGCGCCTGCTCGGTTCGGCGGAGATGGCACGGGCGTTCACCCTCGCCGCCCTCACCGCGATCTTCGGCTCGTTCGCCATCCAGCGGATGTCGTCGTCGGTCACGCTCGCCGCGATCGTGACCGTCCTCTGCGTTGTGGGCGCGGGCATCCTCTTCGTACGCCGAGAAGAACTGTCGCTGCTGCGGATCGCGCCGTCCTCGCTGCTCGCGTTCATGGGCTGGGCGCTGGTCAGCATCTTCTGGACCACCGACCGGACCGACACGTTCTTCGCCTGGTTGTCGCTTCTCGGTTTCGCCTTCCTCGCGATCACGATCGGACACATCCGCGACACCCTGCAGACGGTGCGGGCGATCGGCGATGCGCTGCGCGTCCTGCTGGGCATCTCCCTGGGGCTGGAGATCCTCTCCGGAATCCTCCTCGACGTGCCGTTCACCTTCCTCGGCATCCAGGGGCAGCTCGCCGCGGGCGGGCCAGTGCAGGGCATCTTCGGAACCCGCAACATGCTGGGATTCGTGGCCGTGATCGCCCTGATCACGTTCGTCATCGAATGGCGCACCCGGTCGGTGACCGCAGCGACCTCGGTGGCGTCTGTCGGATTGGCCGGCTTCCTCGCACTCCTCTCGTCCTCCCCCACCGTGCTGGTCCTCGCCGTGGCCGTGGGCATCGCCTCGGTGGCCCTGATGATCGTCCGGCACGCTCCCGCCGAGCGGCGCAACCTCGTGCAGTGGGCGCTCGGCGCGGTGGTGGCGCTGGGACTGACCTTCGCGTTCGTGCTCCGTCACCAGATCATCGCGATGATGGACGCCGGATCCGACTTCTCCGTGCGCGCGACGCTGTGGAACACGATCCTCGACTTCACCGCTGTGAAGCCCCTGCAGGGCTGGGGGTGGTTCGGCCCCTGGCAGCGCGGCGAGTACCCGTTCACCTACATCAACTTCCAACTCGATGAGCGGCACGAGACGGCGCTGAACGCATACTTCGACGCCCTCCTGCAACTGGGCGCGGCAGGACTCGCGCTGTTCCTGCTCCTGGGTGGAGTCGCGCTCATCCGGTCCTGGCTGGTGGCCAGCGTCCGTCGTCCGGTCGTCTACGCCTGGACCCCCCTCGTGCTGGTCACGCTCGGGGTCGATTCGATGTTCGAGAGCTTCACACTCGCAGGAACCGGTTGGTTCATGCTGGTGCTGTGCGCGCTCCGAGCAGGGCAGTCCCGGTCCTGGCGCGAGCAGATCGACGCAGTGCACACCGGCGTCATCCCGATCCTGCGTCCGGAGCGGTAGACCGGCCCCCGGGCGCGCTCCCGGCTGATCCTGAGCCAGGGCCCGGGTAGGCTGGTCTCAGCTCGCGGCTCCCTGCGGGTGCTCAGCTTCCGGAGATCCCACCTCGTGACACACGCCCCCTTCGACCCGGCATCCGCGACGATCGTCATCGTCACCTTCAACCGATCGCACCTGCTCACCGGCCTCCTCACGAGCATCACCGCGATGGAACCGAAGCCCGGCCACGTCGTGATCATCGACAACGCCTCGTCTGATGACACGACCGAGGTCGTCGAGTCCTTCCGTGAGGGCATCGGTACCGAGATCGTCTACCGCAGGCTGGAGACGAACACCGGCGGATCCGGTGGCTTCAGCGAGGGCATGCGCACCGCCTACGAGCTCGGATCCGAATGGATCTGGATGATGGACGACGACGTCGAGGTGCTCCCCGACGGCCTTGCCAGGATGGGCAAGTGGACCCCGCGCTTCAAGAGCATCCAGGGGCGCCGCTACGACTACGACGGCAGCGAGTTCTACTGGCAGTACCGCATCGCCGAGCGCATGGGCATCCCGATCCCGTTCGCACCTTCGGGCTTCGACGAATCCGGGTTCAAAGAGATGAACAGCGGATGCTTCGAGGGCATGTTCATCCATCGCTCGATCGTCACGCAGATCGGCCTGCCCGACCCTCGCTTCTTCATCTACTGGGATGACCAGATGTACGGCTGGCTCGCTTCCCGGAAGACGACCGCGGTGATCGTGGACGAGTTCGTCCTGCGCCGCACCCGTGAGATCAAGCAGTGGGACATGGGCGTCCGCCACATGAACGCGTCCAGCAACGCCTACCGCTTCTACATCATGCGCAATCGGGCATTCATCAAGAACTACTACCGGGTGCATGGCGCGTACAACCCGCTGCTCTTCGCACTGGGCACGTCGATGACCTTCGCGAAGGAGCTCATCCGCCTGGTCTTCGTGGAGCGCACGGTGCGCGGCACGAGCAACCTCTTCCGCGGGCTCCGAGAGGGCGGCAAGCTCGGTCGAGACCGTTCCTGGAAGCCCATGCCGCCTCTGGAGGCGTGACGATGAGCGAACAGCAGCCGGAACTGCGGTGGGCACCGATCCCCCCGAAGCCGAAGAACCGCGGACGGGTCTGGCTGATCATCGCGCTCTCGGTCCTCGCCCTGGTGATCGTCGGCGCCCTGCTGTTCTTCCTGCTCCCCCGCGGCTCCGCGACGCCCGGTGCCACGGCGTCGCCCACCGCCTCGGCGACCGCGACACCCACTCCGACGTCGACTCCGACGTCTGAGCCTTCACCGGAGCCGGTCGTGACTCCGCCGCCGGTCGCGGACCCCGATCTCGACACCTTCCGAGACCAGGTGAGCCCCTGGCTGGGTACGGCGATGACGGGTCTCGATTTCTTGTCGGATCCCGAGGAGTCCGATCCGCTGAGCGTGCTCGACACACTGCAGGGTGATGCGCAGCGACTCTCCGAGGTGGCAGCCCCGTCGTCGATCCAGGCGACATGGTACGACAGCGTCTCCGCCTACGCGCAGCGCCTGGAAGACGTGCGCGCTGCTGTCGACGCGGGCTCCGAGAGGGCGAGCGCGGTAGACGCCGCGCGAGCCGCGGCCGAGCACCTGCGGAGCCTCGTCGGGCTCTGAGTTCGGCGAACTTACAGCGAGTAGTCGGCGTTGTAGCGATCGAGGACTTCGCGGATCGGTGCGTCCAGCACGAGACCGCCCTTGTCGAGATAGAGCCCACGCGTGCAGAAGCGTCGGAGGTCGCGCTCGTTGTGGCTGACGAAGAACAACGTGCGCCCCTCCGCGAGCAGTTCGTCGATGCGCTTGTAGCACTTCTCTCGGAACGCCTTGTCGCCGACGGCGAGCACCTCGTCGACGAGCAGGATCGGCTCATCGAGCTGAGAGACCACGGAGAAGGCCAAGCGCACCTTCATGCCGTTGGAGAGGTGCTTGTAGGGCGTGTCCTCGAATCCGGCGAGCTCGGCGAACGCGATGATGCCGTCATAACGGCGCGAGACCTCGTCGCGGGACATCCCGTGCAGCCCGGCAGTGAGCCGCACGTTCTCCCGTACGGTGAGGTCGCCGACGAACCCTCCGGTGATCTCGATCAGCGGGGCGACACCACCGTTGACGACGACGGAGCCCTCGTCCGGAAGGAGGACGCGGGCGACCAGACGAAGCAGCGTGGACTTGCCCTGCCCGTTGCGTCCGACGACACCGATCGACTCGCCCGGCTGTACCGTGAACGAGACGTCCCGGAGCGCCCAGAACTCTCCTGGACGGGAACGCCGCGAGGCTCCGGAGAACAGATCCTTGAAGCTGCGCCGACCGCGGCGGTTCCGGCGGAAGCGGACGCCCAGCCCCTGGACTTCGATCGCGGCCGCCATCACAGCTCCTTCAGCACGGGTCGTTCCAGACGCCCGAAGGTCCACATGCCCAGCACGAGGATGCCCAGGCTCATCACGGCACTGATCAGCACCGGGATCGTCTGCCACTGGTCGGGGAAGAATCCGACGCGGTAGAGGATGAAGATCCCCGAGAGCGGATTGAACGCCCCGATGGTGTCGAACGGCGCCGGTAGATCGGAGAAGCTGTAGATCACCGGCGATGCGTAGAAGAGCGCACGGAGGATGAGCGCGGTGGTGCGCTCCAGGTCGGTGTAGAGCACGCAGAGCGGTGCCACGAGCAGACCCAGGCCGACGAGCAGCACGACCTGCAGCAGGACGGCGACCGGGAACCAGAGCAGTCCCCAGTTGACCGTGGCCCCGTTGAAGACGGCGAAGAGCACGAGAACGGGGAGCGAGAAGAGGAACTCGATCCCCTTGCTCAGTGCGATCCTGTTCACCCAGATCGAGCGCGGGATCGCCGTGGACCGCACGAGCCGCGCGTCCTTGCGGAACGCACGGGTGAAGTCCGACACGGACGTGTTGAACCACACCCAGGGCAGGAGGGCGACGATGAGGAAGACGATGTACGGCTCTTCCCCCACACTGCGGTGGAAGATCTGCGTGAAGACGAACCAGTAGATCAGGCTCATCACCAGAGGATCCAGCACCGACCAGAGGTATCCGAGGAAGCTCGTGGCGTAGCGCACGCGCAGGTCTCGCGCCGACAGGATCCACAGAGAATGCAGGTATCGCCGGGGCGTCCCCGGCGCCCCGACAGCTGCGTGACTCACAATGCCGAGTCTACGAGAGAGTGTTGTTCCACATCGACAGCGCCGAGCCGATGGCCATGTGCATGTCGAGGTACTGGTAGGTGCCGAGACGCCCGCCGAAATGAACGCCCTGCTCCCCCTTGGCGAGCTCACGGTACGCAAGGAGTCCGTCCCGGTCGGCCTGGGTGTTGACCGGGTAGTACGGTTCGTCTTCGCGCTCGGCGAAACGGGAGAACTCCCGCATGATGACGGTCTTGTCCGAGGTGTACACGTCCTTGCGCTCGGGGTGGAAATGCTTGAACTCATGGATGCGCGTGTACGGCACGTCCATGTCGGGGTAGTTCATGACGGTGGTGCCCTGGAAGTCGCCGACGTTGAGCACCTCCTGCTCGAAGTCGAGCGTGCGCCAGCTGAGGGCGCCCTCCGCATAGTCGAAGTACCGGTCGACGGGGCCGGTGTAGACCACCGGGACCTGTCCGACGGTCGCGCGCTTGTTCAGCGGCTGCGATTCGTCGAAGTAGTCGACGTTCAGCTTCACCTCGATGTTCGGGTGATCTGCCATCCGCTCCAGCCACGCGGTGTAGCCGTCGGTCGGCAGACCCTCCCACGTGTCGTTGAAGTAGCGGTTGTCGTAGTTGTAGCGCACCGGAAGTCTGCTGATGATGTCGCCGGACAGCTTCTGCGGGTCGGTCTGCCACTGCTTCGCCGTGTAGTCGCGGAAGAACGCCTCGAACAGCGGGCGACCGACGAGTGCGATGCCCTTCTCCTCGAAGTTCCTCGCCGTCTTCGCATCGAATTCCCCCGCCTGCTCCTTGATGAGCGCGCGGGCCTCATCGGGCGTGTACGCCGACTGGAAGAACTGGTTGATCGTGCCGAGGTTCACCGGCATCGGAAAGACGACGCCCTTGTGCGTCGTGTACACCCGGTGCACGTAGTTCGTGAAGGTCGTGAAGCGGTTCACGTACTCCCACACCGTCTCGTTCGACGTGTGGAACAGGTGCGCCCCATAGCGATGCACTTCGATGCCCGTCTCGGGCTCGTTCTCGCTGTAGGCATTGCCGCCGATGTGGTGGCGGCGATCGATGACGGTGACTTTGCGACCTGCCTCAGCAGCGCGCTCAGCGATGGTGAGGCCGAAGAAGCCCGACCCGACGACGAGGAGATCCATCCTTAGTCCTTCCTGACGCCGATCGGCGCGACACATCAATCCTCCATCTTAGACTTCGACGTCGATCTGACTCCCCAGGCCGACCCGATATGATCTACGCACCATGTCTTCACCTGCCGAACGCGCCCTCATCATCGTCCCGGCATGGAACGAGTCTCAGAACGTCGGAAACACCGTCGGCGAGATCCTCGCCGCCGATCCCGACTACGACGTGCTCGTCATCGACGACGGTTCCAGTGACGACACGGCAGCGCAGGCCACGCGCGCCGGGGCTCGCGTCGTGATCCTTCCGTTCAACATGGGAGTCGGCGGCGCGATGCGCACCGGCTTCACGTACGCGCAGAGGCACGGGTACCGCAGGGCGATCCAGGTCGACGCGGACGGTCAGCACAATCCCGCAGACATCGCCGCGGTTCTCACGGGACTCGATGTCGCCGATATCTCGATCGGCGCTCGATTCGCTGAAGTGGGCGACTATCAGGCACGCGGCCCACGCCGCTGGGCGATGAAGATGCTCGCCGGCGTGATCTCCAGGGTCGGCGGCGTGCGCCTGACCGACGTGACGTCCGGATTCCGGGCGGCGAATCACCGCGCCATCGATCAGTACGTCCGTTACTACCCCGCCGAATATCTGGGTGACACCATCGACTCCCTCGTCGGCGCGATCCACGCGGGCCTGACCGTCACGCAGATCCCGGTCGCCATGCGCCCTCGGGTGCATGGAAAGCCCAGCCATGATCCATTCAGCGCCGCGAGATACCTGATGCGAGCGGTCTTCGCGCTCTCGCTGGCCCTCATGCGCGGGCGCCACACCAAGGAAGCGTCGTCATGATCATCATTCTGGGCATCGCCTTCGCGGTCACCGTGCTCGCCGTCATCTTCGTACTCCTGCTGCGGCGCCAGCTCCGGGAGAAGTACGCGATCATGTGGCTCGTCATCGGCCTGACGATGCTGGTCCTCGCCGTCTTCCCTGGGCTCCTCATCGGACTCTCGAACGTTCTCGGCGTCGAGGTCCCGTCGAACCTCATCTTCGCGCTCGCGCTTGTTCTGCTGGTCGGCGTCACGCTCCACCTCTCCTGGGAACTGTCGCAGGCGGAGGACGAGGTCCGACGGGTCGCCGAAGAAGTCGCGCTGCTGCGTGCCGACGTCGAGGAACTTCAGGCGCCTGCGTCGCGGCTGCACAATGAGCAGTGAACATCGCGGCGGCGATTCGAGCGACGACATGACTCCGGCGACTGGCACCGATCCCGCCGAGTCGATCGCCGTCCCCACCCGTAGCGGGCTCGGCGGTCATCTTCAGACGCACGCCAAGCCGCTGATCATCGTCGCGTTCGCCAGCGGGCTCGGCATCATCGCCTCGTTCGCGTTCCATCTCGTGAGCGCACGGTACCTCTCCCCCGACGACTTCGGACTCCTCGCCGCGTTCTTCGTGATCGTCAACGTGGCTGCGATCGGAAGCGGCTCGCTGCAGACAGCCGTCGCGGTGCAGACCGCCGCGGCGGTGTCGATCGCGTCGCCTTCGCCACAGCGCCTGCGCGACCGTCTTCCGACCGAGGCCATCGTTCTCGGTCTCGCCGGCGGCGGGGCGGTCGCCGCCATCTCTCCCTGGTTGGCGGGTGCACTCGGAACGACGCCCGCCGTCGTCATCGCCGCGGCGGTCACGATTCCCTTCAGCTTCGTCTTCGCCGACGCCGTGGGACTCCTGCAAGGGTCAGGTCGCGTCAATCATGCCGTGCAATGGTCCACGATCTCGCAGATCGCGCGCGTCGTGTTCGCGGTCATCGTGGTCGCCACGGCGACCGGCCTGGGCGGGATGATCGGGGCGGTCCTCGCTGCCCTCGTGTTCACCGTCGCCGGAACACTCTGGACCGCGAGAGGCGTGGCGCGCCCGACGCGTGGCGTCTTCAGCGTGGCCGGGCTGACGATCATGGTGCTCTCGATCGCCTTCGCCTGGCTGACGAACTCGGATACGATCTTTCTCCGCGCAGGAGCGGAGGCGCACCTGGCCGGAACGTACGCCTCCGCAGCGATTCTGGTGAAGACCGGATTCCTCATTCCGACGACGCTGTCGCTCTACCTCCTCCCCCGATTCGTGCGCAATCGAGACAACGACAAGCTGGCCCGCCTCGGCGTGGTCGTCACCCTCGCGCTGACACTCGTCACCGGCGTTGCGATGATCGGAATCTTCGCGCTCCTGGGCGACTGGATGATCATCTTCCTCTACGGCGAGGACTACCGTCAGGCGGCGAACTTCCTGGTTCCCGCGTCGATCGCCTACCTGCCCTGGATCGCAGCCCAGGGGATGATGATCAGAATGACGAGTACGGCTTCCCCTGCGGCGGCAGCGCTCCTTCTCTGCGCGGTCGCCGCCCAGTGGATCACGTTCACCGCAACGATTCCGGACGTCTCAGCGATGCTGACGGCCTTCGGCCTGATCGGAGCAGCCGTGCTCGTGGGGTTCATCCTGCTGGACATCGTCGGGACGCGTCGCGCCAAGCGACTGCGGCTCTCCTCCGCGGCGGAATGACGTCGCGACCTCAGCGGGCCGACTGACGCCGCAGCGGGCGTCAGAGCGAAGAGGCGGCGGCTCGCGCGAACCCGCGACGCGTGAGGTCCTCGACGATGATGTCCGAGGGAGAATCTCCACGATCCACGTCGAGCACTCGGTAGTCCTCGTAGCGCCCCAGGAAGTCCTCGATGCGCGCCTGGTCCCATCCCGACAGGATCGCGTTGGTGCCGAGTCCATCGCCGCGCTCGGACACCTTGCGGTGGATCAGCGTCGGGGTTCCAAGTTCGGCGGCCTCCTCCTGGATTCCGCCGGAGTCCGTGACGACGAACTTCGCCGCTCGCAGGACGGCGACGAACGCTCCATGCTCGAGCTTCGGCGTGATGCTGAACTTCGTGAGTCCGAGTTCGCTGATCGTCCCTTCGACCGCATCTCGCGAATAGGCGTCGACGACCAACTTCAGCGGCAGACGGCTGTGCGCGTCGAGCGTGCGCAGGGTCGCAGCGACGAGCGCGGTGTTCGAGATGAATTCGAACCGGTGCAGGAGCACGAGACCGAAGTCGTCCTCGCTCGTGACCGCGGTTTCAGCGGCGTCCCTCACGCCATCCTTCGCGGTGTTGCCGTGAGTGATGATGACGTTCTTCCGACCGGCGAGATTGTTCGCTTCGTCCTCGGTCGGTGCGTAGTGGATCCTTGCCAGGCGCCCGACGATCCTGCGATCGAGCTCCTCCGGGAAGGGATGCCGCCAGTCACCCGAACGCAGGCCGGCTTCGACGTGAGCGACCGGCAGACCGAGGCGGCGACCGATGAAGGTGCCGAGCACTGTCGTCATCGTGTCTCCGTGCACGAGGACGATGGAGCGCTCCGGCAGTGAACGCCGAATCGCCCGCACATGGGAGACGGACCAGCGCCCGACGTCGAGCATCCAGCGCAGCATCTGCAACGGGGACTTCAACGGCTTGCCCTTGTAGCCATCGGCGAGCACCCGATCGGGCGCGGTGAGGCCGAGCTCGGGGATCGCCTTGCGCAGCGAATCGGTGTGCTGGTAGGTCACCCACTGCTCGTAGGGCACGCCCTTCGCGTCGAGCCTGCGCATGATCGGGGCGAGCTTGATGGCCTCGGCGGTGGTGCCGTAGATGAAGATGATCATTGCTTTGCCTTTCCAGCAGACGCGGCTTCAGCTCGCCGTGCAAAAGCCCTCCGGTGCACGAAGACACCGCGCACAAGGCCGAACCAGAACGGGACGGTGAAGACGGGAAGAATGACGCAGTAGGCGGCCAGACCGCGACCGGGACAGCGGTTGATCGCTGCCGGAACGAGCGGCACGAGAAGCAGCAGGAGGACGGCCCCGAGAACCAGGAGGGCACCGGGCCACGCCCCCGTTGCGGCCAGGGCGACGATCGCGCCGAGAACAACGACCGGCGCGATCGAGGCGATCAGGATGGCGGCCGAACGCAACAGGGTCGTGCCGGCGTAGCTGTCGACGAACATGGTCCCGCGGTCGAGCGAATGCTTGACGAAGCCCTTGACCGTCGTCCGCGGACGATAGATCACCGAGAAGCCAGGATCCAGACGGATGCCGCCGAAGTCGGCCAGCCAACGGAGGATCTTCGTGTCGTCCGACATCAGTTTGGCGTCGCCGTCCGGCCACGCCTGTTCGAACGCCGCTGTGAGGACGTCCTTGCGGGCCAGGAACGCCGTCGTCCCCTTGGGCGCCGAATCGAAGTTCGCTCCCGTCAGGTCGAACGGCCGCGGTGCGCGGAGGTAGGCACCCCAGAAGACGTGGGTCGGGACTTCCCAGAAATGCCCGACCAGTGGCGCATCGGGGTCGATGTCGACGTGAGCGTTCCAGCCGGCGATCTGCGGTTCGGCGGCGACTCCCGACATGACATGCCCGAGCGAGCGAGGCCCCAGCAGCACCCGGGAGTCGAGCAGCAGCACGTGCTCCGCTCTCGCCTGCTGGATACCCGCCCAGCGGGCCAGGAAACGTCCCTGATTCTCCTGACGCACGACACGCAGGTCGCCGGGGAAGGCTCCTGCCAGCGACCCGACGATCGCGACGGTGTCGTCTTCGCTGCCGTCGTCGATCACGAGAACTTCGACAGCGACCCCGGCCACCCGCACGGATTCGGCGAGGGCGTCGATCGTCGACGGGAGCCAGGTCGCCGAGTTGTACGACGGAATGACGACGGTCAGTTCTGCATCGCGGAGATCATCTCCGCTCGAGGGGAGGCTCAAAGCCCGCACCAGCTCGCAGCGGGACGCCGCAGATCACGGCGGTTCGCGCATGCGCAGGTAGGATATTGCTCTGGGTAAGGCACCAATCAAGCCTACCCGCGACACCAGAAGCCGACGAAACCGCCCGTAGGCCGGTCGCCGTCAAGATCGAGGAGCACCGACGAGATGACTCGCCGCGCACGCCGGATCGTCGTTGGGTTTATCGTTCCCTTCGCCATGTTCATCGCACTCCTGGCATGGGGGGCATCGTCGCCGCCTGGATCCAGCCCCGACGAGGACTACCACATGGGGAGCATCTGGTGCGCCACAGGCGACGTCGAGGGGCGCTGCGAGATCGATGGCACCGATACGGTCCGGCTGCTGCCTGCAGATCTCACCGGCGCGTCGGCCTGCTTCGCGTTCCATCCTGATCAATCGGCGTCCTGCAATCTCGACGAGAACGCGATGGCGCCGACCGAACGCGGGAACTGGATCGACAACGGCTACCCGCCGGTGTTCTACGCGGTGATGAGCACTTTCGTCAGCGACGACCTCCCGCTCTCGATCATCCTCATGCGAACCTTCAATGCGCTGCTGTACGTCGGCGTGCTCAGCGCGCTCTTCTTCCTTCTTCCGTTGCGGATGCGTCCGACTCTGATCTGGGCCTCGTTGATCGGGATCGTCCCCCTCGGCATGTTCCTCATCCCCAGCGCCAACCCCAGCAGCTGGGCCGTGATCCAGGCGAGCGGACTGTGGCTGGCCGTCTGGGGATTCTTCGAGCAGACCGGGCGGAAGAAGGTCGGCCTCGCGATCACCGCCACGGCGCTGATGGTCATCGGGGCAGGAGCCAGAGGAGACTCCGCGGCATACGGAGTCCTCGCGGTTCTGATCGCTGTCGCACTCGCCTTCCGTCCGAACCGCCGCTTCGCGATTCAGCTGCTTCTTCCCGCTGCGCTCATCGTCATCGCCATCGCGCTCTTCCTGACCGCAGGACAGTCCGGTGTGCTCACCGCAGAGACCGGCACTCCCGACAAGCCGCTTCTGTCGCTCGTGTTGGCGAACCTGCAGGCGCTCCCGCAGCTCTGGATCGGATCCCTGGGGCTCTGGGGCCTCGGATGGCTCGACACCGAGATGCCTGATCTGGTGTGGGGAACGAGCTTCGCACTGTTCGCGGCCATCGCGTTCTGGGGCCTGCGCTCGTCCACCAGCCGCAAGTGGATCCCGATCCTGGCCACAAGCGCCGCGTTGGTCGCCGTGCCCCTCTACATCCTGGTGCGGGAGGGGATCCTGGTCGGTGTCGGCGTGCAGCCCCGATACATCTATCCGCTCATGATCATGTTCGTCGGTGCCATGATCCTCGGTGCCCGCAGATCGACGCTGGGCCTGGGGCGCGTTCAGCTTCTCGTGGTCGGCATCGGTCTCGTCGGCGCGAACAGCCTCGCCCTGCACACCAACTTGCGGCGCTACATCACCGGCGCCGATGTCTCGGCGCTGAACCTCGACCGCGCAATCGAGTGGTGGTGGGACTTCGGCCCTTCACCGATGACGGTCTGGGTTCTCGGGTCGCTCGCGTTCGCGGCCGTCCTCGGAGCACTCATCTGGTTCACATGGGAGCGCATTCCGGCGGACGCGAAGACGACGTCCGCGCCGCTGGAGGCATCCGCACCCGTGGGGTGACGGATGAATCTCGCGCCGGACGGCACGCTGCGCCGCCGCCACTGACGGCGGAGCAGCTCAGATCGAGTCGGTCGCCGAGCCCCAGATCGCCCGCCATTCGGACGGCTGGGTCAACGTCGTGGCCGCCGATCGGTAGGACCGCGAGAGAGATCTCCACCTGAGCCACAACTGCGCCCGGAGCAGCATGGTCTGAGCGAGGAGACGGAAAGCCGTCGACCTCTTGCGCCTCAGTGCGAAGATCCCCGTACCTGCCGCGCTCTCCATCGAAGCGCCGTCGAGAACTCCGAGCAACCACCACCGCCCCATGTCTCTCGGAATCCGGGGGTGATTGACGGCGCGCGACGGGCGCAGCTGGTGCACGAGGACTCTGGCCATTCTGGCGATCTTCCCGACCGCGCCGCGGGGAGCATCCGGAATCGGAGGACTGTCCTGCGACGACACGGCCTCCGGAGTCGGAATCACCGCCTGTCCGCTCGACCTCAGAAGATTCTGCAACTCCGCGCGGCGAGTACGGAGCGTGCTCTGCAGGTGCTCGGGACCGCTCAGAATGTCGCGGAGCGCCATGCAACGCAGCTCAGCCGCGCCGTACTGCATGCCGATGAGGTGGTTGACATCGTTCCGCCAACTGTCGCTCAGAACCCGCCGGGGGCGCCGCGAGTGCACGAGGGCTGTCGCCACCCGGTTGCGCAGCTGGAAGTACGCCTGCCAATCGAGTCCGTCGTCTTTCGCGGTCCAGGGCACATGCCACAGGGCGGCGCCTGGCAAGGTGATCGTCCGATGGCCGGCGGCCGATGCGCGCAGACCGTACTCCGCGTCGTCCCATTTGATGAAGTACGGCAGCGCCGCACCGACCTCGCGAACGACGGCCAGCGGGATGAGGCACATCCACCAGCCGTTGAAGTCGACGGGCTTCTGATTGAAGAACGCCGGGGTGGACTCGATCGGGTGCTCTGCGAGGTCGGCCGCGATCATCTCGGGCTCGGTGGCGACCCACCACATGGTGCGCCGGTCGACGACCTCGCCCATCGAGTGCAGCACGGTCGGGTCGATCAGGCTCAGCATCTGGGCGCCGACGAGCGGCGCGTCGGCAGCGACAGACGCGAAGGCGCACATTCGGCGGATCGATTCGGGTTCGAGCATCACATCGTCATCGAGAAGGAGGACGTGGGTCGCATCGGTGTCCAGCGCCTCGATCATCCCTCTGCTGAAACCGCCGGAGCCGCCGAGGTTGTCCTGCACGATGACCCGGACATCGACGCCGGGCGCCAGCGCGCCGACCTCCGCCGTGGAGCCGATCGGTTGCGACCCCTGATCCACGATGAAGACACGCGAGAGCAGATCCGGCAGCCCGTCGCTCCCCAGCGCACGGAGAAGACGGAGGCAGTCATCGACGCGGTTCATGGTCGTGACGGCGACTGCCGGGCGCACGTCCTGATGTTCGTCCGCCTGCACGAGCCACTGAACGTCCCGAAGGACGACATCATCCTGGCCTGCATGCACTTCCAACCAGAGCCAGCTGGCGTCCACCGGGATGCTTTCGAGATCGAACTCGATGTCGCCCCCGACGACGCTGAGTTCGCTGACGACCGTGCGGATGCCGCTGGTGGTGACGCTGTGGACGGTGAGGACCGCTGCCCCCTCCACCTCGAGCCGGAGCGCGGGCGACCGAACCGAGGTGTTCTGAGACCAGATCCCCCAGGGGAAGGCGTTGAAGTACGTGGCGAACGACGCGTGCGCGCCGGCTGCCACCCGAATCGTCGTGCGCCCGAGAATCTCGGCTCGCCCTCTCGCGTAGAGAGCGATCGCGTCCCGACGCTCGTCCGCCGGCATCACGAGCCTCTGAGCCGTCAGCAGAGTGGCCATCGTGGTTCCCCTCACCGTGCATCCTTACGTCGACGTCCGCGCACGACCGAGATCAGCCGATCACCGATCGAACGGCGCGCGTCGAGCTGCCGTGCCACTTCGTCCTGCACGAAACGAGCGAGGTAGAGCGCCAGCCCGTCTCCGTGGGCGGTGGTGAACGCGCGGAGAGCCTCGTCGCGGATCAGCCGGTCGTAGTACTCGTGCTCATCAGCGAGAACGAACATGCTGTTGCCCAGCGCACCGGTCACGTCCCGACGCTGCATCCAGAAGGCCCGCGCGGGCCCGCCGATGAAACCGATCGGGTACTTCCTGCTCACGCGAAGGTTGAATTCCCAGTCCTCGGCCGCATGGATGTCGACCCGATACAGTCCCACCTCATCGTGGACCACGCGTCGATAGACGTACGCGATCGGCACGAACCTGTTCACCTGCAGCAGCTCGGAATAGCTGATCTGCTTCATGTCGGCCCAGAAGGGCTCGCGACCGGTCTCGACGAAGTTCTCACCTTCGAGACTCTCGTACACGATCTCCGTGCGGGAGACGACACCGATATCGGTGGGTGTCGCATCGAGCCACTCCACCGACTGGGCGAGGAACACGGTATCCCAGAGGTCGTCATCGTCGTGGAGGACGACGTATTCGGTCGACAGGGCGCCCACCCCGGCATTCGCCGCCGCAGATCTGCCGAGAGAGACCTCGTGGTCGATGACGGAGATCTTCGATCGGACGCTCGCATCCAGTGCGTCGACGAGCGAGGCGACCGCATCGGACTGCCCACCGTCGTTGACGATCACGACGTGCCAGGCCGTAAATTCCTGGCCGATGATGTCGTCCAGCGCCCTGGCGAGAAGCGTAGGTCGATCCTTCGTTCTCACGACGATGCCGACACGCGCAGAAGAGTCAGGCACAAGTACTCCTGTCAGGCTGCCGAAGTGACCGATCGTTCGAGGCTACCATTCCCCTGCTCAGCACTTCCTTGAGCCGACCCCATAGACTCCCAGGGTGCTCAACCGTCTCAGACGCCTGTGGCGCGCATCGCGATCAGCCCCGGTGATCAGTCCCCTCCTCGCTGCCGCCGACCGCCTCTACTGGTGCCGCGTCATTCGTCGCGCGGACATCGTCGACGCCGATTTCGTTCGGCTGCAGCTCGGGCGGCCGACCTCCACTCGTCGCGCGGTGCGGTCCTACGTCCGCGGTGGGTTCCGGCGGGGCTTCTCCTTGAATCCGCTCTTCCTCGAGCGGCACGTGTCCGCGCAGCTCCCGGACAATGACCGCGTTCCCGCTCTCTACGCCTATCTCGTCAGCGATCCGGCGAAGGTGTCGACGACGATGAGCTGGGATGCTCCGGCCTACGCGACCGCACATCCGGAGAGCGTCACCGCGCCCGGCGGTCCGCTGGGGCACGCCTGGCGTCGACTGCGCGACGGCGGGGAGGTGATCATCGGCTCGGCACCGCATTTGCGAGCAGTCACTCTCATCGACCTCCTCCGGTCCGCGGCACTGGGCTTGAACCCCGCGGAGCAGGTTGCTCCGTCCGGCGCGATCAGCTCGTCACGCGTCATCATCTGGCACCTCGGTGCTGACGACGGCGACGGCGCGACTCTCGCGGTGCTCACCCCACTTGCCGCGGACGGTGACACGACCGTCGTCCTCGCTCTGGAGGCGTCTGCGCCTGCCGATCTGCGCGTCGCCGCAGCACAGGTGACGCTGTGGCACGACGACACCGCTGTCGTCGCCGGCCGCGCCGCCTTGGCACTCGAAAGCGCGACCCCCGACAGCACGATGCTCCTCGTGCGCGGAGCCGGCGCTGCGATCTCATCAGCGGCGGTGCGGGCGCTTCTTACGGAGGCGGACTCCCGCCCCGTGCAACCCCTCTGGCTCGCACCAGACGGCTCGATCGTCTCAGCCGCCACAGCGGCGTACGGCGGACGGACGATCGCGCTGTTCGCCGGACACCCGATCGAGGACGTCCGCGGTCTCGGTGAGCGCATCCCCACCGCGAGTCTGGACGCCCCCGTTCGTGCGTACCGGATCGGCGATCGATCCCAGCCGCACACGCTGCTGAGCGCCTCGGCGACGAGCTCGAGGAGTTTCGCCTCGCAGCCGATCGCCGACGTTGCCGACACGGTGCTGGACGTACTCGCGCCGCATCGTGGCCTGGAGTTCGCGGTCGCGGACGTCCGCGGCCCCTCTCTGCGACGTCGCCCCCTCGAACGCTTCGCTCTCGCCGACGGGGAGTCGGTTCCGCGGCTCCGCTGGGCGATCAAGACCGCCGCCCCCGCGGGCACGCGCGGAGAATCCTGGGGAGACACGCACTTCGCGCGCGGCCTCGCCTCGGCACTGGAACGACTCGGTCAGTACGTCGCCGTCGATGCCCGGCCGGCGGCACACCGCGCGACCGTGGATCTCGACGATGTTTCTCTCATCCTCCGCGGCCCTGAACGGATCGAGCCTCCCGAGTCCGCAACGACGATCCAGTGGATCATCAGCCATCCCGACGAGATCACGGCCGACGAGGTCGGGCGGTTCGACCTCGTCTACGCCGCCTCCGACACCTGGAGCGCCGAGGCGTCGGTACGCCTAGGACGTGCAGTGCTCCCGCTGCTGCAGTGCACCGACACCACCCGATTCTCACCGCACGGGGTCCAGCGGTCCGCAGATCTCGTCTTCGTCGGCACAGCTCGAGGAATCGTCAGACCGTCTGTCGTCGAACCCCTGCGCGCGGGCGCGCCGCTGCGCGTCTACGGACCGGATTGGCGCGGTTTCATCCCCGCCTCCGCCATCGCCGGGACTCACGTGCCGAACGAGGAGCTCCCGCTCGTGTACGAGTCGGCCGGAGCGGTGATGAACGATCATTGGCCCGCGATGCAGCGCGAGGGCTTCGTATCGAACCGCCTTTTCGACGTCGTCTCCGCCGGCGGTCGAGCGATCAGCGACGATGTCTCCGGGATCTCCGAACTCTTCGCTGGTGCCGTACGCACCTACCGGACGACGCCGGAGCTTCTGGAGCTCGTCGCCAGCCCGCTCGACTCCTTGTTCCCTGAAGACGCCGAGCTCGCCGAGATATCCGCGGAGGTCCGCCGGCGCCACTCCTTCGATGCGCGCGCGAAGGAACTGCTCGATGCGGTCCTCGCGCATCGGAGCGGCTCCACGCAAGAGGCAGTGCCGGCCGAGGACTGATCCTCGCCGGCCGCCTGGATCAGCTGCGAACGTCGGACCCCGGAACGGTGATGAACGCGGAGGATGACCCCATCGTTCCCTCGGCGCCCTCGACGTTGAACATCGCACCCTGCATCAGCGCGTGGGTGCTGACTTCGCTGACACCGGCGACATTCGCGTTGATGAAGTACTGCCCCCGGCCGATCTGAAGACTCGCGATCCGCAGATCCACCGTCGTCTCGCCGTCGATCGGCTCCAGCTCGCGGCCCAGGAGCTCGGTGTTCGATGCGAGCACCATGTGCCCGAAGGGCGTGTCGATGCTGAAACCGACATCCCATCGGTCGAAGCGATGATCGGCGGCGACGTGCACACGGATCGTCATCGGCTCCCCCGACACGATCGTGTCGGCAAGCTCGTCTCGGGAGTCGAGGAGCTCGACCTTCGTGACGCGGATCGGCTGGGCGTCCGACGCACCGCCCGACGCGCGTCGCCGCAGTTCGAGGGACTCGCGCAGAACACGAATCGCATCGTTCGTGTCGCCGTCGTGAATCACGCGCCCCGAGCTCAGCACGATGCCACGATCGCAGAGCTCGGCCACCTGCTGGGCCGAATGGCTCACGAGGACGATGGTCCGTCCTTCCGCACGGAACTGCGAGATGCGGTCCATGCACTTGCGCTGGAACGTCTCGTCGCCGACGGCGAGCACCTCATCGACGAGCAGCAGGTCGGGGTCGGTGTGGACCGCGACGGCGAATGCCAGGCGGACGTACATCCCCGACGAGTAGAACTTGACCGCCGTGTCGATGAACGAACCGATTCCACTGAACTCGACGATGTCGTCGAACTGCCGGTCGGTCTCAGCGCGAGAAAGACCCAGGATGGATGCGTTGAGATAGACGTTCTCGCGGCCGCTGAGGTCAGGATGGAACCCGGCGCCGAGCTCGAGCAGCGCAGCCATGCGACCTCGGGTCTGCACGGTGCCCGTGGTCGGCGAGATGATGCCGCCAATGAGCTTCAACAGCGTCGACTTGCCCGATCCGTTGGCACCGAGCAGACCGACGGTCGTGCCCGCCTGGATCTGCATGGTCACATCGTCGACCGCGACGAAGTCCTCGCGGAAGTCCTTGCCCAGTCGACCCAGGTGGACGATCCGGTCCTTGAGGCTGTTGTCCTTGCGGACCGTGAACTGCTTGGTCACCGAATCGAGACGGATGATGTCCGGTCCTTGGATGGTCGTCATCACAGCTCCTGTGCGAAGTTGCCCTGGACGCGCACGAACACGCGATGCGCTATCCAGAGAAGGGCGAGGCCGATGATCGTGGCTATCAGCATGCGCAGGCCGAGGTTGGCCGGGTAGTCGGCGTCTGTCCCTGCGCCCCAGAAGGCACGATGGAATCCGAGGACGGCGATCGTCAGCGGGTTCGCCGCATAGATCTCGATGAACCATTCCGGAAGCGAGAAGCGGAAGAGGACGTCCTTCACCATCGACCAGGAATAGACGATGGGAGACGCCCACATGGCGAGCATGAGTACGACCTCGGTGAGGTACTGCATGTCACGCAGGTACACGTTGGCTGCGGAGAGCAGCAATCCGAAGGCGAGACCGTATACGCCGATGAGGAGCAGCGACGGGAAGAACCACAGCATCTGCGCAGGTTCCGGCAGGGCGCCGAAAAGGATCGCCGCGATCAACAGCACACCGAGCTGCACCGCACCCATGAATCCCGCAGCGCCGATGCTCGCCAGGGGGAAGACTTCACGGGGCAGGTAGATCTTCTTCACCAGGGCCGCGTTGTTCAGGATCGACCCCGTGGACCCGGCGATCATGTCGTTGAAGAAGACGTACAGCGTCAGGCCGGAGAACAGGTAGATCGCGAAGTCCGGGATGCCCTCGGCCGCGCGCAGGAACTGGCCGAGGACGACGTAGTACATCAGGAACTGGATCAGGGGCCGGATGACGGTCCAGAGGAAGCCCAGGAAGCTGTCGCGATACCGAGCCTGCAGGTCGCGGCGGATGAGAAGGCTCAGCAGCTCTCGGCGCGAGACCAGTTCACGGAGCTTTCCTCCGCGTACACGGAGTCCGCGTGTGTCGATCGTCGAGAACGGCTCGCTCTCGAGCCGTTCAAATCGTTCCAAGGTATCCAAGGCTCTCACTCACACTTCCGCGAATCCGCTGCCGTCGTCTTCATCCCGATGCGTATCAGCGACCGAAGACGCGACGAATCGTCGCTCCGGGACGCCGCACCGTCCGGGCCACTTTGCCCACGATGCTGTTCGACGCCATGATCCCGCGCACCCGCGCACCCGTTCCGGGAAAGTTGATGCGCATGTACATTCTTGCAAAGTCTGACGCCGACCCCGTACCGACGAAGCCCGCGCGCCGCAGCAACTCGATCTGCTCGTAGGCGTACCCCGGCGTCGTGACCGCCATCTCGTCGAGCTTGAATTCCAACGCGGTATGGCTGATCGCCATGTACTCCGTCGTGCTCACCGTGCGCACGTGGTATCCGAGCTCGCCTGCGGCGTACGCGGGCATCCGCTCGAGAATGTGCGCGAGGCCGCCGTCGCGATACGCCTCGGCGCCGCCGAACTGCTCGTACGACCACTCGTGCTCCACGAGAACCCGCAGCGCCTGGGGACGGGCGATGTACATGGAGCCGAAGGGTGCGAGCGGCGAGATGTCATCGAGAGGGACATGGATGCCGAGCTCCGCCGACATCTTCTCCGCACCCTCCTTGTTCACCGACCATCCCCTGCCCAGCGTCGGATAGCCGATGTGGATCATCGGAGGAAAGACGAGGCCGAGACCCGGCTCCCGCTGGAAGAGTGCCACGAGGTTCGCTGTGTACCCGGGACTGTTCAGCAGGTTGTCGAACTGCTGCTCCTTGAAGTGACGACCGACGTTGAAGCCGTCCTGAGGCGTCTTCTTGGAATGGATCTTCACGACCAGATCGTAGTCATCCGAGAGCAGAACGTCCCGGCATTCGATGAGGAAGGCGCTCTGGTCCCGCCCGTCGTTCGATGGCAGAACGCGAATGTCGACCGTGCCCTGTCGCGGACCCCGGTGCTCGATCACCGCACGGATCTGTGCGGCCCGATCGGCATCCGGTGTCGTGACGACCAGGTCGTAGGCGCTGGGAAGCGTATCGGCCCGATCGAGCATCTCGTCCGTCATCTCGACGTAGAAGATGTGTGCCATCACGACGGTCCGAAGCGGTCGATCCGGGTCGTACGACACATCGACGTCCGGAAGCACCTCGAGCATCGACGCATCGGTGTTCAGATCCTTCGGCGCGATCGTATGCGCCGCGTTCTGCCAGAACAGGTCCATGGGGTACCCGTACCGCTCCGCGGCTTCGAGCGTCCAGCGGCCGACGACCGCATGCCGATCCAGGTATGGCGGCCACTGCATGAACGGGCGGCGCTTGAGGAGAGGACAGCCGGCGTCGAGCAGCGCTTCCGCGCGATAGAGCGACGGGTTCTTCGTCCCGATCTCGGCGGAGGGGTAGGCGACGTCATGCGTGAATCCACGCTCCGCGAAATGCTCCGTGAAGATCGTCTCGTGCTTCAGCACCGCATCGAAATACGACGGCATCTCCGGCAGATCACGCCAATACTGCACCCACGCATCCGACAGGAACATCTCCCGCCGCACCGCGATCCAGAACGACTGCAGGTGATACGGAAGAACACCCTTCCCGGTGAACGGATTCGGCACCTCACGCGCGTGATCCGTCATCCCCCAGAAATCCGTCGACCGCTCACCCATCCGCTCGAACACCGGACCATACGGACGCACCGGCCCGAACCACGTGTCATTCGTCAGCAGAACCTCATCGAACTCCGCGATCCGCGCACCCACATGATCCAACGCATCCTTGTGCGCCCAGATATCGAACCCGGAGTTCTCCCGAACCAGCACCTCATCCGAGACCGACTCGAGCGCAACCCGACCCGCATCCGACAACGCACCGTTCACGACCACCAGAACATGCGCCGCATGCTCACGAAGACCCGCCAACGCGAACGGAACATAATCGTCCACATCCCCACGCCGGTCATAGACCACGTACACCACAAGCCGACGACCACCAACCGGAAAAACACCCGGCACCCGACTCATGACCGCGCCCCCTTCACTGCACCGATCAGGAGCTTTTGCGCTCCTCTGGCTGCTCCTACCGCGCGTCGGAGAATACTCGTCACCGGACGGACCACCGGACGAACGCGCTCCACAAGAGCAGGATGGTTCAGGTTCAAGTACATGCGCAGCATCGCCACCGCGCCTCCCTTGCCGATCCAGCCGGCCCGATGCAGGAACTGGATCTGCTCGATCGGATATCCCGGCGTGGTCGATGCCAGCTGGTCGAGCTTGTACTCCATCGAGACATGACTGATCCCGGCATGTTCGAGGCTCATCACCGTCCTGGCATGGAAGCCGTCCTCGCCGGCGCCGTACACGACGAGACGCTCCAGTACTCGGGCGAGGTCCGCCTTGCGTCTCTTCGACGGCTTGTCGAAGTCTTCGACCCGCCAGTCGGGCCGCGTCAGCGGCGCGAGCGCAGCGGGGCGGCAGATCCACATCCCACCCAACGGCGCGAGCGGGGAGACGCCGTCGAACGGCACCCGGATTCCGAGCTGCGCAGCGACCTCCTTCGCCCGCGGAAGGTAGTAGGCCCAGCCCTTGCCCGGCGTGGCGTATCCCACGTGGATCATCGGCGGCATCACGATGCCGAGCCCGGGCTCGCGCTGGAAGAGCGCGAGCACGTTGGCGAAATAGCCAGGGCTCCCGAGCAGATTGTCCACCTGGTGGCGCCGGAAATAGCGAATGGCGTTGGCGGATCGGTTCTTCGGCCTTCGGGTATGAACCTTCACGATGAGATCGAAGTCTCCGCTGACGAGGACGTCCCGCATCCCTACGAAGAACGCGCTCATGTCCCGTCCGCGCGCGGGCACGACGCGTACCTCGCTCGCCGCACGATCCCCGGTTCCTTGCTCGGCCAGGCGCTGTGTGATCGTCGCCGCATCCTCGTCCGTCGTGGTCGTCACGAAGAGTGTGTGGGATTGCCCGATGTCGTCGGTCGACGACAGGAGTTCATCGAGGTCTCTTGCGTGCGGAACGTGCGCGATCACGGCGATGCGATACGGCCGCTCGGGGTCGTAGGAGACGTCGACGTCCGGCAGGACCTCCATCATTCCGGCATCGGCGTTGAGGACCTTCGGCGCCACGTTGCGCGCGAGATTCTGCCAGAGCACCGGCATCGGATAGCCGTAGTCCTCCACGTCGCGCAGGACCCGTCGACCGATGACCGCGTGCCGATCGAGGTAGGGCGGATAGTGGAAGAACTGCCGCCGTTTCAGAAGGGGGCAGTCATCACGCAGAAGCAGATCCGCGTTGAAGAGCGCCGGGTGATCCGTCGGGTAGTCGGCGGAGGGGTAGGCGACGTCATGCGTGAATCCACGCTCCGCGAAATGCTCCGTGAAGATCGTCTCGTGCTTCAGCACCGCATCGAAATACGACGGCATCTCCGGCAGATCACGCCAATACTGCACCCACGCATCCGACAGGAACATCTCCCGCCGCACCGCGATCCAGAACGACTGCAGGTGATACGGAAGAACACCCTTCCCGGTGAACGGATTCGGCACCTCACGCGCGTGATCCGTCATCCCCCAGAAATCCGTCGACCGCTCACCCATCCGCTCGAACACCGGACCATACGGACGCACCGGCCCGAACCACGTGTCATTCGTCAGCAGAACCTCATCGAACTCCGCGATCCGCGCACCCACATGATCCAACGCATCCTTGTGCGCCCAGATATCGAACCCGGAGTTCTCCCGAACCAGCACCTCATCCGAGACCGACTCGAGCGCAACCCGACCCGCATCCGACAACGCACCGTTCACGACCACCAGAACATGCGCCGCATGCTCACGAAGACCCGCCAACGCGAACGGAACATAATCGTCCACATCCCCACGCCGGTCATAGACCACGTACACCACAAGCCGACGACCACCAACCGGAAAAACACCCGGCACCCGACTCATGCTTGTCATACTTCTGCGACTCTCCAGCAGCTCTTCGGCGATTGACCACGGTGATCAGGCCACGGGATCGACCTTGCGAACCGCAGCCAATCCTAAACCGCGTGCGGTCATCGTCCCTGGGCGAGCGCCTTGAGCAAGTACTCCCCGTAGCCGCTCTTGATGAGGGGCTCTGCGCGCTCGCGCAGCTCGTCGTCGGTGAGGAATCCCATGCGCCAGGCGACTTCTTCGGGGCAGCCGATGGAGAGCCCCTGGCGCTTCTCGACCGTGCGGATGAAGTCGGTGGCCTCTGCGAGCGAATCGAATGTTCCGGTGTCCAGCCACGCGGTTCCGCGGGTCAGGAGCTGCACCTTGAGCTTTCCCCGGTCGAGGTACACGCGGTTGACATCCGTGATCTCGAGCTCGCCACGAGGGGACGGCTTGAGCGCCTTCGCGATCTCGATGACGTCGTTGTCGTAGAAGTACAGTCCGGGGACCGCGTAGTTGCTCTTCGGCTTGACCGGCTTCTCCTCGAGGGAGACGACTCGGCCGTCCTCGCCGAACTCGACGACGCCGTATGCGGTCGCGTCGTCGACCCAGTAGCCGAACACAACTCCCCCGTCGAGTTCGTTGTACTGGCGCAGCTGTGTGCCCATCCCCTGCCCGTAGAAGATGTTGTCGCCCAGCACGAGGGCCGCGGATTCGGACCCGATGTGCTCCTCGCCGAGGACGAAGGCCTGTGCGAGCCCATCGGGTGACGGCTGGGTCTTGTAGGTGATGGAGACCCCGAACTGCGAACCGTCTCCGAGGAGGCGATGGAACGACTCCGCGTCGTGGGGGGTCGTGATCATCAGGATGTCGCGGATGCCCGCGAGGATGAGTGTCGACAGTGGGTAGTAGATCATCGGCTTGTCGTACACCGGGACCAGCTGCTTGGAGACGCCGAGGGTGATCGGGTGCAGCCGGGATCCAGTCCCACCGGCGAGAATGATTCCGCGCATGGGTAACAGTCTCCCCGATCGCGCGCACCTGTACAAACGCCCCGAGTCCTCGGCGGCGGTCCCGGTACGCTGGTCGTCATGCAGAGACTGCTCGTCACCGGCGGTGCCGGATTCATCGGATCGAACTTCGTGCACCATGTCATCGAGAACACGGACGCCCACGTGACCGTTCTCGACAAACTGACGTACGCCGGCAACGAGGCGTCTCTCGTTGGTCTCCCCACTGACCGCTTCCGCTTCGTGCGGGGCGACATCACGGATGCGGAGCTGGTCGACGATCTCTTCGCCGACGTCGACGGGGTCGTGCACTACGCGGCCGAATCGCACAATGACAACTCCCTCCACGACCCGCGCCCCTTCCTCGACACGAACATCATCGGCACGTACACGCTGCTCGAGGCCGCGCGACGCCATCAGCGACGGTTCCACCACATCTCCACCGATGAGGTCTACGGAGACCTCGAGCTCGACGACCCGGAGCGGTTCACCGAATCCACGCCGTACAACCCCTCTTCCCCGTACTCCTCGACCAAGGCCGGCAGCGACCTCCTGGTGCGAGCCTGGGTGCGCTCGTTCGGCGTGCAGGCGACGATCTCGAACTGCTCGAACAACTACGGCCCGTACCAGCACGTGGAGAAGTTCATCCCGCGTCAGATCACGAACGTGATCCGCGGCGTCCGGCCGAAACTGTACGGTGCAGGACTCAATGTCCGCGACTGGATCCACGCGGACGATCACTCCTCCGCAGTGCTGACCATCCTCGACAAGGGCGAGATCGGCGAGACGTATCTCATCGGCGCCGACGGCGAGAAGGACAACAAGTCGGTCGTGGAACTCATCCTCGCGCAGATGGGACAGCCTGCCGACGCGTACGACCATGTCACCGACCGCGCAGGGCACGATCTTCGTTACGCAATCGACTCCACGAAGCTGCGCACCGAACTCGGCTGGATGCCGCGCTTCAGCGACTTCGAGTCCGGTCTCGCTTCCACGATCGCGTGGTACCGGGACAATGAGGCGTGGTGGGCGCCGTCCAAGGACGCCACCGAGTCCTTCTACGCCTCCAAGGGGCAGTGATGACGGAGTTCGGCAAGTCGCTCACGATCACCGAGACGCCCATCCCCGGTCTCCTCGTCGCAGAACTCCCCGTCCACGGCGACTCCCGCGGCTGGTTCAAGGAGAACTGGCAGCGCGAGAAGATGGTGGCTGCAGGACTCCCCGATTTCGGACCTGTGCAGAACAACGTGTCCTTCAACGACGCGATCGGCACTACGCGCGGCATTCACGCCGAGCCCTGGGACAAATGGGTGTCGGTCGCGACCGGCCGTATCTTCGGCGCGTGGGTCGACCTGCGCGAAGGTCCGTCGTTCGGCACGGTGTTCACGACGGAGATCGATCCCTCCCGCGCGATCTTCGTGCCGCGCGGCGTCGGCAACTCTTATCAGACCCTCGCAGCCGACACGGCGTACGCGTACCTCGTCAACGACCACTGGTCTGCCGACGCCGACTACTCGTTCCTGAATCTGGCTGACGAGACCGTCTCGATCCCGTGGCCCATCCCGCTCTCCGAGGTCGAGATCTCCCCCAAGGACCTCGCGCACCCGCGTCTCGCGGACGTCAGCCCGATCGCCCCGAAGAAGACGTTGATCGTCGGTGCCAACGGTCAGCTCGGCCTGGCCCTGCGCCGACTTCTCGGAGACGCGGCGCGATTCGAGTACGCCGGTCGCGATTCGCTCGATCTCACGGATCCCGCCTTCGCCTCGTCACGTCGCTGGCGGGACTACGACACGATCATCAACGCCGCGGCCTACACCGCGGTCGACGTCGCAGAGACAGCGGCTGGGCGCGCGGACGCGTGGGCCGCGAACGTCACCGGTGTCGCTGCGATCGCGCGCGTCGCCACCGAGAACGCCATCACGCTCGTCCATGTCTCCAGCGACTACGTCTTCGACGGGACCAAGGCCGGCGAGTACACCGAAGAGGACGCCATTCGTCCGCTCGGCGTCTACGGCCAGACCAAGGCCGCGGGCGACGCAATCGTCAGCACCGTGCCCCGGCACTACATCGTCCGCACTTCATGGGTCATCGGAGAGGGCAAGAACTTCGTCCGCGTCATGGCTTCCCTGGCGGAGAAGGGTGTGTCGCCGAGTGTCGTCGACGATCAGGTCGGCCGCCTGAGCTTCGCTGACGAGATCGCTGCGGGCGTCCGCCACCTCGTCGAGAGCCGAGCGCCGTTCGGCACGTACAACCTCACCGGCTCCGGCGACGCGATGTCGTGGGCGGACATCGCCCGGTCGATCTTCGAAAGCACCGGACATGACCCTGCCCGCGTGACCGGCGTCTCGACTGCCGACTATTTCGCCGGTGCGACCGCCCCGGTCTCGCCCCGGCCCGGCAACAGCCGGCTCGACCTGC
The DNA here is from genome assembly GCF_038397725.1 of Microbacterium sp. LWO13-1.2. NCBI lineage: Bacteria > Bacillati > Actinomycetota > Actinomycetes > Micrococcales > Microbacteriaceae > Microbacterium > Microbacterium sp. LWO13-1.2. The sequence goes on from NZ_CP151634.1 coordinate 3,596,241, forward strand.
AGAAGATCCGCGAGAGCGGATTCACGCCGACCGACCACCGCGAGTCGCTCCAGCGCTACCTGACGAATCCGGGCTGATCGCCCACCGCGTCATGCCGACGCAGCCGCAGAGAAAGGCGGTCCCCCTCGTGCGAGGGGGACCGCCTTTCTTTCGCACCGATTGCGGAGTGCTACGGAACGGTGACCGTCTTACAACCCAGCAGGACGTGGCCGCCCGCGCCGTCGTTGATCGCATAGACGCAGACATTATGCGTTCCGGCCGAGGTGCTCAGCCTCTCCGAGAAGCCGTGCTTGCTTCCGGTTCCCGGATAGGCGCCGGCCACGTCAGCCCGCTCCTTGTCGGCCCAGTGGGCGGAGCTCGTCGAATCGACGTAGATGTGCACGGAGATGGGATTCGTCGTGTCGGGATCGATGGCCCAGCCGCCCACGACGACCGCACCCGCCTCCACGGCGACGCCCTCGAAATTCCCGAAGGGGACGCGGCCTCGATCTGTGGTCTGCGCCGCGACCGTCGCTTCCTTGCAACCCAGCAGCACATGACCACCCGGACCCGTATTGATCCCATACGCACACACCGTCGACTTCCCGACCGGCAACGTCAACGCCTCCGAGAAACCATGCCGATCCCCATACCCGGGATTCGCCGCAGCAACATCCGCACGCACCTTGTCAGCGGAATACTCCTTACCCGCAGACCCCACATACAGATGAACCTTGATCGACGACGCCGTATCCGGATCCAACGCCCACCCGGTCGCCGTCGCCACATTCCCCGACACCGCCACCGACTCGAACGCACCGACCGGAACACGACCCTTCTCCGTGATCGTCGTGGGTCCGACCTGGACGACCGAGCAACCGAGTTGCACGTTGCCGCCTGGTCCCGAGTTGATGCCGTAGACGCACACGTTGTGACTGCCGGCTGCCGCATTCACGGTGACATCGAAACCGTGGTTCTTCCCATAAGCGACGTAGGCCGCGGGGATATCGGTACGCGCCAGGTTCGCGGAGGCGGCGACACCGACGCTGTCGACGTAGACATGCACGGTCGCAGGACTCACAGTGTCCGGATCGAGCGCCCATCCGGTGACCTTCACGCCACCGGAGACGGCCTTCGCCGTAGGTACACTGCCGACCGGGCTTCCGCTCTTGGCCGTGACGCTGCGACAGCCGAGAAGCACGTTGGCACCGGCACCGCTGTTCATCGCATAGACGCATACGTCTGTCGCCCCGGCGCCCACGGCGGGAACGGTGACCGAGAATCCGTGCCGATCGCCGGATCCCGGGTACGCCGCGCCGACATCGGGGCGAGACACGTTCGCGAGGAAGGCGCTGCCCGCTGACCCCGCGTACACGTGAACGGCGATCGGCTCGGTGGTGTTCGGGTCGATCGCCCACCCGGACACCGCGAACTGACCGGGCCGTGCTTCGACCATCTCGATGTTGCCGAAGGGGTTCGCCGCTCGGGTCGGACCGAACCAGTCCGTGAAGTAGTTGTAGAAGTTCCGGTTGCCGTAGGCCCCGCACGGAGCCTCGCCCGTTCCGGCCGCCAAGGCGGCCGCGTTCGGCTGGTACGGCGTGTAGTAGTACATCGCCGACGTCGCCTTGTTGGCGACGTAGACAGGGCCCGAGCCACAGGCGATGTTGGGGCTGTAGCGGATGTTCCAGGTCTTGCCTGGTGCGAACCAGGTGAAGTACTTGCCCTCCATGTAGACCTGCATCTGCCGTGCGGCACCGTAGATCTGGTGGAAGAACCCGACGAAGTCCGGATTGCACGGAGCGTCATCCGGACACCCCTGACCCAGGGCGATGTCATAGCGCCAGGCGCTCGGCCACGAATGCGTGACCAGTCCTTGCTCCTTCTGGAGCATCACGATCAGCACCTGCGGATTGATGCCGCAGGACTGGGCGACCCGGTAGATGATGCGCGCCGCGGTCTCGTTCGCTGCTCCCGTGTAGCCCTGACAGTAACTGTCGGCCGGGCGATTGACCGAGCTGATCTTGAAGTCCTTGAGGCAGACGACCTGCCTGCCGTCCTCATCAGTCCCGCCGCGGCACGTCGCCACCTTGCCGTTGAAGAACGACTGGATCTGCGCCTCGCTCATCGAGTTCTTGTCCGTGAACACCGCGTCGCTGATGAGATGCCCGGGGTCGAACCCCGCGAGTGTCATCGGCTTGATACCCGCGACCGGATCGGATGCTGCACGAGCCATCGAGGCCGTGGCCGGGGCTGCCGTCGCGCCCGCGGTAGGCACGAGCACGCCGACGACGAGAGCGGCGACCGCGAGCAGGCATGCGAACCAGCGTCCGGGCGCGATCGGGCGTCGAGGACTACGTGCCTGTCCAGTCATGTTCACAGTCTGTCGGAGCAACAGTCCGTTTGGGCGCTGGACACGCGTCATTCCGCGGAGTACGGCGCCCGTCCGATGTCACAACTCCGCGTGCAGAGCCCACACCTTCTCGGCGGCGCTCGCCCACGAGAACGCCCGCGAGCGATCCGCGCCCAGTACCTTCAGTCGCGACGCACCTCGGCCGGCAGCCTCGACGACGGCCTCTGCCAGCTCCGAGGCATCCACCAGCATCCCGCCATCGGCGACCACGTCGCGGTGCACCCCGCTGTCGACCGCGACCACGGGAACGCCCAGCGTCATCGCCTCGATCACGCGCCACGGCCAGGCCGTGAGCGTGCTCGTCGCTACGAACGCCGCAGCGCCGGCGAGCACACTTGCGCGGTCCTGCGCTGACAGCACGCCCCGCATATGCGCACGCTGCTCAGGGAGACCCGCGGCCGATGCGATCTCCGCCAGGCGCGGCTCCGCCCCCTCGGAGACGTCGAGCACGACGGCGTCCAGCCCGGCGGCCGCCGCACCCCGAAACCCCTCCTCGAGGGAGCCGTGCGAGCCGATGAGCACGACGTACTGTGCAGGAAGAACGAGGTCGGTACGGCGCTCGGCAGCATCAGACGGCTCCTGGTAGCCCGCCGGGGCGGCGCCGGCGATCACGCGAACGCGCTCCCCCACCTTCGCGAGGTCGACGAGCCGTTCGGCGAACGCGTGCGAGGGCACGATCACGGCATCCGCGTGCTTCACCGCCCGGCGCAGCATTCCGCGCTGCCAGGCGACGGCCGTCTTCGACATCGTGTCTGCTGCCTCCCAGGCATGCAGATCCCACAGCGTCACGGTCGTCTGATCGTTGTCGTGCACCCGGTCATGCCGCACCAACGGCGCCATGAGCGTCGGCGCGTGAATCAGTCCGCCACCCACCCCCGGTGCGATGCCGAGCTGCCAGGAAGCCGCGAGCTCGCGCCGCGCCAACGAGAGTCGACGCACCCCGGCGAGGCCCACCATCTCGATCTCGGCACCTGCTGCGACGATCGCTTCGATCTCGCATCCGGACGGCGTCGTCGCGATGAGGCCCTTCATCAGGTCGACCGACGCCGCCGCCTGATCGGCATCGACGACGTGCCCCAACTGATCCAGAACAACACGCAGTCGAGCACCCATGAGGAAAGGGTAGCCTCAGTCGCGATCACTGCCAGGACAACGCGCGATCACGACGACCAAGTGTCAGCGACTACACAGCTTGCGGGGCGTCAGGGAGCCGGGGTCTCCGTCGGCGTCGGCGGGTGCAGCGCCTGCTGGACCATGTCGTGGATGTGCGCATAGTCCGGCTCGTGCTCATCGACGCCGAACTCAGGGGTGAGTTCGATCGTCGTGACCTTCTGCTCCTTCGCCTTGAGCATCAGGTCGAAGAACTCAGGCAACTTGTCCTGCGGCAGGTCCGTGCTGATCAACGCCGTTCCGGCCGCTGCAACCTCATTGAAGCGCGTGAGCACGGTCTGCGGCGTGAACTGGGCGAGGATGGCCGCCTGCAGCTCGCGCTGCCGCTTCATCCGATCCCAGTCGCTCGTCGTGTACCGCGACCGCGCGTACCACTGCGCGGTGTCGCCGCTCATGTGCTGCTGGCCCGGTTCGATCCAGCCGATCGCCCAATCGTCTGCGGGCTCACCGTCGTAGGAAGGCCCGCCTCCCATCGGGAGCCGCTCGGTGACGTTGATGTCCACACCGCCGAGCGCATCGATCAGCTGGGCGAACCCCTGCATGTCGACGAAGACGTAGTACGGGATCTCGATACCGAGAACGCCCTCGGCCGCATCCTTCGTCGCCTCGATGCCGGGCTCGGAGCCGTGGGCCGCCGCGTCGGGATAGAGCGCGGATCCGCCGTCGTCCCGGCAGATCTGAGCAGCGTTTCGGACGTGGTTCATCCATCCGTTCCAACCGCACGTCGAGGAGGTGTGCCCCTCGAACCCGTTCGGATACTGCTCGAGCATCGGGCTGTCTGCGCTGAACGGCGCATTCGGCAGCTCGCGCGGAATTCCGGTGATCGTCACCGCACCCGTCGTCGCGTTCACCGACACCACCGAGATGCTGTCGAAGCGCATGGAGTCACGGCCCTCGCCGCTGTCGGCGCCGAGCAGCAGGATGTTGTAGTAGCCGTCACTGGGCGGAAGACTCGGACCGCTGTTCCCGAACACGGCACCGAGCGTGTCTCGGACCGAACCGACCGCCGACGCTGCATAAGCGGTGCCGCTGCCGATCAGGCCGAACAGCAGCAGCGCGACCACCGGGATCGCGAAGCGAGAGGGGCCGGGCACCTTCACGAGGCGCACCAGGCGAAGAGTGTCGAGCGTGAGCACCAGCCAGAGCACGGCATAGCCGATCAGCGCCACCTGCACGATGGTGAGCAGCGCCGCGGAGAGCAGGCCCCCGCCGACGGTCAGCCACAGCAGCACCGGGCGCGCGAAGAGCGCCAGCCCTGCACCGACGATCACGAGCAGCCAGGCGACCAGGGTGGCGCCGAGGCCGAAGCGGCCGAGCTTGCGTCTGCCGGCGAGCACCTGCGCGGAACCGGGCACGAGCACGTTGAGCAGCACCAGCCACCATCCGCGCTTCGCCATCAACCCGGCGTCGCCGGCATCCGGATGCCGGAGCGGACGCGTCTCGATCAGCGGCCGCCCCACGGTGCGCGGGGGCGCAAGGGTCACAGCGACTCCTTCAGCCGATCGTTCTTCTCCCCGACCTGTGCCTCGAGCTCACGCGCATAGTCCTCGACCCGGTCGGCGAGGGCGGTGTCAGCGGTACCCAGGATGCGTGCCGCAAGGATGCCGGCGTTGCGAGCCCCGCCGATCGACACGGCGGCGACCGGGATGCCGGCCGGCATCTGCACGATCGAGAGCAGCGAATCCATCCCGTCGAGATAGGCCAGCGGCACGGGCACGCCGACCACGGGCAGCGCGGTCATCGAGGCGAGCATGCCGGGCAGATGCGCTGCGCCGCCCGCACCCGCGATGATGACACGGATGCCGCGGCCCCGGGCCTCACGGGCATACCGCATGAGCTTGTCCGGTGTGCGGTGCGCGGAGACGACCTCTACCTCGTGCGGAATACCGAAGTCGGTGAGCGCCTGGGAGGCGTCGCTCATCACGCGCCAGTCGGAGTCCGATCCCATGACGACACCGACCAGCGGAGCCGGAGACGAGTGCAGGGGTGCTGCGGAGGAGTGCAGAGGCTCAGTCACGATCTCAGGCTACGGGCTGGGACTGTGAGATTCCCCGAACGGCGCGCGCCCTCAGTCAGTCGAAATGTGCCGCTGCCGCACGCGCGACGTACACGACATCGTCGAGGTCGTCGCCTGCGACGTTCACGTGGCCGACCTTGCGGCCCGGCCGCGGAGCCTTGCCGTAGGTGTGGATCTTCGCGGCCGGCTGATCGTTCATCGCCGCCGCGAATCGCTCCTCCATCGTGCCTTCCGCTGGTCCGCCCAGGATGTTCACCATCACCGACCACGGCGCCCGTGGACTCACATCTCCCAGCGGCAGATCGGCGACCGCACGCAGGTGCTGCTCGAACTGGCTCGTGACCGCGCCGTCCTGGGTCCAGTGACCGCTGTTGTGCGGGCGCATCGCGAGCTCGTTCACGAGGATGCGCTCGTCATCGGTCTCGAACAGTTCCACGGCGAGCATTCCGGTGACACCCAGACCGTCGGCGATCTTCCGGCCGATCCCCTCAGCCACCTGCGCCAGCCGCTCCGGTGCGCCCGGAGCCGGAGCGATGACCTCGGCGCACACGCCGTCGCGCTGCACGGTCTCCACGACCGGATACGCGACGATCTGACCGCTGGGGCGCCGCGCCACCTGCTGCGCGAGTTCGCGGACGAAGGAGACGAGTTCTTCGACGAGCAGGGCTTCACCGTCGCCGAGCGTCGCGAACCAGTCGTCGGCCTCGGAACCTGCGCGCACCACACGCACGCCCTTGCCGTCGTATCCGCCGCGCGGCGTCTTCACCACGCCTCGACCGCCATGCGCGTCGAGGAAGGCCTGCAACTCGTCGGCATCTCGGACCGCGGCCCACTCCGGCTGCGGGATGCCGAGCTCGGCCAGCCGCGCACGCATGACGAGCTTGTCCTGCGCGAACTGCAGCGCACCCGGTCCCGGGTGCACGGCGACGCCGTCGGCGACGAGGGCGCGCAGTACCTCCTGCGGCACGTGCTCATGATCGAAGGTGACGACGTCGACGTCGCGGACGAATGCGCGCACGACTTCGAGATCGCGGTAGTCGCCGACTGCGGTCGCGGCGAGTTGTGCCGACATGCCCTCATCTTCAGCGAGGACCCGCAGGTCGATCCCGATCTCGACCGCCGGAGCGATCATCATCCTGGCCAGCTGTCCTCCGCCGATCACGCCCACACGCAGCGCCATGTGCCGCCTCCATTCGTCGGGTCCATTCTCCCGCACTGGTGCGGAAGAAAAGTACGAGGTCCCGCACTGGTGTGTGGAAGAGCTCACTCCTCGACGAAGGAGTCGGAGCCGGCCTGCGCGTCGCGGTGCGCCAGGATCTGACTCACCTCGATCTGATCCGCCAGAGTCTCGTGCACGAGCGTGACGTTCGGCACGTTCGCGATTCGCAGCGGCGTGTCGACGCCGTTGGAGAGAGTGATCGTGCCGACGCCCCAGAGCCGCTGCAGGATGCCTCGGCGCACGCCGATCGTGTACCCGCGCGCATGCGACATCTCGCGCCGCTGACTCGCACCCAGCCCCTGCTTGACGATCACGCGTCGCGTCGTCACCGTGCAGGTGCGCGACAGCCAGAGCGCGTACGGCACCCCGACGACGAACAGCACGATGATGCCGGCCGCGGCGAGCAGCATCCAGTTCTCGAAGGGTGCCGGCAGATTGTCGAAGAAGTAGGCGGCCGCCCCGAACACTGCGATGAGCACGATCGCCGACCAGAACAGCCGCCGCGCGTGACCGCGGAATCGGGCGATGAGGAGTTCCTCCGCCGGCACACCGGGCGGCGGCATCATCGGCCTGCCTCCGAGCGTCACGGGCTGAGTCACACCTCTATTGTGCCTGTGGTCGGCGACATCGCAGGAGGCGCGCCGATCGTGTCAGCGTCAGAGTGCGCGAGCATGCACCACGTCGCCGGCCGAGATCGTGCGCTCCACCTCGTCGGTGCGCACCACGAGGCGCCCGTCCGGATCCAGCCGCGTCGCGCGCCCCTCCACGAATTCGCCGCCGGGCAGCGACACCCGTACTTCGCGCCCCAGCGTGACGCACCGCGCGGTGACGGCTGCGTGCAATCCACTGCGCACAGCGCCATCCGCTGCGACGAGCGCCGCGAGGTGCGCGTCGAGAGCCCGCAGATACTCGGCCAGCAGGCGGTCCTCGTCCGCACGGACGCCGAGCACGGCGAACGACGTCGCCGTCGGCACCGGAAGCTCGGATTCCGTCATCGCAGTGTTCACGCCGGCCCCGACGATCACCGCGTCGCCCGTCGCCTCCGCCAGGATTCCGCAGATCTTGCGTGCGTCGGTCACCGTGCCGCCGTCCTCGACGGCGTCCACGAGGACGTCGTTCGGCCATTTCACCCCGACGTCGCGGCCGGGAAGCTGCGCAGCGACGGCATCCGCCATGGCCAACCCGGCGACGAGGGGAATCCAGCCTCGCGCCTCGGGCGATACCGGCAGACGACGGAGCAGCACGGACACGGCGAGTGATGTCCCGGGCGGTGCGGTCCAGCTCCGATCGAGCCGTCCGCGCCCCGCCGTCTGATTCGCCGTCACCAGCGCCGACATATGCGGCCAGCCCACGAGATCGTCCGAGTGCGCCCTGAGGTCCGCGTTGGTCGACCCCGTCTCCGGCAGGACGTCGAGTCGGGCGGCGACGGCGGCTGCACGGGGGAAGTCCATGGCGGTGCTCCTAGATCTCTTCCTCGTCGGCTTCTTCGTCGTCATCGTCCTCGTCGGAGCGGATGCTGCCCATTTCGTGCTCGTGCCACTCATCCCACTCCTGCATGAGCCGCTCGATCGCACCGTGGAACTTCTCGGAAGCGACTCCTGGCGTGGTGTCGCCGAAGTAATGCTGCACCCACATCTGCAGGCGGGCGATGGCCTCCGCGTCAGCGCCGACCCTCTCCACCTCGGCGACGATGTCGGCAGCGGCATCCGTCGTCAACCATTCGCAGTCGGCGAGGTACCCGGTGGTGTCGACCGAAGCCCGCTCATCTGCGGGGCGGGTGATCATCAGCGGCTTTCCTGCCGCGAGCCGGTCGTAGACCATCGCCGAGATGTCGACGATGGCGACATCGGCGGAGGCGAGCTGCCAGCCGAGATCCGGGCCGTTGTCGTAGACGTGCTGGGCGGTGGCATCCGCGACATTCGCGGCAGCCACTGCCGCGATGATCCGACGATGAGCGGCCCCGTACTCCTCGTCGACCACCCCGCTGCGCGGGTGCGGGCGGTAGATAACCCGATGGGTCCCCGTGGACAGCAGTGCGGTCACCAGCGCTTCGCCGTGGGTCGCGATCGAGCCGTAGTGCGCGCTCGGGCGGTCGCCCTCCCAGGTCGGGGCGTAGAGCACCACGGTGCGCTCGTCGGGGGTGTACGGCAGCGTTCCCGAGTAGTGGTCGGCCTGCGGCCGGCCGATCTCGATCGTCCGCGCATCGATGTCGTAGTTCCACAGTGTGCGGGAGAGCCGGTCACGCGCAGCCTGCCCGGCCACGAAGGCGTAGTCGTAGGCCTTGTACTGGTTCGTGGTCATGTACATCTTGTCGGACTCGCCGTGATTGATGAACACGTGCCAGCGGCGTCCGTACCGGAACATCTGGAAGTTTCGGGTGTTCTGGTTCACGTACAGGACGACGCGGATGTCCTGCTTCGCGATGAACTTCTCCAGGTCGCGCACCGTCGGCACGAAGGTGATCGGCGGGGCGCCCTCCTCCTCGAGCAGCTTTTCCGCACCGGTCGCGTTGCGGGAGATCACGACGACCGGCCAGCGCTTGGCGAGCTCCGCGAGCGGGCGGTACCACTGACGCATCTGGTACATGTTCACCGCACCGTCGGCGAAGTACACCGCCACCTTGAAGTGGGCGACCGGGAGCGGCCCGTCCGTCTGCAGCCGACGCCGCACGCGTTGCACGGCGGATCGCGAGACCAGCGCTCGCCTGAGCAGGCGATATGCCTTCGTCGCATCGGAAACTGCACCCATCCTTCCAGGATACTGAGTCGCCGCCGCCGTCACGGCTCCGCGAGATCACGATGCGGCGGCGACCTCGGGCCTCAGATCTCCGGTTGATCGAGGGCGTCGTCCTCCCCCGCATCCGCCGACGGCTGCAGGAAGTCGCCGTCCAGAGCGTGCCAGCGCTCCCACTCGGCCATCAGCTGCTCGATGGCCGCATGGAACTTCGCCGTCGCGACGCCCTGGCTCGTATCGCCGAAGTAGTGCCGTACCCAGTGCCGCAGCCGCGCAGTGGCCTCTTCGTCAGCCCGGACACGGTCCACCTCGGCGACCACACCGGCGGCCGCATCCGCCGTCAGCCACTCGCAGTCCGAGAGGTAGCCCTCGTCATCGATCCGCGCGAGAGGGTCGACAGGACGAGTGATCAGCAGCGGCTTCCCGATGGCGAGGCGGTCATAGATCATCGCCGAGACGTCGACGATGGCCACGTCGGCCGCCGCAAGCTGCCAACCCACCTCCGGCCCGTCGTCGTGGACGTGGTTGGCGCCCGGATCGGCGGTGTTCGCGGCGGCGATCGCGGCGATGATGCGCGCGCTGGCCGCCCCGTACGCCGGCGCGATCACCCCGCTGCGAGGATGCGGACGGTAGATCACCCTGTGCCGGCCGGTGGCGAGCAGTTCCGCGACGAGTCGCTCACCGTGCGAGATCACGGATCCGTAGCTCATCGACGCACGATCTCCCTCCCACGTCGGGGCGTACAGCACGACGGTGCGCTCGTCCGTCGGGTACGGCGTCGCGGCGAGATAGTGATCGGCCTGTGGCCGCCCGATCTCGAGGGTGCGCTGATCGACGTCGTAGCCCCAGAGGGTGCGCGAGAGCCGATCGCGCGCCGCCTGACCGGCGACCAGCGCGTAGTCGTACGCCTTGAACTGGTTGCTGACCATGTAGACCTTGTCGGATTCGCCGTGGTTGATGAACACATGCCAGCGGCGCCCGTACCGGAACATCTGGAAATTGCGGGTGTTCTGATTCACGTACAGGACGATCCGAATGTCCTGATCGGCGATGTACCGTTCCAGATCGCGGATCTTCGGAACGTATGCGACCGGCAGGACACCGTCGTCGAGAAGCGCTTCGGCGCCGACGGCGGAACGCGACAGCACGACGATCGGCCACCGTTCGGCCAGTTCCGTGAGGGGCCGGTACCACTGCCTGATCTGGTACATGTTCACGGCGGAATCGGCGAAATACACCGCTATCCGGAACTGATTCTCCGCCGGCGGTTCGACCCGGCTCCGCACCCGCTGGGCGGCCGCGCGCGACGCGACCGCGCGACGGATCAGACGGTAGGCCTTCTTCGAGTCTCTGATGACATGCATCCCTCGACGGTAATCAGCGAACCTCCGAGGTCCCCGTGACATGATCGACGGATGCATGACAACGAATCCGCAATGTCGCCGTCCGGCGTCTCGTTCGTCATGCCGGTTCTCAATGAACGCGCCTACCTCGAGCACGCCGTCGCATCCGTGCTCGCGCAGGAGCTCGACGGCCCGGCCGAGCTGGTGCTCGCCCTCGGCCCGTCCACAGACGGCACCACCGAACTCGCCCGAGAGCTCGCCGCCGACGACGATCGCATCCGGCTCGTCGACAACCCCGCCGCGCACATCCCGGTCGGGCTGAACGAGGCCATCCGAGCCAGTCGCTACGCGACGATCATCCGCGTGGATGCGCACTCGGAGCTCTCCCCCGGATACGCCGCTCGCGCGCTGCTCACCCTGGAGCGGACCGGGGCGGCGAACGTCGGCGGCGTCATGCGCGCCGACGGCCGCACCCCGTTCCAGAAGGCCGTCGCCCGTCTGTACAACTCCCCCATCGGCCTCGGTGGCGGTGCCTACCACGGCGGCAGCCACGAGGGCGAAGCCGAGTCCGCCTACCTCGGCGTGATGCGCCGGGAGGTGCTCGAAGAGGTCGGGCTGTTCGATGAAACCGTCCGTCGCGGCGAGGACTGGGAACTCAACCTGCGCATCCGGCAGGCAGGGCATCGCGTCTGGTTCGACCCGGCGCTGTCGGTCACCTACTGGCCTCGCGAGAGCTGGCTGCGCCTGGCGCGGCAGTTCAACGCGACGGGGGCATGGCGAGGCGAGCTGGTGCGGCGCTTCGGACGCCGTAACGGCATCCGCTACTTCGCCCCTCCCGCGCTGGTGGTCCTCATCGCCGTGGCACTGGTGGTCGCCGCGCTGCAGTTGATCGGCGTCATCACCGGTATCGCTTCGGTCATCGCGTCCCTCGTCTACCTACCCCTCGTCGCGTACGTGGTGCTGGTGCTGGGGGTCGCCCTCGCCCCCGGTGGCGGCGGTCTCCGTCAGCGATTGTGGACGCTGCTCGTGCTCCCCACGATGCACATCTCCTGGGGGCTCGGCTTCCTGGGTGGGGTGCTGCGCGGCGCGCGCGACACCGTCGACGCATCGCGCCTCGGAACCCGCAACACCCCGCTGCCGTAGTCACGGCGTAGGTCAGCGGGTCACGAACCCCTGATCGAGGATGCGGGCGACCACGCGCTGTGCGGCATGGCCGTCGTCGCGTGTGTTGAACTGGGCGCGCCAGGCCGCGTAGCGGGACGCGTATGCCGCCTCGTGCCCGGTATCGGCCAGAGCCGCCGTGAGTTCCTCCTGCGTGTGCACCAGCGGACCGGGCGCCCGGTCTGCGAGGTCGAAGTAGAACCCACGCAGCTCGCCGCGGTAGTGGTCGAGATCCGGCACCAGGAAGTACATCGGCTTGCCGGTGACGCTGAAGTCGAACATCACCGAGGAGTAGTCGGTGATCAGACCGTCGGCGGCGAGCAGCAGCTGCGCCGTCTCGGGATAGCCGGTGACGTCGATCACGCGTGCGCCCGCCCGGTCACGGCCCGGCTTCAGTGTGCGCGAGTGCCCGCGGACCAGGACGACCGCGTCGGCCTGCTGGGCAAGCAGCTCGAGGTCGACGAAATCCACGATCTCCGCGCGGTCGTCGCGCCAGGTCGGCGCGTAGAGGAGTACGCGCTCATCGGCCCCGATGCCGAGCGCCGTGCGGACGGCCGCCGTGTCACCCGTGCGGAGCACGTCGTTGCGCGGATAGCCCTCGGTCCAGATCGGTCGCCCGAAGAATGCGTATGCCTTCTTGAGAATACGAGCGGAGTAGGGATTCTGCGCGAGCAGCACGTCCCACCGCCGCGCCTCCTTCACCACCGCAGCCATCCGACGCGGGTCGAACCCGGGTCGGTGCAGCGCCAGGCGCTTGAGCGGGGTGCCGTGCCACGTCTGCAGCACTTTCTGGCCGGGCTTGCGGGCGAATCGGCGACGCAGCCAGTCGTTGACCACCAGGAGCCGCGCCGCAGCCCTCGCCTGCCACCATTCGGGGCTGCCCTCGACGACGGCGATGGCGCCCTCCGGAACAGCGACAGAGAGATCCGTCACGCTCCAGTACCGGCGCACCCCCGGCGCCTGCACGGCGAGCTCCCGGTCGATCGCCTGCGGATTGCAGCCGACGCTCTGTCCGTAGAAGCTCTCGAAGAACACCGCGTTCTCGGTGCCGCCGGTCTGGGCGACATACCGCTCCTCCAGCGTCGACTGCCCGAGGGAGCTCTCGTACACCGGATCCAGCGGCGGCGCGATGCTCACGACGGCGCCGTCGAGCGCGACACGGAGCCGCGGAAGCAGGGTCGATGCGATGGACAACCCGTCGAGGGAAGCCCCGTCGACGCGGAGTTCATACTCTCCAGCGGGCAGGGGAAGTTCCGCTCCACCCCAGCGTGAAGCGCGTAGCGGGAACGTCGCCTTCCACGTCTTCCCTCCGCCCGTGATCCTGGCGTCGACCCGCGCACGGGACCCGACCAGCTCGGCGCGCGCCGGACGCCCGCCTTCACCGGCGATGATCAGCGTCTCCGCCTGCTCATCGATGCGGGCCGTTGTCATGATGCTCCCTTCGGCGCAGGGATACCCCGCGCACGGATTGCCTGGTACACCCGTCGGGTGTTGCGTCCGTCGCGGTACGCGTGCATCTCCGCGCTGAGCGTAGCGGAACGGTCGGACCTCGCGGTGAAGGCTTCCTCATCCGTGAGGAGTCGATCCAACTGCGTGCCCAGCTCGTCCCAGTCCGCCGCGGCGTCGCCACCGGCCACGTCTTCGAAGCGTCCGTAGAACCCACGGGTGCGGGCGTACTCGGCAGCGTCAGGAGCGAGGAACAGCACCGGAATCGCCAGCAGGCCGACATCGAAGGCGAGCGAGGAGTAGTCGGTGATCAGCACGTCGACGGCGGCGAGCGCGGGAGTCACATCGGGCAGATCGCGGGAGCCCAGCAACCGCACCCGTCGACTGGGCAGCGGCGGCGTGTAGCCGCCTTCGCCGAGGGGGTGCGAACGGATCAGCAGCACGGCGTTGCGCTCCTCGAGCAGGCGGATGATCCGCACCCACTCCTCGGCCGTCGGCACCGCCGGGTCGGCCGCACCGTCACGCCAGGTGGGCGCGTACAAGGCCACGCGCGCGCCATCCGGCAGAGCACCGACAGTGTCGGCGAGCAGACGGGATGCCGCCGCGCGACGTTCTGCGTGCGGCCCAGCGGAGAGCACATCCACACGCGGCTCCCCCGTGACGATGATCCGTTCGTCACCGAGGCCGAAGGCCGACTCCAGTCGACCACGTGAGCGATGCGAGGCCGCAGGGAGGACGCGAATGCGCTGGGCCGCAGCCCGGTACAGCACGGCGACCAGGCGCTGCAGCAGCGCCGCTCCCGGCACACGGGGCACCTGCGTCGTCGCCGGGGAATCGAGTCCGATGCGCTTGAGCGGGATGCCGTGCCACAGCTGCACCACGAATGCTCCGGCGACGGCGTAGCGGTTCACGTCACCGAGACCGTGGGTGACCACGAGGACGCCGGCGCGTGCCGTCTCCCACCAGCCCCGCAGACTCCCCTTGCGCGCCGTGCGGATGCCGAGTGCCTCCGCATCCTGCTCTTCACGCTCGGATGCGGTGAGCCAGAGCGTGTCGTGCCCCTCGGTGCGTGCAAGTCGTTGAAGGGCGAGTGCGCCGTCGCCGATTCCGGCTCCGCAGCCGAAGACCCAACGACTCCCGCGCGGGACCAGGAGCGTGCCTATGCGTCCCGCGGCATACACGGGGATCCGGAGCAGCTTGGCCGCATTGCCGGAGCCGAAAGAGAAGGACGCCACTCCGCGAGCCTATCGCGGGGTGGCGTCCTTATCTGTGAACGGCGGGTCAGCCTGCGAGCTCTCCGAGCGTGACCTCGATCTCGTTCTCGCGACCGTCCCGGACGTAGGTGACCGTCGCCGTGCTCCCAGCGGCCGCTGCCCGTACCTGGGCCGTGAGGTCACTCGCGCTGGTGATCGGCACACCGTTGAAGGCGGTGACGATGTCGTCGGCCTTCAGACCACCGGCAGCAGCCGCGCCGCCGCTCGTGACCTCGGCGATGAACGCACCGGCGACCTCCGCGTCCTCGACCGAGGCGGCATCACGCACCGAGGCACCCAGCAGGCCGTGGGTCGCTGAGCCGTTGTCGATGAGCTCCTTCGACACACGATCGGCGATGTTCGACGGGATCGAGAATCCGAGTCCGATCGATCCGGACTCCTCGGAGTTGCCGGAGCTGGCGATCGCGACGTTGATGCCGATCAGCTCGCCCTTGCTGTTGACGAGCGCACCACCCGAGTTGCCGTGGTTGATCGCGGCGTCCGTCTGGATGACGGCGATCGAGATCGACTCGGAGCTCTGCTGCTGACCGGAGCCGGGCATGTCGAACTGGAACGGTCCGCCTTCGCCCTCCTCCTCCGGCGCTTCCTCCTGAGGGGCGTCCTCGCTGGACGAGTCGGGAAGAGCGGATGAGGCGATCTGGATGCTGCGGTTCAGCGCGCTGACGATGCCCGTCGTCACGGAGTTCGACAGCCCCAAGGGGGCGCCGAGGGCGACGGCGGTGTCTCCGACATTGAGTTTCGACGAGTCGGCGAATTCGATCGGCGTGAGGCCCTTCGCGCCCTCGAGCTTGATCACGGCGAGATCGTAGATCGGGTCGGTGCCGACGATCGTGGCATCGTAGATGCGCCCGTCCGAGGTCGTGACGCGGATCGTCGGATCCGCTGCGGCACCGCCGAGCGTGACGACGTGAGTATTCGTCAGAACGTAACCGTCGTCGCTGATGATCACACCGGAGCCGCTGCCGCCCTCGTCGGTTCCCGCCACCTCGATGGTGACGACCGACGGCAGTGCCTTGGCGGCGATCGCCGTCGTCTCGTTGACGGAACCGGGATTGTTCACCGTGACCGTCTCCGGACCGGAGGCGACTCCGCTGGGCGGCGGAGTTCCGACGGCGCTCCAGATCGCACCGCCGCCGAATCCGGCGACGCCGCCGACGAGGGCTGCCGCCACAACGAGCGCTGCGACCTTCACGCCGCTGCGCGGCTTCTGGCCTGTGCCCTTCGCAGTATCTGCGACCGGAACGCCGGACGACGCGTTTCCCGGGACGTCGACGAAGCCGAGCGGCGCAGTGCTCCCCAGCGGGAGCGTCGGCTGCGAGGCACCGACGGGCGTCACCGGGAGTCCGAAGGCCGCACCAGCGGCCGGAGCCGTGTACGGACCTGCTGCCGGGGCGCCAGGTGGTACGACCGGAGCCCCAGGAGGCGTGGCCGACGCGAACGCCGACGGCATTTCGTGTCCCTGGCTCGGCTGTGCCGGTGCAGCGAACGCCGGCACCTCTGCGATCGGCGCGGGGGCGACCGTGGCTTCTCCGGGCGCGGCGCTCCCTGTGGGGTTCGCGGCAGCATCTGCGGCCTGGGCCGGCGGCACAACGGGTGCCGTGTGGTCGTGGGTGTTGTCTTCGTTCATGGTGTGTGCTCCTTCAACAACGCCCCTTCAGAATGAACCCCGTATCTGTGCGTTTCGTATGCTCGGGATGAGTTTCCGCTATGGCCTTAGCCTGTTCTTCATGAGTGACATTCCCGGTGCGTGGCGACGCACGGCAGCAGGGGCCGGCCTGCTCTCGGCCGATGGCGCTGTCGCGCCCACCATCTTCGCAGAGATGTCGGCCGCCGCGGCGAGAACCGGCGCGATCAACCTGGGGCAGGGCTTCCCCGATGAGGACGGCCCGGCTGAGGTGCTGGATGCCGCGCGAGAGGCGATCGCGCGCGGTGCGAATCAGTACCCGCCCGGGCGCGGCATCCCCGACCTGCTGGCCGCGATCAGCGAGCACCAGCAGCGCTTCTACGGGTTGAGTGTGGACCCGGAGCGCGAGGTCATCGTGACGGCAGGCGCGACAGAGGCGCTGACCGCGACGCTGCTCGCTCTCATCGACGGGCCGGACGACGAGGTCGTGGTGTTCGAGCCGTACTACGACTCCTACGCCGCCGCCGTTGCGCTGGCCGGTGCGCGGCTGCGCACGGTGCCGCTGCGCACTCCCGACTTCCAGCCGGATCTGGGTGAGCTCGCGGCATCCGTCAACGACCGCACCCGGATCATCCTGGTGAACGACCCGCACAACCCGACCGGAGCCGTCTTCGGCCCGGAAGTGCTGGCCGAGATCGTGCGCCTCGCGGTGCTGCACGACGCGACCATCGTCACCGACGAGGTCTACGAGCATCTCGCCTTCCACGCGCCGCATACGCCGATCGCGACGCTGCCCGGTGCCGCGGAGCGCACGCTGACGATCTCGTCCGCCGGGAAGACGTTCAACACGACCGGCTGGAAGATCGGGTGGGTTCACGGCCCCGCCGACCTCATCACCGCTGTGCTCACGGTGAAGCAGTACCTCACGTACGTGAACGGCTCGCCGTTCCAGCCCGCGATCGCCGTGGGGCTGCGTCTGCCGGATTCGTACTTCGCGGATGCCGCCGCAGCTCTCACCCGCAAGCACGAGATCCTCGGTGCAGGTCTCCGCGCGGCCGGGTTCTCGGTGCATCCCCCGCGCGGCGGCTACTTCACTGTCGCTGATGCCACTGCGCTCGGCGGGTCGGATGCCGCCGCCTTCTGCCGCGCCCTCCCCGAGCGCGCCGGGGTCGTCGCGATTCCACTCACCTCGTTCGTGTCGGCCCAGCACCAGGCTGATTACGCCGGTTTGGTGCGGTTCGCCGCGTGCAAGCGGGTCGAGGTGCTCGAGGAGGCCGCCTCTCGGCTGGTCGCCTTCGGCGCCTGACACCGTCTTTGGGCGCGGCGCTGCGTGTACCCGCGTGCCACTTGCATGACCGATGCACACATGCAGGTCTGTAGTTCGGCGTGTCGCCCTGCAGGCGTGTTTTCGTCATGCAGGTTGAACGCGCTGACCATGTCGGCGCAGGATCCGCCGCGGGCTCAGCGCGGGATGACCTTGTAGCGGCGCACCCGCAAAGACGGGTTCACGGCGCGCACGCGTTCGATCGCGGCGCGCTCCACGACAGCCGCGGCGATGCCGTCGCCGGTGCCGATCCCGGCGAGCACGACGCCCTGCGGGTCGATGATCTGCGAGTGACCGACGCCGATCGGGGTGGGGTGATCGGCCGCGACGACGTAGGCCGTGTTCTCGATGGCGCGGGCGGCGAGCAGCGTCGTCCAATGGTGCTCCTTGAGCGGGCCACGGACCCACTCCGCGGGCACGACCAGGACGTCGGCACCGGCATCCACCAGGGTGCGCGCCACCTCAGGGAAGCGCAGATCGTAGCAGGTCATCAGCCCGAACCGCAGTCCCCCGACGTCGAATGTCGACGCCTCCCCCACATCGCCCGCCTCGATCCAGTCCGACTCCCGCTGCCCGAACGCGTCGTACAGGTGCTGCTTGCGGTAGACCGCGAGGATGCCGTCTCCCCGCACGGCCACGACGGCATTGCGCACATGCTGCTCGTCGGCCGCCCGTTCGGCGAGACCCGCGACGATGACCACGGCGTACTCGGCCGCAAGCGCGGTCAGCGCGGTCACGAACTCGCCGTCGAGCGGTTCGGCGTTCTCCGCGAGGGTGGCGTCCATCGGGTCGACGAAATAGCTGGAGTACTCCGGGAACACCACCAGCTTCGCTCCGCGCGCGGCGGCATCTGCCGTCAGCGCGGCGATCCGCTCGAGGTTGTCGGCGCGAGATGCCGTCGGCGCGAACTGGCAGACGGCAACGGGCAGTGCGGATGTCTCGGACATGCCCCCATCCTCCCAGCATCCGCCCGCGCTTCAATGACGATTCAGCCGGCGTTGGCGCTTCTGAGACACGCCCGGGGGGTCGCGCTCGATTCGCCGACCCCCGGAATCCGTGATAAGTTACTTCTTGTGCCGCGGGGTGGAGCAGTTCGGTAGCTCGCCGGGCTCATAACCCGGAGGTCGCAGGTTCAAATCCTGTCCCCGCAACAAAAGAAGGCCCGGATCCGCAAGGATCCGGGCCTTCATCTTTCTCTGGAAGCCTCGCCCCGAGCGCGGTCGCTCAGCAGCCCCAGAGCCTGCAGACCCGGCTCCCGGTGCTGTTTCAGTCGGGCTTTCACGGCATCCAGTTCCGCTGACTCGCCGTATCCGGCGGGCACGCGCGCTGGATTCAGCGCCACCCGGTTCGCCCACTCCGAGATGTCGGGTTCCGCCCCGAACGCCTTCGCAGAGCGCGTGCCGAGGATCGTCATCTCGACCCAGTCCGCGAGGGTGCTCGAGTACGGCGAGGGGAGGCAGACGCGGTTCTTCTCGCCGTCGTCGTCACGAGTCGCCTCGACGTAGCCGATCATCGCGGCACCGAAGCACGGGAACCCGGTGCGAGTCGGCTGCGGTCTGATGGCGTCGCCGCCCCAGATCGGCACCAGTGGCCGTCGTCGCAGCCCCTCAGCCGCGCAGTGCACGACGACAGCCTCCCGCTGGACCGCCTCCGTCCCGTCGTCGAACAACAGCCACCCAGGCTCGACCCGCCGCAGGTGCCCTCGGCGCACGACATGCTCGACCGTACGCAGCAGAGTCAGCTCCCACAGGGCGAGGGTCGGCGTTCGCGCCATCGTGGGCAAGACGGAACGATCGATCCGCAGCAGTACCTCGGCATCCTCCAGGCGGAGGAACAGATCGTCGAGTGACGTCGCCAGGCGGGCCGCCTCCATCGTGTCGGCCGCCATCCCCAGCAGGATCGCGGGATCGGGCTGCACCTTCGCGCGATTGAGCATCCACGGATCCCGTGGGCGCACCCAGCAGATCGCTCCGGGGGCAATGCCGCGGCCGAGCAGCCACACGATCGAGTCCGTCGCGGTCTTACCCGAACCGACGATGACGTATTGGTGCTGCGGATGCTCCAGGTCGGGCAGCTCATTGACCAGGATCACCCGGGCGCCCTCCGCGACCTCGAACGGCGGCGGCACCATCGCGGGGATTCTCGGCGCCAGGTAGGTCGCATCCACGATTCGGCAGCGAGACGTCACGGCGAACCCGGGTCCCCCGCCGCCGGAGGAGACTCGGCCGTCGCCGAGGTACGTGCAGCCTCCGAAGAACTCGACTTTGCCGGATGCGAGCATCCGCTCCGCGAGAACGGATGCGTAGTACGCGCAGATCTGATCGCGGTCGGCTCGCTCCTGCAGCCCGGCCTCGGGGCCTTGCGTCTGCAGCCTTCCGCCGCCGAGCAGCGTGGATGCCACGCCGTAGAACATCGAGGCCTGGTGGAGGCGGACGAAGGGGTACGCGTCCAGCCAGTGGCCGCCCGGGGCGTCCCGCTGGTCGACGAGCGCCACCCGCACGTCGGCGTGGTCGATCAGCGCGTCGGTGAAAGCCATGCCGGCCGCTCCGGCGCCCACCACGAGGTAGTCGACATCCAGCGTCCTGGGCATCTTCCCAGTGAAGCACCGGCCGGGTGGCGCGTCCAGAGCATGCGAGACGCGAGTGCAGGACGCAGAATGGGCGCCCCCGGAGGGGCGCCCATTTCGTCCGTCGGTCGCGGACTACTTCGCCGCGGCGTCCAGTTCGAGCAGCTTGTTCACTGCAGCTGTGAGGCGCTTGTCGGCCTCCGCGAACTTGGTGAGGTCGCCCGCCTTCAGCGCGGCCTCACGGTCGAGCAGCGCCTGCTGAGCCGCCGCCAGTGCGTCAGCCTCGGCATCGGTCGGCGTCGTCGGCACCTCGCCGGCATCCGGATCCGTCGGCTCCTCGGTGCCCGGTTCCGTGGGCTCGACCGTGTCGTCACCGCCGTCGGCTCCGGCGTCGCCGCCGAACAGCTTGTCCAGCGCCGCTGTCAAGGTGTCCTCGAACGCGACTTCGTCACCGAAGGCGACCAGCACCTTCTGCAGGCGAGGCAGCTTCGTCCCCTCGGAGGATTGCACGTACACCGGCTGCACATAGAGCAGGCCGCCGCCGACCGGAAGGGTCAACAGGTTGCCGTAGAGAACCTGCGACTCGCCCTGCTGCAGCAGGTTCAGCTGCGGCACGACCGCAGTGTCGGAGTTGTAGGTGTTCTGCACCTGACCTGGACCGGGCACCGTGGTGTCGGTGTCGATCTCGAGCATGCGCAGCTGTCCGTAGCCCTCGGCCTTGACACCGGCCTCGGCCCCGGCATCGGAGTCGACCGCGAGATACCCCATGAGCACGTCACGGTTACTTCCGCCCTGCGCCGACGGGATGAACGTCGAGAACATCGAGAAGCGCGGCGAATCCTGGCCGGGCATCTGCATGGTCAGGTAGTACGGGGGCTGGAGCTCCGACTCGCTGCGCGGGTCGTTCGGCGTCTGCCAGCGGTTGTCCTGCTGGGCGAAGGAACCGGCCTTGTCGATGTGGTACGTCCCGAGAATCTCCCGCTGGATCTTGAACAGGTCGGTCGGGTACCGCACGTGGCTCATCAGATCGCTGGACATCTCGCTGATTGGCTCGACTGTCGACGGGTAGATCTTCTGCCAGGTCTTGAGGATCGGGTCCTCGGTGTCCCACGCGTAGAGGGTCACCGAGCCGTCGTAGGCGTCGACCGTCGCCTTGACCGAGTTGCGGACGTAGTTGATCTCGTCGATCGCAAGCGTCGGCGCCTGGACGTTGGAGTCGGCGATCGCGTCCGAAAGGCTCACCTTCGACGAGTACGGGTACGTCGAGCTCGTCGTGTAGCCGTCCACGATCCAGACGATCCGGCCGTCGACGACGCTCGGGTACGGGTCGCTGTCCAGCTCGAGGTACGGCGCCACCTTCTGCACGCGGGTCTTCGGGTCGCGATCGTAGAGGATCTGCGACTCCTCGTTCACGAGGTTCGAGAACAGGATCTGCTCGGACTGGAACTTGAGCGCATAGAGCAACTTGGTGAAGGTGTCGCCGATGCGCGGCCCTCCTTCACCCTCGAAGGTCGTCTTCGTCTCGCTGGAGCCGTCCTTGCCCCGCGGGTAGTCGATCTCGGCCGGCTCGGCGCCCTCCGGCGCTCCCACGATCGAGTACTCCGGCGAGGACTCGCCGAAGTAGACGCGCGGCTCGAACTTCTCGGAGTCCGTGAGGAATCCGGCCGAAGGGATGCCCCGCTCGAGGAACACCGGCTCGCCGTCGGAGGTGCGCTGGTTACCTGCCGCCGCGACGAGACCGTAGCCGTGCGTGTAGACCGCGGCGACGTTGTTCCAGTTGCCGCTGTCGACGCCCTCCATATCGAGGTCGCGCACCGACACCACGGTGTCCTGCATGACGCCGTCGATCTCGTAGCGGTCGACGTCGAGCGTCTGCTGGAACTGGTAGTAGCCGCGGTACTGCTCGAGCTGACGCACGGTGGGGCTGATGACCTCGGGGTCGACGATGCGGATGGATGCCGTGGTCGCGGCGTCTTCGCGCAGCTGACCGGCCTCGGCACTGGTCTCGGCCGTGAACGGCGTCGTCTCGAGATCGGCGACGCCGTAGGCCTCTTTGGTGCCGTCGATGTTGCGCTGGTAGAACTCGGCCTGGAGCGAGTTCTGGTTCGGTCCCACCTGGAAGGTGTCGACAGCCCACGGGTAGCCGACGCCGACGACGAGGGATGCCACGATGAGCAGCGCGGTCGCCGCCAGCGGGAACCGCCACCGGCCGATGATCGCGGTCACGAAGAACAGCACGGCGACGAGGGCCGCGAGGATCGCGAGGATCGCCAGGCCCGGGATGGTCGCGTTCGCGCCGGTGTACGCGGCGCCGATGATGCGATCGTCCTCAGCGACGAGTGTCAGGTAGCGATCCAGCCAGAGGCTCACGGCCTGCACCAGCAGGTAGAGGCCGGCGAGCACCGCCAGCTGGATGCGAGCAGCCTTCGAGATGCGCAACTCGCCCTGGCCGATGCGAACCGAGCCGTAGAGGTACGACACCAGCGCCGTCACGAGGAGGCAGAGCAGCACCACTGCCGAGACGAATGCCAGCAGGATCGAATAGAACGGCATCGCGAACATGTAGAAGCCGGTGTCGAGACCGAACTGCGGATCGACGGTGTCGGTGGCGACGCCGTTGGCCCACAGCCAGACCGTCTTCCACTGCGCCGCGGCCGAGAATCCGGCGAACAGACCGAAGAAGATCGGCATGCCCCACATGGCGAGACGGCGCAGCGGCTCGATGACCTCTTGGTAGCGGTCGAGCTGCGAGCTCAGCCGCACGTAGACCGGCCGCAGTCGGTAGGCGAGCTGGATCGTCACGAACAGGGGCACGGCCATTCCGAGGAAGCCCAGTGCGAACATCAACGCGGTGGCGACCCACTGCGTGGTCAGCACATTCGCGAAACCGACCTGGTCGAACCAGAGGAACTCGGTGTAGAGCGAGGCGAAGACGAAGAATGCCGCGATCAGCGCGGCGATGATCACCATCGAGATGGTGATGATCCGTCGGGACGTTCGGGGCGTGGCCGGATTCGGCGCGGAGGTCGTGGTCACCGTCCCATCCTAGGCACGCCTGGCTATGAGCGGGGTCCCAAGCCGATCACGGCGCGGTCACGGAGCGACGCAGGTGGGAAGCGATTCCACATCGCCGTCGCTTGCGATCACCTCAAGCGCGTCCAGGGACTCATCGAGAGTTGCGGTGCGGATGACCTGCAATCCGTCCGGGACGTGGCCGATGACGTCTGCACAGTTCGCCTCTGGTGCGAGGAAGTACTCGGCTCCGGCATCCCGCGCGCCGTACAGCTTCTGCCGGATGCCGCCGATCGGCCCCACCGTGCCATCGGCCTCGATGGTGCCGGTTCCGGCGATATCCGCTCCCCCGTTGAGCTCGCCAGGGGTCAGCGTGTCGATGATGCCGAGCGCGAACATCATGCCGGCGCTCGGACCCCCGACGTTGTCGAGCTGGATCGCGACCTCGAACGGGAAGTCGTACTCGGTCTTCAGGGAGATCCCGATCAGCCAGGTCGTCTGATCGCCCTCGGTGCGCTTCTCGGGCGTGAGCGATACCGTCTGCTCTTCACCGGCGCGGAGCACTGTGAGCTCGACGGGGTCGCCCTCGGCATCCTGAATCGCCTGCCGCAGCACCTTCGCCGAGGAGACCGACTCGCCGCCGATGGCGGTGATGACGTCACCCGCCTCGAGCAGCCCGTCCGCCGGGGCACCCTCGATCGTTTCGACGACATGCACACGCGCACCGGTGTCGTATCCCAGCTCCCCGAGGGCCGCGGCCGTCGCCTCGTGCTGGGAGTCGACCATCAGCACCGCGTTGTGCTCGTCGCGCTGCTCGCTGCTGACCCCTTCGGGAAACACCGAGTCCAGCGGCACGACAGCGCGCGAGGAGTCGGTCCACGCCAGCGCCAATTCGAACCAGCTGGGGGTGCGCTCCCGATTGCCGATGACCTGGACCGTCGTGAGGTCGAGGGTTCCCGCGGTCTTGAAGGTCTCGACGCCCTCGATCCGGATCAGCGGAACCTGCTCGCCGTCCTTGCCTGCGGCGGTTCCGAGAGTGTCGTACACGGGGCCGGGACGCTGGATCACGTACGGCGTGGGCAGGAAGGTCAGCACGACGAGCGCGACGAGCGCGACGATCAGCGCCCAGACACCCAGTCCGGGCTTGGCAGACCGGAATCTGTCCACAGTGATCCTCCGTCGTTCGCGGGCGGCGTACAGCGATCTGCCCGCTTCGGGGTCACGTGCAGAAACCTGCAACTAGCGTAGATGCCACGGCTATCGGCGTGCTGAGAGGGCGAGCGACATGGCAGACAACGATCCCACCCCTGAAGACTTCCAGGAGTTCCTGCGACGGATGCTGTCCGGCCAGGGCGCCGGCGACATCGACCCGGAGGCGGTGCAGGGCGCCCTCGCCGGCATGGAGGGCCTGCAGCTCGACCCGGCGATGATGTCGACGATCATGTCGCAGCTGCAGGGCGCCTTCGGCGGAGACGCATGGGAGAACGCGCTGCGGCAGGCGCTGCACATCGCGAACCGCGACGGCCAGAGCATCACCGACGGCTCCCGCGGCTCGCTCGTCGACGCGTTCACCTTGGCGAACCTGTGGCTCAGCGAGGCGACGACGATCTCGGAGCTCGCCGAGGCACCGAAGGCGATGACCCGCGGCGAATGGGTGGAGGCGACCCTGCCGGTGTGGAAGGAGATCGCCGACCCGGTGTCGACGAGCATCGCCGACGCCCTCACCAGCGCGCTCGACACGCAGGTCCCCGAGGAGATGCGCGGACTCGTGCAGGGGGCGGGCAAGCTCATGCGCGGACTCGGCGGCTCGGTGTTCGCCGCCCAGTTCGGCCAGGTGCTCGGCAACCTGTCGCTCGAGGTGGTCTCCGGCGGCGACGTCGGCATTCCGGTGCTGCCGGCCGGCACCGCCGCGGTGATCCCGCAGAACCTCACCGCGTTCGGCGAAGGACTCGAGATCCCCGAGGACCAGATCGCGCTGTACCTCGCGACGCGCGAACTCGCCCACGCCCGTCTGTATCGCCATGCCAAGTGGCTGCACCTGCACGTGATGGCCCAGATCACCGACTTCGCCCGCGGGGTCACCGTCGACGTCGATGCCCTGGAGGACGTCGCAAGCCGACTCGACCCGTCGAACCCCGAGGAGCTGCGAGCCGCCATCGAGGGCGGCGCACTTCTTCCGACGCAGACCGAGGCGCAGCGCGAGGCTCTGACCAGGCTCGAGAACCTCGTCGCGACGATCGACGGATGGGTCGACGTGGTCACTGCTCAGGCCACCTCGCGGCTACCCGACGGCGCACGCCTCGCCGAGGCTGCTCGTCGCCGGCGTGCTGTCGGCGGGCCGGCCGAGGATGCCCTCGGCGCGCTGGTCGGGTTGAAGCTGCGCCCACGACGGATGCGCGAAGCCGTCGCCATGTGGCAGGCGGTGACGGATGCCGTCGGAACGGCCGCCCGCGACGCGCTGTGGGACTACCCCGACCTCATGCCGACGGCTGAGGACATCGACGATCCCAGCGCGCTGGTGGCCCGCCTGCAGGCCATCGCCCGCGGCGACGAGCCGGTGGCCGACGAGTTCGACGAAGCGCTCGCGCGCCTCCTGGACGGCGACGACTTCACCGGCGGAACGGAAGCGGAGCCGGTTTCGGACAGCGGACCGCACTCGGATGCGCCGGAAGGCGACGCGGACGCACCGGAAGACGAACACGGCACCGGGGGCGACCGACCGGTCTGAGCGGAGTATCCACTTCTCCTCCCCAACGGGAGATATCCGGAAGTTGTCCACGGATGCCCTTCGAGTGCCCCGCGCGCTCTCGGCAGTCGTGAGAATCGGGGCATGTCTCCGCTCTCGTCCAAGACGATCACCCGGCTCGACCCGTCCGCTCCCCTGCTCTGGCGCGACGAGCAGACGCTGCAGCTCGGCGTCGACGGAAGCGTGCGCATCGAGGTCGTCGGCGTCTGGGTCGAGGCCCTGCTGGTCCGGATGTGCGCCGGCTTCCAGCGCCGAGGCTTCGACGTCATCGCTCACGCGTCCGGGGCGCCTCGCGATGAGGCGCGGATGCTGCTGCGACGTCTCCAGCCGTTGCTCGTCGACGACCCGCCTCCGCCGCCCGCGGTCTGGGTGGAGGGTGTCAACATCACAGACGCGCGTTGCGAGTACCGGATGCGGGACGCTCTCGCCGACGAGGGACTCTCCTCGGGCGCACGCACGGATCCAGATGCCATCGGCGTGATCCTCGTGCAGGGCGCGGCGGCGGCCCTTCAGCTCGCCCCGTACCTCAGCGCGGACATCCCGCACCTCCCGGTGGCCTTCGAAACCGGACGTGTCACGGTCGGCCCGCTCGTCGTCCCCGGGATCACCCCCTGCCTCTCCTGCCGCGACGGACATGAGCGCGATCGCGACCCGGCATGGCCTCGGCTCCATGCCCAGCTGATCGCTCGCCATTCCGGCCCCATCGCGGTCGTGCACGTGGCAGAGGCCGCTGCCCTCGCCGCCCGCATCCTGTCGGCACCGGAGAGCGACGCATCAGCGATCGCTCAGATCACTGCAGACGGCGCCCGCGCGTGGCGCTCGGTGACGTTTCACGCAGAATGCCGGTGCCGCGAGCAGTCGTTCCCATCTCAGCGAGAAAGCGCGACGGTGCCCGCTCCCCTCGTCCTGCCGCGCGCGACCACGACAAGGACAGCGTTCGCGCAGCCCGCGTGACGCCGACATACGCGAGACGACGTTCCTCGTCCACGGCCTCGAATGTCGTCGCGTACGAGATCGGCAACGCGCCTTCGGCCCACCCTGCCAGATGCACGTGCGGCCATTCCAGGCCCTTCGCGGCATGCAGCGTCGACAGCGTCACCGTCCGCATGGTCGGCTCGTGCTGGTCCTTCGCCCTCGCCATCAGCGCGTCGCTGAACGAGCGCAGCGTGGCGTCGGAGCCCGCTTCCTCCGCGAGCCGAAGAATCGCCCGCCGCGCCTCCCAGCCGTCCCGCTGAGCACCGCCGGCCTCGGGCGGCTCCTCGGTCAGGCCGAGCTCGCGGAGTACTTTCTCCACGTTCCCGAGGAAATCCCGCTCAGTCGGCGCGACCGCGGCGCCACGGAGCGCGAGAATGGCCTGCCGCACCTCCGGCATGGCGAAGAACCGGGTTCCGCCGAGCACGGTGGTCGGAATACCCGCCGCCCCGAGCGCCTGCTGCAGGGCTGCGGACTGGGCGTGCGCCCGATAGAGCACGGCGATGTCGGCCGGCGATGCACCCGCAGCGATGCGTGCGGTGACGGCTGCGGCGACACCGGCGGCCTCCTCCGTCTCAGTGTCGTAGGCCGTGACCGTCGGGGTGTCGGCGGTGAACGAATCGCGCGCCGGAACAAGCTCCAAGGCTCCTGGCCGGCCTCGCATCAGCGCGTTCGCCGCGGTGAGGATCGGTGGCTGGGAGCGGTAGTTGGTCTCCAGGCGCACCACAGTGGCATCGGGGTAGCGACGCTCGAACTCCAGGAGGAAGCGCTGTTCAGCACCGGCGAAGGAGTAGATCGTCTGGCTCGCGTCGCCGACGACGCAGAGGTCGCGTCGGTCGCCCAGCCACAGCTCGAGCAGCCGGTTCTGCAGCGGCGAGACGTCCTGGTACTCGTCGACGGTGAAGTGGCGGTACTGCTCGTGAACGGATGCGGCGACCCGCGGCTCCGCCTCCAGCATCCCCGCGCACGCCAGGAGCACATCCTCGAAGTCGAGCTGACGTCGCTCATCCTTCAACGCCTCGTATGCGCGCTGCAGTTCGGACAGCTGCGTGGCGTCCACGCCGTTCACCGTGCGGCCGAGAGCCGCGTGCTGGTCGATGGACAGCATCGAGACCTTGCGCCACTCGATCGCGGAGGCGATATCCCTGAGGGTGGCGGTGTTCGGCCTCATCCGAAGACCGTCGGCCGCCTGTCCGAGCAGACGCACCTTGTTGTCGATGATCGAGGGTGCGGGCGAGCCCGCCAGCGTCGGCCAGAAGAAGTTCAGCTGTGCGAGCGCTGCGGCGTGGAACGTGCGGGCGGCGACCCCTTCGACGCCGAGAGCGCGCAACCTGCCGCGCAACTCTCCGGCGGCCTTCGCCGTGAATGTGACGGCCATCACCCGGGAGGGCGAGTAGGTACCGGTGTCGACGCCGTGCGCGATCCGGTGCGTGATCACGCGGGTCTTGCCTGTTCCGGCACCGGCGAGCACGGCGACGGGCCCGCGCAGCACGGAGGCGGCCTCGCGCTGGCGGTCGTCGAGAGCCGCCAACGCTCCCCCGACGGTGTCCGGTGCGCTCATGCTCGATCCTCGTACCAGTCGCGGATCAGCGCCCTGGCGATCGAGGCGGAACCGGGAAGACCGACGGGCCCTTCGCCGTCGAGAGCGGTGCCGATCTCGGCACGCGTGAACCAGCGGACGTCGATGATCTCTTCGCCGTCTGCGCGGGCCGCGGACTCGTCCTCGACGACCGCGCGGAAGCCGATCATCAGCGAGCGCGGGTACGGCCACGGTTGCGATGAGATGTAGCGGATCGCGGTGAGGCGCACGCCTGCCTCTTCTTCGATCTCCCGGTGCACGACCTGCTCCAGGGATTCGCCGGCCTCGGCGAAACCGGCGAAGCAGGAGTACATCCGGCCTCCCCAGTTCGCGTTCGCTCCGAGCAGCAGCCGTTGACCGTCGACGCTCTCCACGGCGACGATGACCGCCGGATCGGTGCGCGGGAAATGTTCACGACCGCAGGAGAGGCAGCGCCGCGACCAACCGGCCTGGCGCACTTCCGTGCCGCCACCGCACACGGCGCAGAACGGCGCATCGCGCAGCCAACCGGCGAGCGCGATCGCTTCGACGAGAAGCTCGGCATCGAGCGCACCGAGGCGTGCTCCGACGTCGCGGAGCCCCAACCACGTCTCTTCGGGAGCGGCGTCGATGGCCTCAGCGGCGTCTGCGACCGCCGCGAGCAGGATCGCGGCGCCCGCAGGATCGCGCCCGAGCACGGCCCACGTGGCGTCGCCGACTTCCGTCGGCGTGACCAGGACGAGCGCGATCGCCGGGGTGTCGATGCCGGTTCGATGCGTTTCGTCTCTCTCCCCGACCGGCGTGCGGGGCTCGTCCGGAACAGCCGCCAGGTCCACTCGAACCCGGCCGTTGCGCACCATGACGACTCGCGTTGTCGCATCCTCGCGGAGGCGATCGACGACGCCCACCTCGGTGCGGAGTTCGGCCGCGCGGTCGAGAGTTGGACGCTTGATGGTCATCGACTCCCTCTCTCACGGGCGTGGCGAGGGCGGGACCGCCCCTGCACCGACCTACCCTGGGGGCATGGCACGCTCTCCTTTCACTCTAGCCGCGGCGGTGACGGCCGCGTTGCCCGGGGCGGACGTGACGGGCGCGCGCCCGCTGACCGCCGACGGCGACGCCCGTTTCGACTCGGCCGTCGTCACCCTCGCCGACCGCCGCGAACTCGCGATCCGCGTGGCGGACGACGATGAAACGGCGCGCGAACTCGCCGCCGAAGCGCTGGCCTTGCGCGCGCTCACCGCGGGCGCACGCGCCATGCTGCCCTTCCGCGCGCCGGAGTACATCGGCGAGACGCGCCTCGGCGATGGCCGGGCGCTCGTCACCGAACTGCTTCCGGGCTTCCAGATCGAGGCACCCCTGGTCCCGGCGGGACCAGGGGCTGCCGAATCGATGGGCGCCGCGATCGCCGCGGCGCACGGGATGCCGATCTCCGTCGTCCGCGGCGCCGGTCTCTCCACGCGTTCCGCCGAGGAGGGCCGCGACGAGGTGCGTCGGCTGGTGGACACCGCGGCCGCGACCGGCCGGGTTCCCGCGCGGCTCACCGTGCGCTGGCGTGAGGCCGTCGCCGATGACGATCTCTGGCGGTTCGAGGCCACGGTCGTGCTGGGCGGCGTGCAGGCGACCTCCTTCCTGTTCGATGACGACCCGGAACTCGGACCGCAGGTCATCGGCCTGGTCGGCTGGCACGGCCTGTCGGTCGGCGACCCTGCCGTCGATCTCGCCTGGCTGTCGGCCGCACCGGATGCGGCGCCCGATGTCCATGCCTCGTATGCGCGGGCGGCGGGGCGAGTGCCGGATGCGGCACTAGAGGTGCGTGCTCGGCTGCTCGCCGAACTGGAATTCGCACGGTGGTTGGTGCATGGGGACTCGCTGCGCCGCACAGACATCGTCGACGATGCGGCTGCTCTCCTGGAGGCTCTCGCCGCCGGGCTTCGTGACGACGACAGGAATGTGATCGCCGCGCGGAGCGAGGGCGTCGACTCGGCCCTCGACGCGCTGGATCGCGTGCCGGCCTCGGCTGCTGTCGCGGTCGACACCTCCATGCAGACCGATGCCTACAATCCCGACGACCTGTGGCACGACGCGGATGCAACGGCATCCGTCCCCTCGCTCGACCGGGCGTCGCACGCCCGCGATGACGAGCCCGATGCATCGGTGGACCGCCGCGCCGCGATGACGAACGTGGAGACCGAAGATCTTTCCGGCATCGTCGAGTCGGGGCTCTTTCCGCTGGAAGACGTCGAGCAGACGGCGAATGCGTCCGATCAGGAGGTCGACGATGACCGCAGGGCTGCGGCGGGAGACTCAGACGAGGCTCAACGCGCAGCGCGGGCGGCACTCCAGCGCTGGAAGAGTTCCGCCTCCGAGTAGATCCGCTCTCCTCGGATGACGAGGTCGTCGGCCACGTAGTACAGCGCGACGTCGATCTCCCCCAGCGGCACACCGAATCGGCGGTGGTAAGCCAGGCGATAGAGGGCGAGCTGGAGCATCCGCTCCTCGCGTTCCTCGGCGGTGCGCGGTGCCTTACCCGTCTTCCAGTCAACGATCTCGATTCGACCTCCACGGTCGTCCCGCCGATAGACGGCGTCGAGCTTGCAGATGACGATGTGCCCTGACTCGTCGGAGTCAGCGCCCGACGACACTCCCGCTCCGAGGGCGAAGTCGATCTCGATCTCGACGGCGATCGGCTTGAGCGCACCCCACTCGCTGCGTTCGAAGGTGTCGCGCAATCGGGCCAGGGCCGCTTCGTCGGCCCTGGCGACGTCGTCGAGCCGGGCCTCGTCGTCGTCGATCTCCCACAGTCCGTCATCGAGCGAGGAATCGGCGCCGACCAGACCGGAGCGGTGCTCCACCCAGGAGTGGAACAGTGTTCCGATCCGGGTCTGCGTGTACGGGCGCTCCGGCATCGGGCGGGCGATCGTGCGGGCGGTCCCGGCGAAGTCGCCGATGTAGTCCTTGAATCGCGACGCCGGAACCCTGGTCGGTACGTGGGCGATCGCGCCGCGCTGGCGCTCGGCGCGCTCCGCGAGGAGCCGCTCGAGTTCCCGTGTCGCCTGCGGCGCTGCGGTGGACGTCATCGCGGCACGCACCTCCTCGGCCGCACGCGAAACGACGCCTCGGCGTCCGCCGAGCGGGTCACGGGGCCACGCGGCGGTGCGCGATGCGCCCTCATAAGGGTTCTCATCCGGGTCGACGCCGTCGATGGCGTCGAGACCGAGGATCTCGATCGCCTCCAGGAGGTACGGACTGGGCGTGCGCGGCTTCTTCTGCCCTGCCCAATGCGCACCGCTGAGCAGCAGGTGGGTACGGGCTCTGGTGAAGGCCACGTAGGCCAGCCGTCGCTCCTCCTGCTGCTGGTAGTCGCGGTACTCGGACTTGAACCGCTCCAGCGCGCCTCCGGCAGGGTAGGCCTTGGTCCGGCCGCTGCCCAGGGCATCCAGAGCGGCCTTGTGGCGCTTCTTCGGATCGTCGCCGGCCGCAGCCATCTCCGCGACCGGATCCCAGGAGAACACAGGCAGGGCCGTGCGATCGCCGCGGAGCGCGAACGGAAGCATCCCGAATCCGAACCAGCCGGCGGTCTCCTTCGGTGTGCCTGGCAGCTCATCGTCGACCAGGCGCACCACGGCCACGGCGTCCCACTCCAGCCCCTTCGACCCGTGGATGGTGAGCAACTGCACGACCCCTGGCTCCGGCGGCTCCGTCCGCGGCATCAGCTCGTCGGTGCGCTCGGCCTTGTCGAGCCACGCGAGCAGGTTCCCGATCGTTCCGCGTTCGTCGGCCGTGAGGAAGGCGCGCACCTCGTCCGTGAACGCGCGCAGCTGTGTCGACGCCGTACGCGCCGGGCCCCTGGTCTCGTTCGTCGCGAGTTCGATGTCGAGCCGCAACTCGGTCTCGATCAGGCGGATCAGCTCGGGGATGGGCTGCGTGGAGGCACGGCGCAACCGCTCGAGCATCTCGCCGGCCTCGCGCAGACGCGCACGCCCCGTCGGGGTGATCGCCTCGAGCATCCGGTAGCCGTCGTCGATGCCGCGCACGAAGTCGACAGCGTCGACGATCGAAACAGCTTCGTCCGCTCCCTGCGAGGAGCGCAGCCGCGCCTGTACCTCGTCCGGGAGCGGGGTGAGCGATCCATCTCGTTTGGCGAGGGTCATCGCGAGGTCGTACAGCGCAGCCATATCGGCGACGCCGACCGCGAAGCGAGGGCCGACGAGCAGGCGGATCAGCGCGGATCCGGCCGTCGGATCGTGGATCACCCGCAGCGCAGAGACGACGTCGACGACCTCGGGAGTCGACAGCAACCCGCCCAATCCCAGGATGCGATGCGGGATGCCCCTACGCCCGAGGGCCGAGGCGAAGGTCTGCATGTGCTTCTTTGACCGGAAAAGGACGGCGCCGCTCGATGCTCCCGCCGCCATGTCACGACGATCGGCGAACCACGCAGCGACGTCGTCGGCCTCATCCTCGACGGTGAGCGCGAATCGCACGTCGACAGCGCCCTCGCCCGCTCCCGGCCGTGGCTCCAGCTCGGGCACACTGAGCTCGGCGCGCTGCAGCGAGAGCAGCACGCGGTTGGCGACATCGAGGATGGTGCGGTCGTTGCGCCAGCTCGTCATCAGGCTGTAGTTCGCCGCCGGTTGCGTACGGGCGAACTCGCGGCCGAACGCGTAGAGGTTGTCGGCACTCGCGCCGCGCCATCCGTAGATCGACTGGTGCGGGTCGCCGACGGCCATCACCGCGGTGTCGTGGAACAGCGCAGCGAGGAACCGGGTCTGGATGACGGAGGTGTCCTGGTACTCGTCGAGCAGCACCACCCGGTACTGCTCCCGCAGTGCCTCGCGCACATCGGCCGAGCCCTCCACGATGTCGAAGGCGCCGCTGACCTGGTCGGCGAAGTCGAGCACGCCACGACGGGACTTCTCGGCGACGTACTCGGAGACGAGCCGGGTGAGGACCGGCACGTTCTCGAGGTTCGACGCCGCCGTCTCCACGATCGCGCGTTCCCGGTACGGCCCGAAAGCCTCCGCCTGCGCGCTGGCGATCCTCTCGATGTCCGCGATGGGGGCTCGATGATCGAGGGCGTCGCCGGCGAGACGCTGCACCGCATCGATCACTCCCGACGGCGATCGCTCGATCTCCTCGAGGTCGGGATCCTGCGAGCGATGCACGACGGTGCGGGCGAGAAGCCACGACGCAGACTGGCTGAGCATCGCGGCATCCGGGTCGCGGCCGATCCGCGCCGCGTGCTCGCGCACCAGCGAGTCGGCGAACGCGTTGTAAGTCGACACCCTCGGACGGATCATGATCTCCTCCGCCGGGCGCGGAGCCGACGGGTCCCAGCCAGTACCGAAGCGCAGGGAGAGCTCGTCGAGCACCGTCGAGCGCACCAGCTCGCGCTGACGACCGGCGGATGCCGCTTCGACCCGCTCCAGCGCCCCGCTGCGCACGATCTCGGTGAGGTGCGGAAGCAGACCGCGTCGCCCGTACTCGTCGACCAGCGCGAGCCGCGCACCGATGCGCTCGGCGAGCTCACCGGCCGCTTTGCGGGTGAAGGTCAGCCCGAGGACCTCGTCGCGGCGGACATGGCCGTTCGCGACGAGCCAGACCACCCGCCCCGACATCGTCTCCGTCTTGCCCGATCCGGCACCGGCGACCACCAGGGCAGGTCCGGGCGGCGCCTCGATGACGCGCTGCTGTGCGGCCGTGGGCGGCGGCTGGCCGAGAGCGGCGGCGATGTCGATGGCCGTGAGCGCCAGTTCGCCCGTCCATGCCGTCACGAGCTCACCGCCTCGACGGTGTGGATGCGGCACGGTTTGACGTACACCTGCGTATCCTCGCAGTGCGCCTGCACCTGGGCGGTGAAGCTGCTCGCCGCCATCCCTCTGCCTGCGTCCGCGACCCGGTGCAGGAAAGCCGTGCGCTGCTCGTCGCCGAGCGTGTGCTGATGCGCCACCCGATAATCGCTCTTCCCGACTGTCTTCGACACGATCACCAGACGCGCCCCGACCAGGGCGTCGGCGTTCGCGCCGTCGACCAGCCCCTCCTGCACCGCCACCTGGTAGGCGGCGAGCTGCGCGTGCTCGAGCACCGCCGACTCGGTGTCCGGCTCGTACTTCCCGCTCTTCAGGTCGACCACGACGACGCGCTCGCCTCCGGCGCCCTGCGCCATCTCGGTCCAGCGTTGGCCGCGCGCAGGTCGGTGCTCGCCGGCGCCCGAGGCGTAGACCTCGACGCGGTCGATCACGCCGCTCACCAGCGCCCGCCCCGCGGGAGCCGTGCCCTCCACAGGCTCAACCGTGACCTCGTCGAGGTCGTCGGACAGCCCGACGGCGAAGCGGAACTCCGCCTCCGATCCGACGACACGCCCGCCGTCACGGGACACCTCGCTCAGGTACGCCTGCATCCGGTCGACGTAGAGGTCGGCTCGGCGCCGTTCCTTGCGCCCGATCCAGGCGGTCTCGAAGTCGAGCTCGGGCCATCGCTCGGCGACGATCTCGCGCAGCTGCTCGATCCCGCCCTCGGGGACGCGCTCCATCGCGGCGTGCAGGATCGTACCGATTCCCGCCGAGGGCGCCACCACCGTGTCGCCGCCGAGCGCTGACACAACCCAGCCGAGGCCGCACTCCTCGAAGGCCTCGAGGCGCGACGGGGAGACGCGGACACCGGCGTTGTCGAGATCGCGCAGCGGCGCGGTACTGGACGGCTCGCGCATCCCGTACCAGGTGGACGGGTCGGCACCGGGCACGCCCGCCTCGGCGAGCAATCGCAGTTGACCGGCGGCCTCGGCACGGGCATGCGCGTCATCGGAACTGGTGAGCGTGCGACGGTGCCGCGCGACGAGGCCACGCAGCGTGAGCGGATGTGCCAGGCGATCACCGGCGTCGGGGCGCGGTTCCGGAAGGAAGCCGAACAGGGCGCTCGGCGACGAATCGTCGTCGTCGACGGCGGTGACGAGCAGCAGCCGGCGGGCCCTGGACAGTGCGCGAACGAACAGGCGCAGCTCGTCGTGCAGCACCGTGCGGCGGCGGCCCTGGGTGTCCGGCTCGTCCAGCGGATGGCCGTTCCGCGCCGCCGTGATCGTGTCGGCGAGGCGCCAGGTGTCGAGCATCCCGCCGCGCAGCCGGACATTGGGCCAGACGCCGTCCTGGACCCCCGCGATGACGACGGCGTCGAACTCGGTGCCGAGAGCCGTTGCGGGGGTCAGCAACGTCACCGTTCCCGGACGCTCAGGGGACGAGAGGGTGTCTTCGGGCACCTCGCTGTCGATGATGTCGGAGATGAAGCGAGCCGGTCCCCCCTCCTGCACGCGCTCCACCGAGCGCTTGGCGGCGTCGAACAGGGCAACGAGCGCATCGAGTCGACGTCCGGCCTCTGCGCCTCCCGGCGCCTCCGACGCCTCGCGCCAGGCCTCGTCGAGACGACGCCCGCTCGGAGCTCTGGCCGCATCCCACACCCGCCAGAGCAGCTCGTGGATGGTCTCCCCCGTCGCTGCCGCGTCGGAGACCTTCTGCAGCAGCGAGCCGAATCGCGCTGCCGTCCGTGCCTCAGGCGTGTCGAGCAGGTCAAGAGTCGCCGGCTCGGCCAGCGCCACGCGGAGCAGCTCGCGTGCGGGTGCCGAGCCCCCGTTCTCCAGCTCACGATGCCGGAGACCGGCCCGGAGCCTGCGGAGTCCGACGCCGTCGAGGCCGCCGAAGGGCGTGCGCAGCGCCTCGGCCAGAGCATCCGCCTCGCGCTCGGCCACCGGCGTCATGGCGAGGCGGACGATGCCGAGGATGTCACGCACGACCTGCTCGCTGCCCAGCGGTCGCTGCACACCCGCGGAGCGAGTCGGCACCTCTCGCGCAGCCAGCTCGACGTCAAAGTTCACCACCTGCCGGGTGTCGTGCGCCAGCACCGCCATCCGGTCCCACGCGATGCCCTGCTCGAGGTGCCACTCACGCAGGACGGCCGCGATGCGGTCGATCTCCTCGTGGGGCGACGGGGCGAGGAAGGTCGTGATGCCGGCGTCCTGCGCCTGCTCGTCGCGCGGCGCCGGGGCTCGCCGGTGCTCGACCCGGCCGGCGACTCCGATCGCCTGGGTCACCCGGCGGGTCAGATCGGTGAGAGCGGGTGTCTGCCGGTGCGGCTCGTCGAGGACGAACACGTCGCCGAGCACGGCGGCCAGTCGGGCGAACAGCTCGGGGCTCGCGCCGCGGAACGCACCGGACGAGATGTCGGGATCTCCGAAGGCGAGCACCGCGATCCCGCGATCGCGCAGGGCCTGCACGATCGCGATGCCGCCGGAGGTGAGCTCCTGGGCGTCGTCGATGAGCACCGCCCGCAGTTCACCAAGGGCTCCGAGCGACGCCGTGTCGGCCGTGCGCAGCAGAACGGCGGCCTCGCTGAGCAGATCAGCGGCATCACGATGCGCGGAGCGGAACTGGTCGAGCACGCCGCGGTACTCGATGAGGAAGGCCGCGACGGCGCGCCAGGCGACGCGGTCGGATGCCCGCAGCTCTGCCGGCGACACCCCGAGCTCGGCGCACTCGGCGATGAACGCGCGCAGCTCCGAACGGAAGTCCTTCGAGGAGCGGACCATGGCGCTGAGCTGTGCCGGCCAGCGCTCGACACCATCCTCTTCATCACTCTCGTGACCGGCGAGGAGCTCGGCGATGATGCGGTCCTGATCGGCCCCGGTGAGCAGCGCCGGAGGTTCGTCGCCCTGCTGCACCATCGCACCGCGCACCAGCTGGAAGGCGAAGGAGCCGAGGGATCGGGCCAGCGGCCCGGGAGTCGCCTGGTCGATGCGCACGCCGATGCGATCGCGCAGCATCGTCGCCGCCTTCCGGTTGGGCGTCAGCACCAGCACCTCGGCAGGCCGGATTCCGGAGCCGAGCAGATGCACGACACGGTCGGTGAGAGTGCGCGTCTTTCCCGTTCCCGGTGCTCCGATGATCACGCCGGATGCGGTCGCAGGGGCGCCGACGACGGCTCGCTGCGCAGCATCCGGGGTCATGTTCTCCACGCTAGCGGGGTGCGCGGACATCACTCCCCGCCGCGGCCCGTCGCCCTGTGCGCTCAGGGCGAAACCAGCAGCGACGACCGATCCGCGCCGGCACCACCGGGGTAGAGTTGGGCGCAGTCCCCGACGAGAACGTCGTCACTGAATCGCGAGGAGCACGCGTGGAAATCCGCATCGGCATCATCAACACCGGCCGCGAGCTGAGCTTCGACACCGGAGCCTCCGCCGACGAGGTCCGCACCCAGGTCGCCACTGCTCTCGAGCAGGGTACGACGCACATGAACTTCGCCGATGTGAAGGGCAACTCCTACCTGGTCCCGACCGCGAACCTCGCCTACATCGAACTGGGCACCGAGGAATCACGCCGCGTCGGCTTCGTCGCCTGACCCCACGATGTACATCCTTCTCGCACTCGTCGCCGCGTGCGCGCTCGGCATCGGTGCGCATTTCCTGGTCAGTGGCCGTGAATTGCGCGGCGTCGCCCTCACCCCGGCGATCGCGACCGTGGCGGCCGGGGTCATCTACACGGCCATGCAGTGGGCGGGCGTCGGCCAGGACAGCATCTGGCTGTGGCTCGCGAGCATCATCGGCTCGGTTCTGATCGCCGTCATCGCGACCCTCGCGATCGTCGCGATCCGTCGTCGCACGGATGCCGAGACGAAGGCCGCGCTGGGAATCTGAACGCGATGTCGTCGAGCGATTCGGAGCCGAGCGTGGCCCGCACGCTGTTCTGGATCCGCGTCTGCATCTGGATCCTCATCATCGGGCTGGTTCTCAGCGGGATCACCGCGTTCCCGCTCCGGGTCGAACTGGCATTCGCCAGCGACGTCCTGCACGATTCCCCCGCCGTGGGCTGGTTCCCGGATGCCGTCGCCTGGGTCGATCGGGTCGCGGATGCCCTGGCTGACGTCGACACCCGCTACCCGTTCATCGCCTACGGCACGGATTGGCTCGCCTTCGCGCACCTCGTGCTCGCCGTGGTGTTCGTGGGGCCCTTGATCGATCCGGTGCGAAACATCTGGGTGACGCAGTTCGGGGTGATCGCCTGCGTCGGGATCATCCCGCTCGCGCTCATCGCCGGCGGCATCCGCGGAATTC
Organism: Microbacterium sp. LWO13-1.2; assembly: GCF_038397725.1. Lineage (NCBI taxonomy): Bacteria > Bacillati > Actinomycetota > Actinomycetes > Micrococcales > Microbacteriaceae > Microbacterium > Microbacterium sp. LWO13-1.2. The sequence continues at coordinate 3,634,894 of NZ_CP151634.1, forward strand.
CGCTCGGCTGGCAGCTGATCGACATGTCGTTCGGCGTGATCGGTGCGATCCCGCTGATCATCGCGTGGAGGCTGACAAGGCAGCTGGAACGGATGCAGCGCGCCGATGCGACCACTCCGCGGACGGCGGAGATCCGCTAGGACGCGAGTCCCATCGCATCCATCCGACGGGCGTGCGCTCCCATGAGCTCGGTGTAGACCGGCTCGACGCGTTCCTCGTCCATCGCGAGGCGTTCGGGACGCAAGGCCGCGCGGCACACGAGCAGCGCGTCGCCGACGAGTCGGCGTGCCCACATCGAGAGCAGCGAACGCCACTCCTCGTCGCTCTCGATCGTGAGCTGGATGATCGCCACGATCTCCTGACGGCCGTCATCCTGCCGGAGGATGTCGGCCACCCGGCGACCGGTGTCGCCATAGCTGGAGGCGAGCGCGAGGTAGAAGTCGTCGAGCATTCCTGCGGTGATGTAGACAGCCAGGAGGGTCTCACGCGGGCGCGCGCCGATCGTCTTCCGGCGGAACGCGTCGAGGTGCTCACGGAACGGCAGCATCAGCTGCGTCGGATCGTCGCCGCGAGATGCGATCAGATCGACGATCGCACGATGCTTGCTGAGGGCCGCGCCGGCCGCTCGCGACAGCGCTTCCTTCTCGGAGAGCTCCGGGGTGGCGCGGATCAGTCGCGTGAGCGTCTCGAAGTAGCCGAGCTGCAGGTACGCGGCCTGACCGAGGAAGCGATTGAGTTCAGGGGCGAGTTCGGCGAAGTCGACCCTCGTCGCATCACCCTGATCGCCTCGACTGCGAAGCGTCAGTGTGCGCCGCGGAGCCTTGCGCTTCCAGAACCAGTCGACCATGCGCCCAGACTACCCAAGCTCACCGCTGATCCCCGGTGTTCCGACCCCCTCGGGTAGGCTGGTCACGTCCCGCCAGTGGAGTGGGGCCCCGCGCCTGTGGCAGAAGAGACGGCGTGGATCCGTTTTCGTGGCGAGCACTGCGCTCTGCAAGGCTCGCCGGACAGGCATCTGAAGAATTGACTACTTTCGCTGATCTCGGCGTCGATCAGGACATCGTCGAAGCGCTCGCTTCCAAGGGCATCATCGACGCGTTCCCCATCCAGGAGCAGACCATCCCCCTCGGCCTTCCCGGCCAGGACATCATCGGCCAGGCCAAGACGGGCACCGGCAAGACCTTCGGCTTCGGCATCCCGGTCGTGCAGCGCCTCGGCCTGAACCCGTCGCACGGCGTCAAGGCGCTCATCGTCGTGCCGACCCGCGAACTCGCGGTGCAGGTGTACGAAGACATGGACCTGCTCACCAGCAACCGCGCAACCAGCGTCGTCGCAATCTACGGCGGCAAGGCCTACGAAGGACAGATCGACCAGCTGAAGGCCGGCGCGCAGATCGTCGTCGGCACGCCCGGTCGTCTGATCGACCTCGCCGGTCAGCGTCTGCTCGACCTGTCGAACGCAACCCAGGTCGTGCTCGACGAGGCCGACAAGATGCTCGACCTCGGCTTCCTCGCCGACATCGAGAAGATCTTCCAGAAGGTGCCGGCAGTCCGTCACACGCAGCTGTTCTCGGCGACCATGCCTGGCCCGATCGTGGCACTCGCCCGCCGGTTCATGAGCAACCCGATCCACATCCGCGCGACCGATCCCGACGAGGGTCTCACGCAGGCGAACATCAAGCACCTCGTGTACCGGGCGCACTCGATGGACAAGGACGAGGTCATCGGTCGCATCCTGCAGGCAGAGGGCCGCGGCAAGACCGTGATCTTCACCCGCACTAAGCGTGCGGCGCAGCGGCTGGTCGACGAGCTGGGCGACCGCGGCTTCAACGTCGGCGGTGTCCACGGCGACATGGGCCAGGAGCAGCGCGAGCGCTCGATGGCCGCTTTCAAGGCCGGCAAGCGGGACGTGCTGGTCGCCACCGACGTCGCCGCGCGCGGCATCGATGTCGATGACGTCACGCACGTGATCAACCACACCATCCCGGACGAGGACAAGACGTACCTGCACCGCGCCGGTCGCACCGGCCGCGCCGGCAAGACCGGCATCGCGGTCACCTTCGTCGACTGGGAGGACATGCACAAGTGGGCCCTCATCAACCGCGCTCTCGAGTTCGGCCAGCCTGAGCCTGTCGAGACCTACTCGTCGAGCCCGCACCTCTTCGAAGACCTCGACATCCCCGCGGGGACGAAGGGCCGGCTGACGACGGCACCGAAGGCTGAGGCTCCGAAGACGCAGCGCACCCCGCGACCGGAGCGCGCAGTGGATGCCGCCGAGCAGGGCACCGACGAGGGCGGGACGCGCCGTCGCCGTCGCCGTCGCGGCGGTGCCGAGAAGGTCGGATCCACCTTCGCCGAGGGCACGGAATCAGGCTCGTCCGCGAGCTCTTCCGATGACGCAGGCGTCGCCGCGCATGAGGCCGCTGAGCCCGGCGCCGGCACCCACGACGGTGCAGGCAAGGAACACCACGACGGCAAGCCGGCTCCCGCTCGCCGCCGTCGCCGTCGCCGCGGCGGCACTGGTGCCGGAGCGCCGACCGGCGCCTGAACGACATGACCTGAGGGGCGGATGCTGTGCAGCATCCGCCCCTCAGGCGTATCGCGGCGCCGAGCCCGTCGCCCGATCGATGAGCCGAGCCACCATGTCTTCGGACGTGGTGTTCTCGCCAGGCCGATTCGGTTTGCCGGTGCCGTGGTAATCACTTGATCCCGTGATGATGAGGTCGTGCTTCGCTGCGATCTCGTGCAGCATCTTCTTGCCGGCGGCCGTGTTCTCCCGGTGATCGATCTCGAAGCCGCCGAGTCCCGCCGCGATCAGCTTCTCGATGAACGGCACCGGCATCATCCTGTCGCGACCAGACGTCACGGGGTGCGCGATGATGGCCACTCCCCCGGCTTCGGTGATCAGTCGCACTGCCGTGAGAGGGTCGGGTGCGTAGTGCGGCTCGTAGTAACCCTCGCGCGGATGCAGGATGCCGTCGAAAGCCTCGGTCCGGTCGCGGACGATGCCTCGGGCCACCAGCGCATCAGCGATGTGCGGGCGACCCACCGTCGCATCCAGCATCGTCTGTGCGAGGACGTCGTCCCAGTGCAGGTCGTAGTCGCGTGAGATGTTGCGGACGATCCGTTCAGCCCGCCCGATCCGGTCGCCGCGGATGCGGTCGGTCTCGACGCGCAGCGCGGCATCGTCCGGATCGAAGAGGTAGCCGAGCACGTGCACACTGCGCCACTCGTGCTTCGCGGAGAGTTCCATCCCCGGGATGAAGGTCATGTCCAGCTCGCCCGCGGCCGTCGCCGCCTCGTCCCACCCGGTGGTGCGATCGTGATCGGTGAGGGCTGCGGTGCGGACGCCGTACGCATGCGCCTGACGCATCACTTCGGCCGGCGCCTCGGTCCCGTCGGAGTGGTTGGAGTGCAGATGCAGGTCGGCGGGACCCGCGAATCGATGCGACGGATCAGCGGCCATCCTCTGAGCGTAGCGAGCGCGGACGACACCGGGCGCGACCGGCGCCGCGGCAGGGACTTCACAGGCTCTCCTCCTAGGCTTGAGGGGATGTTTCGTCTCCTCGGGATCCTCCTCACGCTGCTTCTCGCGATCGCGACTGCGATCGTGGTCTGGCCGCAGTTCTTCCGTCTCGAGCAGACGTACCCGTTCGCGCAGCTCGTCGCAGCGCGAGGGCTGGTGCTGGGCGGATTCCTGGCGGTCGCCGTGCTCTCGCTGCTGCTGCTCCTCGTGCGCCCGCTGCGCGGCTTCGCCGCTTCGGTGTTGATCGTCGCCCTGCTCGGCGCCGGCGCAACCGGGATCATCGGCGCGACCCGCGGCTTCGGCGACTCCTCACTCCCGGAGAAGACCGATTCCAGCATCCGGGTGCTGACCTGGAACACCGCAGGAGAAGCAGTATCTGCCGACGAGATCGCCACGCAGATCCTCGCGCAGAGCGCCGACATCGTCTCGTTGCCGGAGACCTCGCAGTCCGTCGGTGAGAGCATCGCGATCCTGCTGCGCGATCAGGGGTATCCGATGTGGGTGCATCACGTGCAGTACCGACCGGACGTACCCGACGGGCCGCAGTCCTGGCAGACGACCGTGCTCGTCTCCCCGGAACTGGGCGATTACTCCGTGATCCAGTCGTCCGAGGACGGTTCGAGCAACACCGGCTCGGTGCCGAGCGCCGTGCTGATGCCTGTCGACGGGGAGGGTCCGACGATCGTCGCCGTCCACGCGGTCGCACCCCGGCTCGAGGAGATGGATCTTTGGCGATCCGATCTGCAGTGGATCGCCGACCAGTGCCCACAGGGAGATGTCATCCTCGCCGGTGATTTCAACGCGACCGTCGACCACATGGCCCCATTCGGCGTCGACGGCGGCGACATGGGGTACTGCCGCGACGTGGCATCGCGCACCGGCAACGGCCTCGTCGGCACGTGGCCGAGTTCGCTCCCCGCACTCGCCGGCGCGCCGATCGATCATGTGATGGCCTCGCCGAACTGGCGTCCCACCGGCTCTCTCATCTTCGAGGACGCCGGCGGCAGCGATCACCGCGGGATGGTCGTCCAGCTCGAGCCCGTGGGCTGACTCCCACGATCGTCCGGCAGGTGAGAGACTGGTCGGATGAGCACTGGAGAGCGCGACACGATCGCAGAGCCCGCCGCCGAGACCAGCACCACGAACCGCAAGCAGCCGTTCCCCCGGGGCTTCCTCGACACCATCTCCACCGGATGGGCTGAACGCCCGGAGTCGTTGCCGACACCGCGCGCGCAGGCGCCGTACGCCGCCGCACGTCGCGCTGTGGTGTCCGCCGCGTTCCCCGGAAAGCGCCTGGTCATCCCGGCCGGATCGCTCAAGCAGCGCAGCAACGACACCGACTACGTATTCCGTGCGCACTCCGCGTTCGCGCACCTGACCGGGTGGGCGTCGGATGCCGAGCCCGATTCCGTCCTCGTCTTCGAGCCGTCCGCCGACGGCCACGACGTGACGCTGTACTTCCGCGAGCGGGCTGACCGCACGACGACGGAGTTCTACGCCGACGCCACGGTCGGCGAATTCTGGATCGGCCCCCGCCCGTCGCTCGCCGGCGTCGCCGCGGATCTCGCCGTCGCCACCGCGCACCTCGACGAGTTCTCGTCCGTCGAGGGCGAGCTGGTGCTCGATTCGGATGCCGCGCTGGACAGCTTCGTCTCCGAGCTGCGCCTGGTCAAGGACGACTTCGAGATCGCGGAGATGCGCCGGGCGGTCGACATCACCGCACGTGGCTTCGATGACATCATCGCTGCGCTCCCCGAAGCATCGGTGCATGCCCGCGGCGAGCGCGTCGTCGAGGGTGTCTTCCACCGCCGCGCTCGAGAAGAGGGCAACGGCGAGGGATACGACACGATCGCCGCATCCGGTCCGCACGCCTGCTACCTGCACTGGACGCGCAATGACGGCACGGTGGTCCCCGGCGATCTGATCCTCGTCGATGCCGGCGTCGAGGCCGACAGCCTGTACACAGCCGACATCACGAGGACCCTGCCGGTATCGGGCACGTTCACCGATGTGCAGCGCCGGGTGTACGACGCCGTCGTGGAAGCCGCCGATGCGGCGTTCGCGGCCGCGCGCATCGGCGTTCGGTTCCGCACGGTGCACGAGGCCGCGATGCAGGTGATCGCTGCACGCGTCGCCGAGTGGGGACTGCTTCCGGTGAGCGCCGAGGAGGCGCTGGATGCGGATGCGGGAGGCCAGCACCGCCGCTACATGGTGCACGGCACGTCGCATCATCTCGGAATCGATGTGCACGACTGCGCGCAGGCACGCCGCGAGATGTACTACGACGGAATCCTCGAGCCGGGCATGGTCTTCACGATCGAGCCGGGACTCTACTTCCAGATCGACGACCTGACGGTACCGGCCGAACTGCGTGGAATCGGCGTGCGCATCGAGGACGACATCCTGATGACCGAAGACGGCCCGGTGAACCTGTCGGCAGAGATTCCGCGTACTGCCGACGACGTGGAGGCGTGGATCAAGCGGTTGCAGGCATGATGAGCGGGTTGTCGGGGTGAGCAAGTCGTTCATTCAGCAGCAAGCCGGACGTTGAGCAGCAACCGATGCACGAGAATCAACTCGACGTCGACGAGGATCTCGCCCGTCGGCTGATCGCCGCGCAGTTCCCGTCGTTGGCTGCGCTGCCGGTGCGACGTGTGCGCACGGCCGGAACCGTGAACACGATCATGCGCATCGGCGAGGATCTCGTCGCACGTTTCCCGTTGCAGGCCACTGCGCCGGCGGAGCTGGTCGCGGAAGCAGCGGCGCTGACGGAGTTCTCGAGCGCGAGTGCGTTCCCGTCGCCGCAGCCGTTCGGCGCCGGCGAGGCGACTGCGGAGTACCCGTCCGCCTGGTCGGTGCAGACCTGGGTACCGGGTGAGGTCGCTCGGCCCGACCGGCACGCGTCATCGGCATCGCTGGCCGAGGACGTCGCAACCCTCATCACCTCGCTGCGCAGGCTCGACCAGGGTGGCCGAGTCTTCGACGGTCGGGGTCGGGGCGGATCTCTGCGCGACCACGACGAATGGATGGTGCACTGCTTCGCGCAGAGCGCGCACCTGATCGACGTGCCGCACGCGGAGCGGTTGTGGGCGGTGCTGCACGACCTGCCGCGATCGGGCTCGGATGTGATGAGCCACCGCGACCTGACCCCGCCGAATCTGCTCGTCTCCGATAGCACCGGCGCCGATCGACTCGCCGGCGTGCTGGACGGCGGGGCCTTCGGCCCCACGGACCCCGGACTCGACCTCGTCGCCGCATGGCACCTCTTCGACGGTCCAGCGCGACGCGTGGTGCGGGAACGTGTCGGCGCCGGGAACACCGAGTGGTTCCGCGGAGCCGCGTGGGCGCTGCAGCAGGCGATGGGCCTGGTCTGGTACTACGAGGAGTCGAATCCGGAGATGAGTGCTCTCGGCTTGTCGACGCTGCACCGGCTGCTCGAGGATGCGGAGCTGGGCGCGCTGATTCCGTAAGTGCGCGACTGAAACCTCAGCTCCCGTCTGCCACCACTTCGACCTTGAACCCGGCGGTGTTCTCCAGCCAACCGGCATAGTGATCCGGGCCACCGGCGTGCGGATAACGCTCCTGGTACAGCGCCCGCCACCCGTGCGCCGAGGCGTCGGACATGGTCGCATCGACCTCCGCACGAGAGCTGCCCCAGAACGCGAGGTGATTCACCCCGGGCCGGCGGCGGTCATGATCGGGCGAGGAGAGATTCGGCGACGTCGTCAGGGTCAGGTACGCGCCGCCGGCATCCCAGGTCTGCCCCTGCGGCCACTCCGCGATGCATTCGAATCCGAGCGCGGACAGCAGCCAGCCCCACGACGGCGCGGCCTCCTCGACTTCGGCGACCCAGATCTCGACGTGATGAAGCCCTTTCAGACTCATCCCTGGCGCCCGGCGAAGTCCGCCACGAACGGCGCGAGCGATGCCCCGATATCGGATGCTGGGCGCTTGCGCCCCTTCACCTCGAACGTGTGCCCGCCGCCGTCGATCCACGCCACTCGCGCGTCCTGGCAGCTCTCGACGACCTCTTCGAACTGCGTCAGCGGCTGGATGAACGGGTCGTTGGTCCCCTCGATGAACAACTGCGGCACACTGATCGCGGGAAGATGCTCGGCGCGCGGCTTCTCCGGTTTGCCTGGTGCATGCAGCGGATACCCCAGATAGACAAGACCATCCACGGCAAGCCCTTCGGCGACGGCCATCGAGGCCATCCGACCGCCGTAGGATTTGCCGGTCGCCCACAACGACTCCTGCGAACCCCGATCGCGTGCACAGGCCACCGCGGCGTTCCAGGTCGCGATCGCGTGCGCGGCCGGACCCGGCATCCGTCGCCCCAGTTCCACATAAGGGAAGTTGAAGCGCAACGTCGAGAATCCGAGCTCACCGAGTGCCGAAGCGTATCCAGTGAGGAAAGGATGGTCCATTCCGGTGCCCGCGCCGTGGGCGATCAGCACCGTGCCGCGGCCGGTTCCCTCGCCCCACACCGCCGACACCTCGACCGCGCCCGTGGGCAGCGTCACGTCGAAGCGGAACGGATTCATCGGGAGGTCAGGAGTCCGCTGCGCTCTCACGCCCGGCCGGACGAGGGCTCTCGCTCTCGGGAGCCGCGGCTTCCTCCGCTGCCGGCGCGGATGAAGTCTCGACCGCAGCGGTCGGAACCGCCGGGGCCGCTTCTGCTGGAGCCGGTGCGGGTACGGGTGCGGGTGCCGGAGCATCCGTCGAGGCGGGCACCACTCGTTCGCCATACATCGGAGCCGCCGGACGCGGGGGGACGACGTACCCCTCGGCGCCGGGATCGGTTCCGGGCGACGGCGCCACCGGAGTCGCGCCGGGTACAACACGCTCGCCGTAACGAGGCGGCTCGTCGAGATTCATCGGCGGACGCGTCGTCTGCGGCGTGACGGCACCCAGCACCTGACGGGCCTTCGCGAGAGACGACGGCATCACCGTCACCTCGTAGTGATCGGCGGCGAACTGGGTGATGCTCGCGAAGTCGCGGCGACGACGCACGATCGCATAGGTGATGAGGCTCAGCAGCATGCCGACGGCGACACCGATGAGGACGAAACCGACGAAGAGCTGGATCGGCACCTCGGGCTGGCCGATCACCAGGATCGCGGCGAGGAAGAGACCGATGAGCACGCCGTTGATCGCCCCCGAGCGTGCGGCGGCCGCGTAGCCCAGTCGCCCGGTCACCCGCTCGACCGTCCTCACGCTCTGCCCGATGATCGCGATGTCCCTCGCGGGCACCTCCCCCGCGATCAGCTTGGACACCGTCTTCTGGGCGGCCTCGTATTCGCGCATCGAGGCGACGGTCTCGCCGGTATCGGTGCCGTTGGCCGGACGGTTCAGCATGCTCATTGGTCCATTCTTCCACGCCCGCTGATGGGCGTACTGGGAACCGTCGATCCGGCCGCGCGCCGAAGGCACGCGCACTACGCTGGGAACCGTGAGCACACAACGGGTTTTTGCCGCGCGCCTGGCCGGGTGCGCTGTCTTCGACCCCGCTGGCGACCGGCTCGGCAAAGTCCGTGACGTCGTCATCGTGTACCGAAGTACCGGCGCCCCTCGTGTGATCGGCCTCGTCGTGGAGATCCCGGGAAGACGACACGTCTTCCTCTCCATCGGACGAGTCACCTCCATCCGCTCCGGCCAGGTGATCAGCACCGGCCTCATCAACGTGCGCAGGTTCCAGCCGCGGGCAGGTGAAGTACGCGTGCTCGCGGAGATGCTCGGCCGCAGAGTGTCTTTCGCCGACGGCAGCGGCAACGCCGTCATCGAAGACGTCGCGATCGAACCGAACCGCCTCGGCGAATGGGCCGTCAGCCAGCTCTTCCTGCGCCGCCCGAAGACCAGCGCTTCTCCGTTCGCGAAGGGACCGACGACCTTCGCCGCGTGGAGCGAAGTGGCCGAGGAGCGCGCCCCCGGCGAATCGCAGTCGGCCGAGCAGCTCGTCGCCTCGTACTCCGAGCTCCATGCTGCCGACCTCGCCAACACCCTCCTCGACCTGCCGGAGAAGCGCATGCTCGAGGTCGCGGAGGAACTCTCCGACGACCGTCTCGCCGATGCACTCGAAGAGATGCCCGAAGACGAGCAGGTGCACATCCTCGACCAGCTCGGAGACGAGCGCGCTGCCGACATCCTCGACCAGATGGATCCGGATGACGCAGCCGACCTGCTGGCTCAGCTTCCCTCCAGCCGACTCGAGCAGCTGCTCGAGCTGATGGAGCCGGAGGAGGCCGAGGACGTCAGGATGCTGCTCCGATACGGCCCGGATACGGCGGGTGGCCTGATGACCCCCGAGCCGATCATCCTTTCGGCCGACGCGACCGTCGCCGAAGCGCTTGCGCTGATCCGTCGACACGAGCTGCACCCGGCTCTCGCCGCGGCGGTGTTCGTGACGCTGCCGCCATTCGAGACGCCCACGGGACGACTCCTCGGCGTCGTGCACTTCCAGCGGATGCTGCGCTACCCGCCGCACGAGCGGCTGGGAGCGATCATGGACGACAGCCTGGAGACGGTATCGGTCACGGCATCCGCCATGGAGGTCGCCCGCATGCTCGCGAGCTACGACCTCGTCTCGCTGCCGGTAATCGACGCGGCGCACCGTCTCGTCGGTGCGATCAGCATCGACGACATGCTCGACTACCTGCTGCCGGACGACTGGCGCAGCCACGACACCGATGAGAAGACCGAAGCAAAGGAGACGCGCTGATGGCTCGCTCCGCGCGCCTCGATGCGCCTCTCGGCCGCGGCACGCCCCTCGGTCGCAGCACCACACGGCAGCGGCCCACTTCACGCGACCGCTTCGGCCGGTTCACCGAGTGGGTGGCGCGCGCGATGGGCACGCCCGCCTTCCTGGTGATGCTGTCACTGTTCTGCGTGCTGTGGATCATCTGGAACACACTGACGCCCGAGAACTGGCGCTTCGATGCCGCCGCGAACGGCTTCACCGCCCTCACGCTGATGCTCTCTCTGCAGGCGTCTTACGCTGCCCCGCTGATCCTGCTGGCGCAGAACCGTCAGGACGACCGCGACCGCGTGCAGATCGAACAGGATCGCCAGCGCGCGGAGCGGAATCTCGCCGACACCGAGTACCTCGCCCGCGAGATCGTGGCTCTGCGGATGTCGCTCGAGGAGCGCAACTCGCAGACCGTGACCCGTGACGTGCTGCGCCAGGAGCTGAAGGCGCTGCTGGCGGAACTCGAGGATTCCGATCCGAAGGCACCGTCCGGCGGTACCCCGTCATGACGGCGGCCGATCGGGTCAGGGCAGCCGTCGCCGCGGTCACCGATCCGGAGCTCCGCCGTCCGATCGGCGACCTCGACATGGTGCGGGAGATCGCGGTGGACGGCGACCGCGCGCATGTGGGAATCGTGCTGACGATCGCAGGATGCCCCGCAGCGCAGCGCATCGAATCGGATGTACATCGGGCCGCGGCATCAGTTCCCGGGATCGCAGAGGTCATCGTCGAGGTCGGCGTGATGACGCCGGTCGAGCGGAAGGCGCTGACCGAGAAGCTGCGCGACGGGCGACCCGCCAGGCAGATGCCGTTCGGCCCTGAGTCGCTCACTCGTGTGATCCTGGTCTCCAGCGGCAAAGGCGGCGTCGGCAAGTCCACTGTCACCGCAAATCTCGCCGTCGCACTCGCTGAACAGGGATTGGCCGTCGGTCTCGTGGATGCCGATGTGCACGGCTTCTCAATCCCGGGGCTCCTCGGCATCCCGGCCGGAACCCAGCCGACCCGCATCGACGATCTCATGCTGCCGCCGGTCGCTTATGGCGTGAAGACGATCTCGATCGGGATGTTCTTGCGCGACGGCGAAGCCGTCGTCGCCTGGCGCGGACCGATGCTGCACCGCACCGTCACGCAGTTCCTCACCGACGTCTTCTTCGGAGACCTCGACGTTCTCCTCATCGACATGCCGCCCGGTACCGGCGACATCGCGATCTCGATCGGTCAGCTGCTCCCGCACGCCGAGGTGCTCGTCGTCACGACGCCCCAGACCGCCGCATCCGAGGTGGCGATCCGCAGTGGACTGGTGGCCAGACAGACCGGCCAGCGGGTCATCGGCGTCGTGGAGAACATGGCCGCCTTCGCGCTGCCCGACGGCACCGTCATCGATCTGTTCGGATCCGGCGGCGGCGCCGCGGTCGCCGAGGCTCTCTCCGAGCCGGGTGCTCCTGTCCCCCTGCTCGCGTCGATTCCGCTCAGCCCGGCTCTGCGCACGGGCGGTGACGCCGGCATCCCGGTGGTCACGGCCGACCCGACGGATGCCGCTGCGGGCGCGATTCTCAACCTCGCGAGAACGCTTTCCGCGCAGGGCCGTGGCCTCGCCGGTCGCTCTCTTCCGATGTCCCTCAGCTGACGGCGGTCCGACGCCCTGAGGCACGGCGGGTGAACGCCACTCTGAGGCCGATCACCAACGGGAGCAGCACCGAGAACAACGGCAGGACGACGGCGCAGAACGCCAGCACCGTCCCGATCGCGAAACCGTTCGATCCCGTACGGCCGAGACCGAGCTCCCCGCCGCCGAAAGTGTCCCCCGCAACAAGGAACTCGCCGTCGTACGTGCCGAGCGAGTCCACGCACGTCACGTCGTGGACTCCGGAGACGGACGCCGTGAACTGCACGACCTGCTCGAACCCCCGCCGCGGAGTCATCCACCACAGCGTGTCGTCCCAGGTCAGAGACGGCGCACCACGCAACGGCAACTCGACGCCGTCCGGTGCGATCACGGTGCAGCGGGTCGAGCCGAGCGCAGGCGAGATTCCACTGGCCCAGACGCCGGAGCGCGCACCCTCGTCAAGATCGACCGGCACAGTGCGCCCGAGGGGACTCGACGGGGCCTCCTCCACGGAAGACACGATCGGCAGCACCCACAGCGTCCAGATCAGAATCCCGGCGAGCAGCGCGACGACCGCAGCGCCGAGCGCTACATGATCCCGATCGGTGAACCCGGATCTGTGAGCGGATGGGCTCACGTGGCCTCGACGTCGAACGGCGGTGGATTGCCGCCGGTGAAGGCAGGGCTGATCTGCGAACGACGAGGAGCCACCGGCTCAGGCACGGGCTCCGCGATGGCGACCGTGGTTGCGGCCGCAGCCGGCTTCGAGTCGTCCTCGAGCAGGGCGTCCCTGATGATGCGGCGAGGATCGTACTGACGTGGATCGAGCTTGCGCCAGTCGACGTCGTCGATCTCCGGACCCATCTCCTCGCGCACCTTGGACTTCGTGTCGCGCAGGAAGAGACCGGCGCGCCGCACGAACTTGGAGAAGTTCTCAGCGACCCTGGGGAGGCGCTCAGGACCGATGATCATCACCGCGATCAGACCGATCAGCAGGAGCTTCTCGAAGGTGAGCCCGAATGTCATATGCCCAGGCTACCGCCGCGCCTGCCCTCGCCGCACACACCGTGCACATACCCTGGAAACAGGATGACGATCAACGGGAGAATCAGGCCATGAGCGAGCACGACGCGAACGCACGTTTCATCCGTGAATCCATCGTCGAACCGGACGCGATCGCCCGTGCACGCGCCCATGCCGTGGAATTGGGGGCGTCCCCGATCAGTGCGGCCGTCGGAGCGCAGATCGCCGTGCTGGCCGCAGCCACCGGCGCTCGGTCGATCGTCGAGATCGGCACCGGAGCCGGAGTGTCCGGACTGTGGCTGATGCGCGGTGCGCCGCAGGCGGTGCTGACCTCGATCGACAACGAGCCGGAGCATCTCGCCGCGGCACGCCAGGCGTTCGCCGACGCAAAGGTCCCCTCGACCAGGGCACGATTCATCACCGGCCGCGCGGCCGATGTGCTGCCGCGGATGAACGAAGCCTCCTATGACATCGTGCTCGTCGACGCGGATGCCGAGAACGTGATCGAGTACGTCGAGCACGGCCTGCGCCTGGCGCGCAACGGCGGACTGGTGCTCGTCCCCCGTGTCCTCGCCGGCGGCCGCGTCGCAGATCCCGTGCAGCGCGACGCCGTCACCGCCGCCTATCGCTCGCTCATCCAGGAGACTCAGGAGTCCTCGGCCGTGCTCGCGGCGGTATCACCCGCGGGCGAAGGACTGCTCCAGTTGGTCAGCATCGGCGACCGCACCTGACCACCGGCGAACCACACGCACAGAAGGGGCAGCGGATCATTGATCCGCTGCCCCTTCTGCATCCGCTCGCGCGGATGGGGATTTCGTCAGGCCGGCGTCACGACGGCTGCCAGCACGTCGTGAAGCTCCTTGGCCTCTGCATCGTTCACGGAGACAACCAGACGGCCGCCGCCCTCAAGCGGGACACGCACGATGATGAGTCGCCCCTCCTTCACGGCCTCCATCGGTCCGTCTCCGGTTCTTGGCTTCATCGCTGCCATCGTGGCTCCTTTCCCTCGGTCGTATGGATTAACTTTATCGGGTGTCGCCGACGCCCGGACGTCACATGTGAAGAAATGCATCAACCCTTAACGTTCAGGGCACCTGCCAGAACGTGTTGCCGAGGGCGTAGACGTGGTAGATCCAGAGCCATTGGCCGAGCAGAACCGCCGCCAGGACCCCGAGCCGCCAGGGGCGCGACCGCGGAACGGCGATTGCTCCCCACAGCGGGCTGAGCGGAATGAGCAACCGGAACGTGCTCGACTGCGGGAAGAACACCGCCAGCAGGTACAGCGCGTAGCTCAGGCTCCACAATCGCAGATCGGCGCCGAGCGCCCTCACGTGGCGCGATCGCAACAGGGCGACACCGAAGGCGGCCACCAGCACGATGAGGGCGATGAGGCCCCACCATGGCGGCATCCCCCACTGGCCGAACCAGAACTGCGCCGCCTGGATCCATCCATCGAACGGCACGAACCCCGAGGCGCCGCCGGAGACCCAGTTGCGCCGCCACGCGAGCTCGGTGGCGAGGTAGGCACCGGCGTCCCCGGTCACGAGCCCCGCGATCACCTGCCAGCCGAAGCCGGTCGCGGTGGCGAGGGCGCCGAGCGCGACGATGTGAACGATCTCGCGAACCGGCAGCGGATCCTCACGGCGGCGGACCCAGCGGAGGATTCCGTAGAGGCCGAGGTACAGCGCGAACGCGAGAATGCCTGGACGCGTGAAGGCCATCACCGGAACGAGGAGATACAGCAGCCAGAAACGGCGCCGGGCCACGGCATCCAGAGCGAGGAACAGGAAGAGCAGGAAGAGCGTCTCCGCGTAGCCGACCTGGAACAGCGCTCCGAGCGGGCCCGCGGCGAAGAACACGACCGCCCACATGGCGGCCGAGGCACCGATCCTGTCGCGGAGCAGCCGATGCAGCGCGAGGCAGGCGAGGAACCCGGCCACCAACGAGACGAGAAGCGCGCCAGCACCCCAGGACCCGAAGAGGAGCCCCAGCGCTTTCGCTGCGTATGCGTACACGGGCATGAACGCCCAGGTGTTCTCAGCAACCTCACCGGACTCCGTCAGCGGCAGTTCCCCCGGGTAGCCGTACTCGGCGACCGACCAATACCACTGCGCGTCCCAGCCGAGGACGAAGTCGACGAGCCCCGCATCCGCCCCGAACCGGGAGAGCGGCGTCGACAACGACGCGGCGAGCAGAAGCAGACCGGTCGTCACCAACCGTGCGGACACATAGACGACGGCGATACGCGCGACGACGGGAATCTGCGCCCAGCGTCGGGCGGCTCCGATCAGCGGGCCGTGAGCCACGCGCGGAGTCCCCGCTCCACGGCATCGATCTGGGCGAGCGGAACGCGCTCCTGATCGTGATGAGCCAGGTGCGGGTCGCCGGGTCCGTAGTTCACCGCGGGGATGCCGAGGGCCGAGAACCGGGCAACATCCGTCCACCCGTATTTCGGCCGCGGTTCGGCGCCGACAGCAGCGACGAACTCCTGGGCGATCGGCGCGTCCAGCCCCGGACGGGCGCCCTCGGCGGCATCCGTGATCTCCACTTCGAAGCCGGCGAGAACGCCGCGCACGTGCGCCTCGGCCTCTGCCGCGTTCTTGTTCGGGGCGAAGCGGTAGTTCACCTCGACCTCGCACGCGTCCGGGATGACATTGCCGGCCACACCACCGGCGATGCGCACGGCGCTGAGACTCTCGCGGTACAGCAATCCGTCCACGGGGATCTCGCGGGCCTGGTACTCGGCCAGCCGGCTGAGGATGGGAGCCGCACGGTGGATGGCGTTGTCACCGACCCAGGCACGGGCGCTGTGCGCACGCACGCCGACAGTGCGCACGATCGCACGCAGCGTGCCATTGCAGCCGCCCTCGACCTCGCCGTTGGACGGCTCACCGAGGATCGCGAAGTCCGCAGCGAACAGGTCAGGGCGAACCGCAGCCAGAAGGCCGAGCCCGTTCTTCGACGCCTCGACCTCTTCGTTGTCGTACCACATCCAGGTGATATCGATCACGGGGTCGACGAGCTCGGCGGCGAGCTTCAGCTGCACGGCGGTCCCGGACTTCATGTCGACGGTGCCTCGCCCCCAGAGAAAGGCCTCGCCGTCGATCTCGACATCGCGAGTCGGCAGGTTCGCGTTGATCGGGACGGTGTCGATGTGCCCCGCGATCACGACGCGCTGGGCGCGGCCGAGATCGGTGCGGGCGACGATGGTGTTTCCATGGCGGATCACTTCGAGGTGCGCCAGCGGCGCGACGGCCGCCTCGATCGCGTCGGCCAGCGTCTGCTCCTCACCGGAGACGCTGGGGATGTCGCAGATCGCGCGAGTGAGATCGACGGAGGACGCGGTCAGGTCGAGCGGCATGCGTTCCAGCCTACTGTCGTGGATTCGGTAGCGTTGAGGCATGACAGAAGCGCGCACTGCCTGGGGAGTCGGCCTCACCACCATCGCCGGCGACGGCACCGTCCTGGATGCCTGGTTCCCCGAAGTCGGCTCCGGCCCGTTGAACGCAGCGGATGCCGCCGCAGCGGTTGTCACCTGGGAGGCGCTGGCCGAGCCCGACGAGCGGCGCAACGTCACCGTCGAGGTCGTGCAGCTGCAGATCGATCTGGATGCCGCACCCGCTTCGACGGCCGATGCCTACCTGCGTCTGCACGCCCTCTCCCACCTCGTGGTGCGCCCGAACGAGCTGAACCTCGACGGGATCTTCGGACACCTCCCGAACGTCGCGTGGACGAGCGCAGGGCCGATGCACCCGAGCGATGCCGCCCGCCTGCGACCGCTACTGCAACGTGCCGGCATCCAGGTGCAGGGACTGGACAAGTTCCCTCGGCTCACCGACTACGTCCTGCCGGCCGGCGTGCGGATCGCAGATGCCTCGCGAGTACGCCTGGGAGCGCACCTCTCCCCCGGCACGACCGTGATGCACGAGGGCTTCGTGAACTTCAACGCCGGAACGCTCGGCGCCGCCATGGTCGAGGGACGCATCTCGCAGGGCGTCGTCGTCGGGGCGGACAGCGACATCGGCGCCGGCGCATCGATCATGGGCACCCTCTCCGGCGGCGGCACCGTGCGGGTCTCGATCGGCGAGCGGTCGCTGCTGGGCGCGAACGCCGGAATCGGCATCGCGCTCGGCGACGACTGCATCGTCGAGGCCGGTCTCTACGTCACGGCGGGCTCCAAGGTCCTCCTGGCTGACGGCCCCAACACCGCCGACGGCGGCAAGCGCGTCGTGAAGGCCGGCGAGCTGAGCGGCCGCAACGGTCTCCTGTTCTGGCGCAACTCCGTCACGGGTGCGATCGAGGCGAAGCACCGCGCAGGCGTCGGCGTCACCCTGAACGAGGCGCTGCACGCCTGACAGCCCCCGCAGGCCTGTACTTCCGCTGGGCTGCTGGCGGGGCGCACAGGGTACGTCTGACACCCCGTGCTAGTCTCATAGGGATGCCTCTCGCGAGAGCGAGACGTCTGCGTCGTCGACACGCTCCCGCGCCACTTGCTGGTTCTGGCCTTTTCGAACGGCGAAACGATGCGCGATCCCGCGCCGTCGCCCACCTTCCCGCACAGCGCCTCTGTTGCGTGTGCACTCACGGAGATACATCTATGACTTCCTTCCTCGACCTCGGCGTGCCCGCCGATCTCGCTGCAGTCCTTGCTGCAGATGGCAAGACCGAGGCGTTCGCCATCCAGCGCGACACCCTCCCCGACTCCCTCGCCGGCCGTGACCTCCTCGGCCGCGGCCGCACCGGCAGTGGCAAGACCATCGCCTTCGCGCTTCCGCTCGTCGCCCGTCTCGCGGCGTCGTCCCGCTCCAGCCGCGCCGGCCACCCGCGCGGCCTCGTGCTCGCTCCGACCCGCGAGCTCGCCACCCAGATCGCAGCGACCATCGCGCCGCTCGCGGCAGCAGCCGGCCTCCGCGTCACCACCGTGTTCGGTGGCGTCAGCCAGCGCCCGCAGGAGCAGGCACTCCGCAGCGGCGTCGACATCGTCGTCGCCTGCCCCGGCCGTCTCGAAGACCTGATGAAGCAGCGGGTCGTGCACCTCGACGCCGTCGAGATCACCGTGCTCGACGAGGCCGACCACATGGCCGACCTCGGCTTCCTGCCCGGTGTCACCCGCATCCTCACCGCGACTCCGGCCGGCGGACAGCGTCTGCTGTTCAGCGCCACGCTGGACCGCGGTATCGACACCCTCGCTCGCCGGTTCCTGTCGAACGCGGTCAGCCACGAGGTCGACGAGTCCAGCGTGCCGGTCGGCGAGATGACGCACCGCGTGCTCGTCGTCGATTCCACCGACAACAAGACGACCCTGGTCCGCGAACTCGCGTCCGGCACCGGCCGCCGCATCCTGTTCACCCGCACCAAGCACCAGGCGAAGAAGCTCGCCAAGCAGCTGACCGCCGCCGGCATCCCGGCTGTGGATCTGCACGGCAACCTGTCCCAGAACGCGCGTGAGCGCAACCTGGGCGCGTTCTCGTCCGCTCCGGAAGACGGCGGCGTGCGCGTGCTCGTCGCCACCGACGTCGCCGCCCGCGGTGTGCACGTCGACAACGTCGACCTGGTCGTGCACGTCGACCCGCCGATGGAGCACAAGGCGTACCTGCACCGCTCGGGTCGTACCGCGCGCGCAGGCGCTGCCGGTACCGTCGTCACCGTCGTGCTCCCCGAGCAGCGTCGTGACGTGAAGGACCTTCTCCGCAAGGCATCCATCACCGCACCTCTCGAAGACGTCACCGCCGGTGCCGTCGCCGAGCTCGTCGGCCAGCGTGCCGAGCACGTGCGCCCGGCGCCGATCGTTCAGCAGCAGCCGCAGCGTCAGGCGCCCAAGCAGCGCCCCGCCGGTGCCGGCGCTCCCCCGGCCCGTCGCAGCCGCCGTCCCCGTCCTGCCGGTCAGGGTCAGGCGCAGGGTGCCGGTCGCGGCCAGGGTGGCGGCCAGGGCCGTCGCAGCTCGCAGGGACGCTGATCTAGCCTCGCTCCCCATCTCGGGGTCGTACATGGCCGCCATCCTTTGAGGATGGCGGCCATCTGCGTCTCCCGGCGTGCTCGGAACGCGCTGATCAGAGCCTGCGGCCTCAGCGCCGCACGGACTCCAGGACGACCGGATCTGCGCATCCCCTGGCGAAGCCGGCGATGCGCCGCCGGATCTCGAAGCCCAGCACCCGCACGCCGATCCACTCGGCCACTGGAGCGAGCCATATCGGACGGCAGGAGAAGTTGTACTTCCACACCGCGAGCGTGCCCGTGCCGGACGGCGCGGGCGTGAAGCGCCAGCCGCCGCCGAGCTTCGAGAAGAACCAGGGACCGTCCACCATCACCATCCCCACGTTCGTCGGCGGGGCGTACGAGACGTAGCGACTGACCATCGAGAAGCCGAAACGCTGACGGGTGTAGGTGAGCACGTCCTTGTCCGCGGCTGTCGCGCCGTCGAGGAAGTGCTGTTCGCTGATGAATCGATCCCAGCGCCGGCGTACCTGACCTGTCGTCTGCGACACCGCGAACGCCGTCGCCGGATCCACCGGGACGACGACCTCAGCGCTGACGACCGGCACGGTCGTGGCTCAGCGGCCCGGGTACTGCCGTTCCGGCCAGCCGGTGTACAGCTGCTGCGGCCGGCCGATCTTCGTCTGCGGGTCGTTCTGCAGCTCGCGCCACTGGGCGAGCCAGCCCGGCAGACGGCCGATCGCGAACAGCACGGTGAACATGCGGGTCGGGAAACCCATCGCCTTGTAGATGACGCCGGTGTAGAAGTCGACGTTCGGGTACAGCCGACGCTCGCGGAAGTAGTCGTCGGCGAGTGCGAGCTCCTCGAGCTCCTGGGCGAGATCCAGAAGCGGATCGGTGACCCCGAGCTCGGCGAGAACCTCGCGAGCCGCCTCCTTCACGAGCTTGGCGCGCGGGTCGTAGTTCTTGTACACCCGGTGCCCGAAGCCCATCAGCTTCACGCCCTCTTCCTTGTTCTTCACCCGCTCGACGAAGCGCGAGACGCTCTGTCCCGAGTCGCGGATCTGGCCGAGCATCGTCAGCACGGCCTCGTTCGCACCGCCGTGCAGGGGTCCGGAGAGGGCCTGGATGCCCGCCGAGATCGACGCGAACTGATTCGCTCCGGTGGACCCGACGAGGCGGACCGTCGACGTGGAGGCGTTCTGCTCGTGGTCTTCGTGCAGGATGAGCAGCAGCTCGAGCGCCTTCGACATCACCGGGTTGATCTCGTAGGGCTCGGAATGCACGCCGAAGTTCAGCTTCAGGAAGTTGTCGACGAAGCTCAGCGAGTTGTCCGGGTAGAGGAACGCCTGACCGATGCTCTTCTTGTGCGCGTACGCGGCGATGACGGGAAGCTTCGCGAGCATCCGGACCATGTTCAGCTCGACGTGCTCGGGGTTCGCCGGGTCGGATTCCTGCTGGTAGTACGTCGAAAGGGCAGCCACCGCGGAGGAGAGCACCGCCATCGGGTGCGCGTTGTCCGGCAGCGCCTGGAAGAAGTGCTTGAGATCTTCGTGCAGCAGCGTGTGGCGGCGGATCTTCTCGTCGAACTCCGCCAGCTCGGATGCCGACGGCAGCTCGCCGTAGATGAGCAGCCAGGCGACTTCGAGGTAATTCGTGTTGCCCGCGAGCTGCTCGATCGGATATCCGCGATAGCGCAGGATGCCCTTGTCACCGTCGATGAAGGTGATGTCGGACTTCGTCGAGGCCGTGTTGACGAAGCCGTAGTCCAGCCCGGTGTAGCCGGTCTGGCGGGTCAGCGTGGAGAAGTCGATGCTGTTATGCCCTGCGGTGCCGCGCACCAGGGGGAACTCTGCGGTGGTCTCACCGATCGTCAGCTTCGCTGTGGCCTGCTGGTCTGCCGCTGCGCTCACGCGGACCTCCTCATAGGTGTCTTGCACGTAGGTCTCTCGACTTCAGTCAAAAAAATCAGGGCGATGTCACGACGCAGAGCGTCAGGCCGGGTCACAGCCGAATCGCTTTTACAGCCTAGTAGCCGCATCGGCCTACTGTGACATCCGCCAAGAGACATCGCTCAGGCGGGAGAGATCCTACAGATTTCCGCCAAGCAGACGCCGCGCTGCTTCGACGACTCGCTCGCTCGGCGCGGTCAGCGCGAGTCGCACGTGCTCTCCGGAGCTCGCACCGTAGAACGGGCCGGGACCCGCCAGGATGCCGAGTTCGGAGAGTCGCTGCATCGACTCCCATGCATCACGGCCTTCGGTGGCCCACAGGTACAGGCCTGCCTCAGAGCCATCGACCCGGAAGCCCGCAGCCTCCACAGCCGGACGAAGGAGGTCGCGCCGCTCGCGGTACAGCTCCTTCTGCGCAGCGACGTGCTCGTCATCCCTCAAGGCGACGGCCATGGCATGCTGCACCGGAGCGGGCGGCATCAGGCCGAGGTGCTTGCGGGCCATGAGCAGTTCACCGACGTTCCGAGCGCAGCCGGCGAGGAACGCCGCCCGGTATCCGGCCAGGTTCGACTGCTTGCTCAAGGAGTACACGCTGAGCAGGTTGGCCCGACTGCCGCCGGTGACTCGGGGGTCGAGCACCGAGGGCACCGGCTCGGTGGCCCAGGGGCCGTCCCAGCCGAGTTCTGCGTAGCATTCGTCGCTCGCGAGCACGGCTCCGAGTTCGCGAGCACGTTTCACCGCGGCGGTGAGCTCGCTGATCGACCACGTCCGTCCGTCCGGGTTGCCCGGCGTGTTGATCCAGATGAGCTTGGTGCCATCCGGCCATTCCGCTGGGTCATCGGCCGGCAACGGCGTCGCGCCTGCGACGCGCGCACCGACCTCATACGTGGGGTAGGCCACGCGGGGGTGCACGACGATGTCACCCTCGCCGAGGCCGAGGAGCGTCGGCAGCAGTGCGACGAGTTCCTTGGATCCGATCGTCGGGAGCACGTTGTCGACGGTGAGATCCGGCACGCCGCGGCGGCGCGCATACCAGTCGACGATGGCTTCACGCAGGGCCGGCGTGCCGACAGTCTGAGGGTAGGCGTGCGCATCGGTGGCCTCGGCGAGCGCGCGGCGGATGATCTCAGGCGTGGGGTCGACCGGGGAACCGATGGAGAGATCGACGATCCCCTGCGGATGCTGAGATGCGCGCTCCCGGTACGGAGCGACGGCGTCCCACGGATAATCTGCGAGGTCGCGGATGCTCACTTACTCGCCCTGCGGCGGGAGAGCACTGATGATCGGGTGGTCGAAGGCGAGGACGCCCGTCTTGGCCGCGCCACCAGGGGAACCGATCTCGTCGAAGAACTCGACATTCGCCTTGTAGTAGTCGGCCCACTCCTCGGGGAGATCGTCCTCGTAGTAGATCGCCTCGACCGGACACACCGGTTCACAGGCACCGCAGTCCACGCATTCATCCGGATGGATGTACAGCGAACGCTCCCCCTCATAGATGCAGTCCACGGGGCACTCGTCGATGCAAGCACGATCCTTCACATCGACACACGGCAGAGCGATCACATACGTCACCGCTCCAGTCTACGACTCGTGGCTGGACGCAGATCTCCGAACACCCGGATCAAGGGGCACGGCAGTGATGAGCGGCGCCTGCTCCGGCGATTCCGCGACGGGGGCCTGCTCCGCATGCGTGCGCACCTGCAGACGAGAGAATGAGGGCCAGGCGACGGCGAGGAGCACGAGCCCCGCCACGATGTACGTCCAGATACGCCCGGAGAGGGTGTCCTCCACGACGACGGAACCGCCGGGACCGACGCCCGAGATGAGCACGAGCGTTCCGATCATTCCGAGGCCCGCCGCGAGAGTCGCGCCGCGATCGTGGGTGAGCGCTCGGATCGCGATGAGAATCGCGGCGCAGGCGATCGCGCCGATGATGAGGCCCACCGGGATCGGCCCCCACATCAGGCTGTGCCCGATCGTTCCGGCGACGCCATAGACACCGCCGACGAGTGCCGCGGCGATCCACGACAGAACTCGGGAGATCCAGCTGATGCGCACCTCAGAATTCTACTCGGGCCGAACGTTCAGGCCGCGAGGCCTGCCAGACGGAGCAGCGCTGCCACCAGCGCCGCGGCGAACACGACGACGAGGAACGACTGCTTCAGCCACAGGAGCCCTGCTGCCACGAGGAGCGCAGGCACCCTGGCGTCGACGATGACCGCCTGGCCGTCGCCGAGCGTCTGCACGGCCACGAGAGCGGCGAGCAGCCCGACGGTGAGCAGGTCGGAGATGCGGGCCGGACGCGGCGCTTCGAGCGCCTTCGGCGGCACGAGGTAGCCGATCGCCTTGAGCGCCAGACAGATCAGCGCGGCGAGAAGTATCGCGCTCCACACGCTCATCGCGGCACCTCCGAGGCGTTCGTCGCCGCCGCGGCGGGTTCAGCACGGCCGAGCCAGTTGAACCAGCCGACGAGGATAGCGACGATCGCGGCGACGAGCACCGGCAGTCCCGGCATCAGGAACGGGGTGAATGCGGCGGCGACGACAGCAGCCGCGATGCCGACGGCGATGGCCTGACGCTGCTTCAAACGCGGCCACAGCAGCGCCAGGAACGCCGCGGCGGCCGCGGCATCCAGCCCCCAGGTCTTCGGATCCCCGAGCACATCTCCGACGAGAGCACCGATGAGCGTCGTGGCGTTCCACCCCAGGAAGATCCCGATCCCGGTGACCCAGAACCCGACCTGTCGCAGACGCGGATCGTTCTGCGAGATCGCGACCGCGGTGGACTCGTCGATCGTGAAGTGCGCGGCGGCGGCGCGCCGCCAGGCGCCTCCCCCGACGACGGGCGACATCCGCATCCCGTAGGCGACGTTGCGGACGCCCAGAAGTGCGGCGGACGCGACCGCGGAGGGCAGGGCGGCAAGGCCCCCGGCCGCGAACACCCCGACGAAGGCGAACTGCGACCCGCCGGTGAACATCAGCAGGCTCAGGACGCAGGCCTGCAGGACGTCCAATCCGGCCGCGACGGCGAGTGCTCCGAAGGAGATGCCGTAGGCGCTGGTCGCGAGCACCACACCCAGCGCCTCGCGCCAGACCTCACGTTCCGCGGACACGCAGCTCCCTTCGACAGACAAGCGTTCGTTCAAACGAACGCACGTCTATCATTCTGAACAGTGCGTTGCGGATAGTCAAGCGAACGATCGTTTGACATGATGAACACATGGAGGATCTGCGCACTCGAATCGCTCGCACCCTGCGGCGGGAGCGGGAGTCGGCCGGCTTGTCGGTCTCCGAGCTCGCCCGCCGCGCCGGCATCTCGAAGGCGACCGTCTCTCAGCTCGAGAGCGGCGCGGGCAACCCGAGCGTCGAGACTCTCTGGGCATTGGGCGTCGCCCTCGATGTGCCGTTCGCGGTACTCGTCGATCAGCAGGCCAACGCCCCGACGCTCATTCGCGCCGCCGATCTTGCCGGGGTGCCAGCCGCGGCGGCGGCATACAGCGCGACGCTGCTCGCGGCCAGCCCTCCCGGCGCCCGCAGAGATCTGTATCTCATCCAAGCGGACCCCGGAAAGGCTCGGGTATCCGATCCGCACCACCCGGGGACGACCGAGCACGTCATCCTGATCTCCGGCGAAGCACAGGTCGGTCCCGTGGGCGAAACCGTGACCCTCCGGCCAGGCGACTACCTCTCGTACCCGGGCGATGCTCCGCACATCTTCGAAGCGGCCGCGCCGGGCACGAGTGCGGTGCTCATCTCAGAGCTCCGCTGACCCCCCTCGGCCGTTCAGTACCAATCCGTCGACTGCGAGTGCGACCAAGCGCTGCAGGGCGTGCCGTACACAGACGAGATGTACCCGAGACCCCACGCGATCTGTGTCGCTGCGTTCGTCTCCCAGTCGCTGCCCGCCGAGGCCATCTTGCTGCCGGGCAGTGACTGCGGGATGCCGGTGGCGCCACTGGAGTCGTTGTACGCCTGGTAGTTCCAGCCGGATTCCTTGTTCCACAGCGAATCGAGGCAGGAGAACTGATCGGCGCCCCAGCCGTACTGGTTAGCTGCCATCTGCTGGGCGGTCGCCTTCGCGCCGTCGACCGTGTTCGTCGCAGCCAGCGAGGCGAGCTGCGCCGCCTGTTCTGCGGCGGCCTGCTCTGCGGCGGCCTGCGCCGCGTCGGCGGCGGCCTTCTGCTCCTGTGCGGCGGTGAACGCCGCCTGCAGCTTCTCGGTGTCCGCGAGCACCTCTTCGGTCTCGGTGACGGAATCCGCGGTGAGGACGGCCAGCACCAGCACCGGCATCTCGGCGCGATCATCCAGCGCATCGATCCGGTCCTGCAGATCAGTGGTGTCGAGCGGTGCGACGGCCGGGTCGATCGCCAGGCCGGATTCAGCGACCTCATCGGTCAGCGCATCGGCGGCGGCCACGGCCTCCCGCGCTTCCACCATCGTGATCGCGGCAGTGTCCGCGTTCTTCGTAGGCAGTTCGGAACCGGTGACGAACGCCGAGACGATCGCCGTCGCATCCGGCTGTTCGGCGCCGGCAGCCGGTGCCGACACGAGGCCGGCGGTGAGAGCTGCGCCGAGAAGCGCCGCCGTCGCCGTGCCGAGGATCATCATCGGACGGCGTGCGGTGACGGCTGCACGGGCGGACGCGGCCGCGGAGGCGCGCCGAAGGGTACGGGTCTTGTGAAGCATGGATTTCGACTTTCGGGTCGTCGTACGCCCTCGACAGGAGACTCATCGGGAGTTCGTCCCGGGCGCAAGCCATCGAGTCTGCACGATGAACCTGAGTGAAAACCTGCTCTCACCTGGGCATTGCATGAGAAGAGGGCCCCGCGCGCGCCGATTCGGCGCTGCGGGGCCCTCTTTCAGAGGCGATTCTCAGACGTTGGCGTCCTGGCGCTTGAGGCGCGCAGTCTCGCGTGCGCGGGTGTTCGCGTCGAGGTTCACCTTGCGGATGCGCACGACCTCGGGCGTCACTTCGACGCACTCGTCGTCGCGGGCGAACTCCAGGCTCTCCTCCAGCGTCAGCTGACGCGGCGGGGTCATCGACTCGAACGTGTCGGAGCTCGCTGCACGCATGTTGGTGAGCTTCTTCTCCTTGGTGATGTTCACGTCCATGTCATCGGCGCGCGAGTTCTCACCGATCACCATGCCCTCGTAGACCTCCTGCGTGGGCTGCACGAAGAACGACATGCGCTCCTGCAGGGCGATCATCGCGAACGGGGTGACGACACCCTGGCGGTCAGCGACGATCGAACCGTTCTGACGCGTCGTGATGGAGCCGGCCCACGGCTCGTAGCCGTGCGAGATCGCGTTCGCGATGCCGGTGCCGCGAGTGGTGGTCAGGAACTCGCTGCGGAAGCCGATGAGGCCGCGCGACGGGACGATGAACTCCATGCGCACCCAGCCGGTGCCGTGGTTGGTCATGTTCTCCATGCGGCCCTTGCGGTTCGCCAGGAGCTGCGTGATCGCGCCGAGGTGCTCTTCCGGAGTGTCGATGGTGAGGTGCTCGAACGGCTCGTAGGTCTTGCCGTCGACCTTCTTCGTGACCACCTGCGGCTTGCCGACAGTGAGCTCGAAGCCTTCGCGGCGCATGTTCTCGACGAGGATCGCGAGGGCCAGCTCTCCGCGGCCCTGCACTTCCCACGCATCCGGACGTCCGATGTCGACGACCTTGAGCGAGACGTTTCCGATGAGCTCCTTGTCGAGACGGTCCTTGACCATGCGAGCGGTGAGCTTGTGGCCCTTGACCTTGCCCATGAGCGGCGAGGTGTTGGTGCCGATCGTCATCGAGATGGCGGGGTCGTCGACCGTGATGGCCGGGAGCGGACGCACATCTTCGGGGTCGGCGATGGTCTCACCGATCGTGATGTTCTCGAAACCGGCGATCGCGACGATGTCGCCGGGGCCGGCGGACTCTGCGGGGTAGCGCTCGAGGGCGCGAGTCTTCAGGAGCTCGGTGATACGAGCGTTCTGGTGGGTGCCGTCGGCGCGGACCCAGGCCACTGTCTGGCCCTTCTTCAGCGTGCCGTTGAAGACACGGAGCAGTGCCAGACGACCGAGGAACGGGCTGGAGTCGAGGTTCGTGACCCATGCCTGCAGCGGCGCCTCGTCGTCGTACGCCGGAGCCGGCACGTGCTTGAGGATCGCCTCGAAGAGCGGTTCGAGGTCACCGTTGTCGGGCAGCGAGCCGTTCTCCGGGCGGTTGAGCGACGCGGCGCCGTTGCGGCCGGACGCGTAGACGATCGGCACGTCGAGCAGGGCATCGACGTCGAGGTCCGGCACGTCGTCGACGAGGTCGGACGCGAGGCCGAGCAGCAGGTCGTGCGCCTCTTCCTCGACCTCGGCGATGCGGGCGTCGGGACGGTCGGTCTTGTTGACCAGGAGGATGACGGGGAGCTTCGCCTCGAGCGCCTTGCGCAGCACGAAGCGGGTCTGCGGCAGCGGCCCCTCGGACGCGTCCACGAGCAGCACGACGCCGTCGACCATCGACAGGCCGCGCTCGACCTCGCCGCCGAAGTCGGCGTGGCCGGGGGTGTCGATCACGTTGATCGTGATCTCCTTGCCCTCGGCGTGCTTGCCCTTGTAGGTGATCGCCGTGTTCTTGGCGAGGATCGTGATGCCCTTCTCACGCTCGAGGTCGTTGGAGTCCATGGCGCGTTCTTCCATGTGCTCGTGGGAGCCGAAAGAGCCGGTCTGACGCAGCATGGCGTCGACGAGCGTGGTCTTTCCGTGGTCGACGTGCGCGACGATTGCGACGTTGCGGAGGTCAGAGCGGAGGGCGTGCGCCATGCAGAAGTCCTAAAAGGGAGGGGAAAGGGTCGGGATGCCGACATACCAGGGTATCGCATGGTCAGGCATCGTTCCTGGGCGGACGTCGTACGATCGGGGACGTGACCCCTCGACCCGCTCCCGCACTCGCGCCGCTCACGCATCCCGCACCCTCGCGCACGCGCCTGTGGTGGGAGATCGCGATCGTCCTGGCGCTCGGACTCGGCCAGTCCGCGGTGTACGCGATCGTCCAGCTCGCCTATCGACTCACCGACGAGAAGCCGCTCGCCGATCAGGTGGCGACACTCAATCCCTCGCGCAGCGATCGCGAACTGTTCGACCTGATCTACCAGGTGCTGTCGATCGGGTTCTCCATCGTCCCGGTGCTGCTGGTGTGCTTCCTGCTCTGGCAGTCGTCGCGCCCGCACCTCGGCCGGCTCGGCCTCGACGGCACCCGGATCGGACGAGACACCGGCGGCGGCATCCTGCTGGTGCTGGCGATCGGCATCCCCGGCCTCGCCCTGTATCTCGTCGGACGCATGCTGGGACTCTTCGTCGCCGTGAACCCGGCCGGGCTGGACGCGTACTGGTGGACGGTGCCGGTCCTGCTGCTCGCCGCGGCACGCGCCTCCCTGCAGGAGGAGTTCGTCGTGCTCGGCTACCTGTTCGCGCGGCTGAAGCAGCTGGGGTGGGGGCCCTGGACGATCATCATCGCCACCAGCGTGCTGCGTGCGAGCTATCACCTCTATCAGGGACCGGGCGCGTTCATCGGGAATTTCGCGATGGGGATGCTGTTCGGCTGGCTGTTCCTGCGCACCGGACGACTGCTGCCGTTCCTGGTCGCGCATTTCCTCATCGACGCGACGGTGTTCGTCGGCTACCCGTGGGCCGCCGCGACCTGGCCCGCGCTGTTCGGCCTGCCGGCGTAGTCCCTCCGTCGCTCTACGAGGCCGCGCACAGCGGGCGGGTCAGAGATTCGCGATCACGACGGCTGCGGCTGCCCAGAGCACGAGCACGCCCAAGACGATCAGTGCCGTTGCGTCCCAGGTGCGACGGATCGGAGCATCCGCTGCACCGCCGGCCGCTTCCCAGCGATCCCGAATCCCGGTGAGCTCGCGAACGCCCGCCGGCATCTTGACCTCCACGTCATCCCGCGACGGGCGACGCACCGGGCGCGACCGCGCCGGACCGCCGTAGCAGGTGACGTCGGTGCCGTCGTCGAGCGAGAACACCAGCTGCCAGCGCATATCGATGTCTCGCACCCGGGTCCAGCCGAAGCTCGTCCTGCGGAGCATGTTCTGCACGAGCGCTCCGTCCGCGTCGACGCGGACGAGGGAGACGGAGCTGACCTCATAGACCACCCACAACGTCAGCAGCACCCACGGGGCGAGCAGGAGCATCTGCCCCCAGCCCGCGCGCACCACGGCATCACCGAGGAGGAACGCCGCAAGCAGCCCCGAGATGATCATCACGACCGGCCCGGAGGACGCGCGGAACGTCCGCGTGCCCTCCGGGCGTTCGTCGTCCGTCACCGTCAGCGTCCGCCGAGCGCGATGGAGGCGCCGGGGATCGCCTGCAAGAGGCGATCCGTGTACTCCTGCTGCGGGTTCGCGAAGATCTCATCGACCGTGCCCTGCTCGACGACGCGCCCCTTCTCCATCACGCACACGAGGTCGCTCGAGACGCGAACGACCGCGAGGTCGTGCGTGATGAACAGGTACGTCAGATCGAGCTCCGACTGCAGGTCGGCGAGCAGCTTCAGGACCTGATCCTGCACCAGCACATCGAGCGCCGACACCGCCTCATCGAGAACGACGATGTCGGGCTTGAGGGCGAGCGCGCGCGCGATCGCGACGCGCTGCCGCTGTCCGCCGGACAACTCGTTCGCGTACCTCGTCGCCAGCACCCGCGGCAGCGAGACCTGATCGAGGAGCTCCTCCACCCGTTCGCGCTGCGAGGTGCGATCGCCCACACCGTGGATCTGCAGCGGCTCTGCGATGGTGGCGCCGATGTTGCGCAGCGGGTCAAGAGATCCGTACGGGTCCTGGAAGACCGGCTGCATGCGTCGACGCAGGCCGAACGCCTGAGCGTTCGAGAGGCGCGACACATCCTGGCCGTCGATCTCGATGGTGCCGCTGGTCGGCTCTTCGAGCTTGAGCACCATCTTCGCCACCGTCGACTTGCCCGAACCGGATTCCCCGACGAGAGCCAGGGTCTTGCCCTTCGGGATCTCGAAGGTGACGTCGTCGACAGCCCGGAATGCTTCGCTGCGGAAGCCTCCCTGGCGGATCCGGTAGTCCTTCGTGAGGCCGGCCACTCGCACCGTCGGCGGGATGTCGGCGAGGTCCTTGAGGGTTTCGATGCCCCGGTCCTCGACGACCGCCTGGATGCGCTGCGATGCGATGCTGGGCGCTGCGGAGACCAGTCGTTTCGTGTACGGATGCTGTGGATCCTCGAGGATCTGCCGGCTCGGCCCTGCCTCGACGATGTTCCCGTTGCTCATCACGATGATCTTCTCCGCACGCTCGGCCGCCAAGCCGAGGTCGTGGGTGATCAGAAGCACCGAAGTGCCCCTGTCACGTGTGAGAGAGGCCATGTGATCGAGGATCACCCGCTGCACGGTGACGTCCAGCGCGGAGGTCGGCTCGTCGGCGATGAGCAGCTTCGGGTCGGCTGCCAGGCCGATTCCGATCAGCGCGCGCTGCCGCATGCCTCCGGAGAACTGGTGCGGGAACTGATGCAGACGCCGCTCGGCATCCGCCAGGCCGGCCTGCTGCAGCACCTCGATCGCGCGCGCCTTGACGGCGGCGCGGCCCTGTGCGATCCCGTTGGCCCGGATCGCCTCCTTCACCTGGAAGCCGATGCTCCAGACGGGGTTGAGGTTCGACATCGGATCCTGCGGCACGAAGCCGATCTCGCGGCCCCGAACGTTCTCGATCGCGGTGCGGCCGAGGGTCGTCAGCTCGCGGCCGTCGAGCGTGATCGATCCGCCGGTGATCATTCCGGTGCCGGGAAGGAGGTTCACGATGGCTGTGGCCGTCGTGGACTTGCCCGAACCCGACTCCCCGACGATCGCCACGGTCTCACCCGGGAAGATGTCGAAGCTCGCCCCGTGGAGAACCTCTTTCACGCCCTCCTGCGTGCGGAACGCGACCGTGAGGTCGCGCACGCTGAGCAGGGGGATCTGTGCGGCTGCACGATCGTTCATCGACGTGCCCTCGCCTTCGGGTCGAGGGCGTCTCGGATCAGCTCGCCCAGAGTCACGAACGCGAGCACCGCAAGGGTGAGCGCGATCGACGGATAGATGAGTGCCATCGGCGCGACGCGCAGCGACGACTGTGCCGCGCTGATGTCGTTGCCCCACGACATGGTCGAGCTTCCCAGACCGACGCCGAGGAACGACAGCGTCGCCTCGGCGACGATCGACGCGGCGAGGCTGAGCGTCGTCAGGACGAGCAGCGGCGCGAGCGCGTTCGGAATCACGTGGGCGACGAGAGTTCCGAATTTGCCCTTGCCGAGCGCCCGCGACGCGACGACGAAGTCGGCCTGCCGGACTCTCAGCACTTCGGCGCGCACGACTCTGGCAGTCGATGCCCAGGCGAAACCACCGATCGCGAGCGCGAGGACCGGTACGGACCGGTACTGCGAGAACACCGTCATGACGACGACTGCCGCGAGGATGTACGGGATCGCGAAGAAGATGTCGCCGACCCGCGAGAGCAGCGAATCCAGCCATCCTCCGTAGAACCCGGCCAGCGCGCCCATGATCAGCCCGAGGACCGAGGAGATGAGCGTGGCGAGCAGGCCGACCGACAGCGAGGTCTGCGCACCCCAGATGAGGCGTGCGTAGATGTCGCATCCTTGGAACGTGAACCCGAGCGGGTGCCCGTCTGTCGGCCCGCCATTGCTGTTCGAGAGCTGGCAATCGCCGTTCGGTGGGGTCGAGGTGAACAGGGTCGGCCACACTGCCATCACCAGGAAGATGAGGGCGAGCGCGACGGAAGCCCAGAACAGCGGGCGACGTCGGAGATCAGTCCACGCGTCACGCCACAGGTTGCTCGGCTTCTCGGCGATCCGCACCGCGTCGACGGAGATCGTCTCCGTCTCGATCGGCGCGACGAAGTGCTTCTGCGTAGTGGGGTCAGGCATAACGGATCCTTGGGTCGAGCAGACCGTAGAGCAGGTCGATGACGAGGTTGACCAGGACGTACAGGATCACGAAGACCGTGACGAAGGAGACCACGGTGGGGCCTTCATTGCGGATCGCGGCCTGGTACAGCGTGTTGCCGACACCGGGGACGTTGAAGATGCCCTCCGTGACGGTCGCACCGACCAGCAGCACACCGAAGTTGGTCGCCGAGTTGGTGATCACCGGGATCAGGGAGTTGCGAAGCACGTGCACGGGGATCACGCGGCCGCGCGAAAGCCCCTTGCTGTACGCGGTGCGCACCCAGTCCTGATTGAGGGTGTCGATCACCGAACTGCGCATGAGCCGCATGCTGACCGCATACAGGCTGAAGCCGAGCACGATCGCGGGCAGCCACAGGCCGCCCCAGTCGTTGTCGGCGCCGACGGTGGGCTTGAACAGTCCCCACTGGATCGCGAGGAAGTACTGCGCGAGGAACGCGACGACGAAGATCGGGATCGCGATCGCGACGAGCGCGACGACCAGAGCGACATGGTCGAACAGCTTGCCCTTGTACAGCGCCGAGATCGTGCCGATGATGATCGCGAGCACGAACTCGATGCCGATGGCCATCACCGCGAGCCGGCCGGTGACCGGAAGCGTCTCGACGAGCACCGCGGAGACGGGGCGACCCGAGAACGTGGTGCCGAGGTCACCCTGGAACACGCCGGTGATGTAGTACCAGTACTGCACGAGGAACGGGTCGTTCAGGTGGTATTGCTCGCGCAGCTGCTGCACGACCGCCGGGTTCGGGGTGCGGTCGCCGAACAGCGCGAGGATCGGGTCGCCTGGCATGGCGAACACGAGGAAGTAGATGAGCAGGGTGGCTCCGAAGAACACCGGAATCACCTGCAGGAAACGTCTCAGGATATAGCCGAGCATCTGTTGTCCCGTAGTCAGGAAGCGAAAAGGTATGACCAACACGGCCTGTGAGGCGGCGACGAAGAATCGTCACCGCCTCACAGGAGAGTGCTATCAGACCTACTCGGCGGCCTTCGTGACCTGGTAGAGGATCGGCCAGGTGTCCCAGCCGAACTCCACGTCCTCCACGCTCTCGCCCCACGCGCCCATGGCGTTGGTGTACCAGAGCGGGATGGAGGGAAGCTCCTGGAACAGGATCTCCTGCGCCTCCTGGAACTTCTTGATGCCGTCTTCGACATCCGCCGCCGAAGCGCCTTCATCGAGGAGCTTGTCGAACTCCGCGTTCGAGTAGTCGCCGTCGTTCGATCCCGCGTCGGTGCCGTAGATCGGGCCGAGGCCGTTGAACATCGACGGGTAGTCGAACTGCCATCCGTTGCGGAAGGCAGTGGTCGCCTGACGCTCGGTGATCAGCGTGCGGTGCTCTGCGAAGGTCGGGATCGGCTTGCCCGCTGCCTCGATGCCGAGGTTGTTCTTCAGCTGGTTCGCGATCGCATCGACCCAGCCCTGGTTCGGGCCGTCAGCGTTGTACTGGATCTCGAAGGTGCCGCTCCACGGGGCGATGGCGTCGGCCTCGGCCCATAGCTTCTTCGCCTCATCCGCATCGAACTCGAGCACCTCGGAACCAGGGATCTCCTCGGAGTATCCGTCGATCACGGGCGAGGTGAAGTCCTTCGCCGGGGTACGCGTGCCGTTGAAGACCACATCGGTGATCTCTTCGCGGTTGATCGCGTGCGAGATCGCCTGACGACGCAGGATGCCTTCCTCACCGCTGAAGTGGTCGAGGCGGCCCGGGATCGTGATGGTGGCGTTGGCCGCTGCCGGCTGGTTCACCGTGCGTCCCTCGAAATCGCTCTCGAAGGTCTGCAGCGCGCTGTCCGGGATCTCCTGGAGGATGTCGAGGTTGCCGCCCTGAAGGTCGGCGTACGCGGCATCGGTGCTGGCGTAGAGGATCATGTCGACTCCGCCGTTCTGCGCCTCACGCGGACCGGTGTACTCGTCGTTCTTCACGAGGTCGATGCGCTCGTTGTGCTTCCAGGCGCCTTCCTCCTCGAACGCGTACGGTCCGTTGCCGACGGGGTTCTCGCCGAACGCCTCGAGGTCGTCCCACGCCGAGGCCGGCATCGGGAAGTAGGCGGTGTATCCGAGACGCAGCGGGAAGTCGGACTCGGGCTGCTTCAGCTTGACCGTGAAGGTGAGGTCGTCGACGACCTTCAGGCCGGAGAGCTCGGGGACGTTCTCGTCGTAGGAGAAGCCCTCGATGGACTCGAAGAAGTAGCTCGAGAGCTGCGCGTTGTCGAGCGCGGCGCCGTAGTTCCACGCCGTGACGAAAGCCTCGGCGTCGACCGGGTCACCGTTGGTGAAGGTCTGGTCGGGCTTGATCTTGATGGTGAAGGTCTGCGCGTCGTCGGTCTCGATCGACTCGGCGACATCGTTGTGAACAGCGCCTTCCGCGTCGTAGTAGACCAGGCCAGCGAACATGCTCTGGATGACGAGTCCGCCGCCCACCTCGTTGGTGTTCGTCGGGATCAGCGGGTTCTGCGGTTCGGTGTTGTTGACCGAGATGACGGCCGTGGGGTCACCGGATGACGTTTCTTCCGTCTCGGGGGTCCCGCCAGCGGCGCAACCGGCGAGTGCTAGCGCGCCGATGACAAACAACGCGGTGCCCGCAAGGGCGATCTTGTTTCGCTTCACTTTGTGTCCTCCTGATGGACATGGATAAACGCGCACTCCTCGTCGAATGCGCGGCGATAGTTGAGAGTAACCCCCAGAATCCCCCGTACCTATCTCCGCTAATGAACTGTTACTGAGTGGTGACCATCCGTAACAGCGCTGTAACCGGGAGGCGCGCGAAAACGGCGTTCCGCGTACCCGGGCGGGTATGCGGAACGCCGTTCGGACGTGCGGTTTCGTCTCAGGCGAATGCCTCCACCGGCGGGCAGGCGCAGACGAGGTTGCGGTCGCCGTATGCCTGGTCGATGCGGCGCACCGGCGGCCAGTACTTGCCCGCGACGAGCGCCGGAATCGGGTACGCAGCCTCCTCGCGGGTGTAGGCGTGCGCCCACTCCCCCGCGATCAGCGAGACCGCGGTGTGCGGCGCCCCCACCAGCGGGTTGTCGTCGGCGGGCCAGCGGCCTGCGGCGACAGCATCCGCCTCGGCCTTGATCTGGATCATCGCCTCGATGAACCGCTCGATCTCGCCGATGTCCTCCGACTCGGTCGGCTCGACCATGAGCGTGCCCGCGACGGGGAACGACATCGTCGGCGCGTGGAAGCCATAGTCGATGAGTCGCTTGGCGACGTCGTCGACGGTGATGCCTGTGGCTTCCTTGAGGGGACGGAGGTCCAGGATGCACTCATGCGCGACGCGGCCGTTCTCGCCCGTGTACAGCACCGGGTAGTGCTCGCCGAGGCGCGCAGCGATGTAATTCGCCGAGAGGACGGCCGCGGCCGTCGCACGGCGGAGTCCGTCGGCACCCATCATCCGCACGTAGGCCCACGAGATCGGCAGGACACCCGCCGACCCGTATGGCGCACCGGAGATGGCACCGCCTTCGAAGGTGAACCCTCCGAAGTGCTCAGCACGCTGCGCAAGCGGATGCCCCGGCAGGAACGGCGCGAGGTGGGCCTTGGCCGCGACCGGTCCGATGCCTGGACCGCCACCGCCGTGCGGGATCGCGAACGTCTTGTGCAGGTTGAGATGCGAGACGTCGCCGCCGAGGTCGCCGAATCGGGCGTACCCGAGCAGGGCGTTGAGGTTCGCGCCGTCGACGTAGACCTGCCCGCCGGCGTCGTGAACGGCGGCGGTGATCTCGACCACGTCGTGCTCGTACACGCCGTGCGTCGACGGATAGGTGATCATCAGCGCGGACAGCTCGTCGGCGTGCGCTGCGATCTTCGCGCGCAGGTCGTCGAGGTCGACGTTGCCGAGCTCGTCGCAGGCGACGACGACGACCTTCATGCCGGCGAGTACGGCGGATGCCGCGTTGGTGCCGTGTGCGGACGACGGGATCAGGCACACGGTGCGCTGATCATCGCCGTTGGCGAGGTGGTAGCCGCGAATGGCCAGGAGGCCGGCGAGCTCACCCTGCGAGCCCGCGTTCGGCTGCAGCGAGACGGCGTCGTAGCCCGTGACCTCGGCGAGCCAGCCCTCGAGCTGGTCGACGAGTTCGAGATAGCCCTCGACGTCGGATGCCGGCGCGAACGGGTGGATGCCGGCGAACTCCGGCCACGTGATCGCCGCCATCTCGGTCGCGGCGTTGAGCTTCATCGTGCACGAACCGAGCGGGATCATGCCACGGTCCAGGGCGTAGTCCCGGTCGGCGAGGCTCTTCAGGTACCGCATCATGGCGGTCTCACTGCGGTGCGCATGGAACACCGGGTGGGTCAGGTAGTCGGTCTCGCGGATGAGGTCGCCCGGAAGCGAGTTGTAGCCGTCGCCGAAGCCGAAGACGCGCTCCTGCTTGCCGCCGAACACCTGCGCGACCTGATGCAGTTCGCTGTGGCTGGTGGTCTCATCGACCGAGATGCCGATCGTGTCGGCATCCGCCACGTGCAGCAGGATGCCGTAGCCGTGGTGCGCCTGCTCGGCGAACTCCGCAGCCCGCCCGGGGACCCGCACCTGCAGCGTGTCGAAGAAGGCTTCGTGCACGACCTCGGCCCCGGCCTCGACCAGCCAGTCGCGCAGCAGCGCGGCCTTCAGCGCGGTCTCCTTCGCGATCGCCCGCAGTCCGTCCGGACCGTGGTAAACGGCGTACATCGACGCCATCACGGCGAGGAGCACCTGCGCGGTGCAGATGTTCGACGTGGCCTTCTCGCGGCGGATGTGCTGCTCGCGCGTCTGCAGCGAGAGACGGTAGGCCGGCTTGCCGTCGGCATCCACCGAGACGCCGACCAAGCGACCCGGAAGCTGCCGCTCGAGACCCGCGCGCACCGCCATGTAGCCGGCGTGCGGTCCGCCGAAGCCCATCGGCACGCCGAAACGCTGGGTGGTGCCGACGGCGACGTCCGCGCCCAGCGAACCCGGCGACGAGATGAGCGTGAGGGCGAGAAGATCGGCCGCGACGACGGCGAGGGCACCGGCCAGGTGCGCAGCGTCGATGACGGCACTCGGGTTCCAGACGCGTCCTGATGCGCCGGGGTACTGCACGAAGACGCCGAACAGTTCGGCCGGCAGGGTCTCCCCCGCGGCGAAGTCCACCGTCACGAGCTCGATGCCGACGGCCTCGGCACGGTTGGCGAGCAGCGCCTTCGTCTGCGGCAGCGCGTCGGCGTCGACGACGAACACATTCGATTTCGTCTTCGAGGCGCGACGGGCGAGCAGCATCCCCTCGACGACCGCGGTGGACTCATCGAGCATCGACGCGTTCGCGGTCGACAGCCCGGTGAGCTCGGCGACCATCGTCTGGAAGTTGATGAGCGCCTCCAGGCGCCCCTGGGAGATCTCCGGCTGGTACGGCGTGTACGCCGTGTACCAGGACGGGTTCTCGAGCACGTTCCGCTGGATCACCTGCGGGGTGATCGTGCCGTAGTAGCCCAGGCCGATCATCGGCCGATTCACCGTGTTGCGTGCCGCGAGCGCGCGGAGCTCCGCGAGCGCCTCGGTCTCGCTGGCGGCGCCGGGGATGAGCGAATCGGTCGACGCTGCGGTGAAGATCGAGGAGGGAACCGCCTGGCGCATCAGCGCCTCGACGGGGCTCCAGTCCTCGAGCTCGGACTCGACCCCGAGCGCATCGAGCATGACCCGCTGCGCCTCGGCGGTGGTTCCGATATGACGATCGGCGAAAGAGACCACGTCTGGATCAGCCCTCCGTGAGTGCGACGTACGCGTCGCGGTCGAGCAGACCGTCGGCAGCGCCGGCCGCGACGGAGACCTTGATCAACCAGCCGCCGGCGAACGGCTCGGCGTTGACGAGCGAAGGGTCGTCGACGACGGCGTCGTTGATCTCGACGACGGTGCCGGCGACCGGAGCGTAGAGCTCGCCGACCGACTTCGTCGACTCGATCTCGCCGACGACGGCACCGGCGGTGATCTCGGTGCCGACA
Organism: Microbacterium sp. LWO13-1.2; assembly: GCF_038397725.1. Classification (NCBI taxonomy): domain Bacteria; kingdom Bacillati; phylum Actinomycetota; class Actinomycetes; order Micrococcales; family Microbacteriaceae; genus Microbacterium; species Microbacterium sp. LWO13-1.2. The sequence continues at coordinate 3,672,593 of NZ_CP151634.1, forward strand.
GCGGGCAGCTCCACGAAGACGACGTCGCCGAGCTTCTCGGCCGCGTAGTCGGTGATGCCGATGGTGACGGTCTCACCGTCGATCGCGAGCCACTCGTGCTCTTCGGTGTAGCTCAGTGCGTTGAGGTCGGTCATTTTGTCCTCCGGTAGAAAGGCAGGGCGGTCACGGTCGCGGGGATCTTCGTCCCCCGCACATCCAGGAATACTGTGGATCCCTCTTCAGCGGAAGAAGGAGTCACATAGGCCATCGCGATCGGGTGGCCGAGGGTCGGGCTGAGGGCACCGCTGGTGATCTCGCCGAGAACGGTGCCGTCTTCGGCGACGACCGCGTAGCCGGCACGGCCGGCGCGCTTGCCCTCGGCGGTGAGGCCGACGAGGATCGGTGCGTCGGCTGCCGCATCCACAGCGTCCTTGCCGACGAAGCTCTCCTTGTCGACGGCCACGACGCGTCGGAGTCCGGCCTGCGCGGGCTTCGTGTCGAGGGTCAGCTCGTGCCCGTACAGCGGCATGCCCGCCTCGAGTCGGAGGGTGTCGCGAGCGGCGAGACCGGCCGGCACGAGGCCGTGCGATTCTCCGGCGACGATCAGGGCGTCCCAGAGCGCCGGAGCGTCGGCGGCGCGGACGAGCAGCTCGAAGCCGTCCTCGCCGGTGTACCCGGTGCGGGCGATGAGCAGCGGCTCACCGAGGAAGAAGGCATCGGCCCAGGCGTAGTACTTCTGCTCCGCCCACGGGGTTCCGAGATCGGTGATCCCTTTGGCGACGGAGACGATTGCCTCGGCAGCGGGTCCCTGCACGGCGAGCAGGGCGTAGGAGTCGGAGACGTCCTCGACGTCCACCCCACGGTCACCGATGAATCCGGCGAAGCTGCGGTCCTCATCGGCCCCGCGCGGCGGAAGCTCGCGCTCGGGAATCGACGGGAACGACCGAACCCGCGATGCGAACGCCGCATCGACGAAGCCCCGGTTGCCCGCGTTGGCGATCACCAGGTAGCGATCTTCTGCCAGCCGGTAGGCGATGACGTCGTCGACGATCCCGCCGCTTTCAGCGAGGACAAGCGAATACTTGGCCTTGCCGACCGGCATCGTGGAGATGCGGCCCGCAAGCGCGTAGTCGAGGAACTCGGCGGCATACGGACCGGTGACGAGGAACTCGGCCATGTGCGAGATGTCGAAGAGTCCGGCGGACTGACGCACGGCGTGGTGCTCAGCGAGATCGGAGGTGTACCGCACCGGCATCTGCCAGCCACCGAAGTCGGTGAAGGAGGCGCCCAGCGCCTCGTGGCGTTCGCGGAGCGGGGTGTAGCGGGGGTCGGACATGGAGTTCTCCCGGGCTGGATCGGGCGGACCGGCGGCGTCGCCGATCCTGGGAACTCCCCCTCTGTCATAGGCCTGAGAGCTTCGCCCATCGACAGGCCAAGGACCATCGAAGCAGGGGCTTTCACCGTCGGCGGATCTCGTTGCGCGAGATCGCTTTTCAGAGTGGCCGGAACCGCGCGGTACGCGTTACCTGAGAGATTGGCGGGGAGGCTTGCTCCTTCGGTGCCCGGCTGCATTCACCGGGGCTCTCCCGCGAGGGTCATTCGGCCTGTGTTCGGTTGTGCGATCAGTCTAGCGGGTGCGCTCCGGTCGCAGTTTCTGCCGCTTCATGTACGCGAAAGCGGCGGGAACTGCGACCGGAGCCAGGCTCGGATGTCAGCCCTTGACGGCGCCCGCGACGAGTCCGCTCGTCATGCGCCCCTGGACGATGACGAAGAAGATGATGACCGGGATGGCCACGATCGTCGAGGCCGCCATGACCTGACCCCAGTCGATGGCCTGGGTCGCGCTCTGCTGGACGAACCCGCGCAGCCAGAGCGGCAGGGTCCGGTTGTTCTCCATGATCACCAGCGCAACCGTGAACTCGTTCCAGCACTGCAGGAATGCGAACACACCTGAGGCGACGAGGCCCGGAGCCAGCAGGGGCAGGGTGATGCGCACGAATGCCTGCGTCCGGCTGAGTCCGTCGATCATCCCCGCCTCCTCGAGTTCGGCCGGAACACCTGCGACGAAGCCGCGCAGCATCCAGATCGTGAAGGGCACGACGGCTGCGACGTACAGGATGCTGAGTCCCAGTACGTTGCTGAGCAGGCCGAAGCTCGCCATCATCTTGTACTGCGCGATGAAGAGCCCCTCGGCCGGGAGCATCTGGATGAGCAGGATCGTCACGATGAACGAGACGCGACCGCGGAACTTGAACCGGCTGATGGCGATGGACGCGAGGAACGCGAACGTCAGGCAGACGGCGACCGAGAGAAGCGTCACTCCGACGCTGACCGCGAGCGCTGAGAAGAATGACGGCGTGAGCACCCGTTCGAAGTTCGAGAAGGACCCGCCGACCGGGAAGAACGTCGGGGTGAAGGACTCGAGAGTGGCCGTCGACAGCATCGACGAGTTGACCATCCAGTAAACGGGGAACGCCCAGATGACGGCGATGACGAGCGCCAGGATGCTGAGCAGCCACGTGCCCAGGCGGAGCTTCCGGCGACGCACTGGGATGCGACTCCCGTCGGCACTGACGGCGACGCGACCGGCGCTCTTCTCGACAGCGGTGCGGGTGGCGGTGACGGTCATTTTCCCTCCTCCTTGATGAGGCTGCGCACATAGAACCAGCTCAGCGCGATCGTCAGCGCCAGGACGAAGATCGACATCGCCGCTCCGGCTCCGAAATCAAGCCCGGCGACTCCGGTCTTATAGATGTAGGTGCCGAGGAGGTCGTAGTCCGTCGACTTGGGCCCGGCGTCCTGCAGGAGGGTGATCTGGGCGAAGACGCGCAGATCCCAGATGAGGTTGAGGAGCAGGACGATCGCGATGACCGGCTTGAGGACCGGGAACACGATGAAGCGGAACCGCTGCACGGCGCTCGCGCCGTCCAGCTGACTGGCTTCGAGGACCTCCCCGCTGACCTGGGTGAGGCCGGCGTACGCCGAGAACGCCACGAACGGCACCGACATCCAGATGATGATGATCGACGCGACGATGAAGAAGAGCAGCGGTGTGGTGCCGATCCAGTTGAATCCCTTCATGTCGACACCGGGGATCATGCTGAGGAGGTAGTTGATGACGCCGCGCTGGCGGTTGAAGAGCCAGATGAACACGGTCATCGCAGCGATCACGGGCATCGCCCAGGCCAGGAGCAGCGCGATCTGCAGGGTGAAGCGTGCCGCAGCGTGGATCTTGGTCATCAGTAGTGCGAGGAGGACTCCGACCACGATGGTGACGAATGCCGTCACCAGGCAGAAGAGCACGGAGCGGAACGTCACCGCCCAGAACGTGCCGTCCTGCGCGATGGCGATGTAGTTGTCGAACCCGACGAAGTCGGGGGCCTTGCCACCGAGCTGCTGCATCGCCCCGTACTTCTGGAATGACGTGACGATCTGCCAGACGACGGGATACCCCATGCCGAGCAGCAGCACGAGAACGGCGCCGAGGATCAGGAAGTAGGGCGCCAGCGCGCGACGCCGAACGGACGGATCGGCGCCGGTCGAGCGGCCGGTGCGGCCGGGAGGCGAAACGGGGGCATCTGTGGTGGTCATGCGGGCACTGCCTGTCTGAGAAATACGCGTGGGGGCCGGGCGGACCCGACCCCCACGCAGGGTGATCAACCGTTGATGACGGCGTCGATCTTGGCGTCGTACTCCTTCGCCAGGTCTGCGACGTCTCCGCCCTCCGCGACCTTGCCGAAGAACTCCTCCAGGATCTTCTTGCCCTCGACCGCCGCCCAACCGGGCGCTGCCGGGGTCAGCTTCGAGCCGAGTGCGGAGTCGACGAGCGCCTCAGCGAACTGGTCGTCGCCGAGATCGCCGACGAAGTCGACATTCGCCGGACCCAGGCCGTTCTTGGCGAGCAGCGTCTGGTACTCGTCCGAGTAGATGATCCGGAGGAGCTCCTTGGCCCCTGCCTGGTTCTCGCTCTTGGCCGAGACACCGATGTTCGAGCCGCCGGCGAAGACCGGTGCCACCGAGCCCTCCTCGAGGCCGGGGAGCGGGAACACGCCGAACGTGGCGTCGTTCCACTCACGGACCTCGGCGCCCTCGTCGTTGTCACCGGTGTAGTCGCCCACCGACCAGTGAGCCCAGCCCGGAGCGATGATCGTCGCCGCGGTCGGAGCCGCGCCGCCCTTGTCGTTGTTGATGTTGATCCATGGCGTCGAGTCGTCCTCGGTGGCCGGAGCGTTCGATGCACCCGTGAAGATGTCCTGGAACTGCTCGAGTCCCGCGATGGACTTCGGGTCGGACAGCGTGGAAGCCCACTTGTCGCCGTCCTTCTTGGCCAGCTCTCCCCCGTTGGCGAAGATCCAGGAGATGCCGTTGCGCCAGTCCTGACCGCCGATGTAGAAACCGGACTGGCCGTCGGTGTGAAGCGCCTTGACCGACTCGCTGAACTCGTCGAGCGTCTTCGGAACCTCGAGCCCGGCAGCGGTCCAGATGTCCTTGCGGTAGGTGATGTATCGGGAGCCGAAGTAGTACGGCAGCGCGTACTGCTTGCCGTCCACTTCGCCGACCTCGACGAACGACTCCAGCAGCTTGTCGCCGCCGAGATCCTCGAAGATCGGGCTCAGGTCGCTGAACGCACCGGCTGTCGTGAAGGTGGGCGACCAGGTGTTGCCGATCTCGGTCACATCAGGGGTGTTCTTGGCGTCGGGAAGCTGGTTGGTCAGCTTGGTGAGCGCGTCGCTCCAGTCCTGCTGCTCGATGGTGAGCGTGCCGCCGGTCGCTTCTTCATACGCATCGACGAGGAACTCGCGAGCCTCTTCGGGGGTGTCCCCACCCATCACCCAGAAGGTGATGTCCTGTCCCTTGGCGGACTCCGGGTCGAATCCGGACGCGGCCGTTTCGCCGCCTCCGCCGGTGCCGCAGGCCGTCAGGCCGAGGGCGAGGACCGATGCCCCCGCCACGGCGGTGAGCGCGATCTTGCGCTTCCCGTTTCTATTCATTCTTCTTTTTTCCTCTCGGTGCTGCACTGCAGGAGGGATTCTCTCCGGATGGAGTCACCCCCGGATGGGGTTTGTTAGGACAGTAACCTAACAAACCCCATCCGGGGTAACAACCTCTCCACAGCTCCGGACATAACATTTCGGACTCAGCGTCGATCTTCGTCATCGATGTGCACTAAGGGTCGGTCTGACACTAAGATCGAATCGGAGGTTAAGGTAACAATGACTCAAAGCCACGGCATCCGAGTCGCCGTCTCGACGGTGATCCTGACGCTGCGCCGCACTGCGAACGGCGAAGCCGTACTCGCGCTGCCCCTCGTGCTGCGCACCAGAGAGCCCTACGCCGACCAGTGGGCGCTGCCCGGCGGCTGGCTCACCGTTGCGGAATCCGCAGTCGACGCGGCCGCGCGCACCCTGGCAGAGACGACCGGCCTCTCGCCGAGCTACCTCGAACAGCTCTATGCGTTCGGCGCCGTGGACCGCTCCCCCACCCGCGTGGTCTCCATCGTCTACTGGGCGCTGCTGCGCTCGGATGACGTCGATGCACAGAGCGCTGCGCACCTGGCCTCCGGACACGCACCGGAGAACGTTCGATGGTTCGACGTCGACGCTCTGCCGCCACTCGCCTTCGACCACAACCAGATCGTCGAGTACGCGCTCTGGCGGCTCCGCAACAAGGTCGGCTACAGCCGGGTCGCGCACGGCTTCCTGCCCGCCGAATTCACGCTCGCCGACCTCCGCGAGGCCTACGAGGCGATCCTCGGCCGCCACCTCGATCCGGCGAACTTCCGCCGCCAGGTCGAAGCCGCCGGCAACCTTCTCCCCACCGAGCGCTTCCGCACCGGCAGCCACCGTCCCGCCCGCCTCTACCGCTACAACACCGACGTCGAGCTCGCCGATCGCGGCCCGCTCGGCTCCGACGAAACGAGCACCCGATGAGCATCACCTTCGTCCCGACGCCCACCGTTCCCGAGGCCGACGCCTCGGTCGATCACGCGATCCAGGCGATCGTCTCCGGCGCCTCCATCGACGCCACGTGCAGCACCGATCTCGCGGCCGGTCCATGGGACTTCGACAGCCGCCCCGGCTACGGGCCCGGCTCGTCGATGGGCGACGTCATCCCGACCGGGGCCCCTCGTCAGGGCGAACTGCCCGCCGCATACCGCGAGGCAGGCGAAGACGAGCTCGACGCGCGGATCCGCGCCGCCAAGGCGACGCTCGGAGACCGGGTCGTCATCCTCGGCCACTTCTACCAGCGCGAAGAGGTGGTCCGCCACGCGGACTACGTCGGCGACTCCTTCCAGCTCGCGACGGCGGCGAAGGGACGCGCAGATGCCGAGGCGATCGTCTTCTGCGGAGTGCACTTCATGGCCGAGACCGCCGACCTGCTCTCCGGTCCGGATCAGGCCGTGATCCTGCCGAACCTCGCCGCCGGCTGCTCGATGGCCGATATGGCAGACATCGACCAGGTCGAGGAGTGCTGGGAGCAGCTGGCCGACGTGCTCGGAGACATGGACGCCGTGGACGAGACCGGCCGGGTTCCGGTCATCCCGGTGACCTACATGAACTCCTCCGCCGCGATCAAGGGCTTCGTCGGACGGCACGGCGGCATCGTCTGCACGTCATCGAACGCGCAGACCGTCCTGGAGTGGGCGTTCGAGCGGGGGCAGCGCGTGCTCTTCTTCCCCGATCAGCACCTGGGCCGCAACACCGCCAAGGCGATGGGCGTCCCTCTCGAGCAGATGCCGATGTGGAATCCGCGGCGTCCGCTCGGCGGCTCCACCGCCACCGAGCTCGTCGATTCGCGGGTCATCCTGTGGCACGGGTTCTGCTCGGTGCACCGACGCTTCACGGTCGCGCAGATCGACCAGGCGCGAGCCGAGAATCCGGACGTACGCGTGATCGTGCACCCGGAGTGCCCGATGGAAGTGGTGGATGCCGCAGACGAAGCCGGCTCCACGGACTACATCCGCCGCGCGATCGACGCCGCGACAGAACCGACCGCCTTCGCTATCGGCACCGAGATCAACCTCGTTCGTCGGCTCGCCGCTCAGTACCCCCAGCACGAGATCTTCTGCCTCGACCCGGTCGTCTGCCCGTGCTCCACGATGTACCGCATCCACCCCGGCTACCTCGCCTGGGTGCTCGAGGAACTCGTCGCCGGTCGCACGCCCAACCGCATCCAGGTGTCCGCCGACGTCGCCGACCCCGCACGCGTGGCGCTGGAGCGGATGCTGGCGGCGAAGCCGCCCGTCGTGGACGGCGTCCGATGAACACGCTCGTGGTGGGATCGGGAATCGCGGGCCTCACCGCGGCGCTCCATGCGCACGAGGCGGGCCACGCGGTCACCATCGTGACCAAGGCGGCGCTCGGCGACGGCTGCACGGGATTCGCCCAGGGCGGGGTCGCCGGCGTATACGGCCCTCGGGATTCAGCGGCCCAGCACGCGTCGGACACCCTGATCGCCGGCGCCGGTCTCTCGGATGCGGCGGCTGTCGATGTCCTCGTCGCCGAAGGTGCGACGAGGATCGCTGAACTCATCGCACGCGGCGTCGCTTTCGACCGGTCCGCCGACGGTGAACTGCTTCTCGGGCGCGAGGCCGCGCACAGCCACGCGAGGATCGTGCACGCCGGCGGCGACGCGACCGGTGCCGCCATCTCCCGCGCCCTGGTCGCTGCCGTGCGCCGCACCAGCATCGAGGTCGTCGAGGACGCGTTCCTGATCGATCTGATCGTCCGCGACGGCGCGGTGCGCGGCATCCGCCTGCTGATCGACGGCTCAACCGCCGACCTCGCCGCGGATGCCGTGATCCTGGCCACCGGCGGCGCTGGACACCTGTACGCGCACACGACCAACCCGGCCGGTACGACCGGTGACGGCATCGCCGCGGCGCTGCGCGCAGGCGCCGAGGTGGCCGATCTGGAGTTCGTCCAGTTCCACCCGACGATCCTGGCCGCCGGTCCGGCGTTCCTCATCTCCGAAGCCGTACGCGGCGAGGGGGCGACGCTCATCGACGACGCGGGGCGCCGGTTCACGTTCGACGTGCATCCAGACGGCGAACTCGCGCCCCGCGACGTCGTGTCCCGAGCGATCGCCCGCCAGGCCACCGCGCAGGGATCGCCGGTGCGGCTGGATGCCACGATGATCGGGGCTTCCGCCCTCGCTCAGCGCTTCCCGACCATCGATCGGGTCACCCGCGAACGCGGCTTCGATTGGGCACGCGAGCCGATCCCGGTGACGCCGGCGGCGCACTACCTGATGGGCGGGGTCGTGACCGACCTCGACGGCCGCACGTCGCTGCCCGGCCTCTTCGCCGTCGGCGAGGTCGCCCGTACCGGCGTGCACGGGGCGAACCGCTTGGCGTCGAACTCCCTGCTCGAGGGTGCGGTGTTCGGCGCCCGCGCTGCTGCGGCTCTCGGCTCGCCCCGGGCATCCGATCGCCCGCTCCCGGCGGAAAAAATCCCGCTGAACCTCGCGAATACCGGGTCTTTTCGCGACGGGAACGAACGGGGACCGTTCAGCCGGGCGGCGCTGCAGCAGGTGATGTGGGACGAAGTCGGGTTGCTCCGCACCGACGACAGCCTCGCCGATGCGCTCAACACGATCCGCGCCTGGCGTGCCGGTGCCACCGCTGCGCACACGGTCGCCGAGCACGAGGACGTGAATCTGCTTCTGCTCGCCGATGCCACGGCATCCGCCGCCCTCGCCCGCACCGAATCCGTCGGCGCCCACTACCGCAGCGCCGACCGCATCGAAGCACCACAACTGGAGACCGTCTGATGCTCACCGCCGCCACCCTCACCCGTGTCGTCGGGGCAGCCCTCGAAGAGGACGCGCCCTGGGGCGATCTGACCAGCAGCACGCTGCTTCCCGCAGACGCCACCGCGACCGCCGACCTGGTCGCCAGAGAGGCCGGCGTCTTCAGCGGCGGCGATGTCTTCGCCGCCGCGTTCGCGCTGACCGACCCGGCACTCGTCGTCGACGTGCACGTCGGCGACGGTGATTCCTTCACTCCCGGCGACGTGCTCGCATCGGTGTCAGGGTCGGCGCGCAGCATCCTCACCGCCGAGCGCGTCGCCCTGAACTTCACGCAACGGATGAGCGGGATCGCCACGCTGACGGCCGCATACGTCACGGCGGTCACCGGCACCGGTGCGCGCATCGCCGACACCCGCAAGACCACCCCTGGGTTGCGTGCTTTCGAGCGGCACGCCGTCGTCTCGGGCGGCGGCAGCAATCACCGCTTCTCGCTCTCGGATGCGGTGATGGCGAAGGACAACCATCTCGCAGTGCTGAAGAGGTCGGGGGCGGATCTCGCGACGGCGCTCAGGGAGTCGCTGTCACGGCTTCCGCACACCACGCATGTGGTCGTCGAGGTCGACCGGCTCGACCAGATCTCCGCTGTGCTCGATGGCGGAGCGCACACCGTGCTGCTCGACAACTTCTCGCTCGAGGATCTCCGCGCCGGCGTCGACCTCATCGGAGATCGGGCGACCGTCGAGGCATCCGGAGGCGTCAGCCTCGACACCGTGCGGGCGATCGCCGAGACCGGCGTCGACGTCATCTCCGTCGGAGCGCTCACTCATTCTGCTCGGGCACTCGACCTCGGCCTGGATGTGCGGATCGCCTGATGCTCTACCTCGACCACGCCGCGACCTCCCCGGTGCGTCCGGAAGTGTGGGAGGCCATGCACCCCTACCTGACCGGGGTGTACGGCAACCCCTCCAGTCACCACACCGTCGGCGAGGCTGCGGCGAGCGCACTGGATGACGCCAGGGAGCGTGTGGCGAGGGTGCTGGGGATGCGTCCCTCCGACGTCATCTTCACTGCCGGGGGCACCGAGGCCAACAACCTCGCAGTCAAGGGCATCGTGCTGGCGGCACTCGGGAGCGGCCGTCGACACCTGGTGACCACGCCCATCGAGCACGAATCGATCCTGGAATCAGCGGACTACTTGCACCGCCTCCACGGGGTGTCGGTCGCTCGCGTCGCGGTGGATGCCGTCGGGCGGGTCACTCCCGAGACGCTTTCCACCGCGCTGCGCGACGATACGGCTCTGGTGTCGCTCGGGCATGCGAACAACGAGATCGGTACGGTGCAGGATGTCGCTTCCCTCGCCGCAGTGACCGGCGCGGCCGGTGTTCCGCTCCACGTCGATGCCGTGCAGTCGGCCGGCTGGTTGCCGCTGAACGCACTCGGCGCCGACGCGATCTCGCTCGCCGGTCACAAGCTCGGCGCCCCCAAGGGGATCGGGGTGCTCGCGGTGCGAGGGCGGGTGCCGCTCGAACCCCTGCTGCACGGCGGCGGTCAGGAGCGTGGGCGCCGATCCGGCACTGAGAACGTCGCCGGGGCCGTGGCGATGGCCGTGGCGCTGGAGCTCGCCGACACGGAACGCGATGCCGTCTCCGCCCGCGTCAGCGCGGCGACCGGGCGATTCATCGCCGGAGTCCTGACCGCGGTTCCGCGAGCAGCACTCACCGGCGATCCGGTGCACCGCCTCCCGGGCACCGCGAGCTTCACCTTCGCGGGGACGAGCGGCGAGGCGGTGCTGCTGGAGCTGGAGCGGCGTGGAGTGATCTCTTCGAGCGGCTCGGCATGCGCCGCCGGAAGCGACGAGCCCTCGCACGTGCTGCTCGCGTGCGGCATCCTGCCTGAGGTCGCTCAGACATCGGTGCGGTTCACCTTCGGTCGCGAGGTCCTGCCGGATGACGCTCCCGAGCACCTCGCGGCGCTCGTCGCGGATGCGGTGCGCGCCGTCGCCGGTTCATAACTCCGGAGAACCGGTCCTCCTTCGAGCTCGCGTCCGCGTATTTCCGCGGTCAGACCCGCGCGCACACGTGGATTCTCCGGAGTTATGGCTGACGGGGAGTCACAGGCAGGCCCGCACGGGGCCTCGGCCCGAGGACGGTCATAGACTCGGCTGGTGACTACAGCCGCCGCCCCGATCGTGACGATCATCGTTCCCGGGCGCGATATCGCCGCCTTCGCCCCTGCCGCCCTCGATTCGCTGCGAGCGCAGACCGAGGCGCGCTGGCAGGCGATCCTGATCGACGATGGATCGGTCGATGACACGGGAGCGATCTTCACCGATGCCGCAGCCCGCGACCCGCGCTTCCGGGTGATCCGGCACGACGCCTCGCGAGGGCTCGGAGCCGCCCGCAACGTCGGCATCGACCTCGTCGACACTCCCCTGCTGGGCTATCTCGACGCCGACGACGAGTTCATGCCGACCGCGCTCGAGCGCCTCACCGGCACTCTCGCCTCGACGGGGAGCGACTTCGCCGCCGGAGCCTATGTGCGCACGCGGCTGCAGGGAGAGACCTACGTCCCCGGCCGCCTGCAGCCCTGGGTGGCGGCGGCGACCCGCCCCGAGCGTCTGGCCACAACGCTGACAGCCCACCCGCACGCGTCAACGAACATCGTCGCCTGGTCGAAGATCAGCCGCACCGACCTGTGGACCGGCCTCCGGTTCCCGGAGAACGTCGCGTACGAGGATCAGGTCGTCGCCCAGCTGATGAACACCAGGGCTCGGGCCTTCGACGTCGTCCCCGACGTCCTGGTGCACTGGCGGTTCCGCGCCGACGGCGGCTCGCTGACGCAGAGCAAGGCCCAACTGCCCGTGCTCCGCGACTATCTCCACGGCCTCCGCAGCGGCATCCGCGTGCTGCGCGAAGCGGAAGCGCAGGCGGCCGTGACTGTGCGGCTCGAACTCATCCTCGCGATGGACATGCCTCCCCTGCTGGCGATCGCCGAGACGCACCCCGACCCCGCCTATTCGGCGGAGGTCGCATCCTTCATCGGAGAGTTGCAGGAGCTACCCGAGTTCGCCGCCGCGGTCCCTGATCCGAACTTCGCCGCCGCCATCGCCTGGTGAAAGCCTCAGGAGCCGCATGAACGCCTACCTCAACGACCTCTTCGGCCTCGCCGGCCGCACCGCGATCGTCACCGGCGGCAGCTCCGGCATCGGCCGTGGCATCGCCACCGCCCTGGCCAAGGCCGGCGCCGCCACCGTGATCGTGGCCCGCGGCGCTGATCGCGTCGACGAGACCGTACGTGAACTGGTCGACGCGGGATGCCGCGCGGCCGGCATCATCGGTGATCTCAGCAGTCGGGTCGGCATCCGGGCGGTCGCCGAGCAGGCCGTCCACCCGTTCGGCGAACCCGACATCCTGGTGAACTCTGCCGGCATCAACATCCGCCCGCCGTACCCGGAGATCTCCGAAGCCGACTGGGATGCGACGATGACGGTGAACGCCCTGGCACCTTTCCTGCTCGGGCAGCGATACGCCCCGGGGATGGCGGCACGCGGATACGGGCGCCTCATCCACATCACCTCGCAGCAGGCCCACCGCGCCTTCGTCGGCAGCGGTGTGTACGGCGTCTCGAAGGGTGCGGTCGAATCATTGATGCGTTCGGAGGCGGAGGCATGGGGCGGTACCGGTGTGACGAGCAACTCGCTGGTCCCCGGATTCGTACTCACGCCGCTGAACGCGCGGCTGCAGGAGGATCCGGAGAAGGTCAGCGCCCTCGCCGCACGCACGATGATCGGCCGCAACGGCCTGCCGAGCGATTTCGCTGGAGCATCCGTCTTCCTCGCGGGCGCAGGATCCGCCTACGTCACCGGCCACTCATTGTTCGTCGACGGCGGTCTCTCGGTGCACTGACCCTCTCGGTGCACTGAACCTCTCGGTGCACTGACACCCCCGGGGGTCAGCTGTCGACCGGATGCACCCGTTCGTCGGCACGCGGCACATCGAGGAGCGGCACCGGCGACGTCAGTGCCGCCACCGCATCCGCACCTGCCGAGTTCTCAGGAGCGCGGTCCGCACGCCGCTCGGTGAGCGCAGCGCCGACGCCGCCCGATACGGCCTCCTCGACCGCGGTCTCGGTCTCGAGCACCCGCGAAGCCGCGACCTGTTCCGCTGCGAGCTCGGCGTACAAGCCGCCCAGCGCGAGCAGCTCGGCATGGGTGCCGGACTCGACAATCAGCCCGGCCTCGAGCACGTGGATGACGTCGGCGCCCATCACTGTGGACAGCCGGTGCGCGATCGACAGCGTGGTCCGCCCGCGCGCCGCCTCATCGAACGCCTCCTGCACGACGCGCTCCGACACGGTGTCCAATGCCGATGTCGCCTCGTCGAGCAGCAGCACCGGCGGATCCTTCAGCAGCACCCGGGCGATCGCGATGCGCTGCTTCTCGCCGCCCGACAACCGGTACCCGCGCTCGCCGACCACCGTGTCGTAGCCGCGCTCGAATCCGGCGATGATGTGGTGGATGTTCGCCGCCGTGCATGCGGCGATCAGTTCTTCCTCGCTCGCATCCGGCTTCGCATAGAGGAGGTTCTCGCGGATCGTGGCGTGGAAGAGGTACGTCTCCTGTGAAACGATCCCGACGTCGTCGATGATCGATTCCTGCGTCAACCGGCGCACGTCGGCACCGGCGAACAACACCGCTCCCCCGTGCGCCTCGTACAGACGCGGAGCGAGGTACAGCACGGTGGTCTTGCCCGCGCCGGATGGCCCGACGAATGCGACGTGCTGCCCCGGCTCGGCGACGAACGAAACGCCCTGCAGCGTCGGACGAGCCTCGGCTGACGCATCCGGGTAGCGGAAGACCACGTCTGCGAACTCGATGCGGCCGCGCGGGCCTGGCGCGTTCGTGGCCGAGATCGCGTCCGGCGCGTCCTGGATCTCGGGGACCATGTCGAGATACTCGAAGATCCGCGCGAACAGCGCCGACGATGTCTGCAGATCGAGCGAGACGCGCATCAGCCCCATCAGCGGCATCAGCAACCGGGCCTGAACGGTGGTGAAGGCGACGACGGTTCCGGCCGTGATCGCGTCGGTGCCGCCAGTGATCAGATAGCCCGAGACGAGGTAGATCACGGCGGGGACGGACGCCATCAGCACCTGCACGACCGCGAAGAAGCCCTGCCCGCTCATCGCTCGGCGCACCTGGAGCTTCACCTGATTGCGGTTCTCGGCCTGATACCGCGCCGACTCGGTGCGCTGCCGGTTGAACGCCTTCGACAGCAGCATCCCCGAGACGCTCAGCGTCTCCTGCGTGATCGAGGTGAGCTCCGACAGCGACTCCTGCGTCTCGCCGGCGATCCGCGCGCGCACCTGCCCGACGCGGCGCTGCACGATCACGAGGAACGGCATCAGCACGACCGCGATGAGCGTCAGACGCCAGTCGATCAGAATCATCGCGACGAGCGAGGCGATGACGGTGACGACGTTGCCGAGGATGCTGGTGACGGTGTTCGTCAGCACCCCGGAGACGCCGCCGACGTCGTTCTGCAGGCGGGATTGGATGACACCCGTCTTGGTGCGGGTGAAGAAGCCGAGCTCCATCGCCTGCAGATGCTCGAACAGGCGCACGCGAAGATCGCCGGTGACGCTGTTGCCCACCGTCGACGTCAACCACGTCTGCGCGACGCCGAGCACCGCGGAGAGCAGGAACAGACCGATCATCGCGAGGACGAGGCGGATGAGCAGCGCGATCTGCGGATTCCCGCCGTCCAGCGGGAACAGCGCATCGTCGAAGATTCGCTGCACGATGAGCGGAGGAACGACGGCGATGGCCGCTCCGACGATCACGAGGAGTCCGGTGATCAGGATGCGCCCACGGTAAGGGCGGAACAGCTCGATCACCCGGGCGCCCAGTGCGCGGATGCGCGGCGCCTGGGCGTTGAGCCGCCGCTGCGCGGCCTCGTCCACACCGTGGAAGCCACCGCGGCCACCCATCCCGCCACCCATGCTCATGTGCTTCAGCGTAGCCAGGTGTGCCGACACGGATGCTCACCGAATCCGCTCTCGGCGGATTCTAGGGCTTCCGGAATGAAATGTCCGAGGGCGTCGTTACGCTGAATGGTTCCCGCGCATTCGTGCACAATCCCCACCACACCCCCAGGAGGCCGCATGGCTGCCGTCGATACCGGCTCGATCACGACGACTCCCCCGGCGAAGGGGGAGCTGATTCCGCGCAAGGACATGCGCGTCATCTGGGTGCTGCTGACCGCCGCCTTCGTGGCGATCCTCAACGAGACCACGATGGGGATGGCCATCCCCCATCTCATCGACGACCTCGGCATCTCGCCCCTGGCCGCGCAATGGGTGACGAGCGCATTCATGCTCACCATGGCCGTCATCATCCCCACCACCGGATTCCTGCTGCGGCGCTTCACGACGCGGCAGGTGTTCCTCGCTGCACTCGCCCTCTTCTCGCTCGGCACGTTGCTCGCCGCACTCGCATTCGGCTTCGAGATGCTGCTGGCCGCCCGTGTGGTGCAGGCGAGCGGCACCGCGCTGATGATGCCGCTGCTGATGACCACGATGATGAACCTCGTCCCGCAGGCTGCTCGCGGGCGCATGATGGGTCGCGTGAGCACGGTCATCTCTCTCGCACCGGCACTCGGCCCCACGATGTCCGGCTTCCTGCTGGATCACTTCGGCTGGCGTTCGATCTTCGTCGTCGTGCTGCCGATCGCCCTCGTAGCGATGTTCGTCGGGTGGCGCTGGCTGACCGACGTCGGCGAGACCACGCAGGCACCGCTCGACATTCCCTCGATCATCCTGTCCGCGTTCGGCTTCGGCGGAATCGTCTACGGACTCAGCCAGATCGGCGCGCTCGCCGGTGGCGGAGCGGCATCGGCCGCCCCCTTGATCATCGCGCTGACGGTCGGCGTGGTCGGCCTCGGGCTGTTCCTCTGGCGCCAGATCATCCTGCAGCGGGTCGACGACGCTCTGCTCGATCTGCGGGTGTTCTCGTCTCGGGCGTTCTCCCTGGCGATGGCGCAGATGTTCCTGCTCTCGCTGGCGTTCTTCGGCACGATCACGGTCGTACCGCTGTTCCTGCAAGACGCTCTCGGCCTCCCCGCCGTCGATGCGGGACTCGCCGTACTTCCGGGTGCGCTCGCGATGGGACTGCTCGGCCCGACGATCGGCCGCATCTACGACGCGCGCGGCACGCGCATCCTGCTCATCCCCGGCTCGATCCTCGCCGCCGGCACCCTGTGGTTCTACACGACGCTCACCGTCGACACGTCCGTCTGGGTGGTGGTCGTCGCACAGACCCTGCTGTCCGTCGGACTCGCACTGTCGTTCACACCGCTGTTCACGGCGTCGCTCGCATCGCTCACGCCGAAGTTCTACTCCTACGGCAGCGCCGTCATCGGCACCGTTCAGCAGGTCGCGGGAGCAGCCGGCATCGCCGTGATGGTGGCGCTGTTCACGCTGGTCGTGAACGCGAACGGTGGCACGGAGGTGCCGGAGGCCGTCGCTGCGGGTTCGCAGATCGCGTTCCTGGTCGGTGCGGTGATCGCGACCGCCACCGTGGTCGGGGCGTTCTTCATCCGCAAGCCGGCCGAGCACGACGAAGAGCCGTCGCACACAGGCCACTGATCGACGCCGACGGCGTCTGCCGCTACTCCGCTTTCTGCGCAGCGATGTGTCCCGCGGGGATGTGGCAGACGCCGTCTGCGCAGTAGCCGGCAGTGCCGTCGCCCGGGAGAAGGTTCAGCCCATCGGGCAGCGGCAGAAGCGGCGTCTGCGGCTCTGCCGAGTTCTCCTTCGAATTCATCATCCCTCGATGCTACGCCTGCGTCACGGAGGTAGGGCCGTTCGACCGCGCTGAGGGCCTTCCCTCGCTGGCCTGCGCGGCGTAGTCTTCCCGGGTGGCGCCTGGGGTTGCGTTCGGTTCACGCAGCCCCGCGCACCGGACGCGAAGGAGCACCCATGATCATCACTCCCCCGCCTGCGGCGACGGCTCAAGGGCATGTTGCCGACATGTACGCGAGCGACATGTCCGCCGACGGGTTCGTGTTCGGCCATACCCAGGCGATGGCGATGAATCCCGAAGCGCATGCCGCCTTCGAGAACCTCATCCGCGCGGTCGTGCCGTCCATCGGACTGCGCGTGTACGAGGCCGCCACACTCGGCGCCGCGCGGGAGATCGGCTCCACCCATTGCCTGCTCGCGCACGGCCGCAAGTCGCTGCGCGCCGACGTTGTGGATGAGGCCGGGCTGGCGGCGTTCGCCGACAACGACGACAGCGCCTTCACGGCACCAGAGCAGGCCGTCATCCGATACGCCGCGAAACTGTCCTCGGACGCGAACTCGATGACGGATGCCGACACCCAGGCGCTCCGCGACGCCGGGTACTCGGACCGGCAGATCGTCGACATCACGTTGGCGGCCGCCGTCCGGAATTACTTCAGTCGTGCGCTTCTCGCACTCGCCGTGCCCGTCGACGATGTGCCGGGCCTGGATCCTGCGATCGCCCGCGCACTGGCCGGCGGTACTCCAGCCTGACGAGCGAGTCGTCAGTCCACCGCCTCCATCTGCGTGCGCGCATAGTCGAGGTCCTGATCGGAGAGTACTTCCTCAGCGCCGACCACCGCACCGGTGATCGTCCTGATCTCCTCTCGCACCGTCTCGTCGAGGCGGAGCGAACCGCTGGCGATCATCTCATGCCGCGCCTCGATGGAAAGCCGCGGCCACCACTCATGAATCGGGGGAAGAGTCATTCTGATTCCTTTCTACGCGGGGCGGCAAGCCCCTGGACATCGATGGCGGACGCGCACGACACTGAGGTCATGACCTCCGACCGCACAGCGCCGCAGGATCCCCGGCGAGATGATCGCCCCGACGGACGAGACGAGACACCGAACGAGCGGGCGGACCGCAACTGGGACGACCTGCTCCAGGAGCTGCGCGTCATGCAGACCGGTACGCAGATTCTCACCGGATTCCTGCTCGCCGTGGCGTTCCAGCCGAGATTCACCGATATGGACGAGTTGCAGAGGGATCTGTACGTCGTCCTTGTGGCGCTGGCTGCCGTCGCGACAATCCTCGCCCTTGCACCTGTCGGCATGCATCGCGCATTGTTCGGCCGGCAGCGCAAGCCCGAGCTGGTGCGCGTCGCCGCGCGCATCGTGAAGATCGATCTCGTCGTGATCGGAGCGCTGACCATCGGGGTCACCACGCTCATCATCGACTTCGCCGTCAACCGCACGGCCGGCGTCATCGCCCTGGTCGCGGCGATCGTCGGCGTACTCGGGCTCTGGGTGGCACTGCCCCGGCTCGTCCGCCGGACGCTGGGTGCGCACGATCTCAAGCCCTGATATCGCATGCCTGTCACCCGCCCCGACCTCAGCGCTTCGCCGGCGTCCGGTTCTCCGCGCTCACCATCCATGCGAACTGCTCCAGGCGTTCGATGACGGCGTGCAGGATATCCGCGGAGGTCGGGTCCTCCTCGTCCACCGCATCATGCACCGCGCGCATCGTCGCCACAGTGGTCTCGAGGCGCGCGGTGATGAGGTCGACGGTGTCCGCTGTGGACACCTCGCCCGCCGGAAACTCCGGGAGCGTCGTGGTCGATGCGATCGTGTCGCTGCGCCCGTCTGGAACCGCGTGGAGCGCGCGCATCCGTTCTGCGACGGTGTCACTGAACGCGCGAGCATCCGCGATGATCTCGTCGAGCTGCCGATGCATGTCGCGGAAATTGCGACCCACCACATTCCAGTGCGCCTGCTTACCCTGCAGCGCGAGTTCCAGCAGATCGACGAGAACGATCTGAAGGTTCGCAGCGAGTTCCGCTGACGCGGTGAACCTCTTCTCCGCGTTCTGGCGCCGTGTGGTCTTCGATCCTTTCGACGAAGCGCTCTCCGCCGAGGTGGTGCTCTTCGTGGTCTTCGTGGTCTTCGTGCTTTCAGCCATGGTGGTTTCCTCCTGCCCCGGAAGCTATCCGGTGCGAGAGCCCGAACCGAGGGGCTTGACAGAATCTGCGTCGTCCCCGAAGGTGCCGACGACGTGTGCCGGCGCCACATGTGAGGTCCCTCCGAATCCGGCGTTTCAGGTTGTATCCGTCCAGGAGGTGGGGAATCGTGGCCCGGACATGTCGCGACCGCGTCGTGTCCGCAATCGTAAGGAGAGACCAGTGCTCACCCTCACCGACAACGCCACCGCCATCGTCACCACCCTCGTCAGCCGTCAGAGCGACACCGCTGAAGCAGGGCTCCGCATCCATTCGACTGCGACCGGAGCACCGGATGGCGGTGCCCGCCTCGCCGTGGTCGTCACGCCTCACCCGGAACCCGACGATCAGGTCGTCGAGATCTCCGGCACCCGCCTCTTCCTCGAAGACGCCGCGGCTGCTGCCCTGGATGACAAGGTGCTCGATGCCGGCGTCGACGATGCCGGCGCCATCTCGTTCGCTGTGCTCTCGCAGACGGTCTGACCGAAGAAAAGGGATGCCGCGACCCGATCGGGTCGCGGCATCCCTGCGTCTGCGTGCTGCGCGATCAGTGTTCAGCCCAAGCCGGTCACCAGGTTGATGATCGTGGCGAGGATGACCGTGCCGAAGAGGTAAGCGAGTGCGGTCTGCGCGATCACGACGCGACGAACGACGTTGGTCGTGACATTGGTATCGGCGACCTGATAGGTCATGCCGAGCCCGAGCGAGAAGTAGAGGAAGTCCGTGTACTGCGGCGGCTCGTCCTGGTTGAAGTCGATGCCGCCCTGCGGGTCGCTGTAGTACATCCGCGCGTAGCGCAGCACGTAATCGACCTGGATCAGCAACCAGGAGCTCGCGACACTCACGACCGCGATGCCGGCCAGGACGTACTCCTCGATGCCTGGAGCGTGCTGGGCCTGGATGATCACGCTGAGGACGGCCGCGAGGCTCACCAGGCTGCCGATGATCGAGATCAGCCAAGCCGCCTTGCGGCCGGGCGCCTCGACCGTCGCGTGCTCGTGCGTCTCGGTCGGGCCCATGGGCCAGACCAGGAAGAGTACCCAGAGAACGCTGACCAGGGCGAAGGCGCCCCATCCGGCAAGGATCCCCGCTGCTGGCCCCAGCAGGAACGAGGTGCCGATCCCCACTGCTGCCCCGCCGAGGATCGATACGATCATTCGGAGGCGAACTTGTGAGCGGGCGGAGTGGGTGTTCATGCCCGGATGATATCCGCAATGACGCGGCTTGCAGGTATCCGCGTCAGGGTCAACCCTCGGGCATAGTCCGTCGTCAGGCACTAGGGTCTGAAGGCCCCGCAGTTCTGCTGCGCCATCCGAGAGGACGAAGATGACAACAGCCGAAGAGACTCCGACGGCTGCGTTGCTCGACGGGCGTTACCAGCTGGGTGAGCTCATCGGACAGGGCGGTGCCGCACGGGTGTACCGAGCTGAAGACCTGCTGCTCGGACGCACCGTCGCCGTGAAAATGATCCACGCCGATGCGGACACGCTGGTTGCTCCGGCACGTGTCCAGAACGAGATCGCGCTTCTCGCCTCGCTCACGCACCCCTCTTTGGTCGCGCTCTTCGACGCGAAAGTCATTCCGGGGCAGTCGAGCTACCTCGTGATGGAGTTCGTCGACGGTCCCACGCTCGCCCGCCGTCTGCACGACGGCCCCTTGGCCCCTGCTGAGGTCGCCAGCCTCGCGCGAGACCTGGCATCGGCGCTGCATCTGGTGCACACCGCAGGGATCGTGCACCGAGACATCAAGCCGGCAAACGTTCTGCTCGCCCCGGGGGTGCTGCCCGGCGCGACATTCCAGCCGAAACTCGCAGATTTCGGCATCGCACTCCTGATGGATGGCACCCGTGTGACATCACCGGGAACCGTCGTCGGCACCGCGGCCTACCTCTCTCCGGAGCAAGTACGCGGCGAAGCGGCGTCGCCTCCTGGAGACATCTACGGACTGGGGTTGGTACTCCTTGAAGCGCTCACCGGTGAGCGGGCGTTCCCGAAGGCGATGGGCGTCGGTGCGGTGATGGCACGTCTTGTCGAACCACCCCGGATTCCCGAATGGATAGGTCCGCACTGGACCGACCTGCTCACGAGGATGACAGCGCCAGACCCCGCTGCGCGCCCGTCCGCACGCGAAGTGGCCGAGAGCACCGCCGGACTGCCCGAACCGGTCCGGCCTGGGTCCGCCGCGGCGGTCTCGTCCGACGGTGAGGAGACTGTTGCGTTTTCGCTCGAACGCACCCGCCTGCTTCCCGCCGGTGGGTCTGGGACCGAACACTCCTCGCCTGACCACCGCGCGAAGAGCCCTCGCCATCGGTCTGCGCCGATGATCGTGATCGGTTCGGCGGTCGTCGCGGCGCTGTGCATCCTGGTCGGGGTGTGGACGGGAGCAATCGGAGCGGGGTCGATGACCGCACCGTCACGACTCACCGGCAGCATCCTTGAACGCCCGGCTCCGGCCTCCGATCCTGGCGGCGACGCGCCGACAGGCCACACTGACGACGATCAGGACAAGCAGGCTGAGAAAGCCGCAGAGGAGGCCGAACGGGCGAAGGAGAAGGCCGAGCGCGAGGCCGAGAAGGACAACAAGAAGGACGACGGATGAGATCACCCGCCGATCAGACGTCCATCGCGAGGCCCGCCAACGTGTGCCCGGCGCCGGCATAGATGTTGAGCACCCCGTGCACGCCCTTGGCCGCCAGGGCTTCGACTTGATCGGGATGCTGCGCGACCGCGACCACGCGGCCGTCGAAGCCTGCTTCATGGAGGCGGTCGAGCGCGAACGTGTTCGACCCGTGGAAAGCCATCGCCAGCACGACGGTCTTGACGAACCCGCCGGAGACGAGGCGGCTCCAGAACTCCAGGTCCGTCGCGTCTCCCTCGAGCACGTGAAGGCCCTCGGCCTCCAGCCGGGTGATCACGGCGTGATCGTTGTCGATGCCCAGCACGCGCAATCCGCCCTCCTCCGCGAGCCGCTCGTAGGCGGCCCGACCGACGCGGCCCATGCCCAGTACGACGACGTCGGAGCCGCTGGTGTCGATCGGGCGATCGGACGGCCGAAGCTTCGAGATCTGCTGAGCAGGCAACCACGTCAGCGCCGTGATGAGGCGCAGACCGTGGGCGTTGGCGACCGACGAGACCACCATGCTGAGCGCGACCGCGATCGCGACGACCGTCAGCCAGCGTTCCGTCAGCAGCGCCGACGAGACACCGAATGCGGCGACGATGATCGAGAACTCGGAGAAGTTGCTGAGCACGAGACCGGTTCTGATGGCGGTCCGATTACGCAGTCCGAAGAGGCGACCCAGCCAGACATACCCGATGAAGGTGAGCGGCAGCAGCACGATGCACAGGACGAGTGCGAGTCCGGCATCCGCCCAGGTCGGCGACGCCCCCATGCCGATCAGGAGGAAGAAACCGATCAGGAACAGTTCCTTCACGCTGAACAGTGCCTTCGACATCTCGATGGCGCGAGGATGCGTGGCGAACAACAGCCCCATCACCAGCGCGCCCAGATCGCCCTTGATCCCGACTGCCTCGAACGCGAAGTAGCCCGGCCCGAGCGCCATCACCACGCCGAAGAGCACCAGAAGCTCTCCGTGTCCGATGAACGTCAGCAGCCTCCGCATCAGCCATGCCAGGGGGAACACGAGCACCAGCGCGAACGCCCAGGGACCAGGCGGATCATCCGCGTTCCCCGTGATGAACACAACCGCCGCGAGATCCTGAATGACCAGGATCGCGATGGCCGTCTGCCCATAGAGAGATCCGTCGTCGGAGCGATCCTCGAGCACCTTGACGCACAGCACGGTCGATGAGAAAGACAGAGCGAAGCCGACCAGCACCAGAGTCCGCCAGCCGTCCACCGAAGTGAACCCGATCACGCTGGCGAGGCCCACGGTTCCCGCGCCGACGAGCACGCTGAGCAGCATGTGGATGGCCGTGGTTCCGTACGCCTCAGGGCGGAGCAGGGCACGGATGTCGAACTTCAGACCGATCGTGAACAGCAGCAGGGTCACGCCGATTTCGGCGATCCGATCGAGTCCGACGAAGGGTGCGACCTGCGCCGCGCCGAGCACGAAACCTGCGGCGAGGAATCCCACCAGAGCCGGAACGCGCAGCAGATGTGCGATCGTGCCGAACGCGGCGGCAACGATCAGAGTCAGCGCGATGACGTCCACGGCACCTCGTCCCAATCCGTGGTGCAAACTCTACCGATCAGCGAGTGCCCAGCCGCCAGAATCCGCGAATCGGCACGCACGCGGCCGGTCTCAGATCTCCGTGACCTGCCCGGCGTCGACGTGCCACCGACGATCGGTCTGCACCGTGGCGAGCATCCGCCGGTCGTGGGTGACCAGCAGCAGTGTGCCCTCGTAGGGCTCGAGCGCCTGCTCGAGCTGTTCGATGGCTGCGAGGTCGAGGTGGTTCGTCGGCTCGTCCAGCACCAGGAGGTTCGTGCCGCGTGTCTGCAGCAGGGCGAGTCCCGCACGCGTGCGTTCCCCCGGCGACAGCTCGTCGACCGGACGATTCACGTGATCGGCCCTGAGTCCGAATTTGGCCAGCAGCGTGCGCACCTCGCCGGTCGCCATCTCGGGGACGAGCCCTTCGAAGGCTGCAGCGAGCGGAAGAGACCCGGAAAGCTGCGAGCGCGCCTGATCGATTTCGCCGATCTGCACGCTCGCCCCGAGGCTCGCAGTTCCCTCATCCGGATGCTGCTGCCCGAGCAGCGCCCGGAGGAGCGTCGACTTGCCCGCGCCATTGGGACCGGTGATGCCGATGCGCTCCCCCGCGTTCACCTGCAGCGACACGGGGCCGAGGGCGAACGAACCCTGCCGGAAGACGGCGGAGCTGAGCGTCGAGACGACGGAACTCGAGCGAGGCGCAGCAGCGATGGTGAATTCGAGCTGCCACTCCTTGCGCGGTTCCTCGACCTCATCGAGCCGAGCGATCCGGCTCTCCATCTGACGCACCTTCTGCGCCTGCTTCTCGCTGGACTCGGTCGAGGCCTTGCGCCTGATCTTGTCGTTGTCCGGCGCTTTCTTCATCGCATTGCGCACGCCCTGACTGGACCATTCCCGCTGCGTCCTGGCTCGTGAGACGAGGTCGGCCTTCTTCTCGGCGAACTCGTCGTACTTCTCGCGCTGGTGACGGCGAACCGTCGCACGCTCTTCCAGGTAGGAGTCGTATCCGCCGCCGAATACACGGTTCGAGCCCTGCGCCAGGTCGAGCTCCAGCACCCGCGTCACACAGCGAGCGAGGAACTCGCGGTCGTGGCTGACCAGCGCCGCGCCGCCACGGAGTCCCCTCACGAAGGCTTCCAGCCGCTCGAGACCATCGAGGTCGAGGTCGTTGGTGGGCTCATCCAGCAGCACGATGTCGAAGCGGGAGAGCAGGAGCGCGGCCAGTCCGACGCGAGCAGCCTGGCCGCCCGAGAGCGAAGTCATCAGGATCTCCCCGGCGTCCGTGCCGCCGAGCACGAGTCCCAGATCGGCGAGGACTGCAGGGATGCGTTCATCGAGGTCGGCCGCGCCGCTGGCCAGCCAGCGATCGAGCGCGTTCGAGTAGGCGTCCGCGGGGTCGACGCCGGGGGCGGCCAGCGACGGGTCGCCGAGCGCCGCGGCGGACGCATCCATCTCCCTGGTTGCTTCGGCGCATCCCGTGCGCCGGGCGATGTAGTCCGCCACCGTCTCGCCGACGACGCGTTCATGCTCCTGGGGCAGCCACCCGACGAAGGCATCGGCCGGAGCCAGCGCGATCGTGCCGGCCTGCGGTTCATCGATGCCGGCGAGCAACCGGAGCAGCGTCGACTTTCCAGCGCCGTTCGCTCCGACGACTCCGACGACGTCGCCCGGCGCGATGGTCAGATCAAGCGAATCGAAGAGGGTGCGATGGCCGTACCCACCAGCCAGGCCCTGCGCCACGAGTGTTGCGGTCATGAAGCAATCCTGTCATCGGTACGGGCTCGCGAATTGCGCCGGTGGCGACTGTCCCCGTGGATTGACGCAGAACCGAGCCTCGACTGATCATCGAGAGACTCATACGCTTCACTCATGACCATCACGAGCGAGACGGGTCCGCGATTCGGCACCGGCCGCGTGCGGTCGGCGCTCGTCATCACCTCCACGCTGTTCGCTGTCGGGACGATCGCGCTCATCTGGTTCGCCGCTGTGCCCTGGGGACCGCTCGTGTGCCCCGCGATTGACCCCGCTCCGCGCAATTGCTTCGCCGCCGACCGTATGGGGACGGCCGTCATCACGACCGCCGTCGTACTGGTGGTGTACATCTCGACGGTCGTTCTGGCGGCTTGCAGACCCAGAGCTCTTCGGCCTTTCGCCGTGGCGGGCCTCATCGCGCTGCTGCTGGCGCCACTCGTCTCGTATCTCGCAGTCGCGTGGCTACCGGGGTTCCCTCTCGCCTGAAACCCTCATGCAACGGCATCTGGTCCACGGCGCATCCCCCGCCCGCGGCGCGGAAGAGGTCAGCCGGGATGCCCGCTGTGATCTTCGAAGTCGGGTTTCGCCCTGAGGGCATCGGCGATCTCTTCTTCCGGTCGCGGCGCGATGGTCTCGTCGAGTTCGAGTTCCGGGATGGATGGCTCGTCCGGGCCGGGTATGTGCGCGTTGTGGTCAGACACGGCGGATCCTTCGGTCGGCAACACGCACAGCGTACGCCGCTGTTGTGTACGCTGTGCGCGTCGCCGCTCCTCAGGACCTCTCCACCGGCAGCCAGAGTTCGCAGGTGGCGTGCGTCGCGGTGAAGTCGAGATAGCGCACGATCGAGGGCCCCGGGCGCAGGCGCCAGGGATTGGAGGGGAACCACTCGGTCGCGGTCGCCGCCCAGAGCCGCTGCAGCGTCTCCGGGAACGGACCGCTCGATGCGAACACCGCCCAGGCGCCCGCCTCGAGTCGGATGACGTCGAGGTCGGCGGGCGGCGTGGTGTGCGCATCGAGCGCGACCCCGTGGAGGTACGTGAGCATCGATCCTTCCGGTGCGTCCGGATCGATCCCGGCGGTCACGGCCAGGATGCCAGCAGGGTCGATGTCGTTGAGCGCCTTGAGTCGCGCATGTTCTTCCGGCGCGATGGCGGCGATGTGATTCTGAATATGCGGGTTGACGCCCTCGTGGATGAGGGGAACCTGCGCGGCATGACCGACCAAGACGAGCTCGGGTCGGTTGGCGATGGTGACATCCATCGGTGTACTCCCTTCGACGCTCAGACGGAATCTGAGCGTGGGTTGTGTGCTGAGCGGACCACCATGTCGACGCACGTGGGCCGGGGCAGTGCTGTGCACGGCCCGGAATGCCCGCCCGAACGCCTCGACCGACCCGTAGCCGTAGCGCACCGCGACCTCGAGCAGGTCGGGGGCGCCGGCCGCGAGGTCGGCACCGGCGAGAGTCATCCGCCGCCGGCGCACATATTCCGACAGCGGCATCTGAGCCAACGCCGAGAACATCCGGCGCAGGTGATACTCGGTCGTCGCGTGTTCACGGGCGAAGGCGGCGACGTCGATCTCTTCAGCGGTGCTCTGCTCGACGAGGTCGACCAGAGCGTTGAGCGTGCCGATCATGTGGTCCTCCTTTCAGACTCAAGCTTCCGCGATGCGACGCAGAGCGCACCCGATAATTCTGGCCAGGTCTGATCGGTGATGGGTGATGGCTGCACACGGGGCGTCGATGGTGTCGCCGACGATACCGATCGAAGGCGCGTACGCTGAAGATCGGCCGCGATTCGTGCGGGAAAGGACTGCTCCCCGTGAAACTCATCCAACTTCGGCATTTCGTCGCCGTCGCCGAGAAGCTGCACTTCCCCCGTGCGGCAGAATCCCTCGACATCTCTCTGGCCGCTCTGTACTCCTCGATCGAGAAGCTCGAAGAAGAAGTCGGGCATCCACTCTTCACCCGCACTGGCGAAACCCGGCTGACGAAGGCCGGCACCCTCCTGCTCCCCGAGGCCCGGGATCGGATCGCGGACGCGCCGGCGCCCGCCCCGAAAACGGTCGCTCCGGCGGGCGGCAAGGCCAAGGCTTCCAAAGGAAAAGGCCGTACACCGGCTGTGAAGGGTCAGCCCAAGCCGTACAAGACACGGCAGGGGCGCTGAGCCGCCGAGGTCAGTCCCAGTCGAGGTATTCCTCGATGAGGACCGCGGTCTCGATCGGGTCGGTCATCGGGAACAGGTGGTCTCCGACGACGGTCTTGATGCTCGCGCGCTCGGGCACGGTGGCCTGCAGGCGCTCGCCGTTCGCCGGCGGCGTGACCACGTCATCCGTTCCCTGAATGATGAGAACCGGGATGACCGGGGCCACCGGGATATCCGCTTCTTCGACGCCGAGCAGCAGCAGTCCGTTTGCACGGTCGGCATGCGCCGCGACGGCAGCGCGCGCCACGGTACCGCCGAATCCGTGCCCGCCGATCCAGGTGTCGTGGAGGCCGACGTGATCGATCACTGCGATCGCGTCTTCGACGCTCTCCTCGACCGAGGCGGCCGATGCGTCGGCGCGGTGGCCGATGCGCAGCACATGGAAGCCCGCTTCCTCGGCGAGGTAATGCGAGACGACACCCAGGATGTCCGCAGCAAGGCCGCGCTCCTGGATCAGTACCAGCTTGACCGGACCATCGCCTTCATCGACGAAAGGAATCGCTCGGCCGTCCGGCTCGAAGATCTGGGTGTCGGTCATCGTCGTGGTACTCCTTGCGCGAGGGTTCTGGGCGAGAACAAGCCGAAATCAAGCGTAGTCGCCCGGTCTGTGAGGGCGTTCCGGCCGTCCGTGTCGGGTGCGGCGCTCATGTTGATCCTGCTCCGCTGATTAGGTAGCCGGCCCGTCGAAGACCTGAACGTGCGGACTAGGCGGACGCGTCGGATTCAGTTCCGTTCAGTGAACGGATGTGAGCCGCGTTCCCGCTGATCGCCGGCTTGTACCGATCGATGTCCGGCGTGCCGACGAATTCCACCAGCAGGTCGAGCAGGGTTGCGATGGCTTCGTCCGGTTCGCCTGCGGCGTGGAGCGTGATCGCTTCGAACGCGCCCAGGGAGGGCGAGTCCGGAAATCTGGTGCGGGCCATCGCGAAGATCTCCCGCGACTTCTCGTACTCGCCCACGTTCCTCAGAGTCGAGCCGTACTGGACATAGCAACGACGGAGCAGATCGCCTTCCAGCCCGGCAGCGAGAGCCCGCTCGTAGAATCCCCGTGCGACTTCTTCTTGGCCATCGGTGTCGTACGCCCCGCCGACTTCGTAGAGCACCCGCGCATTCTCGGGATCAGACGCGTAGAGCGGAAGCAGCGCATCGATGGTCGGCTGCATATTGTTCCGGTCTCGGGCCGCGAAGATCCGGTCGAGCTCACCATCCAGCGCCATGGAACTCAGTCTGTCACGGGCGCCTCGTCAGCCGACTGTGAGTTCGGGCTGGCAGTGCGGGCACAGTTGTGCGGATGCTCCTCCGACGACGTGGTCGAGGATCGTCGTGCCGCATACAGGACATGCTTCCCCGCCGCGTCCGTGCACAACCATCGCCTCGACCTTCGCCTGTTTCAGGCGGTCGGGCGGCAGCCCGAGACGGTCCGCGACTGCGGCCCGCAGGATGTCGATGACGGCGTGGAACAGTCGCTCCCTCGCCTCTGCGTCGAGTGCTGCGGCGTGCACGGTGTGCGGAAGCCGCGCCCGATGCAGGATCTCGTCGGAGTAGGCGTTGCCGATTCCGGCGAGCGACGCCTGCTCCTGCAGCAGGGCCTTGATCTGCTTCCGCCGGGCGCCGAGGCCGCGCTCGAAGTCTTCGCGCGAGAAGTTCGGTGAAAGCGGGTCCGGTCCGAGTGCGGCGATGCCGGCGACGTCGGTGGGGGCATCCACGACCGACGCTGTGACGGCGAGGAAGTCGCCTGTGTCGACGAGGCGCATCACGGCACCACTCTCGAGCGTGATCCTGGCGACCTCCGGTACCGGCTGCTCGTCCGCCGGGTCACTTTCGGGCTGCCACCGGATCCAGCCGTTGCGGCCGAATCCGATCATCAGCCAGCCCGCAGTCGTGTCGAATCCGACGTGCTTGCCGAAACGCCGCATTCCTCTGATCCGGGCACCGACGACGGAGGCGGGCGGACGATCGCGCGTCTTCACGATGCGGAACTCGGCGACGTCCAACCCCGCGATGACATGGTCTTGGATCCGCTCGTCGAGGAACTCGACGAGCGCCTGCACCTCCGGAGACTCGGGCATGCGCCCATCCTGCCACCGGGCTCGGACATCCGCACTCAGGAGATTCGGACGGCACACGGGTGGCTAGCGCGGGACCCGCGACCAGTCCGCGCGCTCCTTGGCCGACATCGTCGCCTCGACGACCCTTCCCTGGTCGAGCAGCGACAGACTCGCGCCGTGGGCGAGGAGGAGACGACGGTTCCAGCGGATCCGCGCGAAGAGTGCGTCGACCTCGTCGTGCGTCCCGAGCAGGACAGGGACCAACAGCGCGGCGGCCGCCCCCTCATCCCACGGTCGGCGTATGCCGGCGGCATCGCAGAGCGGGAGCAGCGCGCTGTGGAGCAGTAAGTGCCGGGCCAGACTGTCCCGCAGGACTCCCCCGCACTCCTCGCTGATCGGGACGGTGAACTCCCGGGGCCCGTGGAGGGCGTCGGCCCCGCCGACCACCACAAGCCGGAGGACGCCATCGACCGTCACCACGGATGGCATCCAATTCGAACGGGTGAAGACGACCTCGCGCACGGACCTATTCTCCCTCGTCCTCGAATTAGGCCCTCAGCGCGGGGTCCAGCTCGTGGCTTGGGTCGAGCGCTCTTTCACCGCTGGTGTGCTCGACATCTGAGAATGCCGAGCCGTGAGTCAGAGTTGGGCGTTTGGCTACTGGTCCGCCGGCTTGACCCAACTGTGGATCGCCGGATCGTAGTACTCGACGCCGTCGGGCAAGACTGGGCCGGGGTTGCCGAAGAACGCACGGTAGTCGTTCCCGCACCCCTCAGTGCCCCAGCACTTGAAGCCTTCCGGATAGACGAGCCACGGTGTGGACTCAAGCGCCCATGCAGGCAGCGCGGTCAGGTAGTCCGGAGTTCGTGTGGCGCTGACGGTCGACGTCGGTGACGGGTCCGCTTGCGGTGCCGTGGCGGCGCACCCGGCGAGAGCGGTCGCGGCAAGAAAGAGAGCAGCGAGGGTCGCCGTGAGCGTGGTTGTGCTGGACATGGTGACATGTTTGCAGATGAACGCCGGCAGAGGTGGAGCGTTGCGACTTCGGACCCCTGCCACGACACCGATGGTAGGTTTCTGCCGATGCACGTACCCAAGACCACTTTCATCACCGTCGCCGCCGACGCCGTTGGAGTGGTCTCGGCAGTCCTCGGGGGCCTCCTGGCCTTCACGCCGTACATGGCGGGGCGATGGCTCGGGCTTGCCGACACCAGCGTCAATGGCCGGCGGACGCTCGGAGCAGTGGACCTCAGCCTTGGTATCGCCATCATCGCCGGCCGGACAACGCGTTGGCGGTGGTGTGCTGTTGCGGTACGAAGCCTGCTTCACCTCGTGTTCGCGCGCGAGTACGCCCGGAACGGCCGCCGAATCAGCGCCTTCGCGATGTGCGCGCTGTTCGGCATCGACGCAGGAATCACCATCGCGCTCCGCGCCGAGCGTCGCTCCGTCTGAACGGATCTCCGCAGTGCTCCCGCGCGTGATCACCGCTGGAGCGGAATGCAGTCAGTTATTGAAGCGGAACTCCACCACGTCGCCGTCCTGCATGACGTAGTCCTTGCCCTCGAGGCGGGCCTTGCCCTTGGAACGGGCCTCGATCACGGAGCCGGTCTCGACGAGGTCATCGAACGAGACGATCTCCGCCTTGATGAAGCCCTTCTCGAAGTCGGTGTGGATGACACCAGCGGCCTGCGGCGCCTTCCAGCCCTTACCGATCGTCCAGGCGCGAGCCTCTTTCGGGCCGGCGGTCAGGTACGTCTGCAGCCCGAGAGTGTCGAAGCCGATGCGGGCGAGCTGGTCGAGACCGGACTCGTCCTGACCGGTCGACGCGAGCAGCTCGGCGGCGTCCTCGGGGTCGAGGTCGATCAACTCGGACTCGATCTTCGCATCGAGGAAGATCGCCTTGGCCGGAGCCACCAGTTCGGCGAGCTGCGCCTTGCGATCGGCATCCGTCAGCACTGCCTCATCGACGTTGAAGACGAAGATGACGGGCTTGGCGGTGAGCAGACCCAGCTCGCGGATCGGCGTCAGGTCGATGCCGGCGACCGACAGCAGCACGCCGCGCTCGAGAGCATCCTTCGCCGCGATCGCGGTCTCGAGCACGACCGGCTCGATCTTCTTGCCGCGGACTTCCTTCTCGTACCGGGAGATCGCCTTCTCCACGGTCTCGAGGTCGGCGAGCATGAGCTCGGCGTTGATGGTCTCCATGTCGGATGCCGGGTTCACCGCACCGTCGACGTGCACGACGTCATCGTCGGCGAAGCCGCGCACGACCTGGGCGATGGCATCCGCTTCACGGATGTTCGCGAGGAACTTGTTCCCCAGCCCCTCCCCCTCGCTCGCACCGCGGACGATGCCCGCGATGTCGACGAACGACACGGCCGCCGGCAGGATCCGCTCGCTGCCGAAGATCTCGGCCAGCTTGTCGAGACGCGGGTCTGGCAGGTTCACCACGCCGATGTTCGGCTCGATCGTCGCGAACGGGTAGTTCGCCGCGAGCACATCGTTCTTGGTGAGTGCGTTGAAGAGGGTGGACTTGCCGACATTGGGCAGGCCGACGATTCCGATAGTGAGAGCCACGGGGTACGAGTCTACCTGCCGTGGCCGTCAAGGCCGGGCGGAAGCTGCGGAGAGCGGACGCGGCATCCCGAGATCAGGACGACGACCCGAGATCAGGACGTCTGCGGCTGAATGCTCCTGATCTGGGGACATCCTCCTGATCTGGGGATGCAGCGACGCCACGGCCGCCCGACGTCAGCCCCGCAACGCGCGGAACGCCGTCGTCACGTAGGGCATGTCGATCGTGCCGTCGCCGAGACCGAGCTCGTCGAAGAACTCGTCCATCTCCTGCTTGATCTGTGCACGCTCCTCGTCGGATGCGGTGATGAGGTAGCTGCGCGAGAACGCCATGTGGTGCAGTTCCATCCTGTTCATCGGACGGTTCCACTCCCAGCGCCTCGACTCGGCCTCGCCGAACGGCTCTGCGACTCGAGGCCCATCCGGACCGTTCACCATGTTCTCCGCAGGACTGCTGTGCATGATCTCGGTCAGTCGGCGCACCCACGCCTCCCGTTCATCGCGGATGTTCCAGATCAGCCCGAGCACCCCACCGCTGCGCACGACGCGCCCGATCTCGGCCGATGCAACGATCGGGTCCACCCAATGCCAGGCCTGACCCAGCACGACAGCGTCGACGCTTGCATCCGGCAGCGGCAGCTGCTCGGCCGTCCCGGCGAAAGTCGGCACGCCGGGGACCGCGTCCCGCAGGGTCGCGAGCATCGCGGGGTCGGGATCGATCGCGACGATCTCGACGTCCGAGGCCTTCGCGAGCACTCGCGTCAGCTTGCCCGTGCCCGCACCCACGTCGGCGATCCGGCGTGAACCGTCCGGCATCGGTTCCAGCATCCACGCGACTGCCTCGAACGGATAGTCGGGTCGTCCGACTTCGTACTTGAGTGCTTCTGCGCCGAAGGATGTCGCCTGCTCGCGTGCCATGTCGCCAGCCTACGGCGAGTCTGCGCGATGGCTCCAGGGACGCGGGAGAGAGTTGTGACGTGCCACTGGATTTCACCGCGATCGACTTCGAGACGGCGAACTCCAGCCCCGCCTCCGCCTGCTCCGTCGGACTCGTCCGCGTCCGCGGCGGCGAGGTCGTCGCCACTGCAGGCTGGCTGATCCAGCCGCCCGCCGGGCACGACGATTTCCAGGAATGGAACGTCCGCATCCACGGCATCCGTCCGGAAGATGTGCAGACGGCAGCGACCTGGTCCGAGCAGTTCGACCGCCTCTGCGCGTTCGCCGGTGCCGACGTGCTCGTCGCCCACAACGCCGGATTCGATCTCAACGTCCTGCGTCGCGCCTCCGAGGCCACCGGCGACGAGTGCCCGCCGTTCCGATCGCTGTGCAGCCTGCAGGTCGCCCGCAAGATCTACGACCTCGACTCGTACCGGCTGCCGGTCGCCGCAGCCGCCGCCGGTTTCGGAGATTTCTCGCATCACGACGCTCTCGCGGATGCCCGGGCCTGCGCGCAGATCGTCATCGACGCCGCCCGCCGGTCGGATGCCGCAGACATTCACGCGCTCGCTCAGGTTCTCGGCATCCGGGTGACGGATGCTCCGGCACCCGCCCCAGTGCGCGCCGTCGCCTGACCCCGCCGTTGCGGGCCCCGCGGGCACCCCCACCCGGCGACGCCGCGGAGCGCCCCGACCGGAATGTCCGACCCCGGGCGCATCATGAGGATATGGATGCTCCGCTGATCGTCGCTCTTGTCGTCATCGCCCTCGCGGCCGGTGCCGCGGTGGGCTGGTTCCTGCGTGCCTCCCGTGGAGCCGCCGATCTGGCCCGCGCGCACGCCGAGCTGGCCGCCGCCCGCGATGATCGCGATCGGCAGTACGACCTGTATCGCGACGCGGTCGAGCACGCGCGCACCGAGCAGCGGGCCGAGGCGCAGCGTGTGCAGCAGCAGAACGCCGTGCTCACCGCACTCGCCCCCGTGCGCGAATCGCTCCAGCAGATGCAGAACAAGGTCGCCTCACTCGAGCAGGAGCGGCATGCCCAGTTCGGCTCGCTGACCGAGCAGCTGCGCCGAGCGCAGGAGTCGGACGAGGCCCTGCGGGCGACGACCGAGACGCTCGCCGGAGCACTGCGCTCGACCGCCACCCGCGGAGTGTGGGGTGAGACACAGCTGCGCCGTGTCGTCGAGGCCGCCGGACTCACCCGTCATGTCGACTTCGACCTCCAGGCGACGATCTCCTCCGATCGCGGTCAGGGTCGCCCCGACATGGTGATCCGGCTCGCCGGTGGCGCCTCGATCGCGGTCGACGCGAAGGTCCCCCTCGACGCGTATCTCGAAGCGTCCGCTCTGCCCGGCGGCGACGCCCATGAAGCGCAGCGCCGCGCGCACATGCAGAGGCACGTGAAGGCCGTGCGGGCCCACGTCGACGCGCTCGCCAAGAAGGCGTACTGGTCGGGCCTCGACGCCAGCCCGGAGTTCGTCATCTGCTTCCTTCCCAACGAGTCTCTGCTTGCGGCGGCCATCGACGAAGACCCGACGCTTCTCGACTATGCGTTCAGCAAGCGCGTCGCCCTCGCATCGCCGGTGAATCTGTGGGCGGTGCTCAAGACGGTCGCGTACACCTGGACCCAGCAGGAGGTCTCCACCGAGGCACGCGCACTGCTGAACCTCGGCACGCAGCTGTACGACCGGCTCGGAACCCTCGCGGGTCACGCCGACGATCTGCGACGAGCGCTCGAACGCACCGTCGACAGCTACAACCGCTTCGCCGGATCACTGGAGAGCCGCGTCCTCGTCACGGCTCGTCAGTTCCCCGGCATCGACACGACGTCATTGAGCACGGCGCCGCCGACGATCACCGCGCCGACTCGCCGCTTCACCGCAGCCGAGCTGATCGCCGGAACCGACCCGGCCGAAGACGACAACCGCGTCGACGAAACCGGTCAGGAAACCGAAGCCGACCAGGTCACCGAAACCGGCCAGGAACTCGGTGCCGAGGGACTGCAGGCCGACGTCGGAGACGTGCGCGCGCGTCTGCAGGACGACGCGCCGGATGCCGTGGCCGCAGAGCGCACGCGCGACCACTGATCCGGCAACCGCAAAGCAGAAGCACGATCACTGACACCCGGATCGAGCGCTGACCTCCGGATCGAGCCCGTCGTCTCGGCGGGTCAGGCGATGCCGGGAACGCCGCTGAGCAGGGCGATGACGAGACCGCTGCTCACGAGGAAGGCACCGATCATCCACCAGGCGCTGAGCTCGTGACCTTCGTCGCGGCGCTTGCGGAACAGCACGTCGGTCCGGCGAGCAGGGTCTGCGTGCGACGCGCCGCCGGCGACGGCACTCACCGTCGCCGCGGGCAGAGAAGCAGCATCCACATCGGCCGGATTGACACGGAGGATGCGACCTGTGTTCGTGGTCACATGCACCACGGGAGCGGCTTTTCCGCCACGATCCTGCTGCGTTGTCATCTGCTTGCCCTCCTGTGCCTGCGGTGCTCGGTGGCCCCGTCGACGGCGACAAACCCAGTCCCAATTGTGACACGAAGCACGAGAAACCGACGGATTAGGGGCGCATCCAGGCGGTACCGGGTCGGTAACGATGGAGCCGTTGCCGTCTCGGTCACCGACCGAAGCGCGGCGTTTCAGGAGGAGAGGACGCCGATCAGAGCCACTTCGAGACGAGATGCTCCGAGGCGATCCGGCGAAGGGTCCCCGAGGCTCCTCGCAGCACGACGCTCTCCGTGTAGAGGTACTCGCCCTCACGGCGGACGCCGTCGACCAGCTGTCCGTCGGTGACGCCCGTCGCGACGAAGATCGTATTGTTGCCGCGCACGAGGTCGTCGGCTTCGTAGACCTTGTCCATGTCAAGCCCTGCATCGATGCCGCGCTGGCGTTCGTCATCGTCGCGCGGCCACAGCCGCCCCTGGATGTGACCGCCGAGCGCCTTGATCGCGCACGCGGTGACAATACCTTCGGGGCTGCCGCCGACACCGACGCACATGTCTGTGCGGGCTCCGTGACGCGCGGCGTTGATTCCACCGGCGACGTCGCCGTCGCTCATCAGGCGGGTGCCTGCACCGGCATCCCGGATCTCCTGGATCAGCTGCTCGTGACGCGGACGGTTCAGCACCGACACGACGATCTCGTCGACCGGCTTGCCGAGAGCGGCGGCGAGTCTGCGGATGTTCTCCCCGACGGGGAGGCGGATGTCGACGACTCCGACGCCTGCAGGGCCGGTGACGAGCTTGTCCATGTAGAACACACTCGAC
The DNA here is from genome assembly GCF_038397725.1 of Microbacterium sp. LWO13-1.2. Taxonomy (NCBI): domain Bacteria; kingdom Bacillati; phylum Actinomycetota; class Actinomycetes; order Micrococcales; family Microbacteriaceae; genus Microbacterium; species Microbacterium sp. LWO13-1.2. The sequence goes on from NZ_CP151634.1 coordinate 3,708,277, forward strand.
GCGTCGAGCATCGATCCGCGATCAGAGACCGCGAGAACCGAGAGAGCGTTCTGACGACCGGCCGCCGTGAGCGACGTGCCGTCGATGGGGTCGACGGCGATGTCGCACTCAGGCCCGCGCCCGGTGCCGACGACCTCACCGTTGAACAGCATGGGGGCGTTGTCCTTCTCGCCCTCGCCGATGACGACGCGGCCCTGGAAGTCGACGGTGCCGAGGAATGCGCGCATGGCATCAACCGCCGCGCCGTCCGCTGCCAGCTTGTCGCCTCGTCCGACGAAGGGCACGGCGCGGATGGCCGCAGCTTCCGTCGCCCTCACCAGCTCCATCGCGAGGTTGCGGTCAGGATGCAGGGGGCTCAGTTCGGCCGTCAGACTCACCATGCGGTCAGCCTAGCGATCGGGTGGTGCGAATCGGGCGCATTTCCCGCCCGATCGAACGAAGGAATCCTGATTTTTAACGGTGGCGTATCTCACCCTTCGTGCGGGCGTCATGCCGACGGCATCCGCACGCCTGCCCCGATAGAGTGACAGCTGTCCCGGCTTTCCCTAACGCAGGAGTTCTTATGCCCGTCGCCACCCCGGATCAGTACGCTGAAATGCTCGACCGCGCGAAGGCCGGCGGCTTCGCGTACCCCGCTTTCAACGTCTCCAGCTCGCAGACGATCAACTCCGTCCTGCAGGGCCTCACCGAGGCCGGCTCCGACGGCATCATCCAGGTCACCACCGGCGGCGCCGACTACTTCGCCGGCCAGACCGTCAAGGCCCGCGCCACCGGCGCCCTCGCGTTCGCCCGTTACGCCACCGAGGTTGCGAAGAACTACCCGGTCACCGTCGCCCTGCACACCGACCACTGCCCGAAGGACGCCCTCGCCGGCTTCGTCGAGCCACTGATCGCCGCCTCCGAAGACGAGGTCAAGGCCGGCCGCAACCCGATCTTCCAGTCCCACATGTGGGACGGCTCGGCTGTCCCGCTCGCAGAGAACATCGAGATCGCGCAGCAGCTACTCCCCCGCATGAAGGCGATCAACGCGATCCTCGAGGTCGAGATCGGCGTCGTCGGCGGCGAAGAGGACGGCGTTCAGCACGAGGGTTCGAACGAGGCGCTGTACACCACCTTCGCCGACGTCGACCAGGCCGTGCAGGCGCTGGGTCTCGGCGAGCAGGGCCGCTACATCGCCGCCCTCACCTTCGGCAACGTGCACGGCGTCTACAAGCCGGGCGGCGTCAAGCTGCGCCCCGAGCTCCTCGGCGAGATCCAGGCCGAGGTTGCGGCGAAGTACAACACCGGCGCGAAGCCCCTCGATCTCGTCTTCCACGGCGGCAGCGGCTCGACCGACGAAGAGATCGCGCTCGCGGTCGCCAACGGCGTCATCAAGATGAACATCGACACCGACACGCAGTACGCGTACACCCGTGCGATCGCCGACTACATGTTCAAGAACTACGACGGCGTCCTGAAGGTCGACGGCGAGGTCGGCAACAAGAAGGTTTACGACCCGCGCGCGTGGGGCAAGGTCGCTGAGACCGCGATGGCGGCTCGCGTCGTCGAGTCGACGCGCCAGCTCGGCTCGCACGGCCAGTCCAAGAGCTGACCCAGTAGTACCAGAACACGGATGCCCCCGGCCGCTGCGGCCGGGGGCATCCGTGTTCTCGAGGCAGAGCCGGTTCACGGCCCCCGATACACGTCCAGGATGCTGGGAGCTCCCTCGGGCCGATGCAGAACGACGATCTCGTCACCGGCCTGTACCCGGCCGTGCTGCACGACTCTGAGGTACGGTCCGAGGCGACGCGCCTCGGAGAATCGCTTCACCCATCCGCGCTCGTCATCGCCCCCGACCCAGCGCGCGAAGGTCTGGCACGGAGTGCGGGGCATGGTGACCTCGACGATGACGCTCTCGCCGATCTGCCACTGCTCGCCGACGAGCGCTCGGTTGACGTCGATCCCCTCGGTACGGAGATTCTCGCCGAACCAGCCAGGGGGAAGGTCGCGTCCGAGTTCGCCTGACCAGTAAGCGGCATCCTCTTCGGAATAGGCGTACAGCGCCTTGTCCAGCCCACCGTGGTGCTTGCGATCCGCCTGCACATCGGCGTACACGCCGTACGGACGGATACGGACCGCACCGTCCACCGGGCGCTTGTCGATCGCGGTCGTGCCGATGGAGCCGGCATCCGGCCGAAGCTGATGCACCGCGCACACGGCGACCAGACGCGCGACGGTCACCGCGTCGCCATCGACTCGACGTACGCGATGAAAGCGGGGTCCCCCATCATCGGCACCATGATGCAGATCGACACCACCAATGTGGTCGCGGCGGCACCGACCAGCGGCACCCACCAGCTGAGTTTGCCCTGCCGCAGGCGACGAACGGACAGCAGCGCCGTGAGCGTCCAGCCGACCAGGAGAAGGACCGCAGCGAACGTGCCCCAGAGCCTTCCCTGCGCGAAGTTCGTGAACTCGCCGTCGATGCCGAGGATCTTCATGCTCTCGTTCATCACGGTCGGCAGGTCGAGGTAGGAGATCGCGGTGACGATCACGTTGACGAGTCCGTACGCGAGGAGAGCGATCGTGACGATCCGGTCCACCGGTCGCCTGCGAGCGGAGGTCGCAACGGCCGCGGCTGCAGGTACTGCCGGAGGCATCGAGGGATCAGCCGCATCCTCACCCAGGGGTGGAAGGCCGGCGGCCCTCCGCTGCTCCTCAGGAGTCGCGAGTTCACCGTATTGGGGCAGCTGTCCGGTCATCCGGCAATGCTAACCGCACCGGCCATGGCCGGCTCTCAGGCCGCTACGCGTCGGGGTTGCTGGCGCGTCCGCCGAGGGCCCGGTCGTCACGCTGTCCCGAAGCGTCGTGGCGCAGTTCCTTCGGCAGCGAGAACATGAGGTCCTCCTCCGCGGTGCGCACCTCTTCGACGTCGTTGTACCCGGCATCGCCGAGGGCTGCGAGCACCTCGCGCACCAAGACTTCGGGGACGGATGCTCCGCTGGTGACTCCGACGGTGTTGACGCCGTCGAGCCAGGACTGCTCCACTTCCTCGGCGTAATCGACGCGATAGGCGGCCTTCGCGCCGTACTCCAGAGCGACCTCGACCAACCGCACGCTGTTGGAGGAGTTCGACGATCCCACGACGATGACGAGGTCTGCGTTCGCCGCGACCTTCTTGATCGCCACCTGACGGTTCTGAGTGGCGTAGCAGATGTCATCCGACGGCGGGTTCTGCAATTCGGGGAACCGCAGACGCAGCCGGTTGACCGTCTCCATCGTCTCGTCGACGGAAAGGGTGGTCTGCGACAGCCAGACGACCTTCGACGGGTCCTTCACCACGACGGTGTCGGCCTCGGCCGGCGAGTTCACGATCGTGACGTGGTCCGGAGCCTCGCCCGCGGTGCCTTCGACCTCTTCGTGTCCTTCGTGGCCGATGAGCAGGATCTCGAAATCGTCCCGAGCGAATCGCACGGCCTCGCGGTGCACCTTGGTGACGAGCGGGCAGGTCGCGTCGATCGCGTGCAGGCCGCGATCGGATGCCGCATCGACGACCGCCGGCGACACCCCGTGCGCACTGAAGACGACGTGCGCACCCTGGGGTACTTCATCGACCTCCTCGACGAAGATCGCTCCCTTCGCCTCCAGCTCGGTGACGACGTGGATGTTGTGCACGATCTGCTTCCGCACGTACACCGGCGCGCCGTAGCGCTCGAGGGCCTTCTCGACGGCGACGACAGCGCGGTCGACGCCGGCGCAGTATCCGCGCGGTGCGGCCAGCAGGATCCGCTTCTGTCCGTCGACCGGGTTATCCTGAAGCCGCCCGCTCGCCGCGCGTACGCGTGGGATGCGAGGGACGGGAAGGTGCACAGCAGTCGAGGTCACCTCTCAATTCTACCGGCGCACACCTGAAGGGGGCCGGAGAGCCCTCTGCCTGAAAGAACCACCCGACAGGACCCGATGACAGTCTTCGAAGCAGCGACAGGACCCGGCGAGACTCCGCCGGCCGATTCCGTCGCTCCCCGCGAATCGACTGCCGACGCACCCACCTCGGTCGCTCGGCTCAATGCGACGATCCGCGACTTCGTCGCCCGCTGGAACACGGTGTGGGTCGAAGGCGAGATCACCAGCTGGAACATGCGCTCCGGCAACGTCTTCGCCCGCCTCAAGGACACGCAATCGGACGCGCAGATCTCCATCAGGATCTGGTCGAGCGTGCGGGCGCGGATCCCCGCCGATCTCGGGATCGGCGATCACGTCGTCGCCGCGGTGAAGGCGGACTACTTCGTCAAGAGCGGCGACTTCAGCTTCACGGTCGCGGCGATGAAGCACGTCGGGCTCGGCGATCAGCTGGAGCGGCTGGAGAAACTGCGCATCCAGCTGCGCCAGGAGGGCCTTTTCGATCCAGCGCGCAAGAAACGCCTCCCCTTCCTCCCGCACGTGATCGGACTGATCACCGGCGAGAAATCCGACGCCGAGAAGGATGTGCACCGCAACGCCGAACTGCGTTGGCCTCAGGTGCGGTTCCGCACTGAGTACGCAGCCGTGCAGGGCGACCGCTGCGTTCCGGAGACCCTCGCCGCGCTCAAGAAACTCGACGCCGATCCGGAGGTCGACGTCATCATCATCGCTCGCGGCGGCGGCGACCCGCAGACTCTGCTCGGGTTCAGCGACGAACGCATCGTGCGAGCGGTGGCCGCGGCATCCACCCCGATCGTCAGCGCGATCGGCCACGAGAACGACCATCCGCTGCTCGATGACGTCGCCGACCTGCGCGCCTCGACGCCGACGGATGCCGCCAAACGGGTGGTTCCGGACGTCGGCGAGCAGCGTGCCCTCATCGCGCAGCTCCGTTCCCGCGTCGCCACGCGCCTCACCCAGCGGCTTTCGCACGACATCGCCCAACTGGAGCAGCTGCGTTCACGGCCGGTGTTGCGCTCCCCCGCGCCGATCATCGACTCCCGCTCGCAGGAGGTCTGGTTGCTCCTCTCGCGCGGACGGGACATCGTCACCCGCGAACTGGACACCGCCGGCCGCAAGACGACCGAACTCCGCGCCTCACTGCGCGCCTTGTCTCCGGCTGCGACGCTCGCTCGTGGCTACGCGATCGCGCACCTCGAGGGCGGGGTCATCCTCCGCGACGCGGCCGATGCTCCGGCCGGCAGCGCGCTCACGATCACGGTCGACCGAGGTTCGGTCGCCGCCCGCTCCGAAGGCGAGATCCCGGAGAGCACCTGACGCTCCGCCAGTGGTGTCCGTTGCACGCCGTAGGATGGAGGGGTGAGCGCGCTGAACGACACCCCTATGGAGACGCTGTCGTTCGAGGCCGCTCGTGACGAGCTCGTCCGCGTCGTCGCCGAGCTCGAACAGGGCGCGCCGACGCTCGAACATTCGCTGGCGCTCTGGGAGCGCGGCGAAGCACTGGCCGCTCGCTGCGAAGAGTGGCTGCTGGGCGCGAAGCGCCGGCTGGACGCGGCACGGGATGCAGCATCCGACTCCCCGACCTCCGGCGGCGACGCCTCATGAGCAAGCCCCCGCCGATCGTCGCCGAGCTCGGCCGTCCGGAGACGCCGGACGAGACCGCGGCGCGTAAGGCCGCGTCGAGCAAGACGTATCGGTCGAGCCAGAACGTCCGCAACCTCGTTGCGGCGCTTCTGGTGACACTGGCGATCGTCGCCGTCATCATCTTCGCCGTGCCCCGCGGTGAGCCGGTGGCCGCCGAGCGCATCGACGTCGCCGGCATCGCCGAGAACGTCGAGTCGACGCTGGAGAGCCCGGTCATCGTTCCGGAGCTCGGCAAGTTCTGGCGTGTGAACGCCGCCGAGCTGCAGAGCGGGGAGACCGTCGTCTGGAACGTCACGCTCGCTCCGGCCGCGCAGGATGAGCGCGGATTCGTGCGGCTCGCCCAGGCCTTCGACGCCGACTCGTCCTGGGCCCCGCAGCGGCTGAACGGCATCGCTCCCACCGACACCGTGCGCATCGGCGGCCTCGAGTGGGACGTGTTCGGAATCGGCGACTCCGCCAAAGACAACGTCAGCTACGCGATCGGCACTCAGGCCGGCGACGACTACGTGCTGCTGTACGGCTCGATGTCGGCCGAGACTACGGCGGACCTCGCCGAATCCATCGCCCCGCAGATCCGCGCCCTCTCGGAGACCTCATGACACGTCGACTCACGCCATCGGCCGCCTGGCAGGAGATGCAGGAGGGAAACCGACGGTTCGTGAACGACGAGCCGCGGCATCCGAATCAGAATGTCGAACGTCGCAACGACCTCGTCGCCGCGCAGTACCCGATGGCGACCCTGTTCGGATGCTCGGACTCCCGCCTCTCGGCCGAGATCATCTTCGACAAGGGCCTCGGCGACCTGTTCGTCGTGCGCAACGCCGGCCAGGTCATCGGGGAGTCGATCATCGGCAGCCTGGAGTACTCGGTCGAGGTTCTCCAGGTCCCGCTGATCGTCGTCCTCGCCCACGATGCCTGCGGAGCCGTCGGTGCTGCCATCGCGGGCACCGCGATCGACGCGAAACCCCTGCCGCCGCACATCTGGAAACTCATCGCCCCGATCATCCCTGCCGCGCGCAAGGTCCTGGCCGAGCAGGGCGGATCCTCGCCGGCCGACATCGACGCCGAGATGGTCGGACGCGAGCACCTGCGCAACACCGTGGCAGACCTGCTGCAGTCGTCCGAGCTCATCAGCCAAGCCGTCGCCGACGGCCGACTGGGCATCGTGGGCGCCAACTACCGACTCAGCGAGGGCACGGCCGTGCCCATCGTCTCCGTGGGGCTCGCGATCGACGCGGGCTCCGAGATCCCGGCCTGAGGGCCCAACGTCACATCTGGAGGAACAGCAGTGACCGAAATCGAGTACCGCATCGAGCACGACACCATGGGCGAAGTGCGGGTTCCCGTGAACGCCCTGTACGGAGCGCAGACCCAGCGAGCGGTGGAGAACTTCCCCATCTCCGGCAAGGGTCTGGAGTCCACGCAGATCGCCGCACTGGCGCGGATCAAGAAGGCTGCAGCGCTCGCGAACAAGGAGCTGGGCACCCTCGACGGTGCGATCGCCGACGCGATCGCCGCGGCGGCCGATCAGGTCGCCTCGGGTGCGCATGACGCCGAGTTCCCGGTCGACACCTACCAGACCGGATCCGGCACGTCGTCGAACATGAACATGAACGAGGTGCTCGCCACGCTGGCGACCGGCATCCTCGGTGCGAACGTGCACCCGAACGACCATGTGAACGCCTCGCAGTCGTCGAACGACGTGTTCCCGACCTCGGTGCACATCGCCGTCACTCAGGCGCTCATCGACACGCTCATCCCGTCGCTCGACCACCTCGCCGTCGCCCTCGAGGCGAAGGCCGTGCTGTGGAAGGATGCCGTCAAGTCGGGTCGCACGCACCTGATGGACGCGACTCCGGTCACTCTCGGCCAGGAGTTCGGAGGTTATGCCCGTCAGATCCGCCTCGGCATCGAGCGCGTGCAGTCGGCACTCCCCCGCGTCGCCGAGGTTCCGCTCGGCGGCACCGCCGTCGGCACCGGCATCAACACGCCTCTCGGCTTCCCGCAGAAGGTCATCGCGCTGCTCGCGGCCGAGACCGAGCTGCCGATCACCGAGGCGAAGGACCACTTCGAAGCTCAGGCGAACCGCGACGGCCTCGTCGAGGCATCCGGCGCCCTGCGCACCATCGCCGTCTCGCTGACGAAGATCAACAACGATCTGCGCTGGATGGGCTCCGGCCCCAACACCGGACTCGGCGAGCTGCACATCCCCGACCTGCAGCCTGGGTCCTCGATCATGCCCGGCAAGGTCAACCCGGTCGTTCCCGAGGCCGTGCTCATGGTCTGCGCCCGGGTGATCGGCAATGACGCGACGGTCGCGTGGGCCGGAGCATCCGGTTCCTTCGAGCTCAACGTCGCCATCCCGGTCATGGGCACCGCGCTCCTCGAGTCGATCCGCCTGCTCGCGAACGCCTCGCGCGTGCTCGCCGACAAGACGATCGACGGTCTCCAGGCCAACCTCGAGCGCGCGGCCGCGTTCGCCGGCATGAGCCCGTCGATCGTGACGCCGCTGAACAAGCTCATCGGCTACGAGGCCGCGGCGAAGATCGCGAAGCACTCGGTCGCGAACGGCATCACCGTGCGCGACGCCGTGATCGACCTCGGATACGTCGAGCGCGGTGAGCTCACGCTCGAGCAGCTGGACGAGAAGCTCGACCTGCTGTCGATGACCCACCCGGGCTGACACACCCTGCGAAACGCGGATGCCGCGAGGACTCGTTCCTCGCGGCATCCGCGTTTCTGCGTTCTCTGTTTCTGCTTTAAGGCCTTGTCACAGCTGTCGGACGTTGTTGCACCTGCAGGACGTTCTCGGCCGCAGCATCCGACACCTGCAACAACGTCCGACAGGTGCGACATCCCACTCCACTCCCACTCTTCCTGCACAAACAGCGATAGGCAGCAATCGATCCACAACGCACGCTCCGCCGTCGACGCAACGTTCCCGACCAGCATCCTGAGGGGATGTTGAAACCGGCAGCCCTCATCACTCAGCTGGGCGGCGTCGCCCGCGGAACGCAACTGCAGCAGTTCGGGGTGTCGCGGACCACGCTCTCGCGAGAGGTCGCCGCCGGACGCATCGACCGCCTGCGTACCGGCGTGTTCGCGGCACCTCAGGTGTCGGAGGATCTCCGGAGTGCGGCCGCCCACGGCGGGCAGCTCACCTGCACGTCGCTTCTCCGTCTGCAGCGGATCTGGGTTCTGCCCGAGACGACGGAGCCGCATGTGTGGATGGGCACGAAGGGCAGGGTGCATCGGCACGCGGGCTGCGCGTGCATCAGCCATTTCTACCGGGGGAAGGCCGAGATCGGCCCGGCTTCGATCGAGCGAGCCCTGGTTCACCTGTACAGATGCCAGGGCGATGAGGCGTTCTTCGCAGCCTTCGAATCGGCATGGATGCTTCGCCGGCTCTCGACTGCGGGCCGCTTCCGCATCCGCGCTTCCCTTCCTGCATCCGCTCGCTGGCTTGTCGACCTGGCCCGTTCGGATGCCGAGAGCGGCCTGGAATCGCTGCTCCGCCTGCGGCTCCACATCCTGGGCATCGCGCTGACCTGTCAGGTGCGGATCGCCGGCGTCGGGAGGGTGGATTTCCTCGTCGGCGCCCGGCTCATCCTCGAAGTCGACGGCAGAGAGAATCATGATGGCGAGACGAACAGGCACAAAGATCTGGTGCGGGATGCCGCGGCATCCCGTCTCGGCTACGAAACCCTCCGCTTCGACTACGCGCAGGTGATCCACGATTGGCCCACGGTTCAGGCGGCGATCCTCGGTGCCCTCCGACGGCTTCGGGACCACGCCTGATCCACCGCATCCGTCGGACGTTGTTGCAGGTGTCGGATGCCGGGGCAGAAGACGTCCGACAGGTGCAACAACGTCCGACAGGTGTGACGCCGTTCCGGCCACGGACCTACCCAGAACACACCTCCCAGCAACGCGGTCGGCCTTTTCTCCGCCTTCGGTACAGCCCGATTTTTCCTGAGGTTCACCTGCCGGACACCCGGGCTTGGTCTGCTGGGGCACGAGCGCTCTGCTCCCCCGAACACCCCCGCTTGAGGAGTCCCCGTGGTCATGAACATCGGTCGAACGAGCCTGCCCATGGCAGGTCACGTGCGAGGCAAGCGCAGTGCAGTCACCTGCCACCTGAAGTGCGCGAACGCGTGCGCGGACGGGGTGTGCAACACCTCGTCGAACGGCTACCTCCGCGACATCATCGACGCACAGCTGTCCCGCCGTTCCGTACTCGGCTTCGGTGCCGCCGCCGTCGCGAGCATCGTGCTCGCCCCCGCGCTGACCGGTGCGCAGTCCGCCACCGCCGCGTCGGGAGTGCCGATGGCTCCCGTCGGAGCGACCGGCGCTTTCGGATTCACGCCGATCGACCCGGTCGCTTACACGGTCGACAGCTTCGTCGTCCCCACCGGCTTCGACTGGGCGCCGATCATCCGCTGGGGCGATCCGATGTTCAACGACAGCCCCGCCTTCGACGCGGCCGACCAGACGCCCGAGGCTCAGGCACGACAGTTCGGCTACAACGTCGACTACACAGATGTGATCCGGACGTCGCCCACCACGGCGATCCTGTTCGTCAATCACGAGTACACCAATGAGGGAATCATGTTCCCCGCCGACCAGCTCGCCGGAGACCTCGACCGGGTGCGCCGCGTCGGCCTGAAGGCCCACGGCCTCAGCGTGGTCGACCTCACCCGCGCCGACGAGACGGCCTCCTGGAGCCCGGTGGTCGGCGGCCAGCGCAACCGTCGTTTCCTCGATGACACGCCCTACGCCTTCACCGGCCCGGCTGCCGGCTCGGCGCTGCTGCAGACCGCCGCAGATCCTGCCGGCACGACGCCGCTCGGCACCTTCGGCAACTGCTCCGGGGGCACGACGCCCTGGGGCACGATCCTCAGCGGTGAGGAGAACTTCAACGGTTACTTCCGTTCGGTCGGCACGTCGGCCAGCGATCAGCGCTACGGCCTGAAGGATGCCGAGACAGCCCGCGGCTGGGAGCACGTCGACCCTCGGTTCGACGCCCGCGCACCCGGGTTCGAGAACGAGGTCAACCGATTCGGCTGGATCGTCGAGATCGACCCGACGGACCCGACGTCGGTGCCTCGCAAGCACACCTCCCTCGGACGCCTCAAGCACGAGGGCGCGAACGTCATCATCGCGAAGAACGGCAAGGCCGTCGCCTACACGGGCGACGACGAGCGCTTCGACTACCTGTACAAGTTCGTCTCGCGCGACTCGTTCATCGAGGGCGACCGGGCGCACAACATGACACTGCTCGAGAACGGCGACCTCTACGTCGCCCGCTTCGCCGGTGACTCGCCTGCGGTCGAGATCGACGGATCCGGCGCCGTGCCCACGGACGGCGGATTCGGCGGCAGCGGCCAGTGGCTGCCGTTGGTCGTCGGCGGTGCGTCCGTCGTCGAGGGGATGTCGGTCGAGGAAGTCCTCGTCTATACGCGCCTCGCTGCGGACAAGGTCGGTGCGACGAAGATGGACCGCCCGGAGGACGTCGAGCCGAACCCTGTCACCGGCCGTGTCTACGTCGCGTGCACCAACAACACCAAGCGCGGTACTGCCGGCTCGGCCGGCCCCGACGAGGTCAACCCGCGCAACGAGAACCGCGACGGCCACGTGATCGAGATCACCGAGGCCGGTGGCGATCAGACGGCGACGGCGTTCTCGTGGACGCTTCTCCTCGTCGCAGGCGACCCCGCGACGAACTCGACCGCGTACTTCTCCGGCTTCCCGGCCGATCAGGTCTCTCCGATCTCCTGCCCCGACAACCTCGCGTTCGACAGCGCCGGAAATCTGTGGATCTCCACCGACGGCGCGCCCGGCGTCATCGGCTACAACGATGGCCTGTTCCGCGTGACGTTGGACGGACCGGAGCGCGGCAACGTCGAGCAGTTCCTGTCGGTGGCCCGCGAAGCCGAGACCTGCGGTCCGGTCATCCACGACGATGAGCAGCGCGTCTTCGTCTCGGTTCAGCACCCGGGCGAAGACGGCAGCTACGAGCAGCCGACCTCGCAGTTCCCGGACTCGATGCGCCCCGCCCCGCTCGCGGGCGCCGGCGGAGGCACGCTGAACATCCCTCGGCCGTCCGTGGTCCAGGTCTTCCCGTTGGACATCGAGCCCACACCGACGCCGACCCCCACGGTGGATCCGTCGCCGACGCCCTCGCCGACCGTCACCCCTGGCACGCCCGGAACACCGGGAACCCCCGGCACGCCAGGGACGAAGCCGGGAACCGGGCAGCTGCCCGCGACAGGTGCCGACCCGCTCGGCGGGATCCTCGCCGGCGCCGGACTGCTGGCCGCCGCGGGCATCGCGTTCCTCAGCCGCCGCAAGCGTGAAGCCGAAGCGCCCGACGCAGAGGCCTGAGCTCACCCGGATGCCGCGCGGACTCGCTCCGCGCGGCATCTGTGTTCCCTCCCGCGGGCATCAGCGACAGCGGCGGATACCCCGTCACACACGACAGCGGATGCCGCCCTCTGGACGGCATCCGCTGTCGATGTCTGTTCAGCTGAGCTCTCCGCCCTCCAGCAGCTCCGTGACGAGAGCGGCGATCGCCGAGCGCTCCGATCGCGTCAGGGTGACGTGACCGAACAGGTCGTGCCCCTTGAGCGTCTCGATCACGCTGGCGATGCCGTCGTGGCGACCGACCCGGAGGTTGTCGCGCTGGCCGACATCGTGGGTGAGGACCACGCGCGAGTTCTGCCCCATCCGGCTCAGCACCGTCAGCAGGACGTTGCGTTCCAGCGACTGCGCCTCGTCGACGATCACGAAGGCGTCGTGCAGCGAACGACCGCGGATGTGAGTGAGCGGCAGGACCTCGAGGATGCCCCGCTCGAGGACCTCCTCGACCACGTTGCCGGAGACCACCGAGCCGAGCGTGTCGAAGACCGCCTGACCCCAGGGCCCCATCTTCTCGCCCTGGTCGCCGGGAAGGTACCCGAGCTCCTGCCCGCCGACGGCGAACAGCGGCCGGAAGACGATGATCTTCTTCTGCTGCTGTCGTTCGAGTACGGCTTCGAGACCCGCGCACAGTGCCAGCGCCGACTTGCCGGTGCCTGCCCGTCCCCCCAGCGAGACGATGCCCACCTCAGGGTCGAGGAGCAAGTCGATCGCGATCCGCTGCTCGGCCGAGCGCCCGTGCATTCCGAAGATCTCTCGATCACCGCGCACCAGCCGGTACTCACCGTCGCCGGTGACCCGCCCGAGTGCGGAGCCCCGTTCGGAGTGGATGATCAAACCGGTGTTGACCGGGATGCCGCGCGCCTCCTCGCTGATGCCGACTTCGCTCTCGTAGAGGTCGCTGATGTCATCACCGGAGATGTCGAGGTTCGAGATGCCGGTCCAGCCGGAATCGATGGCCTGCTCGGCGAGGTACTCCTCCGCCCGGAGTCCGAGCGACGCCGCCTTCACCCGCATCGGCAGGTCCTTCGAGACGATCGTCACCTCCTGACCGTCCTGGGAAAGGTGCATGGCCACCGAGAGGATGCGGCTGTCGTTGTCGCTGAGTCGGATGCCGACCGGCAGCACCGACTGGTCGGTGTTGCCGAGCTCGACGCGAAGGGTTCCGCCTTCGCCGACCTCGACCGGGAAATCCAGCCGGCCGTGCTCGACGCGCAGATCATCGAGGTGCCGAAGAGCCTGACGCGCGAAGTAGCCGATCTCCGGGTCGTTCCGCTTGCCCTCGAGCTCGCTGATGACGACGACCGGAAGCACGACCGAATGCTCGGCGAATCGGAAGAACGCCTGCGGGTCGCTCAGCAGCACGGACGTGTCGAGCACGTACGTGCGCAGATCCTGATCCGGATCTGCTGAGGACGACCGTCGCGCGGTCTTTCGGGTGGCCTGCTGCGCGGTGCTGGTGGACTGCTGCGCTGTACGTGTGGTCACGACCCACTCCCGACCCGGGATGTTTCCCGGCTATGCGAACGAGTCGACCAGGGGGCCACGAGTCGCGATCCTGAAGGCCGACCCGATCGGGCGCCATGCCCGATGCCTAGAAGGTACGACGCCGCACCGACATACGTCGGGCTCGACACGCCAGCAATCGGTTACGCGCTGATTAACGTCTCGTTGCCGTATGCCGCGATCGCCTCGTCGAGCATCCGGAATGTCTCGCTGTCGGTGCCCGCGTGCGGCGCGATCCGCACAGTCTCGCCCCGCGCCGTCATCACGACTCCGGCGTTGGTGAGCGCCGCCGCCATGCGCGCCGGCTCCTCCGGAGCGAGCGCGACGATGCCCGCGCGCGCGTCGCGTTCCCGCGGAGAGCGCACCTCGATCCCGTGACGGTCTGCGATCTCGATCACCGCGTCGACCTGCTCGGCCAGACGCGCCTCGATGAGCGAAATGCCGACATCGTGCATCTCGCGGAGGCCGACCGCGAGGCGCGCCGCAGCGAGGTGGTCGGGGGAACTGATCGTGTAGGCCTGAGCGGATGCCGCCGGGGCCGGCAACTCATCGACGAAGAGTCCCTCCGCCACTGTGCCGGTGATACCGCTCAGAACCGGGGCGATGCGTTCTCGTGCCCGCGACGAGAACCAGGCGAAACCCGTGCCGCGGCCGGCGCGAAGCCACTTGTAGCCGTGTCCGACCACGACGTCCGCCGCTGAGTAGTCGTCATCGAGGATGCCGAAGGATTGCACGGCGTCGACGATGAGCAGACGGTTCGGGCCCAGGGCCTCGCGGAGCGCCGCGAGATCCGTGCGGTACCCGGTGCGGAAGTCGACGTGGCTGACGGCGAGCGCGGTGACATCGTCGTCGAGCGCCTCGGCGAGGGCATCCGGTGTCACGCGCATGTCCGCCGGTGTGATCCAGCGGGCGGTCAGTGCCCCGGAAGAGGCTTGCGCTGCGCGTTCCAGCGTCAGACTGACGCTCGGGAACTCGCCGGTCGAGGCGATCACATGCCCGCCGAGTCCGTACAGCGCCTGCATGAGCCCGTGCGTCGACGACGGCTGCAGCGTCACGTCCGCGGCATCCGCCCCGAGCAGCGCCGCCACCAGCTCCTGCGCCTGCCCGATCCGCTCGGCCACCAGCGCCACCGAAGACGGACGGCCGCTGCCGAGCAGATCCGCATCTGCGAAGACTTCCGCACGCACCGACGGCGCGAGCGGTCCGAACGCCGCCCAGTTGAGGTAGCCCGGCTCGCCGCCGAAGCTTGCGAGGTAGTCGTCGAAAGTGCTCACCGCGACATTGTGGCACGGTGCGCTTTCGACAGGCTCGGCGCGCCGGCTTCCGATCAGCGCCCGAAGCGGCGATCGCGGTCGCTGTAGTCCCTGATCGCACGCAGGAAGTCGACCTGGCGGAGATCCGGGCCCAGCGCCTCAACGAAGTAGAACTCGCTGTGCGCGCTCTGCCAGAGCAGAAAATCGCTGAGTCGCTGCTCCCCGCTGGTGCGGATCACGAGGTCGGGATCGGGCTGTCCGCCGGTGTACAGATGCTCGCCGATCATCTCGGGGGTGAGGTGTGCGGCGAGGTCTTCCAGGGTGCCGCCGGATGCCTCGTGCGCGGCGATGATGCTGCGCACGGCGTCGACGATCTCGTTGCGTCCGCCGTAGCCGACGGCGAGGTTCACGTGGAGTCCGGTGTGCGTGCGGGTCCGGGCCTCGGCATCGGCGAGCACGCGCGCGAGCTCCGGCGGAAGGATGTCGGCCCTGCCGACGTGCTTGACCCGCCAGTTGCCTTCTCGCGACAGCGCTTCTGCCAGTTCCGCGATGATCTCGATGAGGTCGTCGAGTTCCGCCGAGTCGCGTTTGCGCAGGTTGTCGCTGGAAAGCAGGTACAGCGACACCACGCGCACGCCCAGCTCATCGCACCACCCGAGGAACTCGCGCATCTTCGCTGCTCCGGCTCGATGCCCCTCTGCGGCGCTGTCATAGCCGAGTTGGCGGGCCCATCGACGATTGCCGTCGATCATCATCGCGACGTGGTGCGGAACGGATGCCGGATCGAGGTGTCGACGCAGCCGGTTGCTGTAGAGCCGGTACAGCGGCCCTCGCCCCTGGCTGTCGCGTGAAATCACCTCCCTACGCTATCGCGCCCACGCTGAATGCGAGTGGCACGGATGCTGACGGTATGTGCAGATCCCGGCATGGTCGCACGCCTAGAGTGAGCACGTGAGCACTTCTACGCCGCCCGATGTCCCTCAGCTGCCGCTCATGGCGGAAGCGCAGCATGATGCGCAGGCCGAGATCAGGCCGACCTGGCGCGGATGGATCCATGCGGGCACCTTCCCGGTCGCGATCATCGCCGGTATCGTCCTCATCGCTCTCGCGCAGGGGGCTCCGGCGAAGTGGTCCGCTGCCGTGTTCATGGCGACGTCATTGCTGCTGTTCGGCAACTCCGCGCTCTACCACCGGTTCGACTGGGGTCCGAAGACGAAGGCGGTGCTGAAGAGGATCGATCACGCCAACATCCTCCTGCTCATCGCCGGCACCTACACACCGATCGCGACGCTGGCGCTGCCTCCGGAGAAGGGCGGACTGCTGCTGATCCTGGTGTGGTCCGGGGCCCTGCTCGGCATCCTGTTCCGTGTCTTCTGGATCAATGCACCGCGGTGGCTGTACGTCGCGCTCTACCTCGTGCTCGGTTGGGCGGCTGTGATGTACATGGCCGATCTCCTGTACGCGAACGCGACGATGATGGTGCTCGTCGTGATCGGCGGTCTGCTCTACACGGGCGGGGCGATCGTCTACGCGATGAAGAAGCCCAACCCCTGGCCAGGGCACTTCGGCTTCCACGAGATCTTCCACGTGTGCACGGTGCTCGCGTTCCTGTGCCACTGGTTCGCGTGCCTGCTCATCGCGCTGGATCCGCTGGCACCCTCACTCGGCCTGCCCGGCGCCGGAGGCTGATCAGGTGGCGCGCGGGTCGTCGTCGCCTTCACGAACGATCGGCAGATCTGCGTCGGTCTCCGTGGCCTCATCAGCCGCGTGGGCAGCCTGCTCGGCGTCGAGCTCGACCCTGACCTCTTCGCGGTAGCGGACGCGACGGATGCGGCGGTTCATGTCCCAGATCAGCAGGATCACGGCGATCAGCACGATCACGATCACGGCGAAGCCCACGAATCCGGGAGTGACCGCTTCCGGCGCGACCGTCATGGTCGGCGTCGGCATCGGAGTCTCGGTCCCGGTGAGAACGAGCATGAGTCCGCCTTTCGTGCGCAGGTCGCATAACCTGGAACCACCAGCCTAACGACCGGAAGACCCCCACTGTGACGACCGCACGAGAGCTCGACGAACGCTATGGCCGCACCCGTCGGCGGCGGATGCCGTGGATCGTCGGCGGTGCCATCGCCGTGCTCGCTGTCGGTGCGCTCAGCTGGTCGACGGTGAGCCAGTCGATGAGCTCGGTCGATGCCGACGATCTGGGCTTCGATCTCGTCGACGCGCACCGCGTAGACCTGCGATTCCAGATCAGCGGTGTACAGGGCAAGGACGTGGTCTGCGTCCTGGAGGCCCTCGACGAGGAGTTCGGCGTGGTGGGCTGGAAAGTGGTCGAGATCCCGGCCGGCGAGGGCCATACGCGGAGCCTTTCCGAGACCATCCCCACCGTCGCGGCGGCCACCACAGGTTTGGTGAACACCTGCTGGGTCGCTTAGACTCGTGCCACACAGACGACGCCCTGGCACGTGCCGGGGCGTCTTGGCATATCCCCCGCAGGACGTCGGCGGATACCGATAGAAGGAGCTTCGTCATGTCCATCGACGCTCAGGTTCCCTTCCTCACGCAGGAAGCGTATGACCGGCTCGTCGCCGAGCTGGAGCACTTGTCCACCACCGGGCGCGAGGAGATCGCGAAGCGCATCGAAGCGGCCCGCGAAGAGGGCGACCTCAAGGAGAACGGCGGCTACCACGCCGCCAAGGACGAGCAGGGAAAGCAGGAGGCGCGCATCCGCACCCTGCAGGGTCTGCTGAAGACGGCCAAGGTCGGCGAGGCACCGGCCAGCCGCGGCATCGTCGAGCCCGGAACCGTCGTCACCGCGAACGTGGCCGGCGGCGAAGAGGTGTTCCTCCTCGGCAGCCGTGAGATCGCTGCGGGCAGCGACCTCGACGTCTACAGCGAGGCCAGCCCGCTCGGACAGGCCATCCTCGGTCTCAAGGTCGGCGAGAAGTCCTCCTACGAGGCCCCGAACGGCAAGTCGATCGCCGTCGAGATCGTCAACGTGGAGACGTACACCGGCTGAGCCGGCCCCATCCGCACGAATGCCCCCGGATCCGCGGATCCGGGGGCATTCGTCTGCCGATAGAGCGCCGCCGGGCTCAGTCCGGAACCACGACCGGTTCGAAACCGGCGCGGCGCAGCGTGTCCAACGTGTGCTCGGAGTGCTCGGGTCCGCGCGTCTCGACGCTGAGCTCGAGGATGACCTCGCTGATCTGCAGGCCGTGCCCGTGCCTGGTGTGCATGGCCTCCATGACGTTGGCCCCTGCCTCGGCGATGAGCTCGGACACGCGGGCCAGCTGGCCGGGGCGGTCGGGAAGGGGGATGCGGAGCGTGAGGTAACGGCCGGATGCCGCCAGTCCGTGCGACACGACGCGCTGCAGGAGCAGCGGGTCGATGTTGCCGCCGGAGAGCACGGCCATGGTCACACCGGTCGCGGATACCTTGCCGGCCAGGATCGCAGCGACTCCCGCGGCGCCGGCGGGCTCGACGACGACCTTCGCCTGCTCGAGGAGCACGAGGATGGCGCGCGCCAGATCGTCGTCCGAGACGGTGACGACCTCGTCGACCAGATCCTTGATGATGTCGAACGGGATGGCGCCAGGACGCGCCACGAGGATGCCGTCCGCGATGGTCGGGCGGGTCACGATGTCGACCGGGTGTCCAGCCTCGAGCGAAGGCGGCATCGCGGCCGCATTCTCGGCCTGAACGCCGATGATCCGCACTTCCCGCCCGAGCTCGGCCGCACGCGCCTTGACCGCGGCTGCCACGCCGGCGATGAGGCCGCCGCCGCCGATGCCGAGGACGATGGTGTCGACGTTCGGTGCGTCTTCGAGGAGTTCGAGGCCGAGCGTCCCCTGGCCGATCACCACGTCGCGGTGATCGAAGGGGTGGATGAGGACGGCCCCGGTGCGCTCGGCGAAATCGGCCGCCAGGCGCAGCGACGTCGCCACGGTCTCACCCTCGAGAACGACGTCCGCCCCGTAACCGCGGGTGGCGAGGAGCTTGGGCACCGGCACGCCGAGCGGCATGAAGATCGTGGCCGAGATGCCGAGCGCCTGGGCGGCGAGAGCGACACCCTGCGCGTGGTTGCCTGCGGATGCCGCCACCACGCCGCGTGCGCGTTCCTCTGCGGTGAGCCGGGAGAGCCGGTACGCGGCACCGCGGATCTTGAACGACCCCGTCCGCTGCAGGTTCTCCATCTTCAGCAGGACGGGCGCCCCGAGCACGTCCGACAGCGCCCGGGAGGGCAGCGTCGGCGTGTGGGTGATCATCTCGGCAAGGCTGCGTGCTGCTTCCTCGAACTCGTTCAGGCCGGGAACTGCGGTCATCGATTGCTCCTCCGCCGCTGTCGCGGCACTGTGCTCCAGATCAGGTCACCCTGCGGGACGTCGCCGGTTCGCCAAGAGCCGGACGTCAATGTCACGGCCACGACGTTGACGAATGCCGCGAGCGGCACCGCGAAGAGGGCGCCGGGGATCCCGCCGATCATCGCACCGCCGGCGACCACGAGGACGACGGCGAGCGGATGCACCTTCACGGCGGATCCCATCAGGATCGGTTGCAGGATGTGTCCTTCGACCTGCTGCACGCCGAGGACGACCACGAGCATCCAGAGCGCGATCCACGGACCGTTGTAAACCAGCGCGAGGAAGACCGCGATGGCACCGGTGGCGACGGCTCCGACGATCGGGATGAACGATCCGAGGAAGACCAGGACGGCGACCGGCAGCGCCAGCGGCACCTGCAGCAGGAAGGCTCCCAGTCCGATCCCGATCGCGTCGATCGTGGCCACGAACAGCTGAGTCCTGGCGTAGTTGACGACGGTCTTCCAACCGTTGCGCGCAGCCCCGTCGATGGCGGGCTGGGCGTTGCGCGGGAAGATCTTGACCGTCCATTGCCAGATGCCTCCGCCGTCGGCGAGGAGGCAGACCAGCACGAACAAGGACAGCAGCGCGCCGGTGACGACGTGCCCCAGAGTGGACCCAACGGCGAGCGCCCCTGACAACAGCGCCTGCCCCTGCTCCTCGAGCAGAACCTGAGCCTGAGCGAGGTAGTCGGCGATCTGATCGCCGGACAGCTGCAGCGGTCCTTCGCGCAGCCAGGTCTGGAAGTTCTCGATCGACTGAGCGGTACTCGTCTGGACTTCGGGGAGCTCCACTCGGATCTGCCAGACGACGAGCCACATCAGACCCGTGACGATCGCCAGCGTGCCGAGGCTCGCCAGGGCGACGGCCAGCCAGCGCGGGAACCGTCGGCGGAGCATCCATTCGAACGCCGGCCAGAGCAGAGCGGTGATCAGGATCCCCACCATGAGCGGGATCACGAGGTACTTGAGCGTGATGACGAGCCAGATGAAGACGCCGATCGCGGCGGCGAGTATCAGCAGCCGCCAGGCATACCCGGCCCCGACGCGCAGCCCGTATGGGACGGCCTCGTCGGCTTCGGTCGTCACCGTGCGCTCCGTCGAGATCGGGCGCGGGCGGAAGAGGTCTCTCAGTCTCGGTCGCAACGGATCGCTCATCCGGTCAGTCTAGAGCGCACGTCCTGGCGACTGCTGACCGCGGGGTCCGGCTGACCGGTGATGTCCGCGGGCGCCGATACGCTGGCGAAGTGACCGAGACCCTCAACTCCGCGCAGGCGCGCCGGATCGCGCTGGCCGCTCAGGGATTCACGCGATCGCGCCCGTCATCGGTCGCATCGCGTCATGTGCATCGCGTGATGGACCGCCTCGGAGTGCTGCAGATCGACTCGGTGAACGTCTTCGCACGCTCCCACTACCTGCCGCTGTTCTCCCGCCTCGGGTCCTACGATCCGGCTCTGCTCGACCGGGTCTTCCTCTCGCGCACCACGCATTATGTCGAGTACCTTGCTCACGAGGCCACCTTCATCCCCGTCGAGGACTGGCCGCTCTGGCAGTTCCGGATGGATGACTTCCGCCGGCGCTGGTCGAGTGAGGACTCCTGGGTGAGCGCCAACGCACGGACACTGAGCTGGGTGCAGGACGAGCTTCGCGTCCGCGGTCCGCTGCGCCCGGCCGATCTCCGTGCTGATGCACCGCGTGAGCGCGGCACCTGGTGGGACTGGGATGACGTCAAGCTCGCGCTGGAGCACATGTGGCGCACCGGTGATGTCGCGATCAGCGGACGCCGCGGATTCGAGCGCACATACGCCCTCGCCGAGCAGGTGATCCCCGACCGCATCCGATCGCAGGAGGTCTCGCGTGCCGACGCGATCCGCGAGCTTGTGCGGCGTGCGGCGCAGTCGTCGGGAGTCGCCACCCAGGCCGACCTCGCGGACTATTACCGACTGCGCGATCGCGCCGCGGTGACAGCCGCGATCGCCGACCTCGTCGACACCGGCGAACTCATGCCGGTCAGCGTGCGGGGGTGGGAGCGGGGCGGTCGCCCGCTTCCTGCCTGGCGGCACCGCGATGCCGTGCTCCCCCGGCGGGTGGATGCCGCTGCGGTGCTCACTCCCTTCGATCCGGTGGTGTGGTTCCGCGATCGCGCGCTGCGCGTCTTCGAGCTCGATTACCGGATCGAGATCTATGTGCCGGCGGACAAGCGCCGATACGGCTACTACTCGCTTCCCGTCCTCGTCGGCGATCGGATCGTGGCTCGCGTCGACCTCAAGGCCGATCGCGCCGCCTCAGCGCTGCGCGTGCAGTCCGCGTGGTGGGAGCCGCAGGCCCGCCCGGAGGACGCGGTACCGATCGCCGCCGAGCTCGCGCTGGCGGCCTCCTGGCAGGGACTGGAGCATGTCTCGGTCTCGGGCTGGGGTGACGCCGCCGACAGCGTGTATCAGGCGCTTCAGGCCCTCGGTGGAGCGCCGGTGACCCGGCACGTGCACCCACGGGAGACCGCCTCATGACGAGGCGTCGCGGATGGGTGATCGGCACGGCCGTCGCCGTGCTGCTGCTCGGTGGCGCCGCGGTGTGGATCTGGCAGTCCTCGACGGCGCCCTCCGCCGTGGAGACTCCACCGCCGCATTCGTCGCCAGCTCCGAAGGTGACGGCGGCGTCCGTCGAGCAGGTTCAAGAGCTCGTTGACGAGCACCTCGAGCAATGCGCGAGAATCACGAGAAGCGCGCCGCCGGAGGGATGCGGCATCCGGATCCCGTGGGGTACCGAGTTCTCGGCGGTGTCCGGCGTCCGGTACCGCATCGAGAAGCTGCCGACCGTCGAACTCGACGGAGACGAATTCACTGCAGACGGCGGCATCCTCGTCGCCACCGTGACCGGCACCGGGCAGGACGGCACACCTCGCACCGAAACCTACCGGAGCGAGACCTGGGCGGTGCGCGGCGACGTGGATGTCACCGACGAAGGGATCGAGATCTCAGTGTGGTGAGGTCTAGAACTGCACGCGCGGCGGCTCGGAGATCGCGCTGGCATCGGCGACCTCGAAGAATTCACGCTCAGTGAAGCCCAGGCCGCGGGCGAAGAGGTTGTTCGGGAACACCTTGATCTTGGTGTTCAGCTCGCGCACCCCGCCGTTGTAGAAACGTCGGGCCGCCTGGATCTTGTCTTCGGTGTCGACGAGGGCCTGCTGCACCTGGAGGAAGTTCTGACTCGCCTGCAGCTGCGGATAGGCCTCGGCCACGGCGAACAGGCTGCGCAGCGCCTGCTGCAGATGTCCCTCGGCGATACCGGCAGCGCCGGGGCTCTCGGCGGACAGTGTTTCCGCGCGTGCGCGGGTGACGTTCTCGAAGACCGCCTTCTCGTGTGAAGCGTAGCCCTTCACCGTCTCGATGAGGTTCGGGATGAGGTCGGCTCGTCGCTTGAGCTGGACGGTGATGCCGCTCCACGCCTCATCGACCCGGATCTTGAGTTGCACCAGCGAGTTGTAGGTGGCCCAGAGGTAGATTCCGATGAGCAGAATCACTCCGACGATGATCAGTACCGGCACGAGCCACTCCATGCGGAGGCCACCCTTCCTCGAATTTCTCTCATCCTAGTCGCGCAGTCTGCGCGTGGACTGGGTACGTCGCTGGGGCGCGCGGAGAATGATCCTCAGTCGCCGAGCACGCGCTCGAGGTACCGATTGCTGAAGCGGCGCTCGGGGTCCAGGCGGTCCCGAAGTTCGACGAAATCGTCGAACCGCGGATAGCGCTCTCGCAGTTGCGCGGCGTCGAGGGAGTGAAGTTTGCCCCAGTGCGGCCGCCCACCGTGCTCGAGCATGATCTTCTCGACGGCGCCGAAATACTCGGTGTGTCCGGCGCGCCAGTAGCGGTGCACGGCGATGTATCCGGTGGCACGTCCATGCGCGGTGGAGAGCCAGCGGTCGTCCTCGGCAGCGAATCGCACCTCCACAGGGAACTCGATGCGCCATCCGTGCGACGAGATCAGCTCCTGCACTGCGCGGAACGCCGGGACGACGTTCTCGGCCGGCAGGGCGTACTCCATCTCGCGGAAGCGCACGGTTCGGTTCTGCGTCAGCACTCGATGCGACCGGTCGGTGTACTCGCGATTGCCGGTGAGCTTCACGGCGAGACGGCTGAACGGCGGCGTGATCGCCGGAACCGCCTTCCCCGCGGCGCAGACGACGCGGTAGACGCCGTTGGAGAGCAGCGTCTCGTCGATCCACTTGCCGACGACCGGAAGCGGATGACGCACCGTCGACTCCGGCATCCGCGTCTGCCGCTTCGTCAGGGCGACGTCGGTGTGCGGGAACCAGTAGAACTCGAAGTGATCGGATGCCGCGACATGGTCGTCGAGCGTCGACAACACGTCCTCCAGGGGAACGGGCTGGTCGATCGCGTGCAGGACGAAAGCCGGCACGCACTGCAGCGTCACCTCGACGATGATGCCGAGCGCTCCGAGCCCGAGGGCGACAGCCGGCAGCATCTCGGCGTTCTGCGTGTCGTCGATCCGCAAGAACTCCCCCGTCGCGGTGACCATCGTGACGCCGACGACCTGGGTGGCGAGTCCGCCGAATGCGGCACCGGTGCCGTGCGTTCCGGTCGAGATCGCTCCTGCGATCGATTGCCGGTCGATGTCGCCGAGATTCTCCATCGCGAGGCCGTGTGCGGCGAGCAGACGGGGTACCCGGTGCAGACGTGTACCCGCGAGCAGCGTGACGCGGCCGGTGGCGGCATCCGCCTTCACCACACCCTGCATGTCGTCGAGCTCGAGCAGCACGCCGGGCGCCGCCGCGATGCCGGTGAAGCTGTGTCCGGCGCCGACTGCTTTCACGGTGAGCCCCTGCGACACCGCGGCCTGGACCGCGCGCTGCACGCCCTCCGGAGTGCGCGGCCGTTCGATGCGGAGCGGAGTGATCTGCGCGGTGCGTGCCCAGTTCTGCCAGGTGCCGCCGATTCTCGTCACAGGAACGCCTTCCCCTCACCGCGGTACGTCGGCAACTCGTCGATGACTTCCGTGCCCGAGACGAGATGGTAGCGATCGATCCGCTCCGCGGGCTCACCGCTCTTCGCGTGCCGGAACCACACCCGGTCACCGAGCTGCAGCTGGGCTGCCGAGCGCCCTTGCAGCGGTGTCTGCACCTCTCCGGCCGCCTCGCGGGGAAGCGTCCGGAGCCCCTGCGGCCAGACCGGCAGGGGCTGGCGCGAGGCGAGGGCCGGTCCCGAGGCGATCCATCCACCGCCGAGCACGGTCGCGATGTCGCGGGTCGGGCGACGGACCACGTCGAAAGCGAAGGCCGACGCCGGGGCCGGGCGGAAGGAGCGGTAACCGTCGAAGAGGTGACCGCCGAGCAGGCCGCTGCCGGCGCTCGCCTCCGTGAGCGACTCGTCGCTCCCGGTGAATTCGAGCGAACCCGTGCCGCCGCCGTTGAGGAACTCCAGGGGCGTGATCTCGGCGAGAGCGGTCGCGATCGCCGCCCTGCGCTCGCGCAACTCGGTGCGCGAGCGGGCCTGCACCATCCGGATCAGCGGCGCGTCCGCGCCGGCATCGTCGCCTTGGCCGGCGATCTGCGCCTCGTACATCTGCAGACCCACGAGCCGGAAGCCCGGCCGTCGAACGATCTCCCTGGCGAAGGCCGCGACCTCGCCGGCGCTGAACAGCGCAGAACGACGCACGCCGATGTGTCCCAGCGCAGCGGAACGGAGCGACGCATCCGCATCGATCGCGACCCGGATCTCGGGGCGCTGCCCGGGGGCGGCGACGTTGTCGATGAAGTCCAGCTGAGACGGATCGTCGACCATCAGCGTGATCCGCCGCACCGCAGTCTCGTCGGCTACGAGCCGCTCCAGACTCGGTCGGTCGACGGTCGGGTAGCCGAGAACGATGTCGTCGTGCGTCTCGGACAGCCACAACGCCTCAGCGAGCGTGAACGCCAGAATGCCCCGGAACCCCGGGAGCTGCAGCACGGCGTCGAGCACGGCGCGCACACGCACCGACTTCGAAGCCACCCGGATCGGGAGGCCGCCGGAACGCACGAGAAGGTCCATCGCGTTGTATCGCAACGCGTCGAGATCGATCACCGCCACCGGAGCGGGTAGGTGGGCGGTCGCATCGGAGAGCCGCGGCCAGTACCGCGCAGCATCCTGCCACTCCGGGGCGACGGAAAGTCGCGCATCAACTGGGGGGCTCAGTTCGGCGGTGAGGTCGAGCACTCCCCCACCCTACGACCTTCATGGACGCGGAATCACCTCTGTCGGGACTGCGTCGCACCATTGTGTCGTCGATAGGCTGGCGTTGCACGCCCCCGTAGCCCAATGGCAGAGGCAGGCGACTTAAAATCGCTTCAGTCTGGGTTCGAGTCCCAGCGGGGGCACTCGACTGCCATCAGAACGCCCCCTCCGCCCGGTGCAGAGCCTCAGCGGATGAGAATGTTCGCCATCATTGCCATGTCCTCGTGTTCGAGGTTGTGGCAATGGAAGACGTACTTTCCCGGATTGGTGTCGAATCGGACGGCGATTCTCGCTTGCTCGCCCGGTTGGAGGTCGATCGTATCCTTCCAGCCGAAGTCGAACGCTCCTGGCCCCTCGCTGCCGCGTTGGAGCACCTGGAAAGACGCGCCATGCAGGTGCACGGGGTGGTGGAAATCTGCGAACAGCTCCCAAACCTCCAGGCTTCCCGCTGCCACGGTCGCGGCGATCTCATCAGCGCCGAACGGCTGCCCCCCGATGAGCCACCCGTGCCGCTCGCCGATGTCCCCGGCACGGAAGTGGAATGCTCGGGTGGCGATGGATTCCGTCTCCGCCGCTGTTGCGACGGAGGAGAGCCGATCCGGCATCGTGAAGGAGTCCTCCACGGCATCCCCGACGACGAAGCGCATCACCTCTCCCATGCGGCCGTTGCCGTAGTCGTTGCGGAGCGTGACGACGGTTCCGGGCGGGTAACCGCCGAAGTCGACGACGACGTCGAGTCGCTGTGCGGGCGCCAGAACCAGATGATCGTGAGTCAGCGGGGCGTCGAGAAGGCCGCCATCGGTGCCGATCTGCATGATCCCGCCGCGCGGGGCAGGATCCAGGCGCAGGGAAAGGCGCCGCGCGTTCGACGCATTCAGCAGGCGCAGCCGGTGGTGAACGCCGTCGACTCTCGCCTCCGGCCAAGGCATTCCATTGACCAGCATGACGTCACCGAGTACCCCCGCGATGTAGTCCCCCATGACCCCTGGTTCGTGCACCAGCGTGGGGTCGCTGCTCGGATACAGCAGTGATCCGTCGGCGGCGAAGCTCCGGTCGACGATCATGAGCGGCAGCTCACGTGAGCCCCGCGGCAGATCCAGAGCGTCCTCCTCATCGTCGCGATGAAGATGGAATCCCGCGAGTCCCCGCCACACGCTCGGGCCGGTGAAGTCCATCCGGTGATCGTGATACCAGAGGGTCGCAGCCCGCTGTTCGAGCGGGTAGACGTAGGTGCGTTCGCCTTCGCTCACGTCGCCGCCTGCCGTCATCGCACTGTGTCCTGCGGAGGCGTGGTCGCGATGGGCGAGCTGCTGGTTGTAGTAGGTCATGTCGGACGGGAGGACGAAGTCGATCGGATACCCATCGCTCTTGGCCGGTGTGCGCCCGCCGTGCAGATGCACCACGGTCGGCACTGGCAGTTCATTGACGTGCGTGACGACGACGCTGCGGCCTCGACGGCTCTCGATCGTCGGCCCGGGAAAGCTGCCGCCATAGGTCCAGAGCTCGGTCGTGGTGCCGGGGATGATTTCCGACCGCGTGATCTGTTGGCGCACCAGGTAGTGGTCGGTACTCGCGTCAGTGCGCACCGGAGCGAGTACCGGGGGGACCGTCAGACGACGCCGGAACGGCTCAGGAAGCGGGATCCGGCTGGTGAGAAGGTTGCCCGTGGACGTCGGGGCGCTCTGCAAGCTCAACGCGATGGGAACACCGAGACCGGCGGCGACGATTCCGCCGATCGTTCCACCGATGAAGGCGCGGCGATTGATCGCCGCCATCACCGTTTCCGCCACGCCCAGACGGTGAGTGCCACCGTCAACATGATCACCATCACACCCAGCGGGATGTGCAGCCCCAGCAGGGATCGGAATCCGGCGAAGGCCTGCAGTGCCATCAGCACGAGCAGCGCGGAGGTGGCGACGATGGGCCAGCGCGACCCTCCGCCCCGCCGGCGAACGAGCACCGCGGCGACGATGGTCGCGATGACAGCGATGCCGCTCACCGTCGCCATGTCGCGGTGGGTGGCCAAGGCGGGGTAGACGCCGGCCATGAACTGCCCGGCGAGCACTGCCTGATCGAACATCAGCGCTGCGGTGACCGTCATCGTGACGCGGAACACCCACAGCGGCCACAGGCGCTCCGTCACGGGCTCGACGACGGAAGGATGCTCACTCTCTGCGGTTGGCATGGAGCGAGTGTATCGAATTAGATCCAAATGGAACAGTTGCATTTGGACTCAATTACGGAAGAATCAGAGAATGACCGGCACCGACGTTCGACTCCCCACGGAAGTGGGCCTCTTGCTCCACCAGGTCTACGCACTCGCGACCAAGCAATTGAACGCCGCACTCCTGCCGACGCAATTGACCAGCCGGCACATCGCCGTCATGTTCCTCATCCGCGACGGCGTGCAGACCCAGCGCGATCTGGTCGCGCACCTGATGACCGACAAGACCGGCATGGTACGCGTCGTCGACGACCTCGCACGGTCGGGTTACATCACCAGGGAGCAATCCGAGAAGGATCGCAGAGTGACGATTCTGCACTTCACCGAAGCCGGTCAGCACGCTCTCGCGGAAGCGCAGCAGTACACCCAGAAGGTCGCTGACGACATCTTCGGCGCCGTCGACGAGCAGGAGCTGAAAACGATGAAGGAGACGCTGGCCCGGATCCTCGACCGCCACGCGGCGCGAGGCGACTGAGGACAGCGCCCCGAGCAGATTGGCGATTACTGCGCTCTGATCGACCTCAGAAAACGCAGAAGCTCGTCGGTCACCGCGTCCGGGGCATCTTGACTCACGATGTGACCGGCATCCGGGATGACGACCTCGTCCACTCCTTCGTGCCGCGCCCATGCGGGCATGGCGGTGGCGATGTTGCCCGTACGATCGAACCCGCCACGCATCAGCCCCAGCGGCACCGGTGTCCGGTAGGTCGGGTCCGGGTCGACGAAGGCTGTCGTCGCCCGCCAGATGTCGAGGAATTCCGACTTCGCGACCTGCGCGAATGCCCGCTCCGCGTCCCTCCTCGCGAAGTCGGAGGTCGCAGAGGCCTCCGCCAGCAGTCGCGGCAGCCGAGCGGCCGGGACGAGGGCGAGGGCGGGAGCCGCAAGGCGCAGCAGTTGACGCTGCCACACGGTCAGCGGGCCGTTGTTCCACGTCGAGTCGAGCACCATCAGACCGGAGAACGCCCCCGGCGCCTTCCGCACCAACGCCTGCGCCAGGTTGCCACCGAGTGAGTGCCCAACGAGCACGGGGCGATCGAGCCCCCGTGATGCGATGAGTTCTTCGATGTCGGCCACCAGGCTCTCAGCGGTGATCGGCGCGAGGTTCGGGCGCGACTGGCCGTGCCCGCGCAGGTCCGGCATCACCACCCTGCGCCCCGAGGCGATGACACCTTCGACCTGCGCAGAGAACATGACATGATCGGCGCCCGCACCGTGCAGGAACACGACTGCGGGCTCGTCGCCGCCGGAGTCGTAGAAGGCCAGCGAACAGCCACGCAGAGTCAGGTGTTGCGACAGAGTGGGCATATTCGGAATGTAGCCGATCAGGTGGTGACTCCTGCGACGTCGAGGGCACAGAGGAGCGACGCATACGCGGAAGAGCCCGCCCGAGACGAATCTCGGACGGGCTCTTCGCAGCGATCAGATGATCAGGCGTCGGCGTTCACGGTCTTCTTGACAGGCGCCTTCTTCACCGGCTTCGCCGCCGGCGCAGCCTCCGCAGCAACGGTTGCCTTCACCGGCTCGACCTTGGCCGGCTCTGCCTTGGCCGGCTCTGCCTTGGCGACAGGGGCGGCAGGAGCCGCATCCACGGCCGGACGCGGGCGAGCCGCGAACTCCTCGAAGACGTAACGAGGGCTCTGCACCGTCTCGAGGTTGACCAGGTCACGACCGAGGAAGAAGTTGTTCACCCAGCCCCACACGACGCGGATCTTGCGCTCCCACGTCGGCATCGCCAGGCCGTGGTAGCCACGGTGGGCGATCCAGGCGACGAAGCCCTTCAGCGCCAGGTTGCCGGACTGGAAGACGCCGTTGTACAGGCCGAGACCCGCGACAGCGCCCATGTTCTTGTGGAAGTACTCCTTGGGCTCCTCGCCACGGATGACCGCGACGATGTTCTTCGCAAGCAGCTTCGCCTGGCGCACCGCGTGCTGAGCGTTCGGAACGCAGTAGCCGCCGACACCGCCACCGGACAGGTCGGGGACGGCCGAGACGTCACCGGCAGCCCACGCGCCCTCGACGATCGCGTCGGCCGTGCCGACGCGCAGGTCGGCGCGGGTCTGGATGCGGCCGCGTTCTTCGACGGGGAGGTCGCCGCCGCGGACGACGGTCGGGTTGGCCATCACACCGGCGGTCCACACGATGAGGTCGGTCGGGATGACCTCGCCGGTGGAGAGTTCGACGATGCCGTCGACGGCGCCCGTGAGCTGCGTGTCGAGGTGCACGTTCGCACCGCGCTTCGCAAGGTCCTTGAGCACCCACTCGCTGGTCTTCAGCGAGACCTCGGGCATGATCCGCCCCATGGCCTCGATCAGGTGGAAGTGCGTGTCATCGAACGTCAGCTGCGGGTACTTCGACACCAGCGCAGATGCCAGCGAACGCAGCTCCGCGAAGACCTCGATGCCGGCGAAACCGCCACCGACGACGACGACGGAGAGCAGACGGTCGCGCTCGGGACCGGCCGGCAGCGACGCCGCCTTGTCGAAGTTCGACATCAGGCGGTCGCGGATCGCGACGGCCTCTTCGATGGTCTTCAGCCCGATCGCGTTGTCGGCGATGCCCGGGATCGGGAAGGTGCGGGAGACAGCGCCCGCCGTCACCACGATCTGGTCGTATGCGAACTCGTAGGGCTCGCCCTCGGTCGGCGTGATCGTGGCCACCTTGTTGGCGTGGTCGATCTTGGTGACCTTCGCGGTGACGACGTGAGTCCGCTTCAGGTGGCGACGATGCGCGACCACCGAGTGCCGCGCCTCGATGGAGCCGGCGGCGACCTCGGGCAGGAACGGCTGGTAGGTCATGTACGGCAGCGGGTCGACCATGGTGACGTCGGCTTCACCCTTGCGGAGCTGCTTCTCGAGCTTCCACGCCGTGTAGAAACCTGCGTAGCCTCCACCGACGATCAGAATCTTGGGCACAGTGCTGTTCTGAGGCACAGGGGAACAACTCCTCGGAGTCAGGATTTTGGCGTGCGACTCGCGCGCGCTGAGCGGATGCGCCGGGCAGCTGCGGTGACGCCAAGCCCCACCAGGATACCAGGGACTGTGAGCGCAATGAGCGGGAGGGTACCGTAACGCAATGACTCGGCGCTGGGAAGCAACGGAGACCCGGGTTCGGTCGGTGGTTCCGCCGCGGGAAGCGGCGGCACGCTCACCGGCGTGATCTCGGGTTCCGGCTGCGGTTCGGACGCTGCTCGACGGTGCAGACGGACCCACTCCGCGAGGTCTCCCATGGGGTTCTTGTCGACCTTCGGGACATCCGTGGAAATGGCGGCGGCGGCATCCACCAGCCCGTATCCGTAGAGCGGATCACTGGGCTTCGTCGCGCCCTCCACCGGAATCGCGGTCTTGATGATGCGGTTGATCACATTGGCGGCGTCGAGGTCAGGGTGCGCGGAGCGCACCAGCGCAGCGATGCCGGCCACGATCGGCGCTGCACCACTGGTGCCGCGCCACCACGCCACCTTTCCGTCGGCAGAAACGCCGAGAAGGCCTTCACTGGGCGCCGAGATGCCGATCGTGATGCCCTGCGTCGACGCCTCGATGCTCGCCGTACCGGTCTGATCGACTCCGCCGACGGTGAGCACGCCGGGGATCGTCGCCGGAGCGCCGATGATGCTCGTGCCGCTCCCCCGGTTGCCCGCGGCCACCACCACGACGACGTCGTGCTCGAAGGCGTACAGGAACGCCTCGTCCCAGCTCCGGTCCCACTCGAGGGTGTTCGTCGTGAACGACAGGTTGATGATGTCGGCGCCGTTGTCGACCGCCCACTTCATCCCCTTCGCGACCTGCTCGGCGAAGGGGACGGCCGCCGCGGCGCCGAAGCCGAGCGAGATCGAGAGCAGGTTCGCCTCGGGTGCGACGCCGATCATGCCGGTGCCGTCGGCGGCACCTCGTCCGGCGGCCAGCGATGCCACCCAGGAACCGTGGTTCCCGTCGACGGCGCCGAGCGGTGTCCGCCCGTCAGGGGTGCCGCTGCCGCTGACGTCCGTCCCGCCGATGACCGCGTCGCCGAAGGTCTGCGGCACCTTTGCGATACCGGTGTCGATCACGGCGATCGTGACGCCTTTACCGCGTGTGGTCTGCCATGCTTCGCGGATGCGGGCGCCGTCCAGCCAGTACTCGGAGGCGCGCACCGGGTCTGCGGGGTTATCGGGAACAGGCCCTGGAGCGGTCGTCGCTCCCAACAGCAGCACGGATGCCGCAACCATCGCCACGGCGACGGTCATGCGCAGCATCCTCTTGCTCATGCCGTCGCCGCTCCTGCGACCCGGATCGCTGCGCCGGGATCGTCGCAGCGGCACTGCTCGGCAGACCAGGAGGAGCGAGCGAGCGCCTCATCGCCGATCGGGTTGACGCCTGGTCCGGCAGCCAGCGCGTGCCCCGCGAGCGCGTGCAAGCACTTCACGCGCGTCGGCATCCCACCGGCGGAGATCCCGTCGATCTCGGCGACGTCGCCGAACTGGGCGCGATCTGCGAGGTATGCCTCATGGGCGGCCTGATACGCCGCGGCGATGTCTTCATCGTCGGCGAGAAGGGCCGCGAGCTCCGGCATCACCTGGGTGGCCTCGAGGGTCGACATGGCGGCCGTCGCGGCCGGGTGTGTCAGGTAGTAGAACGTCGGGAAAGGGGTGCCGTCGGACAGCCGCGGCGTGGTCGCGACGACCGTGGGATTGCCGCATGCGCATCGGGCGGCGATGCCGAGAACGCCCCGAGCCGGACGGCCGAGCTGTGCCGAGACCACGGCGAGTTCAGCGGGCGTGGGGGCAGGAAATGGCGGCGTAGTCACCCGTCCAGCGTAGGGGAGGCAACCGGGAGGATGCTCGGAGCGAACGCTCAGCGTCGCTCAGGGGGTGACGGCCGCCGTGTCAGCAAGACCGCTCGACGTGAGCGTGCGCAGCAGCTGCCCCATCCAGTCCGCCGGCTTCTCTTCCAGGGTGTCGCTGACGGCCTCCTGCTCCTGCGGGAGAGCGGCCGGATCGAGGTCGTTGTCGATCAGATAGACGACCTCGCCGGGCTTGACGTAGTAGAGGCGCTCACGCGCCTGGGTGGTGATGTACGCAGGGTCCTGCCAACGTTCGCGCTCCTGCTCGAGGGCGGCGATCTCGTCCTCGCTGACCTGGACGGAGGCCTCGAGCGCTGCGATCTTCTGCCGCTGATCGATGAACGTGCCGAGGGTCGGAACCAGCACCCAGGCGCCGAGGACGACCAGCGACAGCATGATGACCGAGAAGGCGGAGAGGCGGATGCCGGACGCCCACTCGCGCACGTCGACACTCTGTCCGCCGGCCGCAGCTCGGCTGGATGCCGGACGCGAGGCGGCCGCCCGGGTCGACGTGGCGCGAGCGGCGTTCTTCTTCGCGGGCTTCGGCTTCGAGCTCGGCACCTTGGAACCCTGCGCCTTCGAGCTCTGCGCCTTCGAAGCGCCCGAAGACGCCGAAGGAGGAGCCGGTCGTCGTGCCACGGCTCCTCCTCGGTGTTATGTCTGTCTCAGCTGCGCTCAGCCCTGGTAGCGCGGGAAGGCCGAACGGCCCGCGAAGACCGCGGCGTCCCCCAGCTCTTCCTCGATGCGCAGAAGCTGATTGTACTTCGCGACGCGCTCGCTGCGAGCAGGCGCACCCGCCTTGATCTGACCCGAGTTCGTCGCGACGACGAGGTCGGCGATGGTGGTGTCCTCGGTCTCGCCCGAGCGGTGCGACAGCATCGCCGTGTAGCCGGAGCGCTGCGCGAGGCTGACCGCGTCGAGCGTCTCGGAGAGCGTGCCGATCTGGTTGACCTTGACCAGCAGCGAGTTGGCCACGCCGCGGCGGATGCCATCGGCGAGACGCTCCGGGTTGGTGACGAACAGGTCGTCGCCGACGAGCTGGACCTTCGAGCCGAGCGCGTCGGTGAGGAGCTTCCAGTTGTCCCAGTCGTCTTCGGCGAGGGCATCCTCGATCGTGACGATCGGGAAGTCGTTCATCAGTCCGACGTAGTACTCGATCAGCTCGGGTCCTGACCAGTCCTTGCTGTCCAGACGGTAGACGCCGTCCTTGAAGAACTCGGTCGCTGCGACGTCGAGGCCGAGGGCGATCTCGGTTCCCGGCTTGAAGCCGGCCTTCTCGATCGCCTTGACCAGGAAGTCGAGGCCCTCGCGGTTGCTCGGCAGATCGGGGGCGAAGCCGCCCTCGTCGCCGAGGCCGGTGGCGTAGCCCGCGGCCTTCAGCTCGGCGCGCAGCACGTGGTAGGTCTCGACGCCCCAGCGGAGGGCCTCGGAGTAGGTCTCGGCGCCGATCGGCGCGAGGAAGAACTCCTGCATGTCGATGCCGTTGTCGGCGTGCTCTCCGCCGTTGATGACGTTGAACAGCGGAACGGGCAGGACGTGCGCGTTCGGTCCGCCGAGGTAGCGGAACAGCGGCAGGTCGGCAGAGTCTGCCGCGGCCTTTGCCACCGCGAGGCTGACGCCGAGGATGGCGTTGGCGCCGACGCGCTTCTTGTTCTCGGTGCCGTCGACCTCGATGAGGATCTCGTCGATGACGCGCTGCTCGCTCGCCTCGACGCCCTCGATGGCCGGGCCGAGCTCGTCGATGATGGCCTCGACGGCCTTGAGCACGCCCTTGCCGCTGTAACGGGTCTTGTCGCCGTCACGCAGCTCGTACGCCTCGAAGGCGCCGGTGGATGCACCCGAGGGGACGGCAGCCCGCTGGACGATGCCATCGTCGAGGAGCACCTCCACCTCGACGGTCGGGTTACCTCGCGAGTCGAGAATCTCGCGTGCGCCTACAGCCTCGATGAGTGCCACGAATGTGCTCCTTGCTCAGGGAAAGGGTGTGGTGGAGCGACGTCGATCCGCGCCCAGTCTAGCCCGCCCGCACTCACCACCCCGGGGCGTGACGATCCGTCGTCACACGACGAGCGCGAGCGCGATGCCGTCCCAGCCCTTGATGCCCACGGTCTGCAGGGCGGTCGCGTCGAAGCGCGGGTCCTCCCCCAGCATCCGAAGCGCGTCCCTGGTGCCGACGACCATCGAGTCGGTGCTGTCCTGGCGCACGATCTCGCCCTCGCGGCCGATGTTGTCGAGCACGACGACGGTGCCCGGATGCCCCAGCCTGGCCGCCCAGTCGAGGTAGATCGTGTTGGACTCCTTATCGGCGTCGATGAACACGAGATCGAATCCGCCGACCAGCGTGGGCAGGACGTCTGCGGCGCGACCGACGCGGATGTCCACCCGTTCACCGACGCCCGCGGCGTCGATACTCGCTCGCGCAACTGCGGCGTTGTCCGGTTCCGCCTCGACGGTGAGGACCTTGCCGCCTTCGCCGACTGCCCTGGCCAGCCAGATGGTCGAATAGCCGCCGAGCGTTCCGATCTCCAGCACCCGGCGCGCGCCGCTCAGCCGTGCGATCAGATTCAGCAGCTTGCCCGCGACAGGAGCGACCTCGATCTTCGGGAGCCCGGCAGCCTGCTGCGCCTCGAGCGCGGCCTCCAGAGCGGGGTCGTGGCCGACGAGCGTGTCGGCGAGGTAGATG
This sequence comes from Microbacterium sp. LWO13-1.2, assembly GCF_038397725.1. Taxonomy (NCBI): domain Bacteria; kingdom Bacillati; phylum Actinomycetota; class Actinomycetes; order Micrococcales; family Microbacteriaceae; genus Microbacterium; species Microbacterium sp. LWO13-1.2. Next base: position 3,743,309 of record NZ_CP151634.1, read on the forward strand.
TCCGCTTCCGCCCAGGCGGCAGGTGTCGATTGCATGGGTCCAGCCAATCCCGGCGAACCGCAGCCGTCAAGAGCGCGGCGGTGACAGCAGCCGGCCGGGTGCGTCCGCGAGTTCGGGCTGCTGCCGGAACTGCCCCGTGATGAGGAGCACGACGATCACGAGAGCGATCACGATGCAGCCCGCCGCCCCGAGCGGCCCGGCGAGGGCGAGGTCGGGCTTGGCCGCGGCGAAGATCACGATCATCCCGCCTGCGGCGTTCAGTGATCCGTGCGCGATGACGGCCGGCCACACCGATGCCGAGCGCAGGCGCAGCCAGCCGAGGAGGATCCCCCAGGCGACGCACCCGCCGATCATGAAGAGCACGCCGGTGATGTCCGTACGCCCGAAGTTGTAGCCGAGCAGGATGATCGGGCTGTGCCAGAAGCCCCAGACAGCGCCGCTGATCAGAAGGGCCGGCCACGTGCCGAGCGGCCGCAGCGCCGGCACCAACCAGCCGCGCCACCCGAGCTCCTCGCCGAAGGCGAAGATGCTGTTGAAGAGCGCCGCGAGCGGAATCGACGCCAGCTGCGCCACCACGACCACGCCGACCGGTGGCGCGGGCGTCCCCGTCGGCAGCGCCTTCCCGATCTCCGCGGCGAACGCGGCGAAGGTGAAGTCGAGCTGCACCCAGCCCAGTGCCGCCGACAGCAGGATGCTGAGCGCCACGAGCACTGGAGGGGCGAGCCAGGCCAGCACCATGAGCCAGACCACTCGTCTGGCGGGGCGCAGCGGCCACAGCCCCAGGAAGCGCGCACGACCACCGCGCGCCGGCACCCGCATCGCGAACGTGACGATGAGCGCGGCGACAGCCGGCGTGAACATCATCACCGGCAGCAGGACGCCGGAGATCGGCTCCGCGAGCCCGTCACCGAGCCAGAGCGGCAGAGCGACGAGCCAGGCGAGGGCGCACGAGAGCACGACGAACGCGAGAATCGCGCCCCACGCAGGTCGGGTCCTCGGCGCGTTGGTGGAGAACGTCATTCCTGTTCCTTTCCGGTGGACGCGGCGGCGCTGAGCACTGCCGCTGCGGTGACCGCGTCGTCGAGGGTGACGATGACGGTCTTGCCGTTGATGCGGGCGACCTCGATGCCTTCCCCGGTGCGCAGCACGATGCCGAAGCGGCCGTCTGCGCCCCAGCGGATCCCCCAACCGCCGAACTCCGAGAAGGGGTTCACCTGGATGGCGCGGACTGCCGCGATATCTTCGGCGGCGATCGCATAGCGGGGCCATCCGACCGCGCTGCGCAGATGCAGCCCCTCGGCATCCGCCCGCACGTAGAAGACGGAGGTGCTCAGCAGCATCACGACCAGGAGCAGCCCGACGCCTACCGCGAACCATCCGCCGGCACGGCCGAACGCGAGAAGCACGACACCCACGCCGAGCGTCACGAACACGAAGAGAGAGATCGTCACGATGCCCGTTCGAGACAGCGTCGACGTTCCGAACCAGGCGGCGCGTGCGCCAGCCGGAAGCGGAAGCGGAGCCGCGCTTCCCCCCTGCCACGGCTCCTGGTGCTGCGTGGCGTCGAGGGGCTCCTGCTTCGACGAGCTCGGTTGCACGAACCAGCCGAGAAGGGCGAAACCGACGAGCAGGGCGAAGGCCAGAGCCGCCCATGGTCCGATGTCGGGCGCATCCCGCGCATCGTCGAGGCCTCGCTGCACTCCCATGATGGCGAGGCCGAGCACAGCGAGCAGTACCGACAGTCCCAAGCTCACAGCCCCGAGGAGCCGCACCGTCGCACTCGGATCGTGATTGCTGCGCGGGAGCAGCGTCGCGGTGCCGTCGCGGTGCGAAGGCAGTCGCTGCGCAAGAAGGCCGAGCGCCACCATCACCAGCACCATCCCGACGCCGACGCCGAGCGGCAGAAGGAGGTTCGCCCATGGCGGCCCGAATCCATCAGGACCGGCACCCGACCAGTGGATCGCCGCGGGATCAGGCATCTCGGGAAGCCAGGCGAACATCACCGCGGCGGCGAGGGCGATGACTCCGAGCGGAACGATCAGCCCCACCCACAGCAGTCCCGCACGAGCCCGGCGGCGCTGCGTCGTCTTCGCGGACGAGATGTTCATGAGGAGTGCTCCTTGATGAGGGCGGCGAGGGTGTCCGGCGTGAGTCCTACTGCCGCGGCGCGGGCGACGAGCGCATTGACGTCGGCGTGCAGCTCGGCGAGGGCGTCGGCCGCGGGCGCCACGACGGCGCCGCGTCCGCGACGCAGATCGATCAGCCCCTCATCGCGAAGGTTCTGGAGGGCATGGAGCACCGTGTGCAGGTTCACGCCGAGCCCGGCAGCGATCTCACGCGCGGCGGGCAGCCGGTCACCCGGGCGGATTCTTCCGCTGGCGATTCCGGTGCGCACGGAGGCCGCGACCTGTTCGAAGAGAGGGCGCTCGCTGTGCGGCTCGATCGTGAGCAGCATCTCACTCCATTCGCACTGTTCTAGTTCAACTAGAATATTTATAGCATCTCGACCAACGAATGCACCAGGTCCTCACCCGCTCGGCAAGATGGGCGACATGCGTGTCACCCCCCGCCGCCTGGCCATCGGCATGAGTCTCTGGATCCCGAACCTGTTCAGCGGAATCCGCATCCGGCGCTACAGCGACGACTGGACGCACGCGACCGTCGAGCTGCACGTCAACGTGCTCACCCGCAACTACGTCAAGACCGCCTTCGGGGGGTCGATGTCGGCGATGACCGACCCGTACTTCTTCATGCTCGTCATGCACCAGCTCGGGCGTGACTACGTCGTGTGGGACACCCGCGGTGAGATCGAGTTCCTCAAGCCGGGACGCGGCGTTCTCACTGCGGAGTTCGAGGTGAGCCCCGAGAAAGTCGCGGAGATCCGCGAGCGGGCGCGCGGCGGCGCGAAAGTGCTCGAATGGTTCGAGACGGTCATCACGGATCGCGAAGGCGATGTCGTCGCGAAGGTTCGCCGCGAGGTGTACATCCGCGAGAAGAAGCGCGTCACGGCTACGCGCAGCTGACACGCGTCTCTCGTCAGGCGCCCCCTCCGGATGGGGCGACGGGCGATGGCGGCATCGACGACGAGCGAACGATCAGTCGCGGGGCGAGCCGTATCGTCTCGTGCGCCGACGCCGCACCCGACGCCAATCCGAGCGCGAGTTCGAGTGCCGTACGGCCACTCTCCTCGAACGGCTGTCGAACAGTGGTGAGGTCCAGCGCCGAGGCGACCTCGCCGTCGTCATACCCGACCACCGCGATCGGAGCCGTAGCGCGTGCGGAGCGAAGCCGGGACACGATCGCCGCGGCGAACTGGTCGTGATTGGCGACGATCGCCGTGGCCCCGGCATCGGTCCGCGCCCGGAGCACCCGATCATCGACCGACGAGGGCCCATCGACCGCGATGGCGGTGACGTCGAGGTGCTGCGAAAGCCCTTCGATGCGAAGCATCCCTGCCGACACGTAAGACGGCGAGCGCTGCGGCTCGTGAACGAAGAGAATCCGGCGGTGGCCGAGTTCCGCGAGATGACGACCGATCTGCGAACCGCCGTCACGGTCGTCCACGAGTACGACGGGACCCCCGACGTCTGCCCTCGTCGGCACGACGTCCACGTACACGATGGGGATGCGCGCCGCTCTGCTCGCACGGCGCGCAGCTCCTCCGAGCGGCACTCCCATCACCACGAGCCCCGAGACGTCAGCACGCGTCGGGAGGACATCGAGAAGAGGCTCGTCGGCGGCGGCTGCGGAATCCAGGTCGTACGGGATGATGTCGACCGCGGCATCACGGGCTCGACGCAGCATCCCGGACAGGCGACGCAGATACGACGGATAGGTCGTGAACGGTGCGGCCACGGCGATGCGCGCAGCGCCGACCCGCCTCCCCGCCGTCATGCGATAACCCAGTGCCGTGGCCGCTTCGACGATGCGCGCGCGGGTCTCCGGCCGCACGCGGTGCGGAGAACTCACCGCCAGCGACACGGTGGAGATGCTCACGCCGGCGCGTGCAGCGACGTCGTAGATGGTGACGCGTCCAGGGCGTGCGCGCATTCGACCACATCCACCCTTCATCGAAGTTCTTCGATTGCCAAGACTAGTGCGCAGCCCATCGAAGGAGATGCCCGATGCCGAGACGTTCCCGCTTCCGCCGACCGCTGCTCGACAGCGCGGTCGCCGCACACGAGAAGCGGATCGCTCCGCTGCTCGCGCCCGAACCGGCCGACCCGGCCGGACGACGGCGGGTCGCGCAGGAGAACGACGTCAGGGTGAGCGCCGAGCTGGGGATCGAACCGATCGGCACCGCCACGCGAGATCACGTGGTCCCGGTCGTCGGGCATCCCGACGTGCGGGTACGCGTGTACTGGCCGGGGCCCGAACCGGCACCGGCCGGCTCCGATCTGCCGATCCTCGTCTACTTCTACGGCGGCGGCTTCACGATCGCCGGGATCGACTGGGTGTCGTGGGATGCCCGTTTCCGCGAGCGGGCACGGGATGCCGGGATCATCATCGTCGCGGCGGACTACGCGCATGCGCCCGAGCAGCGTTACCCGACGCAACCGGAGCAGTGCTGGTCGGCCTTCGAATGGGCGCATGCGAGCGCGAAGGATCTGGGCGCGTCACCGAGCCGGATCGCGGTGGGCGGTGCGTCCTCGGGCGGTGACCTCGCCGCGGCGGTGACGTTGATGAACCGTGATCGCACCCGACACCCGATCGCACTGCAGATACTGGAGAATCCCGCGCTGGACCTCACCATCGGTCACGCCGACATGAGCGGCATCAGCGCCAGGATGCCGGGAGTGATCGTGCGCAAGGCGGGACGGAGCCTGGTACGGCAATACGTCGGCGACGATGCGGCGTCAGCCCGCGAGCCCTACGCCTCTCCTCTGCTCGCCGCGTCGCACGAAGGCCTGCCCCCTGCCCTCATCCTCACCTCGGAGCTCGACCCGCTGCGCGGCGACGGCGAGGCGTACGCGCGTGCGCTCTCCCACGCGGGGGTGCCGGTGACGGCGATCCGATTCATCGGGCAGACGCACGGATCACTCGGTTCGACAGGGTTCGTTCCCGCCGCGGATGCCGCGCATCGCTTCCTCGTCTCACAGCTGCGCACGCTGCACGATGGAGACGTCGTATGACCGCTCACCGCACGGATTTCCCGCCGCTCAGCGCGCCGGTCCTCGAGTGGATCCAGCGCGTCGAGGAGCTCTCGGCAGCGCATCCCGAACTCGCCGCCGCAGACCCGGTCGCGCGGCGCCGCCCGGCGCGGAGAGTGAGCGATCTCGTCGCGCTCGAGTTCACAGATCCGGCGCCGCACGGCGTCGAGATCGACGACCTGGAGCTGCGCGGCGGCGCCGGCCCGCTCCGCGCTCGACGGTTCCGCCGCGCGGATGCGATCGGCGACGGACCCACGATGCTGTGGCTGCACGGAGGCGGCTGGGTCGGTGGGTCGATCGACGAGATCCTCAACGACCGCATCTGCGCAGCCCTCGCCCTCCGCTCAGGAGTCCAGATCGTCTCGCTCGAATACCGCCTTGCGCCGGAGCATCCGTTCCCCGCCCCGGTGGATGACGCGGTCGCCGCGCTGCATGCGCTGCGCTCGCGCGCCGACGAGCTCGGCGTCGACGTCGATCGGCTCGGCATCGGAGGCAATTCCGCCGGCGCGACCATCGCGGCGTCCACAGCCCTCCGCGAGCGCGACGCCGGACGCGCGCTGCACCATCAGGCACTCGAGGTGCTGCCTGCCGCGCTGCGCACCTTCGGTGCGTCGATGCAGCGGTACCGCCGCGCATCGGGCATGGAGGACGCCGAGCGCATCGCCGATGTGTACCGCGCCGGCGCTCCCCACGCGGCGGCCTCACCGCTGGACGCGGCGGACCACCGCGGCCTCGCGCCCGCGTTGATCCTCGCAGCCGAATTCGATCCGCTCCTCGACGGCGCCGTCGCCTACGCCCGCGCTCTGCGTGAGTCGGGAGTGGCTGTCGTCCTTCGAATCGGCGAGGGGCACATCCACGGCTCCCCCGCTCTCACCGCCCGATGGCAGGGAGCGCGGGACTGGCACGATGACTTCGCCGCCGAACTCGCCGCCGCCTATGCACCGCGGTCTTCGGACACGCATCCGCCGCGCTGATGATGTCGCTCCCCCGCCCGACCCGACCAACGAACTGGAGACGATGATGTCCGCCTATGCCGTCGAGCCCGTCCTTCCCTCCCCTCCGCCTCTGAGCGCCGACCACATCCCCGGACAGCGGCAGAGCCGGTGGTTCTGGACCGCTTTCGTCCTCACCTGGTTCGCTTCGGGGATCGCTCAGGGCGTCGCCGCTGTCGCCGTCCCGCAATTGCTCAAGGAGTGGGACCCCGAGCACGCCACCGGCAACCTCAGCATCATCCTCACCGTTGGCGGGGCGGCGATCCTGATCACGACGCCGATCTTCGGACGCCTCAGCGACCGTTCGATGTCGCGCCTGGGCATCCGCCGTCCGTGGATCCTCAGCGGCGCGCTGATCGCGCTCTGCGGATATGCGGTGCAGGCGCTGGCCCCCTCACTGGTCGTTCTCGGCCTCGGAACGATGCTGGTGCTGATCGGCTGGGGTGCGGTGTCGATGACGATCCACACCCTGTTCGCCGATCAGATCCGCCGCCGCATCCGGGCGATCATGTCGGCCGTCACCGGTGCTGCCACCGCCATCGGGATCCTGATCGGAGTGTCGTTCGCCGGTGTCGTGGCAGGGCTGGGCCAGGTCGGCATGTTCCTCATCCCCGGCGGAGTCTCCGCACTCCTGGCTCTCACCCTGTTCTTCGCGCTCAAGGACATCCGCCGCGATCAACCCGCACCGAAGCTGGACTGGGGCGGCGTGCTGTCGACGTTCTGGCTGAGCCCCCGGCGATATCCGGACTTCGCCTGGGCATGGGTGTGCCGATTCTTCATGACGGCCTCGATCGTGTCTGTGACCAGTTATCTCTATCTCACGATCTCCAGCCGGTTCGGCATCGAGGATCCTGCCGAGATCGCGAGCGTGCAGACTCAGGCGACGGCGGCGTTCACCATGATGAACCTCGTGATGGCGTTCGTCTTCGGAGTGATCTCCGACCGCACGGGACGGCGAAAGCCGACGGTCGTCTTCGGCGCACTTCTCAGTGCGGTCGGTCTCGTCCTGGCCATTGCTTTCGGGGACATCGGGTTCTTCCTCATCGGCATCGCGATCGTCGGAGCGGGCCAGGGCGCCTACATCGCCGCCGACGTGGCGCTGATGACCGAGTGCCTTCCCTCGGCAGAGGATGCCGGCAAGGACCTCGGCATCGTCGCGCTCGCCTACCTGCTGCCGGGCATCCTCGTACCGGTGTTCGGATTCTTCGCGACCCGCATAGGATCACCCACGGGAGAGAACTTCGCGGCCCTGTACATCGGCGCCGTCGGAATGGCGCTGATCGCCGCGTTCGCGGTCACCAGGGTGAAGGGCGTTCGATGACTGCCGCTCCTCGACTGCGCGGTGCCGCACGCCGAGAGTACCGACGACTGTCCAGGGCCGCCGACATGCCGCCGCCGACGCACCCGCTCGTCACTCTCACGCCGGGCATCCCTGTTGCCGCCGACGACGGCGCCGAGCTGCTGACGGACCATTGGCACGCGGAGGGGGCAGGCGGGCAGACGCTGCTGATCCGCACCCCGTACGGGCGCGGCGGCGTCGCCGGCGTCGCCCGCTTCTTCGCCGAACGCGGCCATCACGTCGTGGTGCAGAGCTGTCGCGGCACGTTCGGCTCTGGCGGCTCGTTCAGCCCACTGCACGACGAGGTCGCCGACGGACAGGCGACGCTGCGCTGGGTGCGCGGTCAGAGCTGGGCGACGGACCGCGTGCATTCCTGGGGCGGGAGCTACTTCGGAGTCACCCAGTGGGCGTACTGCGACGGCGAGGAGCGCCCGGACACCATGGGCATCGCGATCTCGGCTCGACGTTTCGATGATGCGATCCTGTACCCGGGCGGCGGGTTCTCGATCGACACGCCGCTCACCTGGGCGTACGCCCTCGACATGCAGGAGCGGAGCCTCCCTCGCCGGATCTGGGCCCTGCTCCGAGCCAGGTGGGCGATCCCCCGCGGCACCCTCGCCACTCCTCCCGGCGAGGCCGTTCGCGTCGCCGCGAAGGCTGATCCGCAGTTCTTCCGAGACTGGGTCGATCACAGCGATCAGGGCGATCCCTGGTGGCATCCGCTGCGTTTCGCGTCCGATGTCGACACGATCCCTCCGGTGACGCTGATGGCGGGGTGGCAGGACCTGTTCCTCGTCGGGCAGCTCGCCGACTACGCCGCGCTCAAGGATGCCGATCGCCCCGTCCGGCTCATCATCGGGGACTGGATCCATGGCGACCCGGAGACGACGGTGATGGGAGTGCGCGAGGCACTGGCGGCCTTCGCCGATACCGGGAAGGGCGCAGACGTGCGACTCGAGATCAGTGGCGGCGCCGGTTGGCACGAGTTCGAGCAGTGGCCGGTTCCCACCACGACCGTGTTCCGCGAGTTCACCGCCGACGGACAGCTCGCGTTGCCCGAGGCCGAACGTCCGGCCGCGGCACTCCCGTATCGCTACGATCCGGCCGATCCCACACCGGACGCCGGCGGCCGCACTCTCAATCCGTTCGCTGCCGGTCGCCGCGATCAGCGTGTGCGGGAACACCGAGATGATGTGCTGATCTTCACGGGCGACCCCCTGCCGGAAGATCTCGTCATCATCGGAGAGCCGGGGATCGATCTGACCTTCGCGTCGTCCAACCCTCGCGCAGACCTGTTCATCCGGCTCTGCGAAGTCGACCTCAAGGGCAGGTCGCGCACGATCACCGACGTCTATCAGCGCCTGCCTGCTGAGGCCGCCCCGAACGAGTCCCGCCGGATCCGCCTCTCCTTCGCGCCGATCGCCCATCGCTTCGCCGCCGGCTCACGTCTTCGCGTGCAGGTCTCGTCGGGGGCGCATCCGCTGCATCTGCGCAATCCCGGTACGGCGGATCCTGTACGCGACCATTCGCGGCTGATCGGGAGCGACCAGGTCGTGCATGTCGGCGGTGCGGCACCGGCCGCCCTCACCCTGCCTGCGCTCGACACGAGCCGGGCACCGGCCGTTCACGTGCCCGTGGCACGATGAGAGGATGCCGCTCACTCGCCGTCTGACGCTGGGCGACGCCGTCTCGATCGGTCTCGGCTCGATGATCGGCGCCGGGGTCTTCGCCGTATGGGCACCCGCGATCGGGGTGGCGGGCAGCGGCATCCTCATCGCGCTCGCGATCGCCGCGTTCGTCGCCTACTGCAACGCCGTGGCCTCGGCGCAGCTCGCCGCCGTGCACCCGGTCGCGGGCGGCACCTACGCGTACGCACGCGCCGAGATCGGACCCTGGTGGGGATTCATCGCCGGCTGGTGCTTCGTGATCGGCAAGATCGCCAGCTGCGCCGCGATGGCGATGACCTTCGCCGCCTACGCCGCCCCGGCCGGCTGGGAGGTGCCCGTCGCCGTCGCCGCGGTCGCCGCCCTCGCCACGGTCAACTGCTTCGGCGTCACCCGCACGGCCCTGCTCACGCGCATCCTGGTGGTCTGCTCGCTGCTCGGCCTCGCGATCGTCGTCGCGACCGGCCTCCTCGCTGCCCCGGAGGCCTCTCCGGCGCCGCTGCCGGATGCCACCGCGTACGGCGTGCTGCAGGGCGCAGGGCTGCTCTTCTTCGCGTTCGCGGGCTACGCGCGCATCGCCACGATGGGCGAAGAGGTGGTGAGCCCGGAGCGGACCATCCCCCGCGCGATCGTCCTCGCGCTCGCGGGGGCCGTGGTCGTGTACGTCCTCGTCGCGATCACCGTCATGACCACGCTCGGTGCAGATGCGGCGACCAGCACGGCCCCGCTCGCCGACGTCATCACGGCCGCCGGCTGGCCCGAGCTGGCGCCGGTGGTGCGGGTGGCTGCGGCGGCGTCGTCGCTCGGCGCCCTTCTCGCGCTCCTCACCGGCATCGGCCGCACGACACTGGCCATGGCCAGGGAAGACGACGTACCGCGCCTCCTCGCGCACGTCGATGAACGCTGGCAGGTGCCGCGCCGCGCGGAGGTCGCGATCGCGATCATCGTCATCGGGGTCGTGCTCGTCGCCGACCTCCGCAACGCGATCGGCTTCTCGTCGTTCGGCGTGCTGCTGTACTACCTGATCGCGAACGCGGCCGCTTTCCGTCAGGACGGCAGTGCACGGCGTTACCCGCGGGCTCTCCAGGTGCTCGGCGCGCTCGGCTGCCTCGTGCTCGTGAACACCCTGCCGATCGTCGCATCTCTCATCGGCACGGGTGTCGTGCTCCTCGGTGTGGCGTACCGGATGCTGCGGCTGCGCATCGCCAGCCGCTGAGCTCAGCTGTCGGGGTCGACTCGGTAGGTGCTCGGAGCGATCCCGAGAACCGTTCGGAAATCTCGGGTCAGATGCGCGTGGTCGGCGTAGCCGAGATCGGCGGCGATCACGGCGATCTCGGCGTGCGGATCATCGCGCATCCGTTGCGCCGCCTCCTGCAATCGGCGTCGGCGGATCATCGCAGCCGGCGGCAATCCCACGTGCCGATGCGCGAGACGCTGCAGCGTGCGCAGCGACAGATGCAGTCGCGCCGCGGCATCTTCCGCACGCAGGATCGACGCATCCGTCATCAGAAGATCCGACATCGCGTTCGCCTGCCGCGCCACGGGCGAGACCTCGCCGACCCGCGCGGCGAGCCACCGTGCGAACACGGCCACCGCCTGGGAGCGGCCGCTGTCTCCCGCATCCGTCATGGCCGCCGCAACGCCCGCAAGAAGCTCCGGAGCATCGAAGGGCATCGCGGTGTCGCGGAGCGCGGCCGGCTCTTCGACCAGCGCGGCGGCCGACGCCGGGCGCAGAAGTGCGCCAACAGCCCAACCGCGGCCGCGAAGGTCGCGGAAGGATGCAGCCGTCGTCGCCCCGACCAGTTGCACTTCGGCCGGTGCGCCGCCGTTCTGCTCGACCACGAGGTTCAGGGCCGGGTAGGCCACGACATCCTGACGAGACGTGCGCCCCGGCTCGATGTCCCATACGGGAATCCAGAACCAGGCGGCGAGTTCCGCGGCTTCAGGAGGCGCCGGCAGCCGATGGAACTCCGGCATCCGCGCCGGGTACAGCACTCCTCGCCGCGCATCGATCACGTTCCGACGATAGCCGCGGCATCCGACATCGTGTCGCGAATCTTCAATCGCTGCGCATCCGCTCATCCCTAGCGTGGAGGCATGAACACATCATCCGCCGGCCTCACCGGCACCCACACCACCAACGGCCGCCCGAACAACGCGACCTCGCTCACCCCGTTCCTCGCCATCCCCGGCGCTGCCGACGCGATCGCGTTCTACCGTGACGTCTTCGGGGCCACGGTCATCGACATCACCGAGATGGGCGGCGTCGTGGTGCATGCCGACCTCGACTTCGGACTCGGGCTGCTGCAGATCGGGGAACCGACCGCCGAGTACCACCTCGTCGCGCCGCCTGCAGGCGAGGACGACTGCTACTCGCTCGGCGTCTTCGTACCCGACACCGACGCCACCGTCGATCGTGCTGTGGCTGCGGGTGCCGTCGTGCGGGAACCCGCGTCGACGTTCGTCTCCGGCGACCGGTTCGCCAGCATCCGTGATCCGTTCGGCGTGCGGTGGTCGATCATGAGTCGCGTCGAGGATCTCTCCGTCGAGGAGAGTGCGCAGCGCGTGCAGGAGTGGGCGGCCTCGTTCAGCTCCGCGAGCGCATAGCCGCCGCGACCGCCGGCAGCAGCGCTTCCGCGGTGCGGCGATAGCCGAGCGCGCTCGGGTGGAACCGGTCCAGGCTGAACATGCCGTCCGGATCATCGAGGAACATCGGTCCGACGGCACGACGCAGATCGACGCTCGCGGCGCCTGCGCGCGCCGCGGCGGCGGTCTGCGCGAGCGCCAACTGTCGGGACACCCGCGCGCCGAGCGTGCGCAGTGGTTGCGGCACCGCCCGCAGCGCGCCGAGATCAGGACACGTTCCGACGATGACCGCCGCTCCGCGCCGTCGCAGGTCGGCAATCGCGGACTCGAGGTGGGCGACGGATTCGGCGACCGGCACACGGTGCGTGACATCGTTGCCGCCGACCACGATCACGGCCACGTGCGGGCGGTAGCCGTCCGGAAGCGCGTCCAGTTGACCGGCGAGCGCTGAGGACTCGGAGCCGACGATCGCTCCCGTGTGCAGGCGCACGGGCCGGTGGAGCTGCCGGGCAAGGCCTTTCGCGAGCCGACCGCCCAGGGTGTCCTTTCGTCGCTCCGCGCCGAGTCCGGCGGCGAGCGAGTCGCCCAGCAGCAGCAGCTCGACCGGAGCACCGGCGAGGGAGGACCGCCAGATGCGATCGGCGTCGAGCGAGTCCTCGCCGAGCGGCTTTCCGATCCTGCGGCGGGCGATCGCCGCCTGCCTGGTCAGCAGGGCGCGTCCGCCCCAGACGAGGGCCGACGCGGCGCCGATGGTGAGACCGGCGGCGAGCACGATGCGAGAGCGCGTCATGATCCGATTCGACCGCGAGAGCGTGAACGCCGCGTGAACGGCATCCGGCCCCGTGTTCACAGCATCCGCACCGGTGCGACCTGCAGGACCGAATCACGGATGCATGACGAAACGCCGTGGAACGGCCCGACATCCGTGCATCGGTCCTGCAGGTGGACCCGGCCCCGGTCAGGAGAGCGGCTTGAGTTCCAGGTTCCCCGGCTCGGCACCCGCCGAGAGCATCGCGAACGACGTGTACCCATCGGATGCCGAACGCTCCAGCAGCGCCTTGAGGTTCTTGGTGCGACGCTCGAGGCGCACGCGTGCGCCGGTTCCGATCAACGCGGACTTGTGCGCGGCGAGCTCGGAGATCGAGACGTCGGCGTCGTGGATCAGCACGACCGACGACGCTTCGGCCTCCGGGGCCGTGGTGACGAGGTCGACGAGACGCTCGAAGCCGAGCGAGAACCCGACCGCGGGCACCTGCTGACCGAGGAACCGGCCGATCATGCCGTCGTAGCGTCCGCCGCCGCCGAGCGAGTAGTCGACAGAGGGGTGGGCGAGCTCGAAGATCGTGCCCGTGTAATAGCCCATGCCGCGCACCAGGAACGGGTCGAAGACGAGCGGGATGTCGGTCTGGCCGGTCCCGGCCGCCACCGCCTCGCCGATGCCGACCAGGTGCCCGACGATCTCGTCCGGCGCCCCCTCCGGCAGCGCCTTGCGGATCTGGCGCTCCCCGAACGGGTTGTACTCCATGGTCTGCGGCCGAGTCAGGAACGCCTCGAAGGCGTCGACGGTGGATGCCGCTGCGCCGCGCTCGCGCAACTCAGCGGCCACGCCGCTCGGCCCGATCTTGTCGAGCTTGTCGATGGTGATGAGCACGCCGGGGCGTTCATCCGCCGTGAAGCCGAACGTGCCCAGCATCCAGTCCAGGACCCGTCGGTCGTTGATGCGCACGGTCGCACCCTCGAGTCCGAGTGCGTCCACCGCGTCGAGCGAGGCGACCATGAGCTCGGCCTCGGCACGCGCCGAGTCGTCGCCGATGACGTCGATGTCGCACTGCACGAACTGCCGGTAACGACCCTTCTGCGGGCGCTCGGCACGCCAGACCGATCCGATCTGGATCGAGCGGAACACGGCGGGCAACTGGCCGCGGTTCGTCGCATAGAAGCGCGCGAGCGGCACCGTGAGGTCGTAGCGCAGGCCCAGGTCGGAGAGCGCGGCCGGGTCATCGGCGGCATCCCGGATCGCTTCGGCGTCAAGACCTCGACGCAGCACGTTGTAGGCGAGCTTCTCGTTGTCGCCGCCGATCCCCGCGTGCAGACGCGAGTACTCCTCCACCACCGGGGTCTCGATCTCGTCGAATCCGTGCGCCCGATAGCGGTCGCGGATGACGGAGAGCACGCCTTCACGGCGGGCCTTGTCGGCGGGGAGGATGTCGCGCATTCCGCGCGGCGGGTTCACAGTAGCCACGGATCTATCCTTCCAGGTCCGCCGGGCATCCACGCCGCGGTGCGGTCAGGCCTCGGCCTGGCGCACCTCGTCCTCCAGCGCCCGGAGCCGCTCGCGGAGGGCGCGCTCGGCGTCCCAGCCGTTGGCCCTGGCCGTCGCGACGAGCGCCAGCAGGGCGTCACCGAGTTCGGCTTCGGATGCCGGCGCCCCGACGGGCTCCGGCACGGAGACGCGCACGCCGGCCGCGCGGCCGGCGAGCTTCTGCGCGAGCGCGAGCGCTGGCATCCCCCGTGGAACGCCGTCGAGAACGCTCGTCCTCGCGCGCTTCTCCGCAGCCTTCGCGGCGTTCCAGTGCACGAGCACCTCTTCGGGAGTGCGCGCGATCTCACCGGCGAAGACGTGCGGATGCCGACGCACCATCTTGGCGGTCAAGGTACGCGCGACGTCATCGATGTCGAAGGGATCGTCGGGATCCTGAGCGGCGATCGCGGCGTGGAACAGCACCTGCCAGAGCAGGTCGCCGAGTTCCTCGCGCAGATCGGCGCGCGTACCGCTCTCGACCGCGTCGATCACCTCGTGCGATTCCTCGATGAGGTACGGAATCAGGTCACGGTGCGTGATGCGCTCGGACCACACGCACCTCTCGCGCACCTCGCGCATCGTCTCGGCGGCGACCCGCAAGGGGTCGGCGCCCGGTACGCCGTCGCGACGGTCGGAGTGCGGAGACACGGTTCTCCCTTCGGCCGGGGCAGTCGCCCCGGATCTCACGATGTCGCCGCAGCGACCTGTCGATACCACCTGGACCGCAGCGACACGATCACGCCGGAGAGCACGAGAGCCACGAACGATCCCACGATCACGCCGAGAATGGCCTGGTCGCGGACGACGGCATCATCGGCGAACGCGAGGTTGGCCAGCAGCAGCGACACGGTGAAGCCGATGCCGCCGAGTGCGCCGGCAGCGAGGATGTCTGCGAACGGCAACGCGGGCTTGGTGCCCTTCGGCCGGATGCGCATCGCCACCCAGCCGAACAGACTGATTCCGACGATCTTGCCGACCGGCAGCGCCACGGCGATGCCCCAGAACGCCGGTGAGAGTTCGCTCGGCGAGAGGGCGGGAATGACCACGAATGCCGCGACGAAGGCGAACAGCGGCAGGATGAAGCCGTTCACGGCGGGTTCCAGGGCATGCCGGACCCGCTCCGCCGGCACCGGCGACATCACCAGTCCGAGCAGCACGCCTGCGATCGTCGCGTGGATGCCGGATGCCGCGACGAGTCCCCAGGTCACGACACCCAGCACGCCCATCGCCACGGCGACGCCGGAATGACCGGTCTTGTGCAGCAGGCGACTCAGTAGCGCGAACGCGACGACAGCGACCAGCGCGAGCCCGAGCAGAACCCACTGCACGTCACGGGCGAACAGCACCGCGATGAAGATGATGCCGATGATGTCGTCGAGGATGGCGAGGGCGAGCAGGAAGACCCGCACGCCGGCGGGCAGCCCCTTGCCGAACATCGCGAGCACGCCGAGCGCGAATGCGATATCGGTCGCCGTCGGGATCGGCCAGCCCGATGCTGTGTCGCCACCGCCGGCGAACAGCAGATACACCGCGATCGGAACGAGCACACCGCCGGCCGCCGCGATCGCCGGTTGCATCGCCTTGTGCAGCGAGTCGAGTTCACCGTGGGTGAGCTCGTGGCGCAGTTCGATCGCCACGACGAGGAAGAAGATCGCGAGCAGACCGTCGGACACCCAATGCGCGACGGAGAGGTCGAGTCCGGTGCCGGGCACCGCGATGTGGAAGTCGAGCACGGCCGCGAGGGCGTCATGCGTGGGAAGGTTCGCCAGCAGGAGACCGAGTCCTGCTGCCAGGAGCAGGAGAACGGCGGGGAACTGCTGTCCGCGGAGGGGGTTCGCCGAGATACGCATTCCGTCCATCGTAGAGCGCCCCCCGACGCGGCGTTTGTTACGCCGGGGAAACCCGTTGGTCACGCGTGTGGGCGAGACCCGGATACGCTCGAAAAGTGACCCCCGAACACACCTTCTCCGAGCCCACGAACACCGAGGCCATCCGCGTCATCGGACGCTTCGAAGCGGGCCGCGGCATTCCGGAGCAGATGCGCTCCGACGTCAGGATGCTCGGCGGCCTGCTCGGCCGGGTGCTCCGCGAGTCCGGCGACGACGGCCTCTTCGAGGACGTCGAGCGCCTGCGGCTCGCCACCATCCAGGCATACGACCAGGAGACGCCTGAGGCTTTCGACCGCGCCGCGACCATCGCGGAGTCGTTCTCCGTCGCCCGCGCCGACGAGGTCGCCCGCGCCTTCACCTGCTACTTCCATCTGGTCAATCTCGCCGAGGAGCACCAGCGCGTCCGGGTCCTCCGCGAGCGCGCAGGACAGCCGGGGCGTGAGGATGCCGCCGACACCGTCGCCACCGCCTATGCGCGGCTGCGGAGCGAGGTCGGCGATACCGAAGCGCGACGGCGGCTCGAGGAGCTGCGTTTTCACCCCGTGTTCACGGCGCATCCGACCGAGGCCCGTCGCCGGGCCGTGTCGTCCAGCATCCGCCGTCTGTCCGAACTGCTCACGCAGCACGATGCGGCGAGCGTCGACGGCGCCGAGGAGCAACGTGCCGAGCGACGGATGCTGGAGGAGATCGACACGCTGTGGCGCACCGCTCCGCTGCGCGCGCAGAAGCCGTCGCCGACCGACGAGGTCCGCACCGTGATGGGCGTCTTCGACGAGACGCTCTTCACCACCGTGCCGCACGTGTACCGCCGGATCGACGACGCCCTGCGCGGCGACGAGTCCGGCGCGAGCGCACCGGTGGTCCCCGCCTTCGTGCGGGTCGGCTCCTGGGTCGGCGGCGACCGTGACGGAAACCCCTTCGTGACGGCATCCGTCACTAGAGAGGCTGCGCAGATCGCCTCCGATCACGTGCTGCGCGGACTCGAGCGCGCGCTCGAGCGGATCGGCCGCACCCTCACCCTCGACGCCGAGGACACTCCGTCGAGCGCCGCGGTCGTCGCCCTGTGGGACGCGTTCGCGGCCGCAGAACCGTCGGTCGCCGCCGACCTCGCCACGCGCTCCCCCGGCGAACCTCACCGGCGGGTGCTCCTCGCTCTCGCACGGCGGGTCGCCGCGACGCGCAGTCGCGCCGGCTCCCTGGGCTACGGTGCCCCCGAGGAGCTGCTCGACGACCTGCGCGTCATCCAGACCTCGCTGGCGGATGCCGGGGCGAAACGCCATGCCTTCGGCGGCATCCAGCATCTGATCTGGCAGGTCGAGTCCTACGGCTTCCACCTGACCGAACTCGAGGTCCGCCAGCACTCCCAGGTGCACGCGAAGGCGCTCGCCGAGCTGGAGAGCGGCGAGGCCGTCAGCGCTCAGACCGAAGAGGTACTCGAGGTCTTCCGCGCGATCGCCGACATTCAACGCGACTACGGCCTGCGTGCCGCCGGCCGCTACGTGGTGTCGTTCACGCAGGCGGCATCCGATCTCGCAGCAGTGCACCGCCTCGCCCGCCACGCGCTCGGCGACGATGCGCTCGTGCTCGATGTGGTGCCCCTGTTCGAGACGTTCGCCGACCTGCAGGCCGCACCCGACATCCTCGCCGAGGTCGTCACGTTCCCCGAGTTCCAGGCGCGGATGGCCGCGACCGGCAATCGCCTCGAGGTCATGCTCGGCTACTCGGACTCGTCGAAGGACGTCGGGCCGGTCGCCGCGAACCTCGCCCTGTACGAGGCACAGGAGAAGATCGCCCAGTGGGCGCAGGAATCGGGCATCACGCTCACCCTGTTCCATGGCCGCGGCGGGGCTCTCGGCCGTGGCGGCGGACCGGCGAACTCCGCGATCCTGGCGCAACCACCGCACTCCGTCGACGGACGTTTCAAGCTCACGGAACAGGGCGAGGTCATCTTCGCCCGCTACGGCGAGCCGGCCATCGCGATGCGCCACATCGACCAGGTCGCCGCAGCGACGCTGCTCGCCTCGTCGCCCACCGTCGAGGCGCGCACCAGCAGCGCCGCCGCGCGCTACGCGGACATCGCCGCCGTCATGGACGTCGCCTCGCGGGAGCGCTTCTTCTCGCTCGTGAAGGCGGAGGGCTTCGCGCCGTGGTTCGCGACGGTCACCCCGATGGAGGAGATCGGACTGCTCGCGCTCGGCTCGCGACCCGCGCGCCGCGGCCTCTCCGTCGAGTCCCTCGAAGACCTCCGAGCCATCCCGTGGGTGTTCGCGTGGACGCAAGCCCGCATCAACCTCGCCGGCTGGTTCGGACTCGGTACCGCACTCGAGGCCATCGGCGACGAGGCGCTGCTCGCCGAGGCGTACCGGGAGTGGCCGCTGCTGCGCACGATGGTCGACAACGTCGCCATGAGCCTGGCGAAGACCGACGAGCGCATCGCCCGCCAGTACCTCGCGCTCGGCGACCGCGACGACCTCGCCGCCCTCGTGCTGGACGAGCTCGCCCTCACCCGCGAATGGGTCATCCGGCTCACCGGCGGAGACCGCCTGCTGGAGAACAAGCCGATCCTGCAGCGCGCTGTGCAGCTGCGCAGTCCCTACGTCGACGCGTTGTCGCTGCTGCAGCTGCGTGCTCTTCGGGCGCTCCGCTCCTCGGCGGCCACAGCCCCGGAGGGCTCGGGAGCGGATGCCGAGCAGCAGCGGCTCCTGCTGCTGTCCGTCAGCGGAGTCGCGGCCGGCCTGCAGAACACCGGGTGACCGGCGCCATGCCGCGCCTCGGATAAATCCGTCATCCCCACCTTGAGAAGGCTTTCCGCGTGACCGAAACCACCCCCGCCGTTTTCCATCCGCTCGCCGCACCGGTGCAGCCCGTGTTCGAAACGGTGCTCTCCCGGAGCCCGCACGAGCCCGAATTCCATCAGGCCGTGCACGAAGTGCTGCAGTCGATCGCGCCCGTTCTCGAACACCACCCGGAGTACATCGACGGTGGGATCCTCGAGCGTCTGGTCGAACCGGAGCGTCAGATCATGTTCCGGGTGCCGTGGGTCGACGACGCCGGTCGCCTCCACGTGAACCGTGGCTACCGCATCCAGTTCTCGTCCGTGCTCGGCCCGTACAAGGGCGGCTTGCGCTTTCATCCCTCGGTGAACCTGTCGATCATCAAGTTCCTCGGGTTCGAGCAGATCTTCAAGAACGCGCTCACCGGTCAGGGCATCGGCGGCGGCAAGGGCGGCTCGGACTTCGACCCGCACGGCCGGTCGGATGCCGAGGTCATGCGCTTCTGCCAGTCGTTCATGAACGAGCTCTACCGGCACCTCGGTGAACACACCGATGTGCCCGCAGGAGACATCGGCGTCGGCGGGCGCGAGATCGGCTACCTGTTCGGTCAGTACCGCAAGGTCACCAACCGCCACGAGTCGGGAATGTTCACCGGCAAGGGCAAGGGCTGGGGTGGCGCCGAAGTACGCACCGAGGCCACCGGCTACGGCGCCGCGTTCTTCGCCCAGGAGATGCTCGCCGTGCACGGCGAATCGTTCGAGGGCAAGCGAGTGGGCGTCTCCGGCTCGGGCAACGTCGCGATCTACGCGATCGAGAAGGCCACGCAGCTCGGCGCGACCGCGGTCACGGCATCCGACTCCTCCGGCTACGTCGTCGACGATGCCGGAATCGACCTGGCACTGCTCCGCCAGCTCAAGGAGGTCGAGCGCGCCAGGATCGTGGAGTACGCGAAGCGGCGGCCCAGCGCCCGTTTCATCGAGAACGGCAGCGTCTGGGAGGTGCCCGTCGACATTGCGATCCCTTCTGCCACCCAGAATGAGATCAGCGCGGCGGATGCCGAGGCCCTGATCGCGAACGGAGTGCGCGCCGTCTCCGAGGGTGCCAACATGCCGTGCGTACCCGACGCGGTCGACCGCTTCCAGAAGGCGGGGGTGCTGTTCGCGCCCGGTAAGGCGGCGAACGCCGGCGGGGTCGCGACCTCGGCTCTGGAGATGAGTCAGAACGCATCCCGCCAGCGCTGGAGCTTCGCCGACAGCGAGAACCGGCTGCGCGAGATCATGGGCGACATCCACGGCGCCGCGTTCGAGGCGGCCGAGCGATTCGGCGCGCCGGGCGACTACGTCGCCGGAGCCAACATCGCCGGCTTCGAGCGCGTTGCGAACGCGATGCTCGCGCAGGGCGTCATCTGAGACGCGCGCCGATCGCACGAACGCGCTTCGATCGCAGCAATCGCCGGATTCTCTGCGATCGAAGCGCTCTTCTGCGATCCGCGCGGAGAGCGGATGCCGCTACTCGGTGATCTCGCGATCGTCGGCATGGCGGGCGAGGGAGCGTCCGTACCGCTCCGTGAGCTGCACCATGACGTCGGGGGTGTCCCGGTCGACCCCGAACACGTAGCCGGGGAAGTCGAGCTCGCGCTGTGCGGCGGCGATCTCCTCGTGCCGGTCCGGAGACAGCACCTGGACCGGATCCCCGACCGCCACCCAGCCGATCGGCACCACCGCGTCCTCCGGAAGCACCGTGCGCAGGTGCACGACCGCGTTGATCCGCACTTCCGCGCGGTCCCCGATGTGCGCGCCGTTGAACACCCTGGTGCCGGTGGCGAGGAACACCTCGTCACCGATGACTGCTCCGGAGACGGATGCCCCGGGTCCGATGAGCACGTGATCGCCGACGTGCACGGGATTCGCCGAGCTCGCGCGCACGATCGCGTTCTCCATCACGATGACGTTCTCGCCGAGGGTGATCGGTCCGCCCTCCGCGGTGATCACGGCGCCGTGCAGCACCTGGCAGTCGGCGCCGATCGTCACGTCGCCGGAGATCACGGCGGTGGGAGCGATGACGGCGGTGTCATGGATCCGGGGCTGGGCCCCGAGGTGCTCGTACAACATGACGTCAGACTAGTCGTCCGGGTGCCGCTGCGCGCGGCATCCGGGTGGGAAAAATGCTCCCCGCGCTACTCGGCCTTGACCGGCTCCGGGAAGATCGCCGTGAACAGCTGGGCGACCCAGGCCAGCAACTCTGCATCCTCCAGTGGTTCGACCCCGACGCCGATCGACGAAGCGACCGTCGGCATCGGAACGACCAGCGCCTCTCCCCCGGCGACGAGCTTGGCCTTCGGATAGAGGCGCTGCAGGCGCACCTTCATGGAGTCCTCGAGGCGGGCGGGTGCGATCCGCAGATTCGACCCCATCACCACGACATCCGTCAGGCCCGCCCGCGCGGCGCGTCGACGCAGACGCGCGACCGCGAGCAGCCCCGCGACCTCGGCCGGGGGTGTGCCGTAGCGATCGGTGAGCTCTTCGATGACGAGGTCGATCGCGTCGTCCTTCGCCGTCGCTGTGGAGGCGGCAGAGAGCTTCTGGTACGCCTCCAGGCGCAGCCGTTCGCTGTCGATGTAGTCCTCGGGGATCCGGGCATCCAGCGGCAGCTCGAGCCTCAGCTCCGCTCCGGTCTCGACCTCTTCCCCGCGGAAGGTCGCGACTGCTTCGCCGATCATCCGCAGGTACAGATCGAAACCGACGCCCGCGATGTGCCCGGCCTGCTGAGCGCCGAGGAGGTTACCCGCACCGCGCAGCTCGAGATCCTTCAGCGCCACCTGCATGCCCGAGCCGAGGTCGTTGTTCACCGCGATCGTCTGCAGTCGGTCGGCCGCGGTCTCGGAGAGCGGCTTCATCTCGTCATAGAGGAAGTAGGCGTAGGCCCGCTCGCGCCCTCGGCCGACTCGTCCGCGCAGCTGATGCAGCTGCGAGAGTCCGTATTTGTCGGCCCGATCGATGATGATCGTGTTCGCGTTCGAGATGTCGAGGCCGGTCTCGACGATCGTCGTGCATACGAGCACATCGAACTTCCGCTCCCAGAAATCGTCGACGACCTGCTCCAGCTGATGCTCCCCCAGTTGCCCGTGAGCGACGGCGATCCGCGCCTCGGGTACGAGTTCGGCGAGTTGCGCCGCGACCCGCTGAATCGACTGGACGCGGTTGTGCACGAAGAAGATCTGGCCCTCGCGGAGGATCTCGCGGCGGATGGCCGCCGTGATCTGCTTGTCGCTGCGTGGTCCGACGAACGAGAGGATCGGATGCCGATCCTCCGGCGGGGTCTGCAGGGTCGACATCTCGCGGATGCCGGTCACCGCCATCTCGAGCGTCCTCGGGATCGGCGTCGCGCTCATGGCGAGGATGTCGACGTTGGTCTTCATCTTCTTCAGCGCGTCCTTGTGCTCGACACCGAAGCGCTGCTCCTCGTCGATGATCATCAGCCCCAGATCCTTGAAGATGATCTGGTCCGTGAGGATGCGATGGGTGCCGATCACCATGTCGACCGACCCCTCGAGCAACCCCTGGAGAGTGAGCCGGGCCTCTTTGTCGGTCTGGAATCGCGACAGCGGACGCACTTTCACCGGGAACCCGGCGAAGCGCTCGGTGAACGTCTCCAGATGCTGCTTGACCAGCAGGGTCGTCGGCACGAGCATCGCGACCTGCTTGCCGTCCTGGATCGCCTTGAACGCGGCACGCACCGCGACTTCGGTCTTTCCGAAGCCGACATCGCCGGAGAGCAGTCGATCCATCGGAATCGGCCGTTCCATGTCGGCCTTGATCTCGTCGATGGTCTGCAGCTGGTCCGGCGTCTCCGCGAACGGGAACGCCTCTTCGAGTTCGCGCTGCCACGGGGTGTCCGGTCCGAACGCGTAGCCCTTCGCGCTCATCCGCGCCGAGTACAGCTTGACGAGCTCGACGGCGATGTCGCGGACCGCCTTGCGGGCCTTGCCCTTCGCCTGTGCCCAGTCGCTGCCGCCCATCTTCGAGAGCGTCGGTGCTTCGCCACCGACGTACTTCGAGAGCAGATCGAGCTGGTCGGTGGGCACGAACAGCTTGTCGCCGGGGTAGCCGCGCTTGGAGGGCGCATACTCCAGCACGAGATAGTCGCGGATCGACTTGGTCGCGTTGCGGCCGCCGGTCGACACTTCGCGCTTCGTCATCTCGACGAAGCGTCCGATGCCGTGGGTGCCGTGCACGACGAAATCGCCGGTCTTCAGCTGCAGCGGGTCGACGACGTTCTTGCGGCGGGATGCGAGCTTCTTGACGACCCGCTGGTCGCCGCCGATCGTGCGCCCGTAGAACTCGTTGTCGGTGAGGACGGCGAGTTTCGCCTGCGGAATCTGGAATCCGGCCTCGACCGATCCCGTGACGAGCGTCGCGATCCCCGCATCCGGGAGGTCGCCCAGGTCTTCCACCACGCGCGCGGCGATGCCCCGATCCGCGAGCACGTCGCGGGCGCGATCGACGAGGCCGTGACCTGCGGCGATGACGACCACGCGCCAGCCGTCTCCGACCAGCGCCTGCACGAAATCGATCGCGCCGTCGACGTTGCCGTGGAAGGAGGGGATGACGGAGGCGTCGAGGTTCGCCGCCTCATCGTCGCCCTCGCCCAGGCCGATGCCGAACGGGCTGAGCCGCCACCACACGCCGCCGCGCTCGCGCACGACCTCGCGCAACTGCGCGACGGTGAGGAAGTCACCGGCCCCCAGATCGATCGGAGCGGACGCTCCGGATGTCGCCGCGCTCCAGGCGGCATCGAGGAACTCGCGGTTGGTGTCGCCCAGGGTGATCGCCCGCGCGGTGGAGCGTTCCGGGTCGACGATCGCCGTGGCGCTTCCGGCCGGCAGGTACTCGGCGAGCGATTTCAAGGGACCTGCGACGGCAGGCAGGAGCGATTCCATGCCCTCGACCGGGATGCCCTCGGCCATCTTCTCGAGCATGCCCGCGATCGCCGGGAAGCCGCCGATGAGCGCACGTGCCCGGTCGCGGACATCAGCGGTGAGCAGCAGTTCGCGGCTGGGCGGCAGATCGACCCCGGCGACGTCACCGGGGAGGGACCGCTGATCGGCGATCGAGAACGCCCGGATCTGATCGATCTCGTCGCCGAAGAACTCGACGCGGAAAGGATGCTCCGACGTGGGCGGGAACACATCGAGGATGCCGCCGCGGACGGCGAACTCGCCGCGTCGAGACACCATGTCGACGCGCGAGTACGCACGTTCGACGAGTTGCTCGGCGACGACCTCGAGATCGTTGCGGCGGGTCCCGACGCGGAGTTCGAGCGGGGCGATCTCACCGAGATTTCCCGCGATCGGCTGCAGAGCCGCCCGCACCGAGGCGACGACGATGAGCGGACGCTCGCCGGACCAATCGGCGATGCGACGAAGGGTCTGCAGGCGCTGCCCCACCGTGTCGGGGCTGGGGCTCAGACGCTCATGCGGCAGGGTCTCCCATGCGGGGAAGGTGAGCACATCGGCATCCGGCATATAGGCGCCGAGCGCCAGGGAAAGGCTCTCCACGCGCCGGCCGGTCGGCGCGACGACGAGCAGCGCCGCCGGATGCCCGGCATCTCGCCGCCGTTCGAGGAGGCCGGCGAGCGTCGGCGCGTCCAAGCCATCGACGAGGCCGAGGTCCGCATCGGTCTGCGCCCAGGTGAGGGCGTCACGATAAAGGGTCGCCTCTTCCAAGGCGCGCAGAATCCCCGGAACAGTCACCGGACAAGCCTAGCCGCGGCCGACGACACTGGGCCGCGATGTCGCACGCGGTACGACCGGAAGATGGCGCGCTCGTTCCCCACACGCTTGTTTTCCATGATGGAAAGTGTGAAACTTTCCATCATGGAAACAGAAGGTCATCCCTCCGCAGGCGATCTCGGCTCGATAGCCGAGGCGCGCGCGTCGATCGTTCGGCGCATCCGCACTCCACGCTGGTACTTCTGGTTGGTCGGCGCACTCGTCGCCCTCCTCGTTCTCATCGTCGGCCTCGGAACGGGCACGTGGTGGTTCCTGCCCGCGATTCTCGGCGTGCTCGTGGCCGACCTGGCCGTGATCGGCGCGCACCGCCGAGTGACGGGCACCTCTGTGCCTGGCCGGGCATGGCCTGCGTGGCTCTGGGCGTGGGCAGCGGTACTCGCCGCCTTGCCGGTGCTCGCGGCCGCGGCGCTGCACCTCGCGGAACGCCCCTCCTGGACCATCCTCCTCACCGCCCTCGCCGGAGGCATCGCCGCCGGCCTCGGCTCTGCCATCCTCAATCGCCGGTGGGAAGCGTCTCGGGTCACACCGTGACGGAGCCGCAGTTCGATGAGATCGTGCACGCGCCGCAGCGTCTGCGCATCCTCGCGATGCTCGATGCGATCCCTGGCGAGGTCGAGTTCGCGGCGCTTCGGGATGCGCTCGGCGT
The DNA here is from genome assembly GCF_038397725.1 of Microbacterium sp. LWO13-1.2. Classification (NCBI taxonomy): domain Bacteria; kingdom Bacillati; phylum Actinomycetota; class Actinomycetes; order Micrococcales; family Microbacteriaceae; genus Microbacterium; species Microbacterium sp. LWO13-1.2. The sequence continues at coordinate 3,768,442 of NZ_CP151634.1, forward strand.
CGCCGACTCTGTCGTGAGCAAGCATCTGAAGGTTCTCGCCGAGGCGGATTATGTGTCGATCCACAAGGCCGCGACGTTCGGCAGGCAACGCACATGGGTCAGACTGACCGCGCGGGGAGGTGGCGCCTACGCGGCGCACGTCGCCGCGCTCCGCGCGATCGTGTCGCCGGAAAGCTGAGCGCGCAGGCGCCAGGACCCGAGGATCCCCGGTGGGCGAGCGACCCGGCCCAGTCCTTATGGGCCCCAGGATGCCGAGGGCGCACAGACCGGGTGACAGTGTCGGATGCCGATGACAAGATGAATCCATGCCGGAGATGCCGGAAGTCCAGGGCCTGACCGATTTCCTCGGCGAGCGCGCCGTCGGGCGCACGATCTCTCGCGCGACCGTCTCCGCGATCTCCGCGCTGAAGACCTACGATCCGCCGATCACCGCGCTGCAGAATGCCGAGATCACCGCATCCACGCGCCTGGGCAAGTTCGTCGTGCTGTCCTGTGCAGGCGACCTGCATCTCGCCTTCCACCTCGCCAAGGCCGGCTGGTTGCGCTGGTACGAGACCGTGCCCACCACGCTGATCAGGCCGGGGAAGTCGCCGATCGCGTTGCGCGTCGCGCTCGACGACGGCAGCGGCTTCGACCTCACCGAAGCCGGCACGAAGAAGTCGCTCGCCGTGTACGTGGTGCGCGACCCGCAAGACGTTCCGGGGATCGCTCGACTCGGACCCGACCCCCTCGATCCGAGCTTCACCCTCGACGTCTTCGCAGGGCTGCTCGAGGGTCGCCGGACACAGATCAAAGGACTGCTGCGAGACCAGTCGGTCATCGCCGGCATCGGCAACGCCTACTCCGACGAGATCCTGCATGCGGCTCGTATGTCGCCATACGCCAACGCCGGGAAGCTGAATGCCGAAGAGGTCGAACGCCTCTTCGCAGCGATGCAGACCACTCTGCGGGATGCGGTGGCCGAAGCATCCGGAAAACCACCGGCCGACCTCAAGGACGCCAAACGTCGAGGCATGCAGGTGCACGCCCGCAGGGGCGAGACATGCCCCGTCTGCGGAGACACCGTGCGCAGTGTGTTCTTCGCCGACCGCTCACTCGAGTACTGCCCCACGTGCCAGACCGGCGGCAAGCCTCTGGCCGACCGCCGACTGTCACGACTGCTGAAATGACCGCGATACCGGGAATGAAATCCATTCAGACGCGTTGACTACACTCAGAGCAACAACGTGCTCCGGGGTCGGTGAGAATCCGAACCGGCGGTGACAGTCCGCGAGCGTCGAGGGAAACCGAGGCGCTGACCCGGTGAAATTCCGGGACCGACGGTGATGCGAGGGAGACCTCGCTAGTCCGGATGGGAGGCAGCACGAGGCGCCAGCGCGTCTTCTGCCACCCCCGGAGCCTCATCGAAGGACAGACGGATGGCAGTGAACGAGGCAGAACGCACGGCGATGAGTCGCGCGCTCGAACTCGCCTCCCTCGGCCCCCGCGGCGCGAACCCGCAGGTCGGCGCCGTCATCCTCTCCCCCACAGGCGAAGTCCTCGCCGAGGGCTGGCACCACGGCGCGGGCACGCCGCACGCCGAGGTCGATGCCCTCTCCCATCTCGCACCCGGTGCCGCTCGCGGAGCGACCGCTGTCGTCACGCTCGAACCCTGCAACCACACCGGGCGCACCGGCCCCTGCTCCGTCGCCCTCATCGAGGCGGGCATCTCCCGTGTCGTCTACGCCGCAGCCGATCCCGGCGCCGAATCCGGCGGTGGAGCGGAGAGACTTCGCGACGCCGGTGTGTCTGTGGATGCCGGTGAGCAGGCCGATGCCGCTCGCGATCTCATCGCCGACTGGCTGACCGCTCAGCGACTCGGACGGCCGCAGATCACGGTGAAGTGGGCGCAGAGCCTCGACGGGCGTGCCGCCGCCGATGACGGCACGAGTCAATGGATCACGGGCTCTGCCGCCCGCGCCGACGTGCACCGGCGACGTTCCGAGGCCGACGCGATCGTGGTCGGCACCGGCACGGTCATCGCCGACGACCCCGCCCTCACCGCGCGCATCGGCGAGACGCTCCACCCGAACCAGCCGGTCCCCGTCGTCATCGGCTCACGCACCACTCCGGCAGACGCCGCACTGCGCCGCCACCCGCACCAGCCCCTGTTCTACGACACCAGGGATCTGCACGCCGTCGTCGCAGATCTGCATGCCCGCGGCATCCAGAAAGTGTTCATCGAGGGCGGACCGACGCTCGCCAGCGCGTTCATCGCGGCCGACCTGGTCGATCAGGTTCTCGTCTACCTCGCACCGGTGCTGCTCGGCGGCCATCGCCTCGCGCTCACCGACATCGCCGTCCCGACGATCGCCGCGGCTCGTCGCCTGACGATCGACGAGTGGTTGCCGCTCGGCGCCGACGTGCTGGCGGTCGGTCACCCGACGCCATCCTCCGGCGAGGACAAGAACGAGAACGAAGGAGCCAGCTGATGTTCACCGGAATCATCGAAGAGATCGGCGAGATCACCGCCATCGCACCGGCCGGCGACGGCTGGAGACTGACCGTTCGGGCTCCGAAGGCAGCTGCGGACGCGGTGCACGGCGAGTCGATCGCCGTCTCCGGCGTGTGCCTCACCGTCGTGGGATCGACGGCAGAGACGTTCGACACCGACGTGATGAAGCAGACGCTCGACGTCGCCGCGATCGGCGGAGCAACGGTCGGGACCCGCGTCAACATCGAGAAGGCGATGCCGGTCGGCGCGCGACTCGGCGGACACATCGTTCAAGGGCACGTCGACGGAACGGGCGTCGTGCTCGAGGTGCGCCCCGGCGCCCAGTGGAGCGTGCTGCGGATCAGCCTCCCCGCCGATCTCGCGCCGCTCGTCGTCGACAAGGGGTCGATCTCCGTCGACGGCACCTCTCTCACCGTGAGCGCGGTCAGCTCGCCCCCGACGCCCGAAGCCTGGTTCGAGGTCTCCCTCATCCCGGAGACCCTCGTCGCGACCACACTCGGCTCGCGCGCGGTCGGCGACCGCGTCAATCTCGAAACCGACATCCTCGCCCGGCACGTCGAGCGCCTGCTCGCCTTCCGGTCTGCACAGGAAGGAGGCTCGCGATGAGCCTTGCCACCATCCCCGAGGCGCTCAACGCGCTGCGCGCCGGACGCCCCGTCCTCGTCGCCGACGATGAGAACCGCGAGAACGAGGGCGACGTCATCCTCTCAGCCGAACTCGCCACCCCGGAATGGGTGGCGTGGACGGTGCGCTGGTCGTCGGGCTTCATCTGCGCGCCGATGCCCGCGGATCTCGCAGACAGCCTGAACCTGCAGCCGATGGTGGAGTCCAATGAGGACTCCCGCTCCACCGCGTACACGGTGAGTGTGGATGCCGCGGAAGGCGTGACGACCGGCATCAGCGCTTCGGATCGGGCGCACACGCTGAACGTGCTCGCGAATCCGGCGTCGACGCCGACCAGCATCATCCGCCCCGGTCACGTCCTGCCGCTCCGCGCCGTCGACGGCGGCGTGCGCGAGCGCAGCGGTCACACCGAGGCCGCCGTCGAACTGATGCGCCTCGCCGGGCTCCGTCCGGTCGGCGCCATCGCCGAGGTCGTCGCCGAGGACGGCAGCATGATGCGCATGCCGGGACTGATCGAGCTCGGCGAACGCGACGGCATCCCGGTGATCACGATCGAGCAGCTCATCGCGTATCTCAACGAACACGACCCGCGAGACGAGGTGGCGCACAAACGCAAGAGCCGTCGCGTCAGCCTGCGCGCCGATGCCACCGTCCCGACCACTCACGGCACGTTCCGCTTCCTCGCGTACAAGGACCGCGTGACCGGCACCGACCACATCGCCGTCGTCTCGGGCGAACCGACCGAGACGGCGCTGGTGCGCGTGCACTCCGAGTGCCTGACCGGAGAGGCCTTCGGCTCCCTGAAGTGCGAGTGCGGTCCTCAGCTGGATGCCGCACTCGACGAGATCGACGAGCACGGCGGCGTCGTGATCTACATGCGCGGCCACGAGGGGCGCGGCATCGGCCTCATCAACAAGCTGCGCGCCTACAGCCTGCAGGAAGAGGGGCTCGACACCGTCGACGCCAACCTCGCCCTCGGCCTCCCCGCCGATGCCCGCGAGTACGCGGCGGCGGCCGGCATCCTCAGCGATCTGGGCATCTCGAAGGTGCGTCTGCTGACGAACAACACCGACAAGGTCACGCAGCTCCGTGAGCTCGGACTCGACGTCATCGAACAGGTCCCCCTGATCGTCGGCGTCGGCCCGAACAACCACCAGTACCTGGAGACCAAGCGCGATCGCATGGGTCACATCATCGGCGAGGCGGACCTCGCAGAGGCTCTCGCGAACGGAAAGGGCAATTCATGAGCGGCGCAGGAGCACCGGCCACCGACAACATCGACGGACGCGGACTGAACGTCGTCATCATCGCCGGCACCTGGCATGAGGTCATCAGCGAGGCCCTCATCGTCGGCGCTGAACGTGTGCTGAACGACGCCAAGGCATCGCACCGCCTCGTGCGCGTACCCGGTTCGTTCGAGTTGGCCGTCGCCGCACAGGCCGCCTTCGCCGGCGGAGCCGACGCCGTCGTCGCCCTCGGCGTGATCATCCGCGGTGGCACCCCGCACTTCGAGTACGTGTCTGCAGCCACGACCGACGGGCTCACCCGCGTCTCGCTGGATGCCGGCAAGCCGGTCGGTTTCGGCGTGCTGACCCTCGATGATGAGCAGCAGGGACTCGACCGCGCCGGCCTCGAGGGCTCGAAGGAGGACAAGGGCGCTGAAGCTGCGGATGCTGCGCTGCGCACCGCCCTCGTCATCCGCGAACTGCGCGGCTGAATCTGAGGCTCACCTATCTGGCGGCGGATGAGTCCGCTGGCGTACGGTGAGGGGCATGGAGACCCTGCGCCTGATCGTCCTGCTCGTCCACCTCATCGGCTTCGCCGTCCTCTTCGGATCGTGGGCCGTGGAGGCCTTCGGCGGCAAGCGGCAGATCACGAAGATGATGGACTACGGCCTGGCGATCGCTGGACTCGCCGGTCTGGCGTTGGCGGCTCCGTGGGGCCTCGATCATGACCTGAACTACGTCAAGATCGGCGTGAAGTTCGGCATCCTGGTCGTCGTCGGGGCACTGGTCGGCATCGGCTACGGACGTCAGAAGCGCGGCAAGGCCGTGCCCGCGGCGATGTTCTGGCTCATCGGCATCCTCACAGTGACCAACGCCGCCCTCGCTCTGCTCTGGCGTTGACCCTCAGCTCTTCCGCGGCGGCGCCGTGCTCTCCCTGACGATGAGCTCGGTGCCGACAAGGGAGGTCTGAGGGCGCTCCCCGCTGTCGAGCTCGGCGAGGAGCGTATCGACCGCCAGCGCACCGACGCGCTCGGGATGCTGCTGCACGGTCGTCAGCGGAGGCCACAGCTGTGCGGCATCCGGCAGTCCGTCGAAGCCGACCACGCTGACGTCGCCGGGGATGTCGAGTCCGATCTCGCGGAACGCACGTACGACGCCGATCGCCATCTGGTCGTTCGCGGCAAAGACCGCGGTCACACCCTCGATGTCACGCAGCTGCACCCCCGCCTGATAGCCGGATGCCGCCGTCCAGTCACCGGGGAGCGCGTCGGGCACGACCCGCCCTCGTGATTCGAGCGTCGACCGCCAGGAATCCCGGCGGCGCTCGGCGGAGTACGATTTCGTCGGCCCGGTGACATGCCACACCGTCTCATGTCCGAGGTCGAGCAGATGTTCCGTCGCCAACCGGGCGCCCTGCGCCTGATCGGTGTCGACGAACGGATGACTCGTGCCGCGGTTCGAATCGACGAGCACCACCGGCAGCCCGTTGGGGATCTCGACGTCCGCCTCATCGAGCTGATGGGCCTCGATCACGATGATGATGCCGTCGACGGCGTGCTCTTCTATTCGGCGGAACGCGCCGGCCACGGTCTCCTGCGCGTTCGATTCCACGGGGATCAACGTGAGCGCGTAGCCCATCTGCGCAGCCCTGACCGCGATCGCGTCGAGCGTTCGCTGGTTGCCGTACGAGTTGAACGAGAACATGATCACGCCGATCGCCCGGAAGCGCCCGGAGCGCAGCGCCCTGGCTGCACTGTTCGGGCGGTAGCCGAGTCGCTGCATCGCGTCTTCGACCCGAACGCGAGTGGCCGCGCCGACGTAGCCGCGCGCGTTGACGACCCGCGAAACGGTCTGACCGGACACCCCGGCCTCGCGCGCCACGTCCTCCATGGACGGCTCTCGACGCCGCAGCTGCGGCTCGTCCGGAGTCTCCGTTGTCACCATCGACCACCCATCCTGTGTTGACGTTGACACACTAGCATTCCATCGCGTATGTTGACGTTGACACACGGCGCACCAGGCGCCCCGATTCAGAGAAGGTCTCGTCGATGACGACTGATATCACCGCAGCCCTCGGAGCGCCCGGCCTCCGACGCCGCGAGAAGCTCGACTGGAAGGGCTGGGCATTCGTCGGGCCGTTCATGGTCGTGTTCACCCTGGTGTTCCTCACCCCGCTCGCCTACGCGCTCTACCTCAGCTTCTTCCAGGAGAAGCTGATCGGCGGCACCGCATTCGTCGGCTTCGAGAACTACGCTCGTGCCCTCACCGACCCCCAGTTCTGGGAGTCGTTCGGCCGCGTCGTGCTGTTCCTCGTCGTGCAGGTGCCGATCATGCTCGCCCTCGCGCTCGGCGCCGCGCTCGCGCTCGACAGTGCGCGACTGCGCGGAGCATCCTTCTTCCGCATCCTGATCTTCCTGCCCTATGCCGTCCCCGCCGTCGTCGCAGTCCTGATGTGGGGCTACATCTACGGCGATCAGTTCGGGCTCACCGCCAACGTCAACGACTTCCTCGGATTCGAGGCGCTCACACCGTTCGCCAAGGAATGGATGCTGCTCTCGATCGGCAACATCGTCACCTGGGAGTTCGTGGGCTACAACATGCTCATCTTCTACTCCTCGCTGAAGACGATCCCCACCGACATGTACGAGGCGGCCTCCCTCGACGGCGCCGGCGCCTGGCGCACGATCTTCTCGATCAAGATCCCGTCGGTACGCGGAGCGCTCGTGATCGCCACGATCTTCTCGATCATCGGCAGCTTCCAGCTCTTCAACGAGCCGAACATCCTGCGCCCGCTCGCCCCGAACGTGATCACCACGTTCTTCACGCCCAACATGTACGCGTACAACCTCTCGTTCGCCGGGCAGCAGTTCAACTACGCCGCGACGATCGCCATCATCATGGGCGTCATCACGGCCGTGATCGCCTACGTCGTGCAGCTGCGCGGCTCGAAGTCGGAGGTGCGCTGAAATGGCCATCGCCCTTGCCCGCCCCCCACGCAAGCGCCACGACGCGATGAACCCGCGCTCGTCCAAGACGCTGCTTCTCGTGATGGTCATCTACGCGCTGTACACCCTCGTGCCGCTGATCTGGTTGCTGTTCAGCGCGACCAAGACCCAGGCCGGCCTCTTCAGCTCGTTCGGGCTGTGGTTCGCTGACGACTTCGCGTTCTTCGACAACCTCGCCGCGACGTTCGCCTACCGCGACGGCATCTTCCTGCGCTGGCTCGGCAACACCCTCCTGTACGTCGTCGTCGGCGCCGGCGGTGCGACACTGCTCGCGACGATGGCGGGCTACGGACTCGCCAAGTACCGCTTCCCCGGCCGCCGTGCGGTCTTCGCGATCGTGCTCGGCGCGGTCGCGGTCCCCGGTACGGCACTGGCGGTCCCGACGTTCCTGCTCTTCAGCGAGCTCGGCCTCACGAACACCCCCTGGGCCGTCATCATCCCGTCACTGATCAGCCCGTTCGGGCTGTATCTGATCTGGGTGTTCGCCACCGAGTCGATCCCCACCGAGCTGCTCGAGGCAGCGCGCATCGACGGCGCCGGAGAGTTCCGCACCTTCTTCACGATCTCGATGAGGCTGCTCGCTCCCGGCATCGTGACGGTCGCCCTCTTCACGGTCGTCGCGACCTGGAACAACTACTTCCTGCCCCTGATCATGCTCTCCGACCCGGCCTGGTACCCCCTCACCGTCGGCCTGAACCAGTGGAGCGCCCAGGCCATCGGTGCCGGATCCCAGCCGATCTACAACCTGGTGATCATGGGATCCCTCCTCACGATCATCCCGATCGTCATCGCGTTCCTGCTGCTGCAGCGTTTCTGGCAGTCAGGACTCACCGCGGGAAGCGTCAAGCAGTAGCGCCGCTCCCCTGCACCAAAACGGCGGCCCACCGAAGGGCCGTACCCTCCCGAAAGGACACAGCAATGAAGCACCTCCCTTCCCCCGCTGCCCGACGCGCTCTTGCAGCGCTCGCAGCGGGAACCGTAGCGGCGCTGGCGCTCGCCGGTTGCAGCGCGGGCACCGATAACGGCAACGGCAGCACCGGCGGCGACGGCTCATTCGATTCCGTCGAGGCGGCGCTCGAGACCGGCGGCGAGATCACCTACTGGTCCTGGACCCCCTCTGCGGAGGCACAGGTCAAGGCGTTCCAGAAGGAGTACCCGAACGTCAAGGTGAACCTCGTCAACGCGGGTACCAACAACGAGGAGTACACCAAGCTGCAGAACGCGATCAAGGCGGGCTCCGGCGCGCCTGACGTCGTGCAGATCGAGTACTACGCCTTCCCGCAGTTCGCGCTCACCGACGCGTTCGCCGATCTGTCGCAGTACGGCTTCGCCGACTTCGAGGACGACTACACCGCCTCCACCTGGAACTCCGTCACCGACGGCGACGCGATCTACGGCCTGCCGCAGGACTCCGGCCCCATGGCACTGTTCTACAACAAGGCCGTCTTCGACGCCGCTGGCGTCGCCGTACCGACCACCTGGGACGAGTACTACGAGGCCGCCAAGACGATCCACGCCGCCAACCCGTCCGCGTACATCACCAACGACATCGGCGACGCGGGCTTCGCGACCTCGATGATCTGGCAGGCCGGCGGACAGCCGTTCCAGACGTCGGGCACCGACGTCACGCTCGACCTGGCGGACGCCGGAACCAAGAAGTGGACCGAGAACTGGAACCGCCTCGTCGAGGAAGATCTCCTGGCTCCCTACGGCAGCTGGAGCGACGAGTGGTTCCGCGCCCTCGGCGACGGCAGCCTCGCGACCCTGGTGATCGGAGCCTGGATGCCGGGCAACCTCATCTCCGGAGCCCCCGACGGCGCCGGAGACTGGCGGGTCGCACCGATGCCGACCTACGACGGCACCGCAGCAAGCGCTGAGAACGGTGGCGGCGGCCAGGCTGTCACGTCGCAGAGCAAGAACCCGGAGCTCGCAGCCGGCTTCCTGTGGTGGCTGAACAACTCCGAGGAGAGCATCTCGATCTTCCTCGAGAGCGGCGGCTTCCCGTCGACGACGGCCGAACTGTCCAGCGAGGAGTTCCTCAGCGACGCACCCGAGTACTTCGGCGGCCAGAAGATCAACGAAGTTCTCGCCGGGGCTGCAGACGACGTGGTCGAGGACTGGAGCTACCTGCCCTACCAGGTCTACGCGAACAGCATCTTCGGCGACACCGTCGGTCAGTCGTACCAGAACGGCACCGACCTGAACGAGGGTCTCGCCGCCTGGCAGGATGCGCTCGCCGAATACGGCAACGCGCAGGGCTTCACCGTCAACAAGTAACCTCCGAACCGGGCGGGCGGGATTCGATCCCGCCCGCCCCACCATGATCGAAAGCACTACAACGTGACCTCCTTCTCCATCGGCGAGTCCGACTTCCTCCGTGACGGCCGGCCCCACCGCGTGATCTCCGGCGCCCTCCACTACTTCCGCGTGCACCCGGATCAGTGGCAGGACCGCATCCGCAAGGCGCGGTTGATGGGTCTCAACACGATCGAGACCTACGTCGCGTGGAACGCTCACGAGCCGCGACGAGGGGAATGGGACGCGAGCGGCTGGAACGATCTCGGCCGGTTCCTCGACCTCGTGCATGCCGAGGGCATGGATGCCATCGTGCGCCCCGGTCCCTACATCTGCGCGGAATGGCACAACGGCGGGCTGCCGACCTGGCTCACCGGAGCGGGCCGCGAGCTGCGCTCCTCCGAGCCGGCATATCTCGCCGAAGTCAGCGCTTACCTGCGCCGCGTGTATGAGATCGTCGCCCCGCGCCAGATCGATCACGGCGGACCCGTGGTGCTCGTGCAGATCGAGAACGAGTACGGAGCGTACGGTTCCGACAAGGCTTACCTCGAGGCGCTCGTCGAGGTCACCCGGGACGCCGGCATCACCGTTCCGCTCACCACAGTCGACCAGCCCATCGACCAGATGCTCGACGATGGCAGCCTTCCCGGCCTTCATCGGACCGGCTCGTTCGGCTCACGCAGCAACGAGCGCCTGGCGACCCTTCGCAGGCACCAGCCGACCGGCCCGCTGATGTGCTCCGAGTTCTGGGACGGCTGGTTCGACTGGTGGGGCGGTGTGCACCACACCACCGATGTGGCCGTCGCCGCGGAAGAGCTCGATGCTCTCCTCGCCGCCGGAGCCTCGGTGAACATCTACATGGTCCACGGCGGCACGAACTTCGGCCTCACGAACGGCGCGAATCACAAAGGCCGTTACCTTCCGCTGGCCACGTCGTACGACTACGACGCTCCCCTCGACGAGGCGGGCAACCCCACCGCGAAGTTCTTCGCGTTCCGTGACGTGATAGAGAAGTACGCCCCCGTGCCGGATGACCTGCCCGAACAGCCCGCAGCGGCACCGGTGTTCACCGTGCCGCTCACCCCATCGGGCGCGTGGACCGATGCCACGGCATCCGCTGCGCCCACCGACGCCCCGGCGACCTTCGACGACCTGAATCACCTCAGCTCCCTCATCCGCTATGACATCGATCTGCCGGACTCCGCGGGTGGCGTGCTCCGGATCGACGGCGTCCGCGACATCGGCTGGGTCAGCGTCGACGGCCAGAACGTCGGAACCCTCTCGCGGATGCGTCACGACCGGGCGATCTCGATTCCTGCCGGGCACACCCTCAGCATCCTCGTCGAGGATCAGGGTCGCGTGAACTACGGCCAGCGCCTCGGCGAGGAGAAGGGCCTGATCGGCACCCCGACTCTCGACGATGTGCCGCTGCATGGCTGGCGCGCAACGCCACTCGATGTCGCGAGCATCGCTGCCGACGTCGCCGAACGCGCAGGAGAGGCTCCCGCCGTCGCCGGAGCCAACGCATGGACGAGCGAGTTCACGCTGGAATCCTCTTCGGATCTGTTCCTGGACATCTCATGCTGGGGCAAGGGCTACGCGTTCGTGAACGGCTTCTTCCTCGGCCGCTACTGGCGCAACGGACCGCAGCGCACGATGTACGTCCCGTCGCCGGCGACGAAGGCCGGCACGAACCGGCTGGTCGTTCTCGAACTCGACCAGCTGCTCGCGCCGCGCGCTGGTTTCGTCGCGGAGCTCTCTCTGGGCGACACGGAGGAATGACGCGCGCCGGGTTCGCACAGCTGACGTTCAGGAAGGCGTAAACTCCCACGTGCTCCGCACGGAGCGACGATCGGAGGAGCACTCTTGAGCACTGCAACAGCGCCCGCGAACCCGCGCTCACGGGTCATCACGGCGAGTCTGGTCGGCACGACCATCGAGTTCTACGACTTCTACGCCTACGCGACGGCAGCCGTGCTCGTGTTCCCCGTGCTGTTCTTCCCGACCGGGAACGACACCACATCCCTTCTTGCCTCGTTCGCGGTGTTCGGCGCCGCGATGGTGGCGCGCCCGATCGGCGCGATGGTCTTCGGACATTTCGGCGACAAGTTCGGTCGCAAGGCGACGCTCGTCGCCTCCCTGCTCACGATGGGCATCGCGACTTTCATCATCGGGCTGCTCCCGACGTTCCAGCAGATCGGCTGGGTCGCAGCTCTTCTGCTGCTGATTCTGCGCCTGGCGCAGGGATTCGCGCTCGGCGGCGAATGGTCGGGCGCGGCGCTGGTCGCCACCGAGAACGCACCGAAGGGCAAACGCGCCTGGTACGGCACCTTCCCCCAGCTCGGCGCACCGCTGGGATTCATCATCGCCAACGGGATCTTCCTCGCCATCAACTGGCTGCTGCCGCACGGTGAGAATCCGGCGCTGAAGTCCGAAGCCTTCCTCGCCTGGGGCTGGCGGATCCCGTTCCTCTTCTCCGCCGTCATGGTCATCATCGGCCTGTGGGTGCGTCTGAAGCTCGTGGAATCCGAGACCTTCACGAAGGCGACCGAGAAGGGCGCGATCCGCAAACTTCCCCTCGCCACCGTCTTCCGGCACCACTGGTGGCACCTCATCCTCGGCACATTCATCATGCTGGCCACGTACGTGCTGTTCTACCTGATGACGAACTTCACCCTCAGCTACGGCACCAAGGCGGCTTCGCTCGACACGGCATCCGCCGCAGCCCAAGCCGCCGCCGAGGCAGCGGGCAAGGACTTCGACGCCGCCGCGTTCGCCGATCAGTTCTATCCCGGACTCGGATTCGGCTATACCGACTTCGTGCTGATGCAGATCGTGGGTGTGGTGTTCTTCGGTATCTTCACGCTCGTCAGCGGTCCGCTCGCCGATCGGATCGGCCGCCGCAAACTCCTGCTGGGCGTCACAGGTGCGATCGTGCTCTTCGGACTCACGTTCAACTTCTTCCTCCTGCCGCAGGCGACACCGGCCCTCACCGCAACGATGACGCAGATCTTCCTCATCGTCGGCTTCCTGCTGATGGGTGCGACCTTCGGGCCGATGGGGGCCATGCTGCCCGAGCTCTTCCCCACGAACGTCCGCTACACCGGCTCAGCGATCTCCTACAACGTCTCGTCGATCCTCGGTGCCGCGGTGGCGCCGATCATCGCCGTCGCCCTGTGGGCCGCAGCCGGCGGTGAGCCGTGGCTGGTCGGCTTCTACCTGTCGGCGATGGCCGTGTTGACGTTCATCGCGCTGATCTTCGCGCCGGAGACGAAGGACATCGACTACGAGGAGGACCTCGGGCTCGCGGCCGCGGTCGAGCTGTAGCTCCCCGTTCCCTTCAAGGAGCGCAAAGGGCTGCATTTCCTCGCGAAATGCAGCCCTTTGTGCTCTTCGAAGCACGTGACGTCAACCTCTGTTGACAAAAGTTCCTGAGTCAACAAGTATTGACGCAGGAGGAGGTCCACTCATGACTTTGCAGACCGCGATCGCACAGGAAGACGGGGGCGAGCCCCTGGCCGAACTGCATCGGCTCGCCGGCGCCCGGCAGGAGATCGCGCGCAGCGAGGAAGCCCAGGTGCGCCGCGCACGCAATGCAGGGTACTCCTGGCAGGCGATCGCGAGCGCGCTCGGCGTGACGAAACAGGCTGCGCACCGCAAGTACGGCCGAAGCTGATCACTCAGCCGACCCACAGAATCCGTCTTCACAGGAAGTACGGTCGAAGTACCCCTTCTAGATCGAGGTCCCGAATGTCCCGCACGGCGACGCCACGCCGACGCGGACGAGGCGCGCAGCAGGATGGTCCGCGCGCCACGTTCCGCCAGCTTCTCCCCTTCCTCTTCGAGCACAAGCGCACTCTCGTCGTCGTCGCGGTGCTGAGTGTGGTGGGAGCAGCGACTTCACTCGCACAACCCCTCCTCGTCGGCCAGGTCATCGAGGCGGTGCAGTCCCAGCGCGGCCTGGGGATCCTGGTGTGGGTGCTCGTCGGACTCGTGGTCGTGTCGTCGGTCATCTCCGGCTACCAGCACTATCTCCTGCAGCGCACCGGCACCGCCGTGGTCCTGTCGAGCCGCCGAAAGCTCATCGCCCGCATCCTGCACCTGCCGATCAGCGAGTTCGACGCCCGCCGAACGGGCGACCTCGTCTCGCGCGTCGGAACCGACACGACACTGCTCTACGCCGTGCTCACGCAGGGGCTGGCGGATGCCGTCGGCAGCGCCATCCTGTTCCTCGGCGCCCTCATCGCCATGCTCATCATCGACCCGATCCTCCTCCTGCTCATCGTGGTGGTGATCGGCGTCAGCGTCGTGGTCGTCACCATCCTCAGTGGACGCATCCGCACCGCATCCACGGCGCAGCAGGAGAAGGTGGGCGAGCTCGCCTCCGGCGTGGAGCGCGCCGTGGGATCGATTCGCACCATCCGCGCCTCCGGTGCCACCGAGCGCGAGACCACCGCCGTGTCGGAACTCGCCACCGACGCCTACGGGCTCGGCGTGAAGATCGCGAAGATCTCGTCGCTCGTCGTCCCGATCGCCGGCATCGCGCTGCAGCTGTCTCTGCTCGTGGTTCTCGGCGTGGGCGGGTTCCGTGTCGCGGCCGGCGCGATCACGATCGCTTCGCTCATCACGTTCATCATGTTCCTGTTCATGCTGGTGATGCCGCTCGCCTCCACATTCGGTGCGATCACCTCGGTGAATCAGGCCCTCGGCGCCCTCGGCCGTATTCAGGAGGTTCTGGACCTGCCGACCGAGGAACAGGACGACGCGGTGGCTGCGGCATCCATTTCCCGTTCCGGGTCCGACGTGGATGCTCCCGCTGTGGAGTTCCGCGATGTGCGATTCCAGTACCCCGAGAACGTCGTCGCCGCACGTCAGGCCGCCGCCCTCGCCGCGCACACGCTTCTCGCCGATGCCCATCTGGAGCGCGCGGATGACGCGGGCACCCCGGCTCCGGCACGGGAAGTCCTGCGCGGCGTCTCGTTCGCCGTACCACGCGGGGCGCGCGTCGCCCTCGTCGGGCCGAGCGGCGCCGGCAAGAGCACGATCCTCTCCCTCCTCGAGCGGTTCTACGATCCGACCGGCGGCTCCATCCGCCTGCACGGTCACGACGCCCGCACCTACCCGCGCGACGAGCTGCGCGCGCACTTCGGCTACGTGGAGCAGGATGCCCCGACGCTCGCGGGCACCCTGGCCGACAATCTGCGGCTCGCCGCTCCTGCGGCATCCGATGCCGACTGCGAGCGCGTGCTGCACGCGGTGAACCTCGGCGACGTGCTCGAGCGGAGCCCGCTCGGCCTCGAGGCGCCCGTCGGAGAGGACGGCGTGATGCTGTCCGGCGGCGAACGTCAGCGCCTCGCCATCGCGCGGGCGCTGCTCACCGAGGCACCGATCCTGCTGCTGGATGAATCGACCTCGTCACTGGACGGCGTCAACGAACGGCGGATGCGAGAGGCCATCGACGCCGTCTCCTCCGACCGCACGCTCATCGTGATCGCGCACCGCCTGTCGACCGTCGTCGACAGCGACCTCATCATCGTGCTGCAGGACGGGGCGGTGGTGGGTCAGGGGACGCACACCGAGCTCGTCGAGTCCACACCGCTCTACCGCGACCTCGCCAGGCATCAACTGCTGGCATGAGCGACGGCGGAACGCCGGAGACCACTCAGCCATGGGCTGTCTCCGCCATTCCGCCGTCGCTGGTTCGGCACCCTGCGGGCGCCTGGGGTGCCGGATCCCCCGAACCGGCACCTTGTCTGGGTGCTACGCCTTAGCGAGGCGGTAGCGCAGCGACGCGAGCTCGGCGCGCAGCGCGGCCGGCAGCTTGTCGCCGAAGGTGTCGAAGAACTCCTCCGTCAGGTCGGCCTCGGCGAGCCAGGCCGCCGAGTCGATCGAGAACAGCTCGTCGAGATCCGCCTGCGCGATGTCGAGTCCGTCCAGATTGAGGTCCTCCACCCGCGGCAGTCGGCCGATCGGGCTGTCCACCGCCGGCACCTCGCCCGCGACGCGACGGATGATCCAGTCGATGACGCGCGAGTTGTCGCCGAATCCGGGCCACAGGAACCGGCCGTCGGAGCCGCGGCGGAACCAGTTCACCTGGAAGATACGCGGCGCCCGGTCGAAGCGGAGGCTGCGGCCGACCTTGAGCCAGTGCGCGAAGTAGTCGCCCATGTTGTAGCCGCAGAACGGCAGCATCGCGAACGGATCGCGACGCAGTTCTCCGAGCGTGCCCTCGGCCGCTGCCGTGCGCTCCGACGAGATGGTCGACCCGAGGAACACCCCGTGCGTCCAGTCGGTCGCTTCGACCACGAGCGGGACGTTGGTGGCACGACGACCACCGAAGAGGATCACGTCGAGCGGCACCGCCTGCTCCCAGTCCTCGGAGATCTGCGGGCACTGCGCGGCCGAGACGGTGAACCGCGAGTTCGGGTGCGCAGCAGGGCGACCCGATTCGGGCGTCCACGGGTTGCCCTCCCAGTCGATGAGTTCGGCCGGCGCCTCATCGGTGAGCCCCTCCCACCAGACATCGCCGTCCGGGCGGAGCGCGACGTTCGTGAAGAGCGTGTTGCCCCACAGCGTCTCGACAGCCGTGACGTTCGTCGACTCACCCGTGCCCGGCGCAACCCCGAAGAAGCCGGCCTCCGGGTTGATGGCCCACATCCGCCCGTCCTCACCGGGGCGGATCCAGGCGATGTCGTCGCCGAGCGTCTCGACCTTCCAGCCCGGAATCGTCGGGCGCAGCATCGCCAGGTTCGTCTTGCCGCATGCCGACGGGAACGCCGCGGCAACATGGTACGCCTTGCCCTGCGGGTCGATCACCCGGATCAGCAGCATGTGCTCGGCGAGCCAACCCTCATCCCGCGCGATCACCGAGGCGATGCGCAGGGCGAAGCACTTCTTCGCGAGGATCGCGTTTCCGCCGTAGCCCGAGCCGAACGAGTAGACCTCGAGCGTGTCCGGGAAGTGCACGATGTACTTCTCGTCGTTGCACGGCCACTCGACGTCCGCCTCGCCCTCGGCGAGCGGAGCGCCGACCGTGTGCACCGTCTTCACCCACGGCGCGCCCTCGGCGATCCGGCGGGTGACGGCATCGCCGACGCGCGTCATGATGCCGATGGATGCCACGGCGTATGCGCTGTCGGTGATCTGGACGCCGATGTGCGAGAGCGGTCCACCGACGGGGCCCATCGAGAACGGGACGACGTACATCGTGCGGCCCCGCATCGAACCCTCGAAGAGGCCGGTCATGGTCTGGCGCATCTCGGCGGGGTCGGCCCAGTTGTTCGTGGGGCCGGCGTCTTCCTCGCGCTCGGAGGCGATGAAGGTGCGCCCCTCGGTGCGGGCGACGTCGCTCGGGTGCGAGCGGGCGAGGTAGGACCCGGGGCGCCACTCGGGGTTGAGCTTGATGAGCTTGCCCTCGCTGACGAGACCGCGCAGGAGCCAGTCGTTCTCGGCTCGCGATCCGTCGACCCAGTGCACGTTCGCGGGCTGGGTGAGTGCGCGGATCTCTTCGACCCATGCGGCCAGCTCGGCCATTGCAGGGGTGTCATAGCTCGGTGCCGTTCCGAACGTGCGCGCGGGTGCGACGGCAGAGGTACGAGGGGTGAAGACTTCGGCGATGGCCATGACTGCTCCTTTGAAGTGTGGGGCGTTGTATCTATCTTCTTCCGGCAACACGACACTTTCGGCCGATCTCGTCATTAAGAAGTGCGTTTCTTTCGCTAGACTCAAGGAATGGCGACCTCCGGCATTCACCTCACGACCCTTGGCCACCGCATCCGTCATCACCGTCTGGAGAACGGCTTCACGCTCGATGAACTCGGCGCCCTCGTCGGCGTCGCGGGGTCGCAGCTCAGCCTGATCGAGAACGGCAAGCGCGAGCCCAAGCTGTCGCTGCTGCAGGCGATCGCCCACGCCACCGGCACGGAAGTCACCGATCTGATCTCCGGCGAACCGCCGAACCGGAGGGCGGCCCTCGAGATCGAGCTCGAACGCGCACAGGAGAGCCCAGTGTTCCGGCAGCTCGGCATCGCGCCCGTGCGCGTCAGCAAGGGAATGAGCGACGAGACGATCGAATCGCTTCTGGGATTGCACCGCGAGCTGCAGCGCCGTGAACGCGAGGCGATCGCGACACCGGAGGAGGCCCGCCGGGCGAACACCGAGCTGCGCCTGCGGATGCGCGAACAGAACAACTACCTCGCCGACATCGAGAAGCTCGCCGAGAAGCACCTTCGATCGGCCGGCCACGTGCAAGGAGCGCTCACGCACCGCACCGTGAACATCATGGCGCAGAAGCTCGGCTTCGAGCTGATCTACGTGAACGACCTGCCGCACTCCACGCGCTCGGTCACCGATCTCGAGAACAGCCGGATCTACCTGCCGCCCGCATCCATCCCTGGCGGCCACGGCCTGCGCTCGATGGCCCTGCAGGCGATGGCCCACCGCCTGCTCGGGCACACTCCCCCGACCGACTATGCGGACTTCCTGCAGCAGCGGCTCGAGATCAACTACTTCGCCGCCTGCTGCCTGATGCCCGAGACGGCTTCGGTCGCCTTCCTGCAACAGGCGAAGAAGGATCGCAACCTCGCCGTCGAGGACTTCCGGGACGCGTTCGGCGTCACGCATGAAGCGGCCGCCATGCGGATGACGAACCTGCTCACCCAGCACCTCGGCATGCGGCTGCATTTCCTGCGCGTCGACGCGAACGGCGCCATCACGCGCGTCTATGAGAACGACGATCTCCCCCTGCCGATGGACGTCACCGGCGCCGTGGAGGGGCAGCGCGTGTGCCGCAAGTTCCAGGCGCGCGAAGCATTCGCTCAGCAGAACCGGACGACCGAGCACCACCAGTACACCGACACTCCGTCCGGAACGTTCTGGTGCGCGACGCAGACCGGCTCATCGAGTGACGGAGAGTTCTCCGTCACCGTCGGCGTGCCCTTCGACGACGCGCGATGGTGGCGAGGACGCGAGACCTCGGATCGGGCCGTCTCGACCTGCCCCGACGAAGCGTGCTGCCGCCGCCCTCCTGCCGAGCTCGCCGATCGCTGGAGCGGCAAGGCCTGGCCGAGCGCCCGCGTGCACACGCACATGTTCTCGCCGCTCCCCCGTGGCGCGTTCCCCGGCGTCGACGACAACGAGGTATACACGTTCCTCGGTCGGCACGCCGACGAGTAGGCGGGTGCGCTCAGCCGCTCACGAACTCGCTGTAGCGCGCCAGAGCGGCGGCGACGGCATCCGGATCCAGTTCGGCGTCGAAGGGCTCGGCCAGCGGCGCATCGCGGTGTCGCCCCACGGCGGCCGAGTGGGTCCACGCCCCCGCGATGCGTCCGCGGGAGAGCAGGCTCGCGCGCACCATGCCGTTCTTGCCCGGACCGATAAGGGCCATGGCCGCGGCATCGGCGACGGCTCCGCGGTCGGCGTAGGAGATGTAGTACTCGTCGAACATCGGCAGGGCCCGCACCGCGTCATCGTCGACTCCGCGCGCACGGCGCGGTCGCATTGCGGAGACGAAGACGCCGTCGGCCACCTCGCTCACGCGGTGCCGCCCCCGTTCGACGGCCTCACGAGCGGCTCCGAGCGTCAGGCCTGACCACCAGGCGAAATCCGCAGCGGTCGCCGGCCCGTGCCCGTCGACGTAGCGGACAAAGAACTCGGCCAGCGGGTCATCGGGCATCGCCTCGGCGTGGATGTGCTCGTCGACGAGGACGAACAGCTGCTCGCGGCCGACGGCGCCATCGCGTACCACGACGGGCCCCTGCACCAGGACCGCATCGACGCACAGTGCGCCGATGATGTGCACGCCGCGCTGCCCCGAAGGGTCGATACCGAGCTCGGCGATGTCGTCGAGCAGTTGCGCCCTGGTGCGGCCACCATCGGCCAGGCGTTCCCGGAACGCCCGCCCGACGCGATCGAGCAGCTCGGCGTCGATTCCGAGTTCGCGATGCCGACCCGCCACCTGCTTGCGCTGCCGCTCGCCGGTCACCGAGAGCACCCAGCGCAGATCCGCAGCCGGAATGATGTGCAGAGTGCCGCGCATCGTCCATGAGCGCACCAGGTCACCCCGAGCGAAGGCACGGTCGACCGTCGCGAGGGTCGGAGAGCCGGTCGTGCGGATGCCGAGCGCCCAGCGACCGGCGAGGAACTCCTGGCTCTGCACGGCGAGCATGTGCGCCGCAGCATCCGTCACCGTCCGCGTTGGCGCGGTGAGGCGATGGGAGCGGAGGCGTTCGGACAGCAGTGCGCTGGGCGTCATGCCCCCATATTGCCCTGCGGCGCCGACGTCGCGCCTGCTCAACCCTGGAGTGTGACCTCTCGGCGCGCCGGGAGCACCACCGGGTGCGAACCCGCCATGACCTCGAGAACGCGGATGACCTGGCAGGAGTACCCGAACTCGTTGTCGTACCAGACGTAGAGGATGAGCGTGTCCTCATCGGCGATCGTGGCGAGACCGTCGACGATGCCGGCGCGGTGCGAGCCGACGAAATCGGTCGACACGACCTCGGGCGACTCGACGTAGTCGATCTGCTGGCGCAGCTTCGAGTGCAGCGAGACACGACGCAGGTAGTCGTTCACCTGCTCCTTGGTCGCCGGCCGCGCGATCGTGAGGTGGAGCACGGCCAGCGACACATCGGGGGTGGGCACCCGGATCGAGCTGCCGGTCAGCTTGCCCTCGAGCTGCGGGAGGGCCTTGGCGACGGCCTTGGCGGCGCCCGTCTCGGTGATCACCATGTTCAGCACCGCCGAGCGGCCCCGCCGGTCACCCTTGTGGAAGTTGTCGATGAGGTTCTGGTCGTTCGTGAACGAGTGCACGGTCTCGACGTGTCCCTTGACGACGCCGTACGCCTCGTCGATCGCGGCGAGCACCGGTGTGATGGCGTTGGTCGTGCAGGACGCGGCAGACAGGATGCGGTCGCCGGCCTCGATGGTGTCGTCGTTGATGCCGTGCACGATGTTCTTGAGCGGGCTCTTGCCCGGGGCGGTCAGCAGCACGCGGGCCACGCCGGGCGACTGCAGGTGCTGCGAGAGCCCTGCTTCATCGCGCCAGCGCCCGGTGTTGTCGACGACGATCGCATCGCGGATGCCGTAGGCGGTGTAGTCGATGCCGGCGGGGTCGTCGGAGTAGATCACCTGGATGCGGGTGCCGTTCGCGATGATCTGCTCGGCATCCTCATCGACGGTCACGGAACCGGCGAACTTTCCGTGCACGGAGTCGCGCTGCAGAAGCGACGCGCGCTTGACCAGGTCGTTCTCGGCGCCGCGGCGCACGACGATGGCGCGCAGACGCAGGCCGCTGCCTCCGCCGGTGTGCGCGATGAGGATGCGGGCGAGGAGACGCCCGATCCGCCCGAAGCCGTACAGCACGACGTCGGTGGGGGCGGCAGGGGTCGCCCCGATCGCGGGAGCGAGCACCTCACGCAGGTACTCGGCGAGCGGGCGCTCGTCGGCGGCATGGCCCTCGACGAGGCGCGCGACATCGAGCGACGACGCACCGGGCGCGAGTTCGCGGAGCGCTTCGAGTACCGCGAGGCTGTCCTGCAGGGCGAGTTGCTCATGGCCGAGCTGGGCGACGCGCTGGTGCACCTCGACGAGCCCGGTGGCCGACAGCCCGAGCAGGCGATGCCCATGCAGTGACGTCACCACATCGTGTTCTCGCTTGAGGGCTCCGACGAGCGGAATCATCCGCTCCGCCAGCTCTTCTCGTGCCGTCCAGTCGTCACGGTGTGCCGCGAAATCGTTCATCTGCATCCTTGCATGAGTGAGGGGCGCGCCGATGGGTCTCCGGCGCGCAGGTGCCGGGTGAGTTCGGGGGATGCATACCAGGGTACGCGTTGTTCATGGGTGCTTCGGGAATCTCCCGTATCCTCCGCACGTTCTCCCCCGCGAGCGCACTATCGAAAGGCAGAGCATGACCGACCGTCCCCGCCCATCGGCCTGGCCGCCGTTACTCACCGCGATCGGCCTCGAGGTGGCGGCCACTCTGTCGCTCCGAGCTGCGGAAGGCTTCACGTATCCGCTCTGGCTCATCCCGGTCGTGATCGGTTACGGCGGGTCGCTCTGGCTGCTGTCGATCGTTCTCGACCGCGGGATGCCGGTCGGCGTGGCATACGGCATCTGGTCGGCGATCGGAGTCGTGCTGACTGCGGTGCTCGGAACGGTGCTGTTCGGCGAACTGCTGGGGCCGGTGCAGATCATCGGAGTCGGAGCGATCGTGATCGGCGTGCTGCTCGTGGAGCTCGGCTCCCACAAGCGCGAGCCCGCGGTCGAGGCGGCATCGTGACCTGGCTGCTGCTCGCCATCGCGATCGCCAGTGAGGTCACGGCGACGTTGAGCCTTCGTGCTTCTGAGGGCCTGCGGCGCCGACGCTGGATCCCCGTGATCGTCGTCGGCTACCTCCTCGCGTTCACGCTCCTCGGCGCCGTTCTCGCGATGGGAATGCCCGTCGGCGTGGCCTACGGTGTCTGGGCGGCGGCCGGTGTGGCCATCACGGCCATACTCGGGAGGGTGCTGTTCAAGGACCACTTCTCAGCGATGATGGCCATCGGCGTCGCGCTCATCGCCGCCGGCGTCGCCCTCATCGAGTTCGGCGGCGGGCACTGAGGCTGACCGCCGAACCTCAGAACTGTGCGGAGAACGCCCCGTCGGTCTTGATCAGCTGGCCCGAGATCCAGCGCCCCTCGTCCGACACCAAGAACTCGACGGTCGCTGCGACGTCCGCTGGACGTCCCAGGCGGCCGAGGGGCGTCATTCCCGCGAGAGAATCGCGGGTCTCATCGTCCATCCAGCCGGTGTCGATCGGCCCCGGATTGAGCACGTTCGCAGAGATGCCGCGCGGACCGAGCTCGCGTGCCGCCGAGATCACCAGACGGTCGAGTGCGCCCTTCGATGCACCGTAGGGCAGGTTGCCCGTGACGTGATCGCTGGTGAGCGCCACGATGACACCTCCGCGTTCGCCCCCCTGGCGCGCGAAGGCCGCGATGAGCAGCAGACTCGCCCTGGCATTGATCGCGACATGCCGGTCGAAGCTCTCGGCCGTGGTGTCCAGGATGCCGGATTCGATGTCGTGCGCATGGCTGAGGATCAGGGCTGTGATCGTGCCGTGCGCCCGGTTCACCTCGGCGATCAGCGCCTCCGGCCCGTCATGCGTCGAGAGGTCGGCGGTGACGTCGGCGTCTTCGAGATCGCTGGTGATGACGGTCCAGCCGGCGGCACGGAGGCGCGGGACGATGCCGGCGGCGATGCTGTACGCGCGCGCGGCCCCGGTGATCAATGCGATGGGCATCCGGCCACGCTACCGGAGGCTGATGCTCAGTGCGCGAGCCACATGATCACCACGCTCGCGGTCATGACCCAGGTCTCGACGACGACGAGGCGCGAGGTGCCGCCGTGTGGACGGATCCGGTCGGCCACCGTCCACGCGGCGAGCGCGACGACGCCGAAGGCCGCGAGCACTCCCACGGCATCCGTTCCGCTGTGCATGCCATGGCCCGCCTCCGCGATCATCTCCCCGTGCGAGATCCCGGTGAACATGCACACGGCCATCACCAGCGACCCCAGCGCGCGATGACAGCAGGTGCGTACGACCGGGCGTCCGCGCAGCCCCGCTGTGCCGAGCATGGCCGAGAGCATGAGGGCGGTCCCCGCCAGCAGCGCGATGCGCGAGTCGCCGGCGGACGCCGCCGAGGCGACCATCGCGATGGCCATCACGATCACGGCCTGGCGTCCTTGCCACGGCACTGCTCGGCCGGCCGCGAGGCAGCACGTGACGGCCGCGATCGCGCTGGCGATCATCAGCGCCGTCATCGTCGGGTGGTCCATGCCGTGAATTATATTGATCGTGCGCTCAAAATAGCCAGACCCTCTTCCGATGCGCCAAGATGGGCAGGTGCCCCGCGTTGTCGACCATGACGAGCGCCGCCGGCAGATAGCCGAGGCGCTGCTCGTCGTCGCCGCACGCGACGGCCATGAGAGCGTCACCTCCCGCGCGGTCGCCAAGGAACTCGGCATCGCGACCGGCTCGCTCTGGCACTATTTCGACGGCTTCGACGATGTGATCCGCGCCGCCGCGGCCGAGGTCACGCGCCGCACCGACGTGCGGATCGAGGCCGCGACGGCCGACCTCCGCGGCCTTCCCCGACTGCACGCCATCATGCGCGAGGTTCTCCCCGTCGACGAGGGCACCCGCACCGAAGCACACGTCGTGGTCGGCTTCTGGGGTCGACTCGCAACGCTCGCCTCGACGCCGGATGCCGCCGCCCCGACCCTCGCGACATGGCAGGACAGCATCCGAGAAGCTCTCGGCGAAGCCGTCACCGATGGAGCGCTCCGCACCGACACTCCCCTCGACGCCGTGATGGCCCTCCTGCGCTCGATCACCTACGGCCAGCAGGTCGTCGAGGTCACCGAGCCTCAGGATGCCGCCGCACACCTCGCCGTGCTCGACAGCATCCTCGCTCCCTGGCGCCTCTGACCCGGCATCCCCACTGCCCCACCTCCGCCGATTCGACGCTTGTGCGCGCGCACCGCGGGGCGTAGCATCGTCGCAACCCGTTTATTGAGCATGCGCTCGAAATAGTGAGGTACGAAGATGTCCCACCAGCCCGTCCACATCGAGAAGATCGCAACACCGCACCCTCTCGACCCCCTCACCGGCGCGGAGATCGCCGCCACCCGTGCGGTGCTCGAATCCGCGGGGCTCATGGGTGACACCGTCCGGGTGCCGATGCTCCTTCCGGACGAGCCGACCAAGCGCGAGCTGGCGGCATGGAAACCCGGCCATCCCATCGATCGGCGGGTCGACGTCACCCTCCTCGACACCGCCACCGGTGTCGCCACCGAGGTCGTCGTCTCCCTCACACGCGGCGAAGTCGTCAGTGCTCAGCGCGTACCCAACGACGCCCCGCCCTACGGACAACCGCAGTACCTCTTCGAGGAGTACGAGCGCGCCGAGGCGATCGCGAAGGCTTCCCCGGAATGGCGCGCGGCGATGAGACGCCGGGGCCTCGAAGAGCACGTCGAGCTCGCCATCTGCGGCCCGCTCGCCCCGGGATACACCGGTCGCGCCGATGAGGTCGGCCGTCGTGTCATCCGCTCGCTGACCTTCCTCAAGTACGACGAGAACGACTCACCGTGGGCGCATCCCGTCGAAGGTCTCATCGTGCACATCGACCTGACGACGAACAGCGTCATCCGGGTCGAGGACCACGGCGATGTGCCGGTGCCCGCCGGCCACGGCAACTACTACCCCGAAGTGCAGGGCGACGCCCGCACCACCTTGAAGCCGATCGAGATCACCCAGCCCGAGGGGCCGAGCTTCACCCTCTCCGGCTCGCTCGTCGAGTGGGAGAAGTGGGCGATGCGGGTCGACTTCAACGCCCGCGAAGGACTGGTGCTGCACGACATCACGTTCGACGGACGTTCGGTGCTCAGCCGCGCGAGCGTGCCGGAGATGGTCGTCCCCTACGGCGACACAGCTCCCGGGCGTTTCTGGATCAGCTACTTCGACGCCGGCGAATACCTCCTCGGCAAGAACGCCAACCACCTCGAGCTCGGCTGCGACTGCCTCGGCGTCATCCGCTACCTCGACGGCTTCGTCGCCGACGATCACGGCAACCCGGTCCGCATCCCGAACGTGATCTGCATGCATGAGGAGGACTACGGCATCCTCTGGAAGCACACCGATCTCTCCGGGCGCTCCGACGTCCGCAGATCCCGCCGCTTCGTGGTCTCGTACTTCTCCACGATCGGCAACTACGATTACGGCTTCTACTGGCATTTCTACCTCGACGGTTCGATCGAGGTCGTGGCGAAGGCCACCGGCATCGTGTTCGCTGCAGCGGGCGAACCCGGCGTGCGGCAGAAGCACGCGACCGAGCTCGCTCCCGGCGTTTTCGCCCCCGTGCACCAGCACCTGTTCTGCGCCCGACTCGATGTCGCCATCGACGGCGAGGACAACCGTCTCGTCGAGGTCGACGCGCAGCGGATCCCGATGGGCGCGGACAACCCCTTCGGGAACGCGTTCACGTGGTCGGAGACGACACTGGCGACCGAGTCCGCGGCGCAGCGCGAGGCCGATGCCTCCGTCGCTCGCGCCTGGGAGGTGCAGAGCGCCTCACGCACCAACCGCGTCGGTCGCCCCACCGCGTACCACCTGATCCCGGAGCCGACCGCGTTGCTAATGGCCGACCCTGCATCATCCGTCGCGGCGCGGGCAGCCTTCGCCACGAAACACCTCTGGGCGACGCAGCACGAGGCCGGGCAGATCTGGCCGGCGGGCCGCTACCCGAACGCGCACCAGGGCGGATCGGGGCTGCCCGAATACGCGGCGGGCGACCGTTCCCTCGATGGTGAGGACATCGTGCTCTGGCACACCTTCGGCCTGACGCACTTCCCGCGGCCGGAGGACTGGCCGATCATGCCCGTCGACTACGCCGGATTCTGGTTCAAGCCCTACGGCTTCCTCGACCAGAATCCTGCGCTGGACGTTCCGGAGTCATCGCAGGCGCACGGGAGACCGGATGCCGCGGGCGGTGGTTGCTGCGGCAGCGGCGCGTGCACGTGCGGCCACTGAGATCGAATCAGGCCTGCCCGCGTCAGCGGAGAGCGGCGATGGCATCGCGCAGGATGCCGTCGGCGGCCTCGAGCGCCGATGCGCCCTCTTCCGCTGATGCCCCGGTGGCGAGCACCAGGAGGGCGAGCTTGACCGACCCGCCTGCCTCGCGGAGCGCGGAGGCCGCTTCGGGGGTGCCGACACCCGCGAGGGTCGACACCGTGCGGATCGACCGCGCGTGCAGCTTCTCGTTCGTGGCGAGAAGGTCGACCATCATCCCGCGGTAGGTCTTGCCGAGCTTGATCATCGACAGGGTCGTGAGCATGTTCACCACGAGCTTCTGCGCGGTGCCCGATTTCAGCCGCGTGGATCCGGAGATGAACTCCGGGCCGGTGACGACCTCGATGGCGATGTCGGCCACGGCTCCGATGGCCGAGTCGCGGTTCGACGCGATCGCGATGGCGAGCGCGCCCTGTTCCCGAGCGAACGTCAGCCCGCTGATGACGTACGGCGTGCGCCCGGATGCCGAGATCCCCACGACCGTGTCGAGCGCTCCGATCTCCATGTCGCGCAGTGCGACGATCGCCGCATCCTCATCGTCCTCTGCATTCTCCACGGCCGAACGGATCGCGGGTTCGCCGCCGGCGATGAGCCCGACCACCATCGAAGGATCCGTACCGAAGGTGGGCGGGCACTCGCTCGCGTCCAGAACGCCCATGCGGCCCGCGGTGCCCGCGCCCATGTAGACGAGGCGTCCGCCGCGTCGAAAACGATCGGTGATGCCGTCGACTGCCCGTGCGATCTCGGCGGACCGCTCGGCCACCGCGGTCGGCACCCGCTGATCCTCGGCATTCATGCGCCGCACGAGCTCTGCGGTGTCGAGCAGGTCGAGATCGCCCCGTTCGGCGTCCTGCGCCTCGGTGTCGAGCTGCGAGAGCTCGTTGAGGAGCTCGGTCAGGCGAGTGGTGTCATCCGGCACGGTGCACGAACCTTTCATGGGGAAGATCGGAGCGACGGGTGAGCAGCAGCGCCCCGTCGAGAGCGTCGCCGGCCGCAGGCACGACCTGGCGACCCGCTGCACGAAGCGCGGCCTCCAGAGCCTGTCGGAACCAGCGGTGATCGGTGAGCCCGCCATGCACGACGACGTCGACGGTGCGTCCGGCTGCGGCGACGGCGGATGCTGTGAGCAGTCGCACGGCCTCGGCCGCGATGGCTGCGGCTGCGGGGTCTTCGGCGGCAGCGGCGTCCAGCACCAGCGGGGCCAGCGTCGCGAGTCGTCGAGCGACCGGTCCGTCTTGCGCGAGCCAGGCCGGGATGTCGGACGGCGCCCCGATAGGCCCGCCGATGTCGGAGACGAGGCGCGTTTGCGGGCCGAGACCCGAGGTGGCACGCAGGACGGCGCGGAGCGCCTCGCGGCCGAGCCAGGAGCCGCTGCCGAAGTCGCCGATCTCCGGACCCCAGCCGTCGACCAGGCGCACGTCGTCGTCGACCCCGAGCGCGGCGGCACCGGTCCCGGCGATGAGCAGCACTCCGGTCGCACCTTCGAGAGCTCCGATGTGCGCGGTGACGACGTCGGAGGTCACTGCGACGCGAGCGCCGGTCTCGGCAGCGAGGCGCCGCGCGAGGTCTGCGGCGGCATCCGGAGCCGCCCAGGCGCCCGCCGCGCCGACGCCGAGAAGGCCGATCGGCGTCGGGAACTGCTGCAGCAGGGGAAGGATGGCGCCGACCGCGGCATCGACGCCGTCACGGGCAGCGAGTCCCGGCGCGCCGAGGCCCGTGCGGGCCACGCGTTCGGTGCCGGTACCGGAGGCGACTCTGCACTGGGACTTGCCGAGATCGACGGCGACGCCCACGGACGGATCTGGCATGGGACAAGTCTACGCATGCGATCGGGAATACCCCCCGGGGGTATGTGTTACGTTCTCCAGAGCTGCCGATCGACGGCAGCGCAGAGAGAAAGGCCGCCTCGTGTCCACGACCCAGAGCAACCCCGGAGCCGTACTCCTCCGAAGTCCCCGGAGGGGACTCGGCCTCACCCTCATCGCGGCAGCCCAGTTCGTCGTCATCATGGACACCTCGATCATCGGCGTGGCGCTGTCGGACATCGGTCGCGATGCCGGATTCGGCGCGGATGGCCTGTCCTGGATCTTCAACGCCTACGTCATCGCGTTCGGCGGACTGCTGCTGCTCGGCGGACGACTGTCCGACCTGTTCGGCGCTCGCAAGATCTTCAGCATCGGCTGGGTCGCTCTGCTCGTCGGATCGCTCGCCGCCGGCCTCGCGACGACACCGTGGGTGGAGATCGCCGCCCGTGGCGTCCAGGGTGCAGGCGCGGCACTCATCGCCCCCGCCGCACTGACGCTGCTGATGACCCTCTTCGGCGGCACGCCCATGCTTCCGCGCGCGTTCGCGGTGTACGGCGCCGCCGCACCGATCGGAGGCACGGCAGGCGTCTTCCTCGGTGGCCTGCTCACCGAATACCTCGGCTGGCCGTGGGTGTTCTACATCACGGTGCCGATCGCCGTGGTGATCCTCGCTCTCACACCGCTCGCCTTCCCCGCCGGGGTTCGCGCCACCGGGAGAATCGACGTCATCGGCGCCGTCACGGGCACGATCGGCCTCGCCCTCACCGTTTTCGGCATCGTCCGCGCCCCGGAGGCCGGCTGGCTCACCGTCGAGACGCTCGGCGCGCTGGGAGGCGGCATCGTGCTGCTCGTCGGCTTCGTCGTGCGGCAGGCTCGCGCCGCTGAGCCGCTGCTCCGGCTGGGGATGCTCCGGATGCCGCAATTGGCCGGCGCGAACATCGCGCAGCTCCTTCTCGGCGCCGCCTGGATACCGATGTGGTTCTTCCTCAACCTGTACCTGCAGAACGTGCTCGGAGCATCCGCCTTCGCCTCCGGTGCAGCGCTCGTGCCGATGACCGCACTCATCGTCGTCGGGATGACCGTGTTCGCTCCCCGGTTGGCGGCACGATTCGGCACCAGAGCGATGGTGACGAGCGGCTTCGTCCTGCTCGGCATCGGCGTCGCGATGCTCGCCCTCGCACCGGCGGACGGGTCATACGCGGCGCATGTGCTCCCCGCCTCACTGGTGGCCGCATCCGGAATGGCGCTCGCCTTCGTCCCGTCGCTCACGACGGCCATCGCGAGCGCTCCGCCCGCCGAGGCCGGAGTCGCATCGGGCCTCGTCAACACGAGCTACCAGATCGGCTCTGCGCTGGGTCTGGCTGCGCTGTCCGCAGTCAGTACTGCCGTCGGCGGTGCGACCGGGGAGAGCGCCGGCTACAGCGCCGCGTTCGCGGGCGCCGCCCTCATCGCCGTCGCCGGACTGATCGCCGCCACGGCGATGCTCCGATCCGCGCGGAACTGACCGTTCAGGCCGTCGACGCCACCGGACCCGCCGCCGCTCCCGCGGTGGCCGCGGGTCCGGTGGCCGTCTCGCCCGGCGGGCCGGCTGGCGCGCTGATCGACCCGGCGGTGCGCAGGAAGACGATGATCCAGCTGAAGATGAGGATCGCGGCGATGAGTTCGACCGCCGTCAGGTTGTAGTACCCGGTGGCGAAGAACACCCCGAGCAGCATGATCACCAGTACGTAGACCCAGCCGAACACCACGAACACCCGCGGGATGCTGCGCAGGAACCAGGGCAGCCCGACCACGATGACGGCGAAGGCCACGCACATTCCGGTGGCCACGGTGTTGTGCAGGGGAAGGAACTGGTCCACCGGGAAGACGCCGACGCATGCGAGGAAGATCCCGATCAGGATCAGGCCGGCGCGCAGGACGACCCTGCCCCGGCGATCGACCGGCTCCTCGACGGGCAGACCGGCCGTGGCGTAGCGCGCGATCGTCGTCACCATGACACCGGCGATGATCAGTGTCAGATTGAACGCCCGCGACGCGCTGTTCGTGCTCATCCCGAGTGCCGACAGGTTCTCCTGCCACCAGTGCACGTCGCTCGAGGCCAGCATGCTGGCGAACGCTCCGATCACCAGGAAGACCGTGAGGACCAGGGACAGCGTCATCGGCGTGAGGCCCGCTGCGCTGAGGAAGCACACGTATCCGGTGAGCCCGACGGCGACAGCGACGAGAATCGCGCCGGGGAACCCGAAGACCGGCGCGTCGGTGAATGCCTGTTCCAGCAGTTGGGCGATGCCGATCCAGCCCAGGTAGGCGATCGCCGCATGCGCGAAGGCGATCGCGGCCAGGTCGTACCAGCGCAGTCGATCGCCGGGCACGCTGAATCCGTCGCGCGCGACATCCGACGGCTGATCGACGGGACGCACGGCGTAACGGCCGAGCGCGAACGCGATCACCGCGGCGATCGCGCCGCCGATCGCCGCGAATGCGCCGATCGATCCGGCGCCGCTGATCGCCAGGTCTCTGCCCCAGAAAGCCAGGAGGCTGATCGGAAATCCGATGGCCATGAGGCCGGCCCCGACGATCAGTGCGACGGCCTCGAGAACGGCCGCCGGAGTCTCCGGCCCGCGAGCCGCCCGCAGAAACTGCAGGAGCCGCTCCCCCTGGGTAATCATCACGCGCCCTCCGAGCGTCAACGGACTTCTGGTCGTCATCCTATGGCGATGCGATCTTCGCCGATCGCGCATCGACCAGCGGTGGTAACATCACCCTACGGATCGTATACAAAGTCGTCGTTCCACCATCCCGAGGTGTTCCATCATGATCGGTGTACCCGCTGCTCCCGCCGAATCGGTGTCGACCCTGGTCGCGCGCAACATCAGTGAGTTCCGCGCTGCCGTCTCCGAGTCGTTCGTGCCCCTGCAGGTGTCGAGCGTCGGAGCCGATCGGTTCCGCGGTGTGATCCGCGGCGCGTCCGTCGACGAGGTGCACGTGAACGACGTGCGCGCCACCTCCCACGTCGTCGAGCGCACGCCTGAACTCATCGCCCGAGGTGACCGCTCGTATTTCAAGGTCAGCCTCATGCTGGCCGGCACCGGCATGCTCATCCAGGATGACCGCGAAGCCGTGCTGCGCGTCGGCGACCTCGCCGTCTACGACACCGACCGCCCTTACTCGCTCGTGTTCGACGAGGACTTCCGGACCATGGTCGTGATGTTCCCGAAGCACCTCATCAGCCTGCCGCCCGACATGATCGGCCAGCTCACCGCGGTGCGCATCTCCGGCCAGGAGGGGCTGGGGAGCATGGTCGTGCCCTATCTCACCCAGCTCGCCGGCAACCTCGACCAACTCGCCGGCACCACCGGAGCACGCCTGGCGCACAGTGCGCTCGACCTCGTCACCACCGTCTTCACCCGCGAGCTCGGGCTCGACGAGTCGTCGGCGGATCCGCACAGAGCCCTGGTGCAGCGCATCCGCGGTTACATCGATCGCAACCTCGCCTCGACGGACCTGGGTCCCGCCTCGATCGCCGCCGCGCACTTCATCTCCACCCGACACCTGCACGGACTCTTCCAGGAGCAGGGCATGACCGTGTCGACCTGGATCCGCACCCGCCGCCTCGAGCAGTGCCGACGTGATCTCCTCGACCCGATGCTCGCGGATCGCCCCGTCGCCGCGATCGCCGCGCGCTGGGGCTTCGTCGATGCGGCGCACTTCAGCCGCGCGTTCAAGACGGCCTTCTCGGTATCTCCGAGCGAGTACCGCTCCGCGCACTGACCGCGACTTGCCCCGGAGGGCACGCCGGTTGACTCTCGGCGCGCGATGGTCGCGTTGCCCTTGAGCGGATGCCCCGGCCAGAACCAGCATGAGGCAAGTGCACCGCGATGGCGCGGCGCCCGGAGCGACGTTGCTCCGCCGCACGCGACCTCAGGACGCTCATGACCGACACCTCCATCGATCCCGCACTGGACGAGTGGCGCACGTATGACGAGTTCGCGGCCGGCATCGACACCTACCGGCTGCCGAACACCTCCCTCGATGGAACGAGTCTTTCGCTCACTCTCGACGACGGTTCCGTGCTCTCCTTGGTCTTCGCCTCGAGCACCGTCTCCTGGTCCGGATTCGACACGTCGGGGACCGCCCCCTACGACGCTGTCGCCGTGCGCGATGACGTCCTGTTCGTGAACATCCCACTCGCCAGCCGCGAGCGTGAGGCGATCACCGTCGTCTATTCGACGACGACGCACCGCGCATCCGTCATCCAGTCCCGCATCGGCGCCGAGGCGATCGACGGAACGCCTCAGGTCGGCCAGGAGTTCTGGGCGGCGACCACGGACGCCGGCGTGGCCACCGGCGAGGCACCCGGGCCCAGCCGCGACCTCATCGGCAAGCGCAACGTCTACCGCTACAGCCCCGATCACCTCTACGAGCACGTGTACATCTCCAGCCAGCGCTATGCCTGGCAATGCCTCGAGGGCGTGCAGCGGGGCCACGGCGACATGGACCTGTCGACGGTGTGGAAGTTCGCCGACGGCCTGTACCTGTTCTGCTTCCGGGAGTTCCGGATCGCCGTCGCCAGCGTGTGGCTGCACGATCTGGGATATCAGCTGATGACGACCGGCATCTTCCTCGGCCTCAACGGCGACGGCGATGCCGAGCACTCCCGCGGCGGCGGCCACATCTATCCGCTCGGCTCCGTCGCGTATCCCGACGTCCAGCCCCTCTGAGCTGCAGGCAAAGCTCACGACCCCGATCACCCGAACACGAGAGGCAGAATCACATGAACACAAGAGCAACGGGCACAGCAGCCCTCATCGCCGTCGCCACCCTCGTCCTCGCCGGCTGTGCCGGCGGAGACAGCGGAGGAGGCGAGGGCGCGCCGATCGTCGTCGGCTCCGTCAACACGCTCAGCGGCCCGGCGACGTTCCCCGAAGCATCCGAGGCGGCAGCCGCCGTGTTCGATGCCTTCAACGAGGCGGGCGGCCTCGACGGCCGCGAGATCGAGTACAAGGTGCTCGACGACAAGGGCGACCCGGCGACCGCGACCGCCTCCGCCCGCGAGATGGTCGGCAGCGACGAGGCTGTGGCGCTCGTCGGATCCGCGAGCCTCCTGGAGTGCGAGATCAACGCCAAGTACTACGAGCAGGAGGGCATCCTCTCCGTTCCCGGCATCGGAGTCGACACCGGATGCTTCGCCAGCGACAACATCTCGCCGGTGAACGTCGGGCCCTTCAACGACATGACCCTCACGCTGCAGTACGGCTCCGAGGTTCTCGGACTCGAGGACATCTGCGTCCTGCTCGAGATCGCCGGTTCCACGCGACCCACCTATCAGGCCGCGATCGACAAGTGGACCGAGCTCACCGGAAAAGAGCCGAAGTACGTCGACGACACCGTGCCCTACGGCGCATCGGACTACACGCCGTACATCGTGAAGGCGCGCGAGCAGGGCTGCAAGGCTCTGGCCGTCAACCCGATCGAGCCTGACGCGATCGGTCAGCTCAAGGCCGCCAACGCGCAGGGCTGGGACGACGTCACGTTCCTGTACCTGACCAGCGTGTACAGCGAGAACTTCGCAGCAGCGATCGACAACGCAGCCGGTGGCATCTACGTCCCGGCCGAGTTCTACCCGTTCACCGAGGAGAACGAGATCAACAAGGAGTGGCGTGACCTGATGACCGCGAACGACATCGCGCTCACCTCGTTCAGCCAGGGCGGCTACCTCGCAGCGACGTACTTCATCGAGGTGCTCAAGGGCATCGACGGCGACATCACGCGCGAGAGCGTCAGTGAGGCGTTGAAGAACATGGACCCGATCGAGAACCCGATGGTCGGCACGCCCTACGCCTTCGGCACCGACAACACCGCCGGTTGGCCGATCGTCCTGAAGTCGGGCACCAACGCCTGGGAGCAGGTCGCGGACGACTGGTTCCGCTTCGAAGACTGACCGCACCCACCCCGGTCGTTGAGCGCCGCTTCGCGCGCTCGACGACCGGGCACCACCGTCCGACCAGAAAGGACAATCCCATGCTGCAAGGAGCCATTGCCGGCCTCGCCGCCGGCGGCCTCTACGCCGTTCTCGGCGTATGCCTGACGCTCATGTCGCGCCTCGTTCGGGTCGTCAACTTCGCCCAGGCCGCGACGGGCATGTTCGGCGCATTCACCGCGGTCTGGTTCGTTCAGGAAGCCGGACTGCCCATCTGGCTCGGCTCCGTGCTCGGCGTCTTCGTGGCTGGACTCCTCGCCGCGGCCATCGGCTGGATCGCCGCCACCTGGCTGTCGGAGGCGTCGACCACCACACGATCCGCGATGACCGTCGGCCCGTTGCTGCTGCTCATCTCGATGTCGTTCATCCTGTTCGGCAACAAGCCCCAGCCGTTCACGCCGATCATCGCCGGTCCCGCATTCCAGGCCGGTGGCGTCGTCGTCAGCCAGGTCACCGTCGCCACGGTCTCCATGGCCGTCATCACGGCGATCGTCGTCCGGATCGTTCTCCGGCGCACCAGGGTCGGAACGCAGCTGCGCGCACTCTCCGAACGCCCGACGACCGCCGAGCTCCTCGGCATCCGCTCTCGCCCGTTGTCGATCGCCGTCTGGTTCGTCACCGGCATCATCAGCGCCATCGCGATCATCATTGTGGCGCCGTCTCAGTCCAGCGATGCGACCGGGCTCTCGATGCTCATCGTCCCCGCGGCGGCGGCGGCGCTCCTCGGCGGATTCCGGCGGCTCGATCTCGCCGTGATCGGTGGAGTCGTCCTCGGCGTCCTCGGCGGAGTGGTCGCCCAGATCGACGAAGTGGCGTTGGTGCGCAACTTCCTCCCGTTCCTGTTCATCGTCGTCCTGCTGCTGTGGACGCAACGCAAGGAGGTGTGGGATGCCGCTCGCTGAACGCTCCTGGTTCCGGCTCTCGTGGCCATTCGCCGTCGGTCTCGCCGCGATCGGCGTCGGCGCGATTCTGAGCTCCGCGCTTCCCGGCTACTTCGTCTTCCTGGCGATCAGTGCGGTGATCGCGGCCATCGCGATCCTCGGTCTCGGGATCGTCACCGGTTCCGCCGGGATGATCGCCCTCTGCCAACTCACCTTCGCCGCGGTCGGCGCATGGATCGTGTCACTGCTGAACGTCATGCAGGCACCAGGCGGGTTCATCGTCTGGCTGTTCCTCGGCGGCATCGCAGCGGGACTGGTCGGCGTGCTCGTCGGGCTGCCGGCTCTGCGCCTTCGTGGGGTCAATCTCGCCGTCGTCACGCTCGGTTTCGCTGCGGCAGCCGACGTCACCCTCGTGCAGATCCAGTTTCCCGGGTCTGCCGACGGCACCGCGATCGAGCGCCCGGCGCTGTTCTCCAACGACCGCGAGTTCTTCTTCCTCTCCATCGTCGTGCTGACGATCTGCGCGCTGGCGGTCTTCTTCCTGCAGCGCGGCAGCTGGGGTTCGAGTTGGAAGGCCGTTGCCTTCTCCGAACGCGGCACCGCGGCTGCAGGGCAGAGCGTGCAGGTCGCGAAGCTCACGGCCTTCGCTGTCTCCGCTGCTCTCGGCGGCATCGCCGGCGGACTCCTCGCCGGCCAGGTGCAGTTGCCGTTCGCGTCGAGCTTCACTCCCCTGCAGTCGCTCGCGCTCTACGTGCTCGCCGTGATGTCGGGCGCGCATCTGATCGACATGGCGATCCTCGGCGGCATCCTCTGGGTGCTGGTTCCCGAGCTGCTCAAGCGTTGGGGCGTGCCTCAGGACTGGGCGTTCGTCGTCTTCGGTGTGCTCGGAGTGCAGGCGCTCACCGGTGGCACGAACCTCGGGCAGAGCATCCGCAACCTCCTCTGGAAGCGCGCGGACCGCAAGACGGCGAAGGCGAAACTGACGGCGCTGCCGCCTGGCGCCGAACCGGATGCCGCCGCCATCACGACCACGACGACGGCCACCGTCGACGAGGCCGCTCTCCGCGGAGAACCCGTGCTGACCGTGGAGGGGTTGACGGTGCAGTTCGGCGCGCTGAAGGCGCTCGACGACGTGTCGCTCGAGGTGCCTGCGGCGTCGATCATGGGGCTCATCGGCCCGAATGGCGCCGGCAAGTCGACCTTCGTCGACGCGATCAGCGGCTTCCTGCCGAAGCACGGCGGGCGGATTCGCCTCGACGGACGCGATCTCGCCGGGCTCTCGCCCACTCGCCGAGCGCGCCTCGGCCTGCGGCGCACGTTCCAGCAGGATCGAGTTCCGCCCGCGCTCACGGTCGGCGGCTACGTCCGGTTCGTCGCGCGGCGACGGCTCGCGGCATCCGACATCGACGAGGCCCTGGAGTTCTTCGGCTGCCCGCCTGCTCGCTCCCGCCTGTCGAGCGTGGATGTCGGAACGAGGCGCCTCGTGGAGGTGGCCGCGAACGTGCTCGCCAAGCCCCGTCTGCTCATCCTCGACGAGCCGGCCGCCGGCCTCTCGCACGGGGAGCACCTCGCGCTGGCCGCGCGACTGCGGGAGCTTCCCGCGCGATTCGGCGTCGCGCTGATCATCATCGAGCACGACCTCGACCTGGTCCGCTCGGTCTGCCCGACGCTCACGGTGCTCGACTTCGGTCGCGTGCTGGCGAGCGGCCCGCAGGCCGAGGTGCTGGCGAACCCGGACGTGGTCAAGGCCTACATGGGAGAAGCGGAGCTGCTGTCATGAGCGAACTCGTGCTGAACGACGTCACGGTCAGCCGCGGAGCCGGCGCTGTCATCTCGGACGTCTCGCTCCGCGTCACCGGCGGCGACGTGCTCGCCCTGGTCGGTCCGAACGGTGCAGGCAAGACGAGCCTGATCGAGTCGATCTCCGGTGTGACGCCGCACTCCTCCGGCTCTCTCACGCTGGATGGCGACCCGATCGACAAGCTGTCCCGGGTCGCCAGAGCACGGCGCGGCATCGTGCACATTGAGCAGGGACGGGCGGTGTTCCCCTCGCTCACCGTGCGGGAGAACATCTCGTTGACCGCGCGCACCGCCGCCGAGCTCGACGCGGCGATCGCGCAGTTCCCCGAGCTGGAGAAGCGCATCGACTCCCCCACCGGGCTGCTCTCCGGTGGGGAGCAGCAGATGGTCGTGCTGGCCCGCGCATTCGCCGCAAAACCGCGGATCCTGCTCATCGACGAGATGTCGCTGGGCCTCGCGCCCGTCGTCTTCATGCGGCTGATGCCGATCGTGAAGTCGATCGCGGATTCGGGTGTCGGCGTGCTGCTCGTCGAGCAGTTCACGCAGCTGGCGCTCAGCCTCGCCCGCGAGGCGGTGGTCGTCGCCGGCGGCGCGGTTTCCTTCCAGGGCACCTCCGAGGCGCTGCGCGCCGACCCGGAGTTGCTGCATCGCGCCTATCTCGGCGGCTGATCGGCATCCTGTGCACGGATGCCCGCGTACCGGATGCAGGACCAAAACCCGCGTGCCGGGAGACACACCGCGGGGTGGTCCTGCATCCGTGCGTCGGTCCTGCAAGTGGTACGGCCGGACGGACGCCGGGGCTACCAGCGGCTAGCCTGAAGGGGTGACTCAGACCACCCACGCCCGCGCCGTCCTGCTCGATATGGACGGCACCCTCGTCGACTCGACCTCGGTCGTGGAGCGCCTCTGGCTCGCGTGGGCAGAGCCGCACGGCATCGATCCCGAGACGGTGCTCAGCGTCGTGCATGGTCGTCAGGGGCACCAGAGCATGGCGATCCTGCTGCCCGAGCGAGATCACGCGATCAACATCCACGAGAACCAGGTCATGCTGGCGAACGAGTCGAGCGACGTCGAAGGGGTGGTGGCGATCGCCGGGGCCGAGGCGCTGCTGAAGGCCGTCGAAGGGCTTCCGCATTCGATCGTCACCTCCGCTGACGTCGCACTCATGAACGCGCGAATGGCCGCCGCCGGCCTCACCGTCCCGCAGCTTGCCGTCACGGCCGAGAACGTAACGGCATCCAAGCCCGACCCAGAAGGGTTCCTCCGCGGCGCGGAACTGCTCGGCATCGAACCCGCCGACTGCGTCGTCTTCGAGGATTCGGGTGCCGGCATCCAGGCCGGACTCGCAGCGGGGATGCGGGTGATCGGCGTCGGGAAGCACGCGGCTGCCCACAACCCCACGTACGTCGTCGACGATCTCACCCAGGTCGCCGTCGTCCGCACAGACGACGGGTTCGAGCTCACGATCGGCTGAGGCCCGCCGCTCCGCGCCTACCGATCGCACGCCGCACGCAGAACTGCACGAACTTCGCACGAATCTCCCAGATCTCTGCGAAGTTCGCGTTGTTCTATGAAGTTCCGAGTGGCGGGAAGCGCTACATCCCGGCGTGATCGAATGCGATGGTCGGAACGTCGACGACGTGCGAACCGCCGTCGGCGACGATGACTGCCCCGGTGATGTACGACGACTCCCCCGAACCGAGGAAGCGCACGACGGAGGCGATCTCGCTCGGATGCGCCGGACGACGAAGTGGCACATCGGCGGTCACCGTCGCGTAGGCCTCCTCGCGCGAGCCGAGGTCGGCGTGCGCGGCGAACTCATCCATCTCGTCATCCGCCATCGGCGTCTGCACCCATCCCGGGCAGATCGCGTTCACGCGCACGCCGTGGCGTCCATAGTCACGCGCCAGCGACCGGGTGAGCCCGATCAGCGCGTGTTTGCCGACCGTGTAGCCCGCGACCGATGGGCCGGCGAAGAGCCCGGCGAGCGAGGACACGATCACGATCTGACCCTTCGCCTCGATCAGGGCGGGCAGCGCCTCGCGCGCCATGGTGAACGCCGTCGTCAGGTTCGCCCGCAGCGAGGCTTCCCACCCCGCGTCATCCGTGTCGCCCACCGACGAGAACCCGTGTCCGCCCGCGTTGGCGACGAGCACGTCGAGGCGTCCGAATTTCGACAGCACCTCGGCGACCGCAGCCTTCGCCGAGTCGGTATCGGCTGCATCGGCGACGACCGGATGCGCCCCGACGGCCTGCTCCACCTCACGCAACGGCTCGATACGGCGTCCGACGACGACGACGTGCGCGCCCTCGGCCGCGTAGCGCTCCGCGATGGCCGCTCCGATGCCGGTGCCGCCGCCGGTGATGACGACGACGCGTCCGGCGACCGTCGATCCGATCGAGCTTGTCATTCGCTTCTCCTGACTCTTGTGTGTACGTGTTAGGCGGGAAATCCCGAACGCGCGGTGTATCCGAAGTCGCTGAGGATCGTGGTGCCGTTGATCGCTCGGCTGCGCGGCGACACCAGGTACGACACGTGCGCAGCGACCTCGTCCGCGGTCTGCACCGGGAAGCTGGCATCGCCGAACCCGTCGTCGGCTCCCAGATCGCCACGGCTCATCGGGGTGTCCACGATCGAGGGCGCCACCGTGTTGACGCGGATCCCGTCTCCGGCGAGATCCACCGAGAGCGCCCTGGCAAACTGCACGAGCGCGGCCTTCGATGCGCAGTACGGCACCATTCCCGGTGAGGCGACGAGGGCCGAGTCGCTCGAGACGAGGACGACGGATGCTGCCACCGACGCGCGCAGGGCCGGGAGCGCGTGCTTGAGAATGAGGAACGCGCCCGTGACGTTCACCGCGAAGACCGTCTCCCACTGCGCGAGGCTGGTCTGCTCGATGCCGGATCCGACCGGGCCCGAGACGCCGGCGCAGCAGACGACGGCATCCAGGCCGTGGAGTTCTGCGACCGCCGTGGCGACGGCACCGCGCACCTCGGCCTCATCCGTGACGTCGGCGGAGACGATCACGGAACCCGGACACGCGTCGCCCGTCACTTTGACGCCCGCGGAGTCGAGGTCCAGCAGGGCGACTCTCACGCCTTCCGCGGCGAGCGCCAGCGCCACCGCGCGGCCGATCCCGCTCGCGGCCCCCGTGACCAGCGCCGTTCTCCCGTCCAACTGCAGATCCATCTCACCCTCCGTCCGCCCCGTCGGCATCGAGCAGCGCCATCGGATGACGGCGGCGTCCTCCCCGTCATCCTGCTCCTGCGTCGCCGCCAGGCGAACGCCGCTCCGCTGTCCGTGCACGCTCACACCATCGTCTTTCGCTCAGAGGCAAGCGCAGAGGTCGGCACGCGAGCAGACTCGCCCTAACGAGAATCCCTCGTCGTCCGCACTGTGCGTGAACACAGGCGACAGCCAGCAAAGGAGCCGACGTGGCAGATACGACCGCAGTACCGCAGGAGCACACCGCCCTGCGCCCTGGCGCCCTCGGCGTCGCAGGGATCGTCTTCCTGGTGCTGGCGGCGGTCGCGCCGCTCACCGGCATCGTCGTCGTCGCGTCCATCGCCATCGCGCTCGGCAACGGCGGCGGCACCCCGATGTCGTTCTTCATCGTCGCGGCGATCCTGCTGCTGTTCGCCGTCGGCTACGCGCAGATGTCGAAGCAGCTGGTCAACGCCGGCGGCTTCTACGCCTTCGTCGTCAAGGGCCTCGGTCGCACCGGCGGCCTCATCGCCGGACTCATCGCGACGCTCGGTTATAACTTCTTCGTCGTCGGCACCATCGGCACCAGCGGCTTCTTCATGCAGGCGATCATCCGCGATCTGACCGGATTCGACATGCACTGGATCGTCTGGGGGCTGCTCTCGATCGTGGTGTGCTTCGCGCTCGCCAGGATCGGCGTCGATTTCTCCTCGAAAGTCCTCGGCGTCTGCCTGGTGCTCGAAGTCCTCATGCTCGTCGTGTTCGACATCTCTGTGCTCGTGCAGACCGGCTACGACGTCGCCGCGTTCAGCCCGGAAGCGGTGTTCTCCGGTTCCCTCCCGATCGGCCTGCTGCTCGCAGCCACCGGATTCCTCGGCTTCGAGGCGACCGCGCTGTTCAGCGAGGAGGCGAAGCAGCCGCTGCGGACGATCCCCCGCGCGACCTACACCTCGATCATCGCGATCGGCGTGATCCTCGGCGTCACCACCTGGGCCGTCGTCAGCGCCACCGGCGTCGCGCAGGCGCAGAGCACTGCGCTGGAGCACCTGCCCACCGGAGACCTCATCTTCTCGCTCTCCGCACAGTATCTCGGCGGACCTCTCACGACGGTCATGATGGTGCTGCTGCTGGTGAGTCTGTTCGCGGCGATGCTCGCGTTCCACAACTCGGCCACCCGCTACCTGTACTCGCTCGGGCGCGCGCGCATCCTGCCGCACGCACTCGCGCGCACCCGTCGCAACGGCGCACCGGCGATCGCAGGGATCGTGCAGGCCGGCTTCGCAGCGCTCGTCGCGGTGATCTTCGCGATCGCGGGAGCCGACCCGATCCTCACCCTCGTCCCCGCGATGCTCGGCTTCGGAACGCTCAGCGTGCTGATCCTGCAGGGCCTCGCCGCGATCTCGATCGTCGTCTACTTCCGGCGCCGTCAGGATCCGCGTTGGTGGAGCACGTTCATCGCGCCGGGCATCGGATTCCTCGGCATCGCCGCCATCTCGATCCTCGCGGTCGTCAACTTCGACATCGTCGCGGGCTCCAGTGAGCCGGCGATCCGGATGATGCCGCTGCTGCTCGTGCTCGCCATCATCGGCGGAATCGCCTACGGCGCGTATCTGAAGCGCACGAAGCCCGTCGTCTACGACGAGCTCGCCACCGACCTGGAGAAGTTCAGCGACCGCTGAGCTCCCCCCGACCACCCCATCACCACGAAGGAAAGCACGCACCATGACCGATGACGTCAACCTCTCCGACACGTCCACCTGGCTGCCGCTCGACGGCCTCGCTCCCGGCTTCGACGCCAGCAAGGCCGAGCTCAGCAACGACCTGGACGGTCGCACGTTCACGGTCGTCGACGATCGGGGAACCCGCATCACCCACACGTTCGGCCCCGGCACCGTCAGTTGGAGCTACGAGCCCGGCGAGGGCGACGAGACGGCCGCGGCATCCGACACCGACGACTGCGAGGTCATCGAGGTCGACCAGGACCTGTATTACGCGCAGTTCCACCACAAATACCTGCCGAACGAGGCCGTCACGCTGATCCTCGACCTCCGCAGCGGCCACGCGCTCTCCGTGATCTCGATCCTCGGTCAAGCGGCCCCCGGCCGGACCGCCGTGCAGATGGCGTTCGCGTCCAGTCTCATCGAGGGCATCGAGACGAACGGCGAGGCGCCCGCTCCGACGACCGAGCTGATCGGCCGCCGTGTGCTCTGGGTGTACTCCAGCACGCACGCCTACGAGCACGTCTACCTCTCCCCGCACTGGTACACCTGGCAGTGCCTGGCCGGACCCGAGCAGGGCCTCGCCGACACGGACGCGAACACGGTCTGGCGCATCCGTCCCGGCATCTACGTCTTCACCTGGCGCGAGAAGGTCATCCCCTGTGGCTCGGTCACGATCGCCGACCACCGCGATCAGAAGGCGATCCGCTCGCACGGTGTGCTCTTCGGCTGGGACGAGACCGGTACGACTCCGACGCACTTCACGTTCGGTGCGCACGGCCGTCTGATCTCGCACACCACGCACCCGGTCGAGTTCGACCCGGCCCGCCCGCTGGCGCGCTGAACATGGTTGTGCACGCCGACCTCATCATCACCGGCGCCAGGGTGCGGACGGTCGATCCCGCACGCCCGCTCGCCGAGGCGATCGCCATCCGGGACGGGCGCATCCTCGCCGTGGGAACGGCAGCGGAGGCAGCGGTGTTCCGCGGTCGTGGCACCGAGGTGCGCGATCTCGCTGGCGCCACCGTCTACCCGGGTTTCGTCGACGTGCACAACCACCACGCCACCGCGGGCGTGACCGATCTCTTCGAGTTATCGTTCGGAACGGCACTGGGGCTCGACGAGATCCTCGACCGTGTCGCCGCGCATGCGCGATCGCTGCCGGCGGATGCCTGGATCACCGGCGGCTCCTGGGCCAGCACCCTCATGGATGAGTTGAACAGCTCTGCCGTGCGCAGGCGCCTCGACGAGGCATCCGGCGGACGCCCGGTGATGCTGTCCGACGACAGCCATCACAACCGCTGGGTC
This sequence comes from Microbacterium sp. LWO13-1.2, assembly GCF_038397725.1. Lineage (NCBI taxonomy): Bacteria > Bacillati > Actinomycetota > Actinomycetes > Micrococcales > Microbacteriaceae > Microbacterium > Microbacterium sp. LWO13-1.2. The sequence continues at coordinate 3,811,389 of NZ_CP151634.1, forward strand.
AACGCGGCCGCGCTGCGCCTGGCCGGGATCTCCAAGGATGCGATCCCCGCTGAGGGCGTCACGCTCGTGGATCCGAGCGATGGCGAGCCCACCGGCATCCTGCTCGAGGCGGCAGGCATCCCGGTCGCGCAGGCGCACGCGCGGGCCGGAGGTCTCTCGCCCGAGCAGCACCGGCGGGCATCGCAGCGCGGCGTCGAGCTGTTGAACGGCTTCGGGGTGACGGCGTTCCAGGATGCCGCCGTCTCGCTGGAGATCCTTGCGGCGCTGCAGTCGCTCGATCAGGCCGGCGAGCTGAATGCCTGGGTGGTGTCCAGCCTCACCGTCAACGACGAGATCTTCGGCTATGACACCGTCGGCGAACCGCTGGTCTCGCGCGGCGAGGAGTTCCGCACCGCGCATCACCGGCCGGACTTCGTGAAGATCTTCCTCGATGGCGTTCCGCCGGCGCGGACGGCGCTCTTCATCGATCCGTATCTTCCGGACGACGTGCACGGCGCGCACTTCCACGGCACGACGACGATGGACTTCGACGAGCTGTACGGCTGGCTCCGCAACGTCGCCGAACGCGGCCTCGGCGCCAAAGTGCACGTCACCGGAGACGGATCGGCTCGACTTCTGCTCGACGTCGTGGAACGCCTGCGGGCGGAGCATTTCACCGACACCGCATTCCAGATGGCGCACGGCCAGTTCCTCGCGGACTCGGACATCGAGCGCCTGGCCGCGCTCCGGGTCGCCGCCGATATCTCGCCGTTCATCTGGTATCCCGGCGTCATCCCACAAGCTCTGGCCGAGGTGCTCGGCGATCGGGCGGAGCACTCGCAACCCAACCGTTCGATCATCGACGCCGGCGGTCTCGTCGCCGGCGGGTCCGACTGGCCGGTGAGCGAATCTCCGAACCCTCTCGAGGGGATGCAGGGGCTCGTCACCCGCGCCGACCCGCTCGGACGGGCTCCGGGAACACTGTGGCCGGAACAGGCGGTCACCGCAGAAGAGGCGCTGGAGATCTTCACGATCAACGCGGCGACGGCGATGGGCCTCGGCGACGAGACCGGGTCGCTGGCACCGGGCAAGTCGGCCGACTTCGTCGTGCTCGAACGGGATGCCGTCGCGGGCCCCGCGAATGAGATCTTCCACACCCGGGTGCTGTCGACCTGGTTCGCCGGGCGTGAGGTCTTCACGGCCTGAAGACGGCGCGCACCGCCTGGTGTTGGCGTAGCCGTGGTTGTTGACGCGCCCGGTTGTCGGGGCCACCCCCGTTTGTTGACGCAGCGGATGCGGGACCCCCAGTTATTGACGAGACCCCCTGCTGTCGACGTGAATACCTGGGGGTCTCGTCGATAAACGGGGGTGCATGGGTCTCCGACGGGGGTGCTTGGGTCTCCGACGGGGGTGCTTGGGTCTCAAGCGGGAGGGCCGCGACGTCGGACCGGACTAGTCCTGCACATCTCACGCATTCACCCGAGTTGTTCGCAATCGACGGGATTCCCCTCTCGAACGACGCAGATGGCGGTCCAGGATGACCGGATGGCGACGCTCACGATCCCACAAGCCAGAAAGCTGCTGCGCTCGCGCCTGCAGCTTCTTGAGGCAGGCGTCACCGATCGACAGATGCGGGCGTCCGTCGAATCGGGAGCCCTGAAGCGGGTGCGACGCGGCTGGTACGTGCGGACCAGCGACTGGAAGAAGCTGTGGAACGAGGGAAAGCACCTCGTGGAGGTGCTCGCCGCATGCCTCAACGCGGTGCCGCCCGGCCCGGTTTTCTGGGGTGTATCGGCGGCGGTTCTGCACGGGTTTCCGCTGTATCAGACGGTGCCGAGTGAAGTGCACGCCGTCACCGATGGCCGCCGTCACAGTCGGCTTCGTGCAGGAATCCGCTGGCACGATGCCCACGTCCCGGCACACGACATCACCGTGATCGACGGCATCCGCTGCACCAGCCGCGATCGCACCGTCCTCGACGTGACCGCGACCGTGAGCACCGAGGCCGCGGTCGCAGCCGCGGATGCCGCACTCCGGGGCATCGCCGTCCCCGACGGCCGGACGATGGATGCCGCGATCACTGCGGAATGGCGAGGTGAGCTGGTCTGCCGGGCGAAGAGCGCAACGACCCGCGGCATCCGTCAGACCCGGTGGGTGATCGAGTTCGCGGACGGCCGCGCACAGCTGCCCGGAGAGAGCGTCAGCCGCCTGCAGTTGCATCGCCTCGGCTTCACGGCGGTGGAGCTGCAGACGCGGGTCGTCGGACCGGACTCCGAGGACTACTGGCTGGATTTCGCGTTTCCTGGGTCGCGGAGTTTCGGCGAGTTCGACGGACTGGGGAAGTACACGGACCCCGAACTCATGGGAGGGCGCACGATCGAGGAGATCGTCCTCGCAGAGAAGCGTCGAGAGGATGCAGTCCGCGGCGTCACCGGCTGGGGACTCGGACGCTGGGAGTCGGCGCACCTTGCGACACCGCAGCTCCTCGGAAGGAGACTGAGCGCCTTCGGCATCCGCCCTCCGTGACCCCGGGGCCTGAAACAAACACCCCCGGTTCTCACCGAGGCCCCCGGTTGTTGACGTCGGTAAGCGGGGGTGTCGTCAACAACCGGGGGGTGATACCCGTGACACCGTCAACAAACGCGGGTGTCGTCAACAGCAGGGGGCATCTACAGCAGAGGGCATCAACAGACGGGGGTGGCAGCCGCGACGTTGGCGACTGCAGGGGTCACGACGCGCGCAGGAGGGGCCGCCGCTCACCCCTCCAGCAGGAAGCGCGCTCCGCGCTCGGCGATCATCGCCGCCGGGGCGTTGGTGTTCCCGGTGGGCACGCGCGGCATCACCGACGCGTCGATCACCCACAGCCCTTCGACCCCGCGCACGCGCAGCTGCGGGTCGACGACGGCCTCGGCATCCGAGCCCATCCGGCAGGTGCCGACCTGGTGGTGGTAGGTGATCACCGTGCGGCGCACCCAGTCCTCCGTCTCTGCATCCGAAACGTCGGGCCCGGGGTAGGCCTCGACGGCGCCCCACCCGTCGGCCAGCGCAGGTCGCGCGCCGATGGAGCGGCACTGTCGGACGGATGCGGCGAGCGCAGCCACATCCCGCTCATCGGCGAGGGCCGCCAGGTCGATGTTCGGAGGATCCGCGAGTCCGGGTCCCGACAGCGTCAACGAGCCGCGGCTGTGCGGCGTCACCAGCCCGGCCATCAGGGTGAATCCGTCGCCGCCGCGCGGCTCCAGTTCGCCCCACATCGGCACCGAGAAATGGATCGGCTGCGTGTCGGGTTCGGCGAGATCATCCTGGCTGCGCCAGAACAGGTGGCTCTGCGTGACCGAGATGCCGGGCTGCGGCGGTCCGATCGGCCGTTGCGTGGTGAAGATCACCGGCGAGAGCAGGTGGTCGTGGAGATTCCTGCCGACACCGGGCGCATCCTGGACGACCGGGATCCCCAACGCCGTCAGTTCCTCGGCCCGCCCGAAGCCCGACCTCAGCAGAATGACCGGCGAGCCGATCGCACCTGCCGCGAGAACGACCGATTCCGCGCGCAGGTCCTCGGCGTCGGCGCCCTCCCCCAGCCGCACGCCCACGGCCCGGCCGTCTTCGACGATCACCGAATGCACCTCGCGCCCGGTGACGATCGAGAGCTTCTCGGCGACAGGCTGCGCATAGGCCATCCAGGTGTTCACGCGGCGGCCGTCGCGCATCGTCACCTGCTGCTGCGAGACGCCGTCGAGCGTGCCGCCGTTGTAGTCGCGGTTGTGCGGCAGCCCTTCCTGAACGGCGGCGTCGATGATGGATTCCTGGATCGGGGACAGCGGATAGTCGTCCGTCACCGGCAGCAGATCGTTCTCGATGGCCTGGAATACCGGCTCGACCTCGGCCCACCCCCAGCCGGTCGCGCCGTCACGCTCCCAGCCGTCGTAGTCGGATGCGGCACCGCGAACCCAGATCATGGCGTTCAGCGCATGCGATCCCCCGGTCACCTTGCCGCGAGGCAGGTGCAGACGACGCCCTGCGGCGTGCTCCTGCGGCGTCGTGTAGAAGTCCCAGTCCTCGGTGCTGTGCCAGAGCTCGCCGGCCCGGGAGGGATCGTGGATGGCCGGGTTCGTGTCGTAGCCGCCGGCCTCGACGAGCGTGACCTGCACCCCGGCATCCACCAGTCGTCGAGCGACGATCGATCCCGAGGTTCCCGCGCCGACGACGATGGCAGAGCGCAACACCATCCCTCAGCCCTTCTTCCGGCCGGGACCGCTCAAGACCTGGGTGACGGCGACGGACTTCAGTCCCTCGACGCCGAACTCGAGCCCGTAACCGGAGCTCTTCACGCCGCCGAACGGCACCATCGGATGCAGCCCGCCATGCGAGTTGATCCACACGGTCCCCGACTCCATGCGGCTCGCCGCCTCACGTGCGGCTTCCGGGTCGCTCGACCACACAGAGGCACCGAGACCGACGTCCACCCCGTTGGCCCAGCCGAACGCCTCATCGACGTCGGAGTACCGGATGACCGGGAGTGCCGGTCCGAACTGCTCCTCCTGCACGAGCGCCGCATCATTGCCGATGTCGGCGACGATCGTCGGCCGGTAGAAGAGCTCGCCGAGCTCCGGCGCCGCCTCGCCGCCGGTGACGACTCGGCCGCCGCGCGCCTTCGCGTCCTCCACGAGTCGGCTGACGATGTCGAACTGGGCCTTGTTCTGCAGCGGCCCGAGCACGTTGTTCTCATCGAGTCCGTTGCCGATCGGAACGGATGCCGCGATCTCCGCGAGTGCATCCACGACGTCGTCATAGACCGAGTCGTGCACGTACAGGCGCTTCAGCGCCGCACAGGTCTGTCCGGTGTTGATGAAGGCGCCCCAGAAGAGATCCTGCGCGATGGTCTTCGCGTCCGTGCCGGGGAGGACGATGCCGGCGTCGTTGCCGCCGAGCTCGAGGGTGAGCCTGGCGAGGTTTCCGGCCGAGCTCTCGATGATCTTGCGTCCGGTGGCGGTGGAACCGGTGAACATCACCTTGGCGATGTCGGGGTGCGATGCGAGGCGTGCGCCGACCTCGCGGTCGCCCGAGATGCCGACGAGCACATCGGGTGGGAGCACCTCGTTCATCACGGCGAGCAGGGCGAGCGCGCTCAGGGGCGTGTACTCGCTGGGCTTCGCGACGACCGTGTTCCCCATCCGCAGCGAAGGGCCGATCTGCCACGTCGTGATCATCATCGGCCAGTTCCAGGGGCCGATGGCGGCCACGACTCCGGCCGCCTTGTAGACGAGTTCCGCGTGCAGCGTCTCGTCGTCGACGATCACCTGCGGCTCGAGCACGGTGGCCGCGTTCGTGCGCAGCCATGCGGAGCAGGCGCCGACCTCGAAACGGGCGTTCGGGCCGTTCAGGGGTTTCCCCTGCTCGCGCGACAGGAGGTACGCGAGCCCCTCGGCGTTCGCGTCGATCGCATCGGCGGCGGCGAGCAGAAGCTCGATGCGCTTCTCGTGTCCGAGTGCCTCCCAGGCGGGCTGAGCGGCTTTCGCGCGGGCCACGGCGTCGTCGAGTTCGGCGACGGAATGCACCGGCGCCCGACCGATCGTCTCGCGCGTGGCGGCATCCGGGATGTCGCGGCCGGAGCCCTGCGGTGCCTGGATGCGGTCGAGCAGCGCTGCGGCTGCGGATGCTGCGGAATCGGACATCGGTGACTCTCCTTCGAGCGAGACGCGTGCCGACGGTGAGGACGCCGGCTCTGTATCCATTGTCGATCCGGTCTTCGCCGCGCACTTGTCGCGGAGCGCTACGGAGATGTCCGAGTGCGAAGGGATGCGCCGGCTCAGCGCGTGCGCAATCCGTCCAGCGCGATGGTGAGGACGTCGCGCGCGAGCGCTTCCGCGCCCTCCGGTCCGGTCGGGCGGTACCACTCGACCAGCGAGTTCACCATGCCGAACAGGAGTCTCGTGGCGACGGACGCGTCGACGTCGTCGCGCACCGCCCCCTCGACCTGCGCAGCCTGGACGATCGCCGCGACGTCCTGGTCGAAGGCGCGCCGCCGATCGAGCGCGCGGCGTTCGACATCGCTGTTGCCTCGAACCCGGAGCAGGAGGGTGACGGCCGGAAGCTGTTCGATGAGAACGCGCACGGCTCCCTGCAGCACCTCGGCGAGACGGTCGCCCGCCGCCACGGCCCGCGCCTGGCGCAGCACGCCTTCGAGTCCGTCGAGCGCGTCTCCAAGTGCCGTCTCGAGGATCTCCTCCTTGGAGGAGAAGTGGTGGTAGAGCGCCGCCTTCGACAGTCCCAGACGGGCGGCGAGAGCGGCGACCGACGTCGCGTCGTAGCCGGACTCGTTGAAAACGGTGACCGCGGCATCGAGCAGCCCGCGCCGGTCGTAGCCGGGGCGGCCGCGCCGCGCCGCATCCGTACCGCTTGCGGTCTGAGTCACGGGAACCAGTGTGTCATGCCGGACGAAAGCCAGCCCGCCGCCGTGAAATGACGTCTGCGCGGCCGGCGTCCATGAAACTGAACCGCGCGACGGGATCGCGATCGCTGATCGCGATCCCGTCGCGGAGTTTCAGGCCGCCATCCGTCGTCAGCTGTTCGCAGCGAGCGACTTCTTGTATTCGGCGGCGATCTGATCGCCGCCGCCGGAGCGATAAGCCTTCACCCCCGCCTTCCAGGCCGAGACCGGCTTGCGTCCGAGCACGATGTCGAGTTCGAGGTTCTTGATCGCCGTGTCGAGAGCGACGCCGCGCCGGGACTGGGTGTTGGAGTAGAGCCCGTTCGCGGCGTTGCCCACCGCATTCTCCGTGACCGCGAACTCGAACTTCTGGTTGGCCAGGAGGACCTCCTTCTGCGACGCGAAGTTCACCCGCGGCGGTGCGCTCAGGTAGCCGAGCGCCAGCGCCCGCTCGGAACTCGTCGCCGCGATCGGCGTCGGGATGCCGTCGGCCATCGTGTAGTGCACACCCTCGATGCCGTAGTTGCGGAACAGGTACTCCTCGGTGCCGAACGGCGTGGCGAGCCAGTTGGCCATGGCGAGAATCGTCTTGACGCGGGCCTTGTTCGCCTTGGCGATTCCGACGATGCTGTGGTTCGGATCGCCGAGCCACGCTGTTCCCACGTCTCCGGACGCGAAGCCGGGCACGGTGACGCCGCGTGCATCGAAGGCACCGGTGCCTTCCGTCTTGAGCGTCGGCCACGCGCTGAGCGTGAACCAGCCGAAAGCGGAGGAACCGGACTGGAGCCACGTCTTCTGACGATCGTTCGGCGTGGTCGCAGCATCCGGGTTCACGTAGCCGGCTTCGACGATCTTCCGTGTCGCTTCGAGTGCATCCTCCTGCGCCTCGTGCGTGAGCGCACTGGTGAGCTTTCCGCCCTTCTCGCTCCACCGGTTGGGGATGCCGAGCATCTGACGCACGTAGTCGAGCGGGATCGAGGCGAGTGCCCATCTGTTCGCGCTCGGGTCGGTCATCGTCTTGAGCTGATCCTCGAAGTCCTTGAACGACTTCGGGTCCTTGGTGATGCCTTCGGCCGCAAGGAGATCCTTGCGGCCGTACATCACCCAGGTGTTCTGGATGCCGCGTGAGATCGGAAGGGCGTAGATGCGGCCGTTGAAGACCGTGCCGCGCCAGGACTCGGTCGGGATGTTGGCGAGGAACGGGTAGTCCTTGATCGCATCACCGGCGAGATGCTCCGAGAGATCGAGCGCGGTCGCGGCGAAGAGTTCCGTCTGGGACGGTGTGTCAGGGAGCACCGTGAAGAAGTCCGGCATCGCGCCTCCGGCCGACACGGTCGCGAACTTCGCGGGGTAATCCGCACCGGGAGCGAAGCTCGGCTTGTACTGCGATCCGAGACGCTCGTCGACCATCTGCCAGTACTGGTTCACATCGAGGGCCGGCGGAGTGGCGTCGGCGATCGTCAACGCGCTGAAGGGCTTGCCATCGCCTGGCACCCCCTTGATCACGCGGGCCGGCGGGGTGGGATAGCGGAAGAAGACGTCGGAGGCGCGTCCGGCCTCCCCCGGGCTGTCCGGAGTGATCCCCGCGTAGGGGATGTACTTCGGCAGAATGCCGGAGCCGGCGGCGACCGGCCCAGCCCCTGCGGCCCCGCCGGGGCTGCAGGAAGTGAGGGCGGTCGTGGTGAAGGCAGCGAGCACCACGGTCGAGACCGCGCCGCCGAGGAACGAGCGGCGGGAGAGGGAAGCATTCACGGGAGAACTCCTGAGGGGTCGGTGAAGAGAGGGCGGTGTGCGCTGCGGGGGTCAGCCTTTGACGGCCCCGGTGAGCACACCCTTGGCGAAGTGTTTTTGCAGGAAGGGATAGACGCAGACGATCGGAATGATGGAGATGATGAGGATGGCCATCTGCAGCGCGGGCTGCGGTGGCAGGACGTCGGGGTTGCCGAGCTCGGCGGGGCTGAGCTGACTCCCGCCGACGACATAGGACCTGACCACCATCTGCAGCGGCCACAGGCTCGAGTCGTTGAGGTAGAGCAGCGATGTGAAGAACGAGTTCCAGTAGCCGACGCCGTAGAACAGACCGACGACGGCGAGGATCGCCTTCGACAGCGGCAGGACGATCTGACGGAGGGTCTGCCACTCGGATGCTCCGTCGAGCTTTGCGCTGTCGAACAGCTCTTGGGGCAGCCCCTTGAAGAAGGAGTGGAGCACGATCACGTTGAAGGCGTTCACCATCGTCGGGATGATCAGCGCCCAGAGGCTGTCGATGAGCCCGAACTGCTTGACGGCGAGGTATGTCGGAATCATGCCGGGCGTGAACAGCAGGCTGAAGAGCACGAGCATCATCACCGCACCACGGGCGACCAGATTCGGGCGCGAGAGGGCGTAGGCGAGCAGTGTCGTCGTGACGAGCGACAGCGCGGTACCCACGACCGTGACGAACACGGAGACGCCGAGCGCCCTGCTGACGACTCCGCCGGCGAAGACCGCCTCATAGGCGTGGAGGTTGAACTGCTCCGGCCAGAGCACGAGCCCGCCCGAGCGGGTGATCTGGTCCTCCCCCGCCAACGAGGTGGAGATGATCGCGACGAACGGCATGATGATGAGCGCACAGGCGATCAGCAGCACGAGCCCCTTGAGGCCGCGCATGAGCGGATGAGCGAGGGTCTGACCGTTATGGAGACGGTTGCGCCGTTGGCGCAGGGGACGTTGCACGATCGCGGTCATTTCTTGTACACCCCTGCCTCGCCGAAGAGATGGGCGAGCTTGTTGGCCCCGAGCACGAGGATGACGCTGATGACGCCCTTCACGAGCCCCACGGCGGCAGCCACGCCCCAATTGCCTCCGACGATTCCGTTGTTGTAGACGTAGGTGTCGATCACCTCTGACGCATCGAGTCCGACCGCCTCCTGCTGCAGGATGATCTGCTCGAACCCGACGGTGAGCGAGTCACCCAGTTTTAGGATGAGCAGCAGGATGATGATGCCGCGCATGCCGGGCAGCGTGATGTGCCACAGCTGGCGCCAGCGCGATGCGCCGTCGACGTTCGATGCCTCATAGAGGTCGGTGTCGATCTGCGAGAGCACGGCGAGGAACAGGATCGTGGCCCAGCCGGCGTCCTTCCACATGACCTGGGACGTGAGGAGCCCGATGAAGGTGTCGGGGTTGCCGATGATCTGCAGTGCATCACCGCCGTGTTGCCGGATCCAGTTGTTGAGCAGCCCGCTGCCACCGAGCAGCTGCTGGAACACCGAGACCACGATGACCCACGAGAGGAAGTGCGGCAGATACATGATCGACTGCACCCACGTCTTCACGCGCTCCGAGACGAGGCTGTTCAGGATGAGGGCGAGGACGATCGGTGCGGGGAAGACGAGCACCGTCTGCACCAGAGTGATCACCAGCGTGTTCTTGACCGCGTTGAGGAATGCGGGGTCGCCGTTGAACAGGATCTCGAAGTTGCGGAACCCCACCCACTCCGACCCCTCGATGCCGAGGAAGGGCAGGTAGTCCTGGAAGGCGATGACGTTGCCGAGCAGCGGGTAGTAGTGGAACATCACGATGACCAGCACCGCCGGGGCGGCGAAGACCGAGAGAATCCAGTTCTCCCGGAGCCGGGTGGCAAGCGTCCGCTTCGCCCGGCCCGACATGTCGAGCGGCGCGGCGGGAAGGCCGCTCCCTGAGGGGATGCGGCGGATCTTCCGACCGTTGCTCGGAGTACGGTTCACCCTGGTGGCGTCGCGTTGATCCCGAAGGACGTCCATGCCCACTCTCCCTCGAATGACAACAGGGCGACTGCGATATCGCGATGTTTGCTTCTGAACATCATACGTTCAAGAGTGCTCATCTTGTCAAGCCGCACTTGTTCATATTTGAACGCCGAGGTGCCGCGTCATGGGTCGCGAAAGAACGTGGTGCTGCAATGGGACGAAGACGCTCAGCGCGACCGGAGTCAGTCCGCCGGCGGAGCGGCGACCGAGTCCCGCACGACCAGCACGGGCTCGACCTGCACGTGCGCCGCCGCCGCGTCACCGCCTCGTTCGATGCGCTCGAGAAGGAGCCTCGCTGCGAGACTGCCGACGTACCGGCGCGAGGGCGCGACCGACGTGAGCGGTGGATCGAACATTCCGGCGTAGTCGTCGTCGTATCCGATGACGGAGAAGTCAGCGGGGATCGCAATGCCACGCGCCTTGCATGCGAGGAGCACGGCATACGCGTTGTTGTCGTTGTGGCACAGCAGCGCCGTCACCCCGTCAGCAAGCAGCCCGTCGATGTATTCCGAGACGACCGCCGGTGCCGGCCAACCGGGGAACTCGGATACCGAGTGCACCGGCGCGGTGAGACTCCTGTCCTTCGTCGCCGCCTCCCACCCGTCGCGGATCCAGCTGGTGGTCTGCGAAGGGTGATGCACGAGCAGCGCGATGCGCTCGTGCCCGTGGGAGCGCAGCTCGTCAATGGCCGCGCCGACGCCGAGCCCGTGCGCCGACCGCACCGACGAGACGTTGGGCGATGCCGCTTTCAGCGGGAGTTCGCGCTCCATCAGTACAACGGGCACCGGCAGCGCCTCGAGCCAGTCCAGGTACTCGCGCGCCTGGTCGCCGATGTGGGCGTTGGGAGTGAGCAGGATGCCGTCGGACTTCTGCGCCAGCTCCTCGACGATTCGGCGCTCCTCTGCGGCCTCGGCGATCGCGCCGTCAGCGCTCGGGGATGCCGCTCGGCTGAGGAGCATGAGCGTGGCTCGGGATCCGGCGCTCTCGATCTCGTGGCGGGCGCCCGCCAGTACACGCCCGAAGTAGTAGACGAGACTGGAGCCGCCTGCACTCGGCCCTGCCTCGGCTGCCGCGTCGAAGGCCATGTCGGGAATCACGATTCCGATGTGGTGGCTCGTCTGCCCCGGGTTCGGCGCGCCCCCGGCGCTGCCCCCTCCGGATACCGTCGCCGGAACAGCGCCGCCCCGGATGCGGCGAAGCAGCCCCCGTTCGACGAGATCGTCGAGATCGCGCCGGATCGTCATGCCGGTCACGCCGAGCTCGGCTGCGAGCTCGGTGACCCTCGCGAAGCCACGCTCACGGGCGCGAGCGACGATGAGCTCCTGGCGGTTCGTTGCAGACATCGGGATGCCTCTCCGTGGCGGGCCTCGGCCCCGTGTGCAGATGACGTTCAGATGACATCCTATTGAACATCGCCCTTTTCTACGGGAATGAACATCCGATGGCTCCGTTCAGGTGAGTTCCAGCCACCCGTCGGCCACCGCCGCGCCGACCTGCCTGGTCCCGGTCATACTGAAGCGACCGGCGACCGAGTCCGAGAGGTAGAGCGGCTGGCCACTGAGCACCGTCGCCGTCGAGATGCCGAGGAGCTGGTTGGGCCTCAATATGCCGGAGGCAAGGATCCGTCCGGATCGACCGGGCCCGATCTGCTCGATGGCGACCCCGGCGAGCGCCGTCGCCGGATCCGTCGTCGACATCAGGCGAACTCCCGCCCCGTCGAGGACGACAGCGGCCCACCGCGTGATTCCCGCCGTTCCGACATTCTGCGTGATCGACTCGCGGTCGGTGAACGTCGGGTAGCTCTCCCCCGTCGCAACCGCATACTCCGCAGCGATCGCCACCCCGGTGAGCTGCGCGTTGATGATGTTCAGGACCTCGGAGTTCGAGCGCGCGATGAGATCCGTCGTGAAGTCGATCGTTCTGCTCGTCGTACCCCCGAAGGTGAGGACCAGTTGACGAGGTGTCGTGGCGCAATCGCCGAGCCGTCTGCCGAGCGTGTTGTTCACCGTCACGGTGTTCGAAGGACCGACGAGGATGCCGGAGATGTCCCACTGCCCATAGAGGTACGAAGCGACACCGCCCCCGCCGTGTCGGAACGTCGACGCCCCCAGGAGCAGGGGCGCGGCGTCGCCGCTCGCTTCTATCAGCACGTCCGTCCCCGTGGACAGGGCCGTCACCTTCAGCGCGATGCCGCGGTGAGCCGAACGGTACCCGATCGGTGAGCAATCGGTGAGCGTGATCGCGATCTCTGCCTTGTCCGCGAGCTGCAGGAGCGGGTCGACGGTGATCCACGGCTTGTCCTCGCCGTAGATGAAACGCCCGGTCAGATCGCACCCGGTGAGCGTCAGCGAGTCGTGCTGACCGGAGCCGAGGGACTGCACGGTCAGCGCCGGCGCGGTGAAAGCCCCGGTCTGGATGAGTTCGCAGTTCACGAGCTCATTGACGGTCGGCGCCGCGAAATCCTTGTTCGTATGGATGTACCAGGGCTCGCGGGTGCCGACGAACGTGCAGTCCTCGAATCGCTCGTACACCCCAGACGCCGACCCGTAGCCCCACGGACGCTCACTCACCCACACGGTGGAAGGAGACATCCCGGATCCCGGATTGGCGGTGCGCCACGTTCGCGCGCCCTGGTTCCCGAAGTGCTCGATGCGGCAGTTCTTCACGAGATGCACAGCGTCGACGTTGGCACCGGAGCTCTCGGAGTGCACGGCGTAGCGCATGTTCATCGCGGTGATCGTGAGGTTCTCGAGCCCCGAGGTCTTCTTCAGCCACAGCGTCGAGTTGCCGGCGATCTGGGCGTCGGTGGCCGAGTCGGGCAGGCTGCCTGCGAGCACGCACTCGGTCCGCGACGTTCCCCTCACCGTGGTGTACGGCGCGACGGTCCACTCCCGCTCGGTGTACACCCCTGGCTGCACGAGGATCACGTAGGGCGCGGTTTCCGACGATGAGGTGATCGACGCGTTCGCCAGCTTCGGCGAGAGGAAGTCCGCGGTGCCATCGGGGCTGACCGTGAGGACCGTCGGCTCGACCGCGGCCCACGCGGCGCGCGTGTTCCAGTCGAATGCTCCGGCCACGGCGAGGCCCAGAGCTCCGGCGAGGACCGTCCTCCTGGAGACGAGAACGCCGCCCTGAACCGACGGACGTCGCACGCTCACGGGATGTCCAGAACGAGGTCGGTGCCGTTCCAGCTCGTGGTCGCGCCGAGTCCATCGGCGAAGAAATCGAGCGGGAGCAGCGGCTCGCCGTAGTCGCCGAGAACGGGAGGCGTATCGAGCACGAAGGGAACACCGTCTCTGAGCGCATTCACGCTGCCGATGGTCGCCTCGACGAGCACACCGCCGTGGCGCACGCTGTACACGCCCGTGGAGGAGCGCAGCTCTGCGCGGATCGAGCGCTTGCGGAACACGAAGTCCGCAGGCACGAGCGGAACGCCTGCGACCACGCGCACGTACATCTCCGGATACACCGCACCGTTGAGCGAAGCGCGGCTGCCTGCCTGCGGGGAGAACATGACGCGCACCGATTCGATCGCAAATTCTCCCGTCACGGTGAGCGGGTCGATCCGGAATCGGCGGATGATCCCGCGCCATTTCGGCATCCGCCAGACCGGGATGTCATATTCGTTGTTCGATCCGGGCACCGGATTCACACAGAAGTCCATCCCCTTGTCCGTCGCGTACGCCGCTTCGGTCGAGGTGGTGAAGAAGAACTCCTGCTGACTCGGCGTGCTGGTGGTGAGCTTCACCCTGATGTACGGATGATCGGCGGCCTCGAAATCCAGACCGTCCGGAGTCTGCACCACGGGATCCGTCGTCGTCGCCGTTCCTCGGAGAGCCCCGCCTTCGACGCGCAGGCTCGTGATGGTCCCGTGCAGATCCGTCCATCCCTCGAGGTCGCCATCCGTGGCAAAGGTCCACTCGTGATCGAACACCGACGATGTCGTCGGCGTCGTCGCGTTGACCGGCGGGAAGACGCGGCCCGCCGGATAGAGCGTCGTCACCCTGTCGATCTGCGCGGTTGTCGGCGCCGTGTTCGCGATACCGGCCGAGGTGCCGAACGCTCCACGGATCGCCTCGAGGTAGCCGAAGCCGGCCAGTTGGGCGGGGAACAGGAAGTGCCCCTCCCCGTACTCGTTCCAGTTGTCGAGGATCACCATGCGCCTCGACAACGCTCCGGCAGGCGCACCGGGCATGAACGTGTCGCGCGCCCACACGGCGAGGTCGGCATAGGTGGTCGGGCTCGCGTAGTCGCCAGGAATCGAGTTCCATGCGAGATCGTTTCGTCCGATGGAGACCGTCGGCAGCACGTCGACCGTGCTCGCTCCTCGCCGCTCCACCATCGCGGCGGTCTGCGGTCCGAAGTACCCCTTGCGGCTGTATGCGTACTCGGCGTCGAAACCGAGGGCCGCCGTCGCCGTCGTTCCCGTGCCGAGCACGATCAGACCGGCGAAGCCGGCAGCCACCGCACGCGAACGCAGATAGTCGATCTCGGCGCGGACGCCCGCCTCGCTGCCGAAGCTCGAGACGAGCGCGGCGATCTTGTAGATCGAGACGACCGGCTTGTTTTCGACCTTGAGATAGCGCGGATCCTTGAAGTAGTACTCGAGCCAGAACGGGACGATGTACTTGCGGAAGTCGGCGCTGTCCGTGGCCTCGCTCGCGTTCTCCCACATGATCATGAAGTCGACGGCATCGCTGTATCTGGATTCGAAGTAGCCCTCGTGCAGGTGCATCCCGAGTCGAGGCATCTTGATCGCCGTGCCTTTGCCACTCTGAGGCCGATACCAGCAGTAGATCTGGAAGGACACTCCGTTCTCGGCGAGCCACTTGTTCTCCCAATCCGCAACCTCGGGCGATCCCTCGTCGTAGTACCCGAGGTAGGGAGTGCGCTCCTTGTGCGGATTGATGACGTCCCAGCCGCGGTGGTACCCCTCGCGCCACAGCGAACAGGACTGCACCCCGACCAGGTAGGTGCCGGTGGCGACGGGGGTCGGCGCCGCGACGTAGTCGCCGGGATAGGCGGCGCTCGGCCCGAGACGGATGTCGTCGAAGTATGCGGTGGCCCCCGACGCGACGGTGAGTGCGAGCTTGGTCGGGGCCGTTGCGGCGGCGGCCATCAGAGTCACGGCCGTCGCCTTCTTCTTGCCGTTGTGGAACAGGTCGGCGGTCGCGCCGCTCATCACGACGTGCACCTTGTGCCAGATCTCGGCAGCGAAGTTCAGAGAGGAGAAGACGACGTCCGCGCCGGACGCGTCACGGTAGTGGAGTTTCCCGGCACTGAGTGAGAGCCGCAGCTGACGCCCGTTGCCGATCCAGAGCTCGATGACCAGGCCGTTGGAGTTCACGGGTAGGAAGAACGAGATGTCGAACCGGGTCGGCGTCGTCATCGGCGAGACCGGTGTGCTCACGCCGGCAGCCGATCCACCCGTGACGAGCCGCATGGTGTGGTTGTCGGCGTGCCGAGAGGCGTTGAGCTTGACGACCGCAAGCGTGGCAGCCCCCGTGGTCGTCCACGAGCCGAGCGTGTTGCCGGGGTTCACCGAGACGAAGTCCTCCAGGAGGGAGAATCCTGTGGCGATTCGGATCGGGCCCAGATACAGATCGGAGGTCGAGGCCGTCTCGAACGCCACGGTGTCCAGCCCCGTGACCGCGTTCGTGAAAGGTGCTCCCGTCAGCACGCGCTGGCCGTCGACGTCGATGGAGACGGTCTGGGCCGTGGCATCGGCGATCACACGCACTCCACGCTTGACACCGTCCTCGACCGTCACGAGCGAAGTCATCCCGTCGGGCGCGACATAGCGGAGCGCCCCGTCGACGACTTCCAGTCCGACCCCGACCGAACCGCCGTCATCCAGCAGCGCGAACGTCGCGCCCTCGATTCCGGCGATCGGCTGGAAGCGGAACTCCCACACCAGCGGGCCAGTGGAGACTCGACGGAATCGCTTGCTCAGCCCGACGACAGGCAGCCCCGCGGCATCCGTCAGCCGGAACCAGTTCCCGAACGAGTAAGTGACGGAACCACCGAGTCCGCGGATCTCCCAACCCGAAGCTGCGAGTTGACGCGGATCGAAATCGACCAGGAACGCGAAGGACTCGTCGAGGAGAAGCGCCGGCGTCGCGGGTGCCGGCGGCTGCGGGACGGCCTGCGCGCTGCTCGCGCCGGCGAGCACTCCCGTGCCCGAGCCGACTGCGACCCCGGCGGACAGCACCGCGACGATCTGCAGGAAGCTGCGGCGCCCCAGGACGAATCCCGGATCGTGTTCGGACGATGAAGGCGTTGCTGAGTTCATCCGTCATTCCCCTTTGAATGAGTGTCCTGTTTAAAACAACAGTGTTCTGTTTCAAACACTATGTGCGCAAGAGAACTCAGTCAAGCAGGTGTCCGGCGGTTGTCAGCTCGAGAGTCGGTAGAGCGTCAGCGGTTGCGGGGTCGGCCATTCCGACCGTGGCTGGTCCCGGTTCGGCGACAGCGTCTCCCACCGCAGCACGTACCGGCCATCGCGGGCCTGCCCTCGATCCTCAGCCAGTCGCACCGAGATTTCTGGATAGGCGGACCGCGGCGGACCATCGACCTCGCTGGGGTACCTGGCCGGCACAGGCACCTCCGCGTACGGGAGCAACGACTCGGAGTCGAGCACGATGGATCCACTCGCACCGCGATACTCGTAGTCGAGCCGCATCCGGCCGTCTGCGAGCAGCACCGTGTGGCCCAGACGGATGCCACGGGCGAGCGACCCACCCCCGCCGAACTGCCATCGTCCTCGCCACGCGGTGACCTGTTCGATCTGCCAACCGTCGCCGCTACCTCGGGCGACGAACAGCTGACTGCCGCCGTCTTCGTAGCGGTGGTAGGCGACGACGGGCCGGCCTTCCGCATCGAAGCCGATCTTGTGCAGGCCGTTCAGGAGCCCGCCATGCACGGGCACATCCTCGATCACCACTCCAGCCTGCTCGTACGTCACCGGCAGTACGATCGCCGCACCGGCGCGCGTCTCCCAATGCAGGAGATCCCTGCTGCGCATGTACGACAACCGGCTGTTCGTCGCGGCGTCCGGTGTGTCGCGCCACACCCAGGACACATGGAAGAAGCCATCGGGGCCGAGCTTCGGCTCCTCCGCGTACGCGTTGCGCTGCCCCTCGCCGTCGAACAGCGGACCGGCGAGCAGCGGATGCCACACGCCGCCCTCGTGGTCGTACCGGTAGAAGTAGTTGACTCCATCGCCGCTCGAGCCGTCGCGAAACGTGAAGACCATCGCGCCGTCCGGCGCCGTCAGGAACGCGGGGTAGGTCACGCGGCGCTCGACGGCCGCATTGATCAGCGTCGGTATGCGCTCCAGCGTGGACACGTCACCCGGAACTGCTTCACGGAAATAGACGAGCGGGTCGACGTGCATGTTCCCCGAGACATGGAGGCGACCACCCGCGTCGACCGCCATGACGACGTAATTGTGACTGTCCCACTCGAGCGTGCTGTCCAGAGAGACCCGCTGCCAGGCGTCCGATCCGAGCCGTCGGTGCGCGACCGTCATCACCCGATCGGCGTCGTAGTAGGCGACGTACTGATCCTCGCCGTGGGTGAGCAGCGACTGTCCGACCGCATGACCTGCCCAGGTCTCGTCGATCGGGTACTCAGTCGCGACCTGCAGGCGCTCGGATTCAAGGTCATACGACGCGTTCGGGTGCGGAACACACTCGAGCGGATTCGTCTCGTGCTCTCCGACGACATCACTCACGTTCGACTCCTGTTCACGCACGGGCGGACACCGCCGATTCCCACAACCCTCGCATGTACCCCACCGCATTCAACCTGCCGAGGGTCTCATAGCCCGGATGCGTGTTGTCCTCGCCGTCGAGCGTCGGCACATGATCGGACCGCATCGGTCCGTCGAACCCGATCTCGACATACGCCGCCATCGCCTTCGCCATGTCCGTCTGCCCCTCGTCGTGGAACGTCTCGGTGAACCGGTTCGGCTCCCCGATGACGTCACGGAAGTGCACGAAGCGGATGCGGTCGGCGAACCGGTGGATCGTGCTCGGAACATCGACTCCCATCGTGGAGAACGTCCCCTGGCAGAAGGCGAGCCC
The DNA here is from genome assembly GCF_038397725.1 of Microbacterium sp. LWO13-1.2. Taxonomy (NCBI): domain Bacteria; kingdom Bacillati; phylum Actinomycetota; class Actinomycetes; order Micrococcales; family Microbacteriaceae; genus Microbacterium; species Microbacterium sp. LWO13-1.2. Next base: position 3,829,652 of record NZ_CP151634.1, read on the forward strand.
CTGTGCGGGACTGTCGCTCAGGTTCATCGCCCGTTCGATCGCGTCCGGTGTCGTCATGATCCGAGCCACGCCGCGATACGAGGCGATGGGCGGGTCATCCGGGTGCAGGGCGAGCTGGATGCCGTACTGCTCCGCGACCGGAACGACAGCGCACACGAAGTACTCATAGTTGGCCCACATCTGCTCCGCGCTGATGAGTTCCTCCTGTTCCTCGAGGTCGTCGACGTCGAAACCGGTCACGAGCGCACCGCCGCGACCGCGTTCGGCCCAGCGGGTTCGTCCCCACCCATGCATCGCCATGAAGTTGTGGCACAGCACCGGTACGCCCAGCTCCGACATCGTCCGGATCAGGCCGTGGATGCGCTCGATCTCCTCGTCGCGACCCGGCAGCCCCTGCTTCACCCGCTCGAACGGCGGGAGAGGTTCGATGACCTCCACAGAGAATCCGGCCTCTCGCACCTCGCGCACCGCCGCGGTGACCGCCGCCGGGTCATCCGGCATGGTGCCGTCTTCGCGTTCCGGCAGTCTGAGCACGGCATGATCGACACCGCATTGGCGCAGCAGCCTCATCAATCGAGGCTGATCGAGTCGCACGTATTCGGCGATCTTGAGCATCAGAGGCGCCCGTACTTCTGATAGACCTCGACCGGGTCCATTCCACTCGCGAAGTCCCGACGCGCATCGTCCTCGCTGGCGACGAGCTTCTCCGTCTTCACCAGCACCTCGACGACGAGCTCGCGTGGAACCACCACGGCGCCGTCGAGATCGCCCATCAGGAAGTCGCCGGGGTTGACCTGCACGACACTCGAGAGAGCGCCACGCAGCGCAATGGGCTTCTGCCACTCGAAGTAGCTCCAGCGCATGTACGCCTCGACCGGGGTGAGATAGCGGACCATCACCGGGAAGTCGCGCTTGAGCAGGAAGCTGGTGTCGCGGCATCCGCCGTCGACGATCGCTCCGATGACTCCGTTCGCGGCGCCAACCGTGGCGTTCATCTCGCCGTAGTGGGCGACCTGGGTGTCGAAGCTGCAGTCGCGCACGTCGAGCAGCGGCACCCCCGTGGCGCGCATGTCATTGAACAGGTGGATGCGGCGATCCCGCATGTCGACGTTGCCCGCCGTGTCGGGGATGCCTTTCACCGTGAACGCCGGACCAGCCAGGATCATGTCCTGCCTGATCGGCTTGATGTCGGTCGCGAGTGCCTGATTCGGGTAGCCGAGTTCGTCGAGCACGTCGTAGATGGCGCCCGAGTAGAGCGCCGCGTAGCGGTTGATGAGCTCGTGGACGTCGGTGCCGTATTCGTAGATGTCGTTCATGTCATTCCATTCCGTCATTGGTGGGTGGGAAGAGTCATCGCCGGTCTGAGGTCATCCGCGGATGGATTGACCGCCATCGACGACGAGCGTCGATCCGGTGACGAAGGATGCGAGGTCGCTGGCGAGGTAGAGCGCCGCCCCGACCACGTCGTCGACTTCGCCGAAGCGTCCGAGCGGTATCGCGGCGAGTGCGATCGCCCGGTGGGTCTCGTCTGCGAGCGCCGCACTGTTGAAGTCGGTGCGGATCGCGCCCGGTGCGATCGCATTGACGCGGATGCCTCGCGGCGCGAGTTCGACGGCCAGCGCTTTCGTCAGCGTCTCGAGCCCGCCCTTGCTCGCCTGGTAGACCGAGTCGCCCGCGAATCCTCGCAACGCGCGGATGGACGAGACGTTGATGATCGACCCTGCGCTCCCCATCAGCGGCACGAGCGCACGGGCGAGGAGGTGCGGCGAACGGAGATTGACGTGCATGATGCGCGCCCATTGATCGTCCGTGACGTCCTCGAGGGGGCGCTTGTCGCTCAGCGCCGCGTTGCTGATGAGCACGTCCGGTACCAGGCCGCGCTCGCGGAGCTCCTCGGCGACGACGCCGGCTGCTTCCGGGTCCCCGAGGTCCACGGTCACGACGTGCGCGAAGCCGACGTCGGGCACCGCGCTCCGGTTCACGGCGACGACAGTCGCTCCTGCAGCGATGCACCCAGCGCCGATCGCGAGCCCGATCCCCCGCCCTGCGCCCGTGATCACGACGGTCTTGCCCTCGAGGAACCGGCCGTTCATGGCGTCGCCCCCGCATTCCAGGCCGAGACACGCAAAGCGGAAGGGTCTGGCTCGCTCGCCGTCGTCGGCGCGCTCACGAATGACGACGCGTGGTGCGTCGGCGTGAGAGTCAGCCCCACCCGCCGCGACTCCCGCGGCTCGAGCCAGAAGTAGTCGTCCTCCGCATCGAGGATCCAGTCAGGATCGCCCCATACCCAGCGCACCAGAACGGCGGGCAACGATCCGACGTTCGTCACCGTCGCGCTTCCGGAGCGGGTCGCACCGGTCGGGGACGGGCCGAACGGCTCGACGCGGTCGAGACGCAACTGCGTGGTGGTGCGCTCGATGAGCGGCCTCAGGGACTGCGCGTGATGCATGGCGGTCGGTACCGGTGCGTCCCGATACGCGCTCCGCACCGCCGGGTCGTCGAGTTCCGCAGAGACCCGCAGCACACGTGTGGCACGCGCGCGGGACACGCTTGCGTCCATGAAGTCGGCGACGACGAAGAGGTACGCGGCGGACGCCGGCACCTCGAACTCGAACGATGGGAACGCCGAGACGGCGAGCGGACGATCGACGGTGCAGTGCAGCACGAGCTTCTCGTCGTAGATCCGCACCTGCAGGTCGCCGCGGGCGAGGATATCCTCGTCGGCATCCCGGTTCACCCCGATCGTCAGCGGTACCCGCTCGCCCGCGGCGAGCGCCTCGTAAGGACAGCGCACGGCAAGGGCGAGGGGTGCGTAGCTGCGACGAATCGCGGAGTGGGCGATCGTCAGACGCCCGGAGTGATCGATCACCTGCATCCCGACCGATGGCCACGGTCTGCTGAACACCCAGGGCATCACCATCGTCGAGTCGACATCGGACGCCCGGAAGTCGGCGGCCACGGTCTCGTAGATCTCGGCCGCACCGAGTTGCACGGCTTCCACGAACCGCTCCGTCGACGCCGAGGAGAGGTCGTCGAAGATGCGAGCACGATCGAGCATCCGTGGAATGCGGCTCGGGTTGAACTCCGCCCAGTGATGGCGGAGCGTCGGATGGCTGTGTTCGAAATGCGATGGGTCCGACGAGTCGAGCGCTGCGGGTGCCAGCGCCGCCTCCGACTCCGGCAGGAATTCGCGCAGGCTCTCGAACGCCGGAAGGCTGTGCCCGCCCCACTCGGTGAGTGCCGGAGCGTGGCGGTAGAGCGCGAGATACCAGGGCGTATCGAAATCGAGGTAGGGGTGCACATCTCCGGCGTCGGAGCAGGAACGCACGAACGGTCGGTGGCGGTCGAGATCGGCCACTGAGCGCTCCATGATGCCGACGGCCGCCGCGTTGGAGGGAAGGTACGGATCGAACTCGTTGCCTCCGCACCAGACGACAAGACTCGGGTGAGTGCGCAGTCGCTGGATGCTCCACACGACCTGCTGTTCCCACACGTCGAGCGGCAGGCCTTCGCAGTGATAGTCGGTGTTGAGCGGGAAGTCCTGCCACACCATCAGGCCGAGCTCGTCGCAGATCTCGTAGAACTCGTCGGTCTCGATCAGGCCGCCACCCCAGACCCGGACGATCTGCACACCCGACTCCTGAGCGAGACGGAGGAAGTGCCGGTACTTGTCGACGCTCAGGTGCAGGAGATCCAGCGGCATCCAGTTCATTCCGCGCAGGGATGTCTCGACCCCGTTGATCCGCGGCGACCAGTCGAGCCAGTGCTCGGCGGTGCGCGGAGCCGACGAGCGGGTGAGCTCGAACTCGCGAACGCCGACCGACATGCTGAGCCGGTCGCGGACGGCACCCGATTGCTCCAGTGCGATCGTCAGCGCGTACAGCGCCGGATCGCCGAGCCCGCTCGGCCACCAGAGCCGAGGCGCACGGATATCGAGCGCATGTCTGACCCATTGGCGTCCACGACGGAGGTCGACGCGCTGGGAACCCTCGGCGACGATCTCCCCGTCGTCGTCGCGGAGCGTGAGGCGCAGGATCGCCGGTTCCGCCTCCCGATCGACGAAGCGCGGGTCATCCAGCGGCGGGAACTGCCCGTATCGCGTGACGAATGCGAGGTCTGGCGACACATCGGAGCGCACGACCTCGAGCTCGACCTCGATCGACGCCGAGCCGTCCGTCTGAATCCGCGTGGCGATCTCCGGGCGTTCGAGGCGGTACCCCGCGGTGGCGACCAGGCGAACCGGGCGCCAGATCCCGGTGGTCATCAGGTCGGGATTGTTGATCCAACGGCTGTAGGTCTCCGCTTTGACGAGGCGGCCCGACTCGCCCGCCTGCTTTCCTCGGCCGGTTCCGGCCGGCGTGATCGCGACCACGATCTCGTGCGTTGCACCGGGCCCGCGAAGGAACCCGCTCACGTCGATCGCCGGGCCACCGAAGGCACCGAAGTGCTCATCGACGCGCACCCCGTCGACCCAGACCGTCGCATCGTGGTCGATGCCGTCGAACACGAGGTCGATCCTCTCCGCGTCCGCTGCCCAGTTCGTCGGCAACTCGACCGTCGTGCGATACCACCAGACTCGCTCCTCCATCCAGAGGTAGTCGGAGCTGTTCTTCCCGATGTAGGGGTGCGGGCCCAGTCCTGCGCGGAACCATTGCCACTGGATCATGGCCTGCGGCTCGACCGCGTGCCACTCCAGGCGGTCGAGGTCTGCGAAAGCCTCACCGAGGTCCTTCGTCGGCGCGCCATGTGCGAGCTGCCACCGGTCGAGAACGAGCTGCGCGCCCTCGCCGCGAGGCCACACGTAGAGCGGCTGCAGTGCGGTGTTCTGCGATCCGGGAGAATTCGACGCCTGATGTACCATAATGAACATCAACTTATCGATATGTTTGAAATAGAACAAGTTGAACGTGGGGATGAATGATGAGATCAACGACGAGACCGACGCGAGTCGCGATCGCCGGCCTGCACGGCTACGGTGCCGTGCACATCGAGCAGATCGCGCGGATGGGGCCGTCCGTCCGACTCGTGGCCGTCGCCGACCCCCTCCCCCCTTCACCCGGCTCCCTGCCCGCCGCAACGGCCGTCTACACCGACCTCGATGTGCTGCTCTCGTCGGTCCCCGACATCGACGTGGTCATCATCGCCACCCCGCTGGACACCCACTTCGATCTCGCGGCACGCGCGCTGCGTGCCGGAGCTGACGTCTACCTCGAAAAGCCTCCTGTCACATCGATCAGCGATTTCGATCGGCTCCTCGACCTGGAGCGCACGAGTGAAGGATCGATCCAAGTCGGGTTCCAGGGCCTCGGTCTGCACGACTCCCCTGCGTTCCTCGAGGCCATCGAGGAGATCGGCGAGGTCACCGCCATCGGGGCGATCGGTCTCTGGCAGCGTCCGGACGCGTACTGGAACAGGTCTCGGTGGGCGGGACGACGCGTGCTCGATGGCATCGACATCGTCGACGGCGTGGTGACGAACCCGTTCGCACACGCCATCGCTTCGGCGCTGCACCTCGCCGGGGTGCGGGACCGCACCGAGATCGCGCGCATCGACGTCGACCTGTATCGCGCCAACCCGATCGAGTCCGATGACACCTCCGTCGTGCGCATCCGGACCGCACACGGCGTCACGATCACGGGCGCGTTCACGCTGTGCGCCGCGGATCCGGTCGAGCCGGTCCTCGAGGTCATGGGCTCAGCGGGGTCGCTCCGATTCCACTACACCGCCGACCGGATAGAGCGCTCCGACGGCACGATCACCCGACTTGAACGGCGCAGCCTCCTCGAGAACCTCATCGCCCATCGGGGCGACAGACGGATCGACCTGCTCTCCCCGCTCCGCGCGAGCGCCCCTTTCATGGCGGTCCTCGACAGGATCCGGTCAGCGGCGGCACCGATGCCTATCCCTCGGGAATTCCTCAGCCGCCTCGACGAGACCACGACCATCGTGACGGACATCGCCGGCTGGATCGCGCTCGCCGTCGCCGAGCACGCCACATTCGCCGAGCTCGGCGCCCCCTGGACTGAAAACCCTGCCGACGCGCCGAGCCGAGAACGCCCCGCCTTCGCCGCAACCGCCGACCAGCTTCGAGGAGCACTGTGAGCACGTCCCGCCTGTCCCTGCAGCTCTACACCGTGCGAGAGATGCTCGCCACCGATCTTCCCGGCACCCTTCGGAGAATCGCCGACATCGGCTTCACGCAGGTCGAACCATACAATTTCACTGCTTTTCCCGAACTGGGTCGCGGCCTCGCCGCGGCGGGCCTCGCCGCGCCGACAGCGCACGCGCACTTCATCGAAGTCGACCCGCGACCGGTCTTCGCCGCGGCCCGTGAACTCGGGATCGAGACCGTGATCGAGCCTCAAGTGACCGCCGAACGATGGCAGACCGCAGACGACGTGGCCGATATCGCTGCGCGTCTGAATGCGACGGCGAAGACCGCCGCGGAGTATGGCATCCGGATCGGCTATCACAACCACGCGCACGAACTGAAGCTCATCGACGGTTCGCCCGCCCTCGAGCTTCTCGCGGAGAGGCTCGACGACACGGTCTCGCTCGAGCTCGATGCCTACTGGGTGATCGTCGGCGGACAGGACCCTGTCGATCTGCTGCGGAAGCTCGGCGAACGGGTGGTCGCGCTGCACGTCAAAGACGGCCCCGGCACGTCCGACCCCCGTGACCAGGTGGCCGTCGGCAACGGAACGCTGCCGATCGCGGCGATCCTCGACGCTGCCCCCGAGGCGCTCCGAGTGATCGAGCTCGACGATTCTCGTGGCGACCGGTTCACGGCTGTCGTCGACAGCCACGCGTTCTTGACGTCGCTGGGCGTGCAATGAGTCCTCAGGATCCCCTGCGGGTCGGCATCGTCGGCGCCGGGGTGATCAGCAGCGAGTACCTCGAGAACCTGACGGCGTTTCCCGGTCTCGACGTCGCCTTCGTCGCCGACCTCGATCTCGAGCGCGCCCGCGAGCAGGCGCAGGCGCATCGGGTGCGCGCGAGCGGCTCCGTCGACGATCTCCTCTCCCGCGATGAGATCGATCTCGTCGTCAACCTGACGATCCCCGCGGCCCACGTCGCCGTCACGCGCGCTGCGCTGCACGCCGGAAAGCATGTCTGGGTGGAGAAGCCCTTCGCCCTCGACCTCGCGAGCGGACGGTCGCTTCTCGACGAGGCCCATCGGCTCGGCCTCCGCATCGGGTCGGCACCGGACACCTTCCTCGGTGCGGGACTCCAGACAGCGCTGCGGACGATCGCGGCCGACGGGATCGGGACTCCGCTGACCGCACTCGCCGTCATGCAGTCTCCGGGGCCCGACCTCTGGCATCCGCACCCGGAGTTCCTGTTCCAGGAGGGCGCCGGTCCGTTGTTCGACATCGGACCCTATTACTTCACCGCCCTCGTGCAGGCCTTGGGACCTGCACGCCGGGTGATGGCGACGTCGGCCACCGCGCGACCGATCAGGACCGTCCGTTCCGGCCCGAGAGCCGGCACCGAATTCCCAGTGACGGTGCCGACGCATCACGGCGGCCTGATCGAGTTCGAGGGCGGCGCGTCGGCGCAGTTCCTTCTCAGCTTCCAGTCCCACCTCAAGCGTGCCGGCGTTCTGGAGATCGCCGGCACACACGGCACGCTGGTACTGCCTGATCCGAATGCTTTCCATGGGGATTCGACGCTCTACGACGACGCCCACCCGAGCGGAAAAATCATCGCCGCCTCGGGGGTGACGTCGACACGAGGCATCGGAGTCGCGGAGCTCGCGCAGTCGATCCGAGACGGGCGCCGGGCGCGCGCATCCGGCGAGCAGGCGCTGCATGTCCTCGACATCATGAGCGCGATCGCCGAGTCGGCCGACGAACGACGCCCCGTCCTCGTCGAAAGCACCTGCGAACCGCAGATGGCACTCCCCGAGACATGGGATCCCCGCAGACCAAGATGACTGCAGCGCCCGATCGGTGCTCTTCCGGTGCGCGCGGAGATCAGTTCCTCGAGAAGTCCTCGAAGATGAGCGTGGTGCGGGTGGAGCGAATCGAGGGGATCGCCTGGATGTCCTCCAGCACGATCCGGCGGAGGTCGCGGGCATCGCGGGCGCGCACCAGCAGGATGACATCGAAGTCGCCGCCGACGAGCGCCATGTGCTCCACCTCGGGGATCGCCTGCAGGCGATCGCGGACGTCCTGCCACGTCGCCTGCTCGATCGCGAGGGTCACGTACGCCGAGGCGTGATGCCCGAGCAGCACAGGATCGGTGCGCACCGTGTACCCGGTGATGATGCCGGCATCGGTGAGTCGCTTGATGCGCGCATGCGCCCCCGCACGTGAGACATGCACGGCGTCGGCGATGGCCGTCATCGACGCACGCGCGTCGCGCTGCAGCATCCGCAGGATCGCGTGATCGGTGTCATCAAGCTCAGTCATGGCCGCCCTTCGAAACGACATCGGATGCTGACAGTCTGCACCAGGTGCGCACTGTTATCGAGCAATCGTCCAGAACTAGCTCAACCTGGCTGGACGACTGCATCCGTTCGGCGCATGCTGGGCGTATCACGTTCGGCAAGGAAGGCGACCGATGAACGACGAAGCCCTGCTCCCCCGGGACACCCCGGTGCAGCTCATCGATCCCGACGGCCGCCCCGTCGAGGATGCGCAGTACTCCGTGTCGAGCACGGACGTGCTGCTGCACGCCTACCGCGGACTCGTCGAGGCGCGGCGCATCAACGACCAGTGCACGGCGCTGGTACGACAGGGCCGTCTCGCGGTGTATCCGTCGTCGCACGGCCAGGAGGCCTGCCAGGTCGGTGCGTCCCTCCTGCTCGGCGAGCACGACTGGCTCTTCCCGACGTATCGGGACTCCGTCGCGATCATCGCCCGCGGGGTGGAGCCCGCCGACGCCATGGTGCTCCTCAAGGGAGACTGGCACTCCGGATACGACCCGCGGCAATATCGGGTCGCTCCGCAGGCGACTCCCCTCGCCACCCAGCTCCTGCATGCTGTCGGATTCGCGCACGCGGCGAAGATGCGCGGTGAGGACACGGTCGTCATGGCCCTGTGCGGCGACGGCGCCACGAGCGAAGGCGATTTCCACGAGGCGATGAACTTCGCTGCCGTCTTCCAGGTGCCGGTGGTGTTCTTCGTGCAGAACAACGAGTTCGCGATCTCGGTGCCGCTCTCGCGCCAGACCGCCGCGCCCTCGCTCGCGCACAAGGCGATCGGCTACGGGATGCCGGGACAACGCGTCGACGGCAACGACACGGCCGCCGTGCTCGCGGTGCTCGGCGAGGCGGTCTCCCGAGCGCGATCGGGCGGCGGGCCGTCGCTCGTCGAGGCGCACACCTATCGCATGCAGGCGCACACCAACGCCGACGACGACACCCGCTACCGGGAACGCGCGGAGGTCCAGGCGTGGGTCGCCCGCGATCCGCTGGTGCGGTTGCAGACATACCTGCGCGCGCAGGGAGTGCTCGACGAGGCCGCCGAAGACGCGCTCGCCGCCGGTGCAGAGGAGATCGCCGCCGAGCTTCGTCGTGTGATGAACGCCGACGCCGACCTCGACCCCGAAGACCTCTTCCGGTTCGTGCGAGCGGAACGCTCGCCGCAGCTCGACGAGCAGTGGAACCTGCTGAAGGGCGAGATCGACCGCGACCAGTTGACCGACGCCGGAGGTGCGCGATGACCATCACCCATGACGACACGCGCGTGGAGGATGCCGTGACGACCGCGACGACGCAGACGATGACGATGGCCGCCGCCCTGAATCGGGCGCTCGCCGACGCGCTGGCCGAGGATCCTTCTGTTCTGGTCTTCGGCGAAGACGTCGGTGCGCTCGGCGGAGTCTTCCGGATCACCGACGGACTCACCGCTCGCTTCGGCGAGGAACGCTGCTTCGACACCCCGCTCGCCGAGGCCGGCATCGTGGGCACCGCCGTCGGAATGGCGATGAACGGGATGCGCCCGGTCGTCGAGATGCAGTTCGACGCGTTCGCCTACCCCGCCTTCGAGCAGATCGTCAGCCACGTCGCCAAACTCGGCAACCGCACCAGGGGTGCGATCCGGATGCCGATGGTCATCCGCATCCCGTTCGGCGGCGGCATCGGCGGTGTGGAGCATCACTGCGACTCCTCCGAGGCGTACTACGCGCACACGCCCGGTCTCACCGTCGTCGCACCCTCGACTCCGCAGGACGCGTACTCGCTGCTGCGCGCCGCGATCGCCTCAGCCGATCCGGTCGTCTTCCTCGAGCCGAAGAAGCTGTACTGGTCCAAAGGCGAGGTGGACACCAGCATCCGCACCCCGCTCGACACGGCGCAGGTCGTGCGCGACGGCACCGACGTCACGCTTCTCGCCTACGGCGCGGCGGTCCCACTCGCGCTGGAGGCGGCCGCGGCGGCAGCCGAAGACGGACGCAGCGTGCAGGTCGTCGATGTGCGCTCGCTGTCACCCTTCGACGACGCGACGGTGACGGCGGCGGTACGCTCGACCGGTCGCGCCGTCGTGATCGCCGAGGCCCCCGGGTACGTCTCGGTGGCATCCGAGATCCAGGCGCGGGTGTTCGAGCGCTGCTTCGAATACCTCGCGGCTCCCGTGCGCAAAGTCACGGGCTTCGACGTGCCGTTCGCGCCGCCGAAGCTCGAACACTGGTACCTGCCCGATGTCGATCGGGTGCTGGATGCCATCGACTCGCTGCACTGGGATGAGGACGCATGAGCACGCTCACGACGCACGTGTTCCGCCTGCCGGATCTCGGCGAAGGTCTCACCGAGGCCGGCCTCGTGCAGTGGCTCGTCGCCGTCGGCGACACGATCGCCACGGACCAGCCGATCGCCGAAGTGGAGACGGCCAAGAGCGTGGTGGAGTTGCCGTCCCCGTTCGCCGGTGTCGTGACCGCGCTGCACGGCGAGGCCGGCGACACGATCGACGTCGGTGCGCCGGTGCTGGAAGTGGCGGATGCCGCGGCTCCCGCCGTCCCCCGGTCGTTGAGCGAGCGAAGCGAGACGAAACGCGCCGATCCGGCGCATGAGCATGGCGAGCACGAGGCCTACCGCGAGGAGGAGCGCGCCGGCTCCGGCAACGTCCTCATCGGGTACGGGACCTCTGAGCGCTCGGCGAAGGGGCGACGTCGTCGTGTCTCGGCCGCCGCTGCCGTACCCCCCGAGGTCGTCGAGCCGGCCGTCGTCGAGACCCAACAGGTCGATCCCGACGCATCTGCTCTCGATGCCCGCCGCCCGGTGGCCGTCCGCTCCCCCCTGGTCCGGCGCCTCGCCCGCGATCTCGGCCTCGACGTGCACGCAATCGCTCCCACCGGCCCCGACGGGGCGATCACCCGTGCCGACGTTCTGCGCGCAGCCGTCGACCATGCTGTGGACGGCGTCGCCACGCACCACCGCGTCGCAGACCCCGCATCCCTCGGCGAAGTCGATGGCCTTCCGATCCGTTCCCGCGAGCGGATGTCGCCGCTGCGCAAGGCGGTGAGCGCCAAGCTCACCCGAAGCCGTTCGGAGATCCCGGAGGCGACCGTCTGGGTCGACGTCGACGCCACCGCTCTCTGGGAACTGCGCGCCCAGATGGCCCCCGAGGGCGGAAAGGCGCCGTCGATCACGGCGCTGATCGCCCGCTTCGTGCTGCTCGCGCTCGAGGATTACCCGGTGCTGGCATCTCGCCTGAGCGAAACCGGCGAAGAACTGATCTCCTTCGACGGCGTGAACCTCGGCGTCGCCGCCGACACCGAACGGGGCCTGATGGTTCCCGTCATCCCGCGGGCGCACGCCCTGAGCGTCGAACAGCTCGACGCGGCGCTGCGGGAACTCAGCGCGACCGCGCGCGCGGGTGCGATGCCGTCGGATCGACTGCGCGGCTCGACGTTCACCCTGAACAACTACGGCGGTCTCGGCGTCGACGGTTCGGCCGCGATCATCAACCATCCCGACGTCGCGATCCTCGGGATCGGTCGGATCATGGAGCGTCCCTGGGTCGTCGAGGGCCAGATCGTCGCCCGCCGCATCGCCCAGCTCTCGCTGGTGTTCGACCACCGCGTCTGCGACGGCGGTTACGCGGCCGGGTTCCTGCGCCGCGTCACCGAGCTCATCGAGCATCCGCTCCGCGCCTTCGGGAGGGTCTGATGCCCGGTCAGCGGGATGCGACGACCGACGTGTTCCTGGTCGGCGGAGTGCGCACCCCGATCGGACGATACGGCGGCGCGCTGGCTGCGGTGCGGGCAGATGATCTGGCCGCGCTGGTCGTGCGGGAAGCCGTCGTCCGTGCGGGCATCCCCGACACCGCGATCGACGAGGTGATCCTCGGAGCCGCGAACCAGGCCGGCGAGGACAACCGCAACGTCGCCCGGATGGCCGTGCTGCTCGCGGGACTGCCGGACACGATCCCCGGGATCACCGTCAACCGCCTCTGCGCATCGGGAATGTCGGCGATCGCGATGGCTGCGCAGGCGATCCGTGCCGGCGATGCCGACATCATGGTCGCCGGCGGCGTCGAATCGATGACACGTGCGCCCTGGGTGCAGGCGAAGCCGGATCGCGCCTGGGCGAAACCCGGCGAGGCCTTCGACACATCCATCGGCTGGCGATTCACCAACCCGCGGCTCGCCGCACGCGACAAGGCGACGTTCTCGATGCCGGAGACCGCGGAGGAGGTGGCTCGCCGCGACGGGATCACTCGGGCGGATGCAGATGCCTTCGCCCTGCAGAGTCAGCAGCGCGCCGTCGCCGCGATCGATGCGGGCCGCTTCGCGGCCGAGATCGTCGGGGTTCCGACTCGCACCGGAGAGGTGAGGATCGATGAAGGCCCCCGCCGCGACACGAGCCTTGAGGCGCTGGCCGCGCTGCGCCCGGTGGTTGCGGGTGGCGAAGTCGTCACGGCCGGCAACTCGAGCTCCCTCAACGACGGCGCCTCGGCGATCGTCGTCGCCAGCGCGGACGCCGTCCGCCGCCACGGCCTCGTCCCGCGCGCCCGCATCGTGACCGCGACGTCCGCGGCTCTGGCCCCGGAGATCATGGGGCTGGGACCGGTGCCCGCGACGGAGAAGGCGTTGCAGCGCTCCGGCATTCAGGTCGCCGACATCGGCGCCGTCGAGCTCAACGAGGCCTTCGCGACGCAGTCGCTCGCCTCGATGCGCCGTCTCGGTCTGGACCCGGCGATCGTCAACCGCGATGGTGGCGCGATCGCGCTCGGTCACCCCCTCGGCTCGAGCGGATGCCGGATCGTCGTGACACTCCTCGGTCGGATGGAGCGCGAGGATGCCGGAATCGGACTCGCCACGATGTGCGTCGGCGTCGGCCAGGGCACCGCAATGATCGTGGAGCGCGTCCGATGAGCCTGCATATCGACGAGCGCGAAGACCGCGTCATCGCCACGCTGGATCGCCCGGAGAAGCGGAACGCGATCGATCAGGACATGATCGACGCACTGCACGCGCTGTGCGCGACTCTCGAGGAGAACCCGCGCACGCTGATCCTCACCGGGTCGAACGGTGTCTTCGCCGCCGGCGCCGATATCGCTCAACTCCGCGAGCGCACCGCCACCGACGCCCGGAAGGGCATCAACGCGATGGCGTTCATCCGTATCCGCGAACTGCCGATGCCGGTGATCGCGGCGATCGACGGCTACGCGCTCGGCGGCGGCGCCGAGCTCGCCTACGCCGCCGACATCCGCATCGCCACCCCCGCACTGAAGATCGGCAACCCGGAGACCGGCCTCGGGATCATCGCCGCAGCCGGCGCGACGTGGCGACTGCCCGAGATCGTCGGCGAGGCCAGGGCGAGCGAGCTGCTGCTCACCGGCCGCTCCCTCGGCGCGGATGAGGCACTGGCCTGGGGACTCGTCTCGGCGGTCCACCCGGCAGACGAGATCCTCGACGCCGCGAACGCCATCGCCGACCGCGTCGTCGCGAACGACCCCCTGGCCACGCAGCACACGAAGCGCGCGCTGCGCGCTGCGCGCGCCGAGCATCCGGCGATCGAGTTCGAACTGCAGGCCGAACTGTTCGAGTCCGCGTCGAAGTACCAGCGGATGACCGACTTCCTGGAAAGGCGAGCACGACGATGACCACCGAAAATCCGGCAGCCCCTTCCCACGTCGGCGTCCTCGGCGGCGGGCGGATGGGCGCGGGCATCGCCCACGCCTTCCTGCTCGCCGGCGCTCGTGTCCGTGTCGTCGAGCGGGACACGGCAAGCGCGGAAGCCGCCTCCGAGCGCATCGTCGAAAGCATCGGCCGCTCTGTGGAACGCGATAGCGCCCTCGACGCTTCGGAGATCCTCGGACGCCTGGAGTGCGGCGCGGACTACGCCGCATTCGGCGCCTGCGACCTCGTGGTCGAGGCGGTACCGGAGGACCGTGCGCTGAAGGAGGCGTCGCTGGCCAGCGTCGAGGCGGCGATGCCCCAGACCGCGGTGCTCGCATCCAACACCTCCTCCATATCCATCGACGACCTCGCCGCGGGCCGCGGAAAGCCTGAGCGCTTTCTCGGGCTGCACTTCTTCAACCCCGTCCCGGCCTCGCGCCTGGTCGAGATCGTTCAGGGCGCGACGACGGATCCGGCCATCGTGGAAGCGGCCAGGGACTGGGTGCGCGCCCTCGGCAAGACGCCGATCGTGGTGCGGGACTCCCCCGGCTTCGCATCCTCCCGCCTGGGCGTGATGCTCGGACTGGAGGCGATCCGGATGCTCGAGGAGGGCGTCGCGAGCGCGGAGGACATCGATACGGCGATGACGCTCGGGTACCGGCATCCGATGGGCCCGCTGCGCACGACCGACATCGTCGGGCTGGACGTGCGGCTCGGCATCGCCGAAGAGTTGGCCGCCACGCTGGGACCGCGCTTCGAGCCACCGCCCCTGCTGCGCACGATGGTCGCCGATGGCCGACTCGGCCGCAAGAGCGGTGAAGGCTTCTACACATGGACTTCTGCTCCGGCAGAGAATGGAAACGGACGATGAGCGACATCCTGCCCAGCTACGTCGAGGGAAGCTGGTGGACCCCCACCTCACCGCAGAAGACGACGGAGGTGCGCGACGCGTCGACCGGCGAGATCGTCACCCGCGTGAGCACCGAGGGCCTTGATCTCGGCGCCGCCCTGGAGCATGCTCGCACGGTCGGGCAGGCGAGTCTCGGAGCGCTCACATTCCACCAGCGCGCGGTGCTGCTCAAGCAGTTCGCGCTGGCGCTGACCGAACGCAAGTCCGAGCTCTACGCGATCTCCGCGCGCACGGGAGCCACCAAGACCGACTCCTGGGTCGACATCGACGGCGGCATCGGTGTGCTCTTCTCCTACTCCGGAAAGGGGCGGCGCGAGCTGCCGAACGCCCAGGTCTACGTCGACGGACCGGTGGAGCCGCTGTCCAAGGACGGCTCATTCCTCGGTCGGCATATCTACACCCGGCTCACCGGCACGGCGGTGCAGATCAACGCCTTCAACTTCCCGGTGTGGGGGTCGCTGGAGAAGTTCGCCCCCGCCTTCCTCGCCGGCATGCCGACGCTCGTGAAGCCGGCGACGCCGACCGGCTACCTGGCCGAGGCGTTCGTGCGGATCCTCGTCGAGTCCGGCCTGCTTCCCGATGGTTCGCTGCAGCTCGTGAGCGGCAGCGTGCCCGATCTCTTCGACCACCTGCGCCTCGGCGACATCGTCGGCTTCACCGGCAGCGCCTCGACGGCCGAATCGCTGCGCGCGCACCGTGCGGTGCAGACCGGCGGCGTCCGGTTCACCGCCGAGACCGACTCGATCAACGCCTCGGTGCTCGGCACCGATGCCGTCGACGGCACACCCGAATTCGATGCCTATGTGCGCCAGCTCGTCACGGAGATGACGACGAAGGCTGGGCAGAAATGCACCGCGATCCGGCGGGCGATCGTCCCGACGGCATCGGCGGATGCGGTGATCGCAGCCGTACGCGCACGCATCGCCGAGAAGGTCGTGCTCGGCGACCCGCGCGCAGAGGGCGTCACGATGGGACCGCTGGCGTCGACGGCGCAGCGCGATGAAGTGCTGCGCCAGGTGCGGAAGCTGGCGGATGCCGGCGGACGCGTCGTGGTGGGCACCACGGAGGCTCCGGACGTGCGTCGCGAAGACGGCACCACCGGTCCCGTGGCCGACGGTGCCTTCGTCTCGCCCGTCCTGCTGCGGTTTGACGATGCATCCGCGGAGGCCGTGCACACGGTCGAGGCTTTCGGCCCGGTGTCGTCGCTGCTCACCTACGACACCACCGCCGAAGCCGCGGCTCTCGTCGCCCGCGGCGGCGGTTCGCTGGTGACCAGCATCGCGACGCACGACCCGCTGCAAGCGGTGCAACTCGCGAGCGCGATCGCGCCGTTCAACGGCCGGATGCTCCTGCTCGACCGCGATGACGCCCGCTCGTCCACCGGTCACGGATCCCCGCTGCCGAACCTCGTGCACGGCGGCCCAGGGCGGGCCGGCGGCGGCGAGGAGCTGGGCGGCATCCGCGCGGTGCTGCACCACATGCAGCGCACCGCCGTGCAGGGTTCCCCGGAGATGCTCACCGCGCTCACGGGGGTCTGGCATGCCGGCGCCGCCGCCCACAGCGAGGGGCGGCATCCGTTCCGCAAGTCGCTCGCGGAACTCCGCATCGGCGACCAGATCGTCTCGGCATCGCGTGAGGTGACGCTCGACGACATCGAGACGTTCGCGCATTTCACCGGCGACACGTTCTACGCGCACATGGACGAAGAAGCGGCCGCGGCGAACCCCTTCTTCCCCGGACGGGTCGCGCACGGCTACCTGCTCGTGTCCTGGGCTGCGGGACTCTTCGTCGATCCCGAGCCCGGCCCGGTGCTCGCGAACTACGGCCTGGAGAATCTGCGCTTCCTCACTCCGGTGTCGCCGGGCGACAGCATCCGCGTCGATCTGACCGCCAAGCAGATCACCCCGCGTGAGACCGACGAATACGGCGAGGTGCGCTGGGATGCCGTCATCCGCAACCAGGAGGACGAGACCGTCGCGACGTACGACGTGCTGACGCTGGTATCGAAGGAGTAGCAGACCGAGCGGAGATCAACCGCGAAGCGCGAGGACGAACGGCAGGACCTCGGTCGCGCCGGCCTGCCGGAGGATGCGGGCGGCGACGGTCAACGTCCATCTGCTGTCGGCCTGGTCGTCCACGAGCAGCACCGGTCCCGGTGGAATATCGAGCCCCTCCGCGGTGAAGCGATCCCAGAGTCCGGCGAGCCGGAACGCGCTGTTGCCTCCTGGCTGACCCGTCGGGCCGCCGGCCACCGGTTGGAGCGCGCCGATGAACGGAAGGCGCCCGACCTCGGCGAGCCCGCGAGCGAGGGAGTCGACCAACAGCGGGCGCGACCTCGACGGCATGGCGACGACGGCGACCGGGCGCTCGGCCCAGCCCCACTCGGCGAGCACCCGCACGCACCCGGCGAGCACCTGCGGCGACACGGGCGCATCGGCGACTCCTGCCGCGAACAGCTCGCGCAGGGTGCCGCCCCAGCCGAGATCGGTGAGGCGCGCCAGCGCCCGGCCCTCGCCGGCCTGCTCGGCGGGGCCGATCCGCCCCTTGACCGGCGCTCCGAGCCGATCGGCGCCGGTCGGCCACTGACGACGCGGGTCGATGGCGACGCCGACCCGGTCGAGCGATTCGGCGGCCGTCGCGTTCGCCGTCGCCTCGATGTCGGTGGGGAACCAGGTTCCGGCGCAGTTGTCGCACCGCCCGCAGGGTACGGCAGTGTCATCGTCGAGGGAACGCTGGAGGAACTCCATGCGGCATCCGTCGGTCTGCTCGTAGTCGATCATGTGCTGCTGCTCCGCCACGCGCTCGGCCGCGATGCGCGCGTAGCGTTCGGCGTCGTAGGCCCAGGGCTCACCGGTGGCGACCCAACCGCCCTGCACCCGGCGCACGGCACCATCGACATCGAGCACCTTCAGCAGCAGTTCCAGCGGCGTCCGCCGGATGTCGACCATCGCCTCGAGCGCCGGTGTCGAGACCGGCGCGTCGCCGAGCGCGGCGATCACTCGCTCGGCGCGCTCCTGGTCGGGCATCGACGCGGTCGCGAAGTAGTGCCAGATGTCGCGGTCCTCGGTGCCGGGAAGCAGGAGCACGTCGGCGCTGTCGCTCGCACGCCCGGCACGGCCGACCTGCTGGTAGTACGCGACAGGTGACGACGGGGCTCCGAGATGCAGCACGAACCCGAGGTCGGGCTTGTCGAAGCCCATGCCGAGCGCGCTCGTGGCGACGAGAGCCTTCACCTCGTTGCGCTTCAGCATCCCCTCGGACTCCTCGCGCTCGTCAGTGTCGGTCTGCCCCGTGTAAGCGCGGACTTCGTGGCCGCGTTCGCGCAGAAGACGCGCGGTGTCGACGGCCGCCGCCACGGTGAGCGTGTAGATGATCCCGGAACCGGGCAGGTCATCGAGGTGACTGAGCAGCCATGCCAGTCGGCTCGGAGAGTTCGGCAGGCGCAGCACCCCCAGGCGCAGGGATGCCCTGGCGAGCGGCCCGCGGATGGTGAGCACGTCGGCGTCTTCACCGGTGCCGGTGCCGAGCTGCTCCGCGACATCGGCCACGACGCGGCTGTTCGCCGTCGCCGTGGTGGCGAGCACAGGCACCTCGGCCGGCATCTGCGCGATGAGGTCGCGGAGCCGCCGGTAGTCGGGACGGAAGTCGTGCCCCCAGTCACTGATGCAGTGCGCCTCGTCGACGACGAGCATGCCGATGCGCCTCACGAGGGCGGGCAACTGCTGCTCGCGGAACGCGGGATTGTTGAGCCGCTCCGGCGACACCAGCAGCACGTCGACCTCGTCGCGGTCGAGCTGCGCCAGCACGTCGGCCCACTCATGGGCATTCGTCGAGTTGATCGCCACCGCTCGCACCCCTGCCCGCTCGGCGGCGGCGATCTGGTCGCGCATGAGCGCGAGCAGGGGCGAGACGAGCACGGTGGGGCCGGCCCCCTGCCGGCGCAGCAGCAGGGTCGCGACGAAGTACACCGCGGACTTGCCCCAGCCGGTGCGCTGCACGACGAGCGCACGGCGGCGTCCCACGACCAGCGCCTCGATCGCCTCGTACTGCCCGTCGTGGAAGTCGGCGTCGGGGCGTCCGACGAGTTCACGCAGCGCGGCCAGGGCAGCGCTGCGTGTGTCAGCGGGAGGCGTGGGGGAGGTCATGTCCCCACTCTGCCTCACGCGACCGACATGTCCCTCCGGCTCGGAGTTGCGGAGACGCCCGGCTCAGGCCGCGAGGGGACCCAGATGGCCGCATCCGGCCCATCGAGGCGACAAACTGCGACCCCGCCCCACAGCGAGGGGTCGCAGTTGGTCGCATCCCGCGTATCGACGCGGCAAACTGCGTCCCCTCCCCGAGATGACGGCCCCAGATGGAGATCGCGCGCCGAGGCCAAGTTCCACTGGCCAGGACTACCCGAAGTCAGCCGCGCTGTGTCGCCCCGGCCAGCACTGCGGATGCGGCGGCGCGAGCATCCGCAGCCGAGGACGCCGCGAGAACGACGTCGGCGGCCCTGCGGCAGGCCTCTTCCGTCGCATCGGCGAGTGCTGCGGCGACGCGACCCAGAGTCCGCGGGGTCATCGACAGGCTCGTCGCGCCGAGGCCGACCAGCACCGGCGCGAGTGCGGGGTCTCCCCCGGCCTCGCCGCAGACGCCGACGGGCTTCCCGGCCGCGCGCCCCGCGGCCCCCACGGCTCCGATGAGGCGCAGCACCGCCGGCTGCCACGGGTCGTTGAGATCGCCCAGATCGCTGAGCAGCCGATCGGCGGCCATCGTGTACTGGGCCAGATCATTGGTGCCGATGCTCACGAAGTCGACGACGTCGAAGAGTTCGGCCGCCAACAGCGCGGCCGAGGGCGTCTCGATCATGATGCCGACCCGTTCGAGGCCGGCTTCCCGGCACCGGGCGGCGAAGTCGCGCGCTTCGTCGACTGTCGACACCATCGGCGCCATCACCTCGACCTGCGCCGACTCCGACGACGCAGCGAGCGCCAGGGCACGCAGCTGATCGTCGAGCAGCGCCGGCGAACGGCGGGCGATGCGCAGTCCGCGCACGCCGAGCGCCGGGTTGTCCTCGTGGTCGGCGTTCGCGAACGGCAGCGGCTTATCGCTGCCGGCGTCGAGCGTGCGCACGACGACCTTGCGCCCCCCGAACGCGGCGAGCACTCCACGATATGCGGCGACCTGCTCATCGACGGTCGGGGCATCGTTGCGGTCGAGGAAGCAGAACTCCGTGCGGAAGAGTCCGACGCCCTCGGCGTGCGCGGTGGCGGCCGCCCCGGCATCCGTCGCCCCTCCGACATTGGCGAGCAGCGGGATCGCCCGGCCGTCGGCCAGCGCCCCGGCGCCGTCGAACGCGACGACCACGGACGCCGCTCTGGCATCTTCGATGCGCGATTCCACGGGATCGATCTCGACGGTGCCGCGGTCTCCGTCGACGAGGACGGTCATCCCCGCCGGGATCCCGGCGGCTTCGGCCACGCCGACCACGGCCGGCAGTCCGAGGGAGCGCGCGATGATCGCGGTGTGCGAGGTCGGGCCGCCCTGCTCCGTCACCAGGGCGACGCACCGACCACCCTCGAGCGCAGCGGTGTCGGCCGGCGCGAGGTCTGTGGCGACGAGCACGAAGGGCTCATCGCGCACGGGAATCCCCGGCATCTCGAGGTCGAGGATCTCGGCGACGATGCGGTCGCGCACGTCGCGGATGTCGGCCGCGCGCTCCGCCATCCGTCCGCCGAGCGCCGCGAGTCCGCGTTCGTGCGCAGCCGCGGTCTCCCAGACGGCTCGCGCGGCGGTCAGCCCCTTCGTGCGCACGAGAGCGGTCGCCTCCGAGACCAGCTCGGGATCGGATGCCAGCAGCCGGGACGCGTCGAGGATCGCCCGCGCTTCACCCGAGGCATCCGCGGTGCGAGAGCGCAGCTCGTCGGCGACGGCCACCGCCGCCCACTCGATGCTCATCGCCTCGGCGGCGCGCTCGGCGGCCGCAATCACGACACCGCTCTCGGGCTCGGGGATGGAGGGCGCAAGATGCACGACGGATGCCGCGGCCACCCCCGCACTCACGCCGCGCCCGCGCAGCACCGTGCCGGAGGCGATCGGGGCCGACTGCTTCGGCGCCGTCGGCGCCGATGGGGCCGACACGCGCTCCGGCATGTCCGTCCCCTCCCCGAAGCCATCGTCGAAGAGCGCGGCGAGGCGGTCGAGCGCCGCTTCACCCGCGGGGCCGGTCGCACGGAGCTCCAGGCGCTCGCCCTGCCTGGCGCCGAGCATGAGCAACCGAGAGAGGCTCGCGGAAGATGCTTCCGGCCCGTCGGGCAGCCGGCGCAATCGCACCCGGGCCCCCGCGGTCGCCTCCGCGATGAGTGCAGCAGGACGCGCGTGGATGCCGAGAGGATTGCGCACCCTGACGATCCGCGACACCGCATCCGGCCCGGTGAAATTGTCAGAACCCGGGGGTTCGGCTGCCTCGATGGCTGGCGCGTCAGGAACCGGGTCCCCGAGCTGACCTGTTTTCGCTCCGAGCGCTGCTGTCGCCTCCTCGGCGACCGCGTCGAGCGCCGACCCGGCCGCAGCCGACACAACGGCCGCCAGCAGTCCTTCGACGAACGGTGCCGGCACGAGCCGCACCGGTACGTCGCTGGCTCGCAGCTCCAGGGCGAACTCGGCACTGAGCACCGCCGAACCGAGATCCATCAGCACCAGGACGCCGTCGCAATCGTCCGCGAGCTCGTCGATCGCCGCCGCCACCGCGACCGCGTCGGTCCCGAGGATCGGGGTGCCGTCGGCATCCATCCCCGCCCCCGCAGCGACCTGCACGCGCACGCCACCGCCCGGCACCATCTGCAGGGCGAGCTCGAGAGCCGCCTCCCCGAGCCGAGCACTGTGGGAGACGGCGACGATGCCGATCATCAGGACGCGATCGCCGCGGCGAGGGTCTCGAACAGGATCGCCGTGGATGCGGCGCCCGGGTCGAGGTGCCCGGTGCTGCGCTCTCCGAGATAGCTCGCCCTGCCCTTGCGGGCCACGAGCGGGAGGGTCGCATCACGGCCGGCGGCGGCCGCATCCGCAGCGGCACGCACGCCGTCGGCGAGGCCGGCACCACCTGCGATCGCCGCGTCGAGTGCATCGACCGCCGGGGCCATCGCGTCGAACATCGTCTTGTCGCCGGCTTCGGCCTTGCCGCGGGCAACGATGCCGTCGAGTCCGGCGCGCAGGGAAGCGGCGAGCGCCGCAGCATCCAGCTCGGTCACCGGCCCTGCCGCCATGCCCATCCGCAGGAACAGCGTGCCGTAGAGCGGACCGCTGGCGCCGCCCACCGAGCTGACGAGGGTCATGCCGACGGTCTTGAGCAGCTCATCGACGGTGGCGGGCGCTCCGGCATCGAGCTTCTCCACCACCGCGTTCATGCCCCGCGTCATGTTCGCTCCGTGGTCGGCGTCGCCGATGGCAGAGTCGAGTTCGGTGAGCCATTCGCGCTTCTCGGTCACGGCCTCGCGGTAGCGCGAGATCCAGTCGATAAGCGTCTTCGTGTCGATCGTGTCAGTCATGTTTTTCTTTCACAGGTCGTGCGGTCACGGCTCCCGTCGCAAGAACGCCCGGAATCCGACGCCCTTTCCGGGCTTTTTCGCGACGGGAAGGGTTCGGTCAGATGCCCCAGCGGAGTCCTGGGGTGTTCACGGGCGCGTCCCAGAGGCGCAGCAGTTCGTCATCGACCTTCAGGACCGTGACCGAGCATCCGGCCATGTCGAGGGAGGTGATGTAGTTGCCGACCAGATTGCGCACGATCTGCACCCCCGCCTCCTCGAGCAGAGCGGCGACCTCGGCGTACATCAGATACAGCTCGATCTGCGGCGTGCCGCCCAATCCGTTGAGCATCACGATCGCGGGTCCGGCGAAATCGAGATCGGCGAGGATCGGCTCGACGAGCTGGCGGGCGATGTCGGATGCCGGAGCCAGGGGCTCACGGTGACGACCGGGTTCGCCGTGGATGCCGATGCCGATCTCCATCTGATCCTCGGGCAGGTCGAAGGTGGGCTTGCCTGCGGCCGGCACGGTGCAGCTGGTGAGGGCCATCCCCATCGAGCGTCCCTGGCCGTTGATCCGCTTCGCGAGTTCCACGACGGATGCCAGGTCCTGCCCCTCTTCGGCGGCGGCACCCACGAGCTTCTCCAGCAGCACGGTGAGTCCGACCCCGCGGCGACCAGCCGTGTAGAGCGAGTCCTGTACGGCGACGTCGTCGTCGACGATGACCGTACCGACCTCGATGCCCTCCATCGAGGCGAGCTCGGCGGCCATCTCGAAGTTCAGCACGTCACCGGTGTAGTTCTTCACGATGTGCAGCACGCCGGCTCCCCGGTCGACCGCCTTCGTGGCGGCCTGCACCTTGTCCGGCGTCGGAGAGGTGAACACCTCGCCGGCGACGGCGGCATCCAGCATCCCGACCCCGACGAAACCGCCATGCAGCGGCTCATGCCCGGAGCCGCCACCGGAGAGCACCGCAACCTTGCCCTGGGCCTTGGGCATCGCGCGCGTGATGACGTGGTTCTCGAAGTCGACCGCGAGTTCGGGGTGAGCCAGGCTCACGCCCCTCAGCGACTCGACGAGCACATCTTCCGGCGCGTTGATGAGCTTCTTCATCGTGCGATCTCCCTTGATCTCGATTCCGAAGAAATCGGAACGCTTTTCGTTAATGTCGAATATGCTCGGGCTGAGTCGGGTTGTCAAGACCATCCTGAGAACCGACGCGAATACCCGGATCGATGACGAACCGGAGGGAGGATGGATCCGTGATCCAAGCCATCGACCGCGCCGCGAAGGTGCTCGAGCTGCTGCAGGGCGCCCGTCATCTCGGCATCACCGACCTCGCGACCGCATTGAAACTGCCGCCCTCCACCGTTCACGGCATCGTGAAGTCGCTCCGCGAGCACGGACTCGTCGCCAAGGAGCGCGGCGGACAGCGGTACATGCTCGGCCCGACGCTCCTCCGGCTGAGCAATGTGTACCTGGACACCCTCGATGTGCGTGCGCGGGCGATGCGATGGACGCAGGAGCTCGCCAGACGCACCAACCTGTCCGTACGCCTCGGCGCTCCGCACTTCCATGAGGTGCTCGTCATCCACCACAACCTGCGCCCCGACGACAGCCAGCAGATGCTCGAGACCGGCGTCGCCATCCCCGCACACGCCTCCGCGATGGGAAAGGTCCTGCTGGCCTACGACGTCGGCTTCCAGCACACGGTCTTCGAGCAGCCGCTGCGCAGCCTCACCGGCGACACCATCACCGACATCGCGCGATTGACCCTCGATCTGCCCGCGATCGCCGAGCGGGGCACGGCGACCGAAGTCGACGAGGCCGTGCTCGGCGAGTCATCCGTCGCCGCTCCGATCGCCGATGCGTCGAATGACATCGTCGCCGCCGTCGCCGTGGTGATGCCGTCGACCCAGCTGCCGGCACCGGATGCCGTGCTCGATGCGCTGCGCGAGACCGCCCGCAACATCTCGCGCGAGCTCGGGGCCACGACCTGGCCGCCGCGCATCGCACCGCCCGAGGATTCTTAGCGAAGCAACCGGCGAGAGCACCCGTCGCGTGACGCGAATCGGGAGGTGCCCGGACGATCGCGGCCCGCTATACTGCTCGCAATCTGTCCTGCCGGCTCCCGTGTGCCATGGACAGCTGCCTTCACGAAAGGCACCGATGCCTTATGCCCGATCTGGTCACCGCGCGTCCGCGCCATGCCCTGGATGAAGACGGGAACATGCGGGTTTCCGCTGACATCGACGGCGCCGCCCCACTGTGGTTCTCCGTCGCGGCGGACGCCGAGGAATTGCTCGCCGACCGGGCAGACCATGTGGCCGTGGCTCTGCTGCTGCCTGCGATGCGTTACGGACGTGATCTCCGCGTCGGTGGCGTGGTGACAGACAGTCTGCTGCACAGGCTGAACCATGACCTCCAGGCGCTGGTGCGAGCCGT
This sequence comes from Microbacterium sp. LWO13-1.2, assembly GCF_038397725.1. Classification (NCBI taxonomy): domain Bacteria; kingdom Bacillati; phylum Actinomycetota; class Actinomycetes; order Micrococcales; family Microbacteriaceae; genus Microbacterium; species Microbacterium sp. LWO13-1.2. The sequence continues at coordinate 3,854,580 of NZ_CP151634.1, forward strand.
GCACTCGAATTACCAGACGGTTGCCGTCACGGCTGACGAGACGATTCCCGCCGGCGAGGCCCCGACCGGAGTCGCGACGGGCTTTTCGGGCGGTGTCGACAGCTTCGCCACGCTGACGGAGTACGCATCCGCAGCAGGGGTGCCGGAAGCGTTGCGGGTGACGCATCTTCTGAACAACAACGTCGGGGCGCACGGCGAGGGGGGCGAGAGTCTGTGGCGAAGGCGATTCGAGGCGCTGCGGCCCGTCGCCGCGGAGCTCGGCCTGCCGTTCATTCGTGTCGACAGCAACATCGATGTCCACTATCCGCGGATGGGCTTCATGCAGACGGCGACATTCCGCAATGCCGCGGTCATGCATCTTCTCGGCGGCGGCATCGGACGCTGCTACCACGCATCCGAAGGGGCGTTCCGGAATCTGCGGATGCCACCACCGCACGGCGATATCGGCCTGGTGGGGGCGATGACGTTTCCACTGCTGTCGACGGCGGCGCTGACGGTGGAGTCCACGAGTTCGGGCATGTCCAGGATCGAACGAACGCTGGCGCTCGTCGGCAGCCCGTACGCGCGCTATCTGGATGTCTGCATCGACGCGGACCCGAATCGGACAACCAACTGCTCCCGATGCTGGAAATGCATGCGCACGATGCTCACGCTGGAGATCGCCGGACGTCTTGACGAGTTCGTTCCCGTGGTCTTCGTCCGTGCGCCGTATGAGCGACGGCGCTGGCAGTACTACGCCGAACTGTTGTCATCGAGTGAGCCGAACGATAGAGAACTCGTCGAGTACGGCGACAGAAACGGCTGGCGCTGGGGTGCGGCCGCCCGCGGCCGGGCTACAGCGCGCCGTGCCAAGCGCTGGGCACACGACCTGGCGCGGGCGACCCGATGACGTCGCCGAGGCGGCGATTCCCCGCCGCCTCTCCGACGTAGAGGCGCAGGTCGGCACCCGCGCGGCGTCTTCGGCGGCTGACCCTCACCAGGACGATCTGCCGTACGGCGCCGAAGTCCTCCGGCGAACCGCGCCCCTGTGGCGCGACGCTCCGCCTCGACTAGCGTGGAAACGTGATCACCCGCGAACTGGCCAAGGCAGCGCGAGCGGAAGCAGACGCCCTGCTGCCCGAACTGATCGCGCTCCGCCGCCGACTGCACGCGACGCCGGAGATCGGATTCCACCTTCCGCACACGCAGGCTGCCGTCCTGGAAGCGCTCGAACCCCTCGGCCTGGAGATCACGACGGGCACGGATCTGAGCTCGGTGACAGCCGTGCTGCGCGGATCCTCGGCCGGCCCCTCGGTTCTGCTGCGCGCCGACATGGATGCCCTGTCGATCACGGAAGCGACCGGGCTGCCGTATGCCTCGACCAACGGCGCCATGCACGCATGCGGTCACGACATGCACACCGCCGGACTCATCGGCGCCGCCCAGCTCTTGGCGGCGAGACGGGATGAGATCACCGGCTCGGTCGTCTTCATGTTCCAGCCTGCCGAAGAAGCCGGCGGCGGAGCGCCCCTGATGATCCGAGACGGGGTTCTGGATGCCGCCGGAGTCCGCGTCGATGCCGCCTACGGCATGCATGTCGGACCCGGGGTTCGCGGACTCTTCCAGACGAGGCCGGGCCCGATCATGGCCGGCTCGAACGCGGTCAAGGTCCGCATCCGTGGCCGAGGCGGTCATGGCGCCCGCCCGCACCTCTCGGTGGACCCAGTGCCGGCGGTCGCCGAACTCGTCCTGGCGCTCCAGAACTGGGTGACCCGCCGCTTCGACGTCTTCGACCCTGTGGTGCTCACCGTGACGAAGCTGTTCGCCGGCGAAGTCCTGAACGTGATCCCCGATGAAGCCGGTTTCGCGGCGACCCTGCGCACCCTTTCGGCCGCCTCGATCGAGACGGTCCGGAACGAGCTTCCCGCCTTCGTCGAGCGCATCGCCGCCGCCCACGGGTGTACGGCCGAGGTGGAGGTGATCGTCGGATACCCGGTGACGGTGAACAGCCACGCCGAAACCGGCTCCGCGATCGGGACTCTGCGAGGGATGTTCGGCGAAGAACGCGTCGAGGAGCTCGCCTCGCCTTTCATGGCATCCGAGGACTTCTCGTACGTGCTCAACGAGGTTCCGGGGGCGTTCGTCTTCTTCCGAACGACGCCGGCCGACCTCGACCCCGCCGAGGCGGAGGCGAATCACTCTCCGCGCGCGGTCTTCGACGATGGCCTGCTCGCGGATCAGGCTGCCGCGATGGCAGCGCTCGCACTGAGCCATGTCGGCCGAGCGGCGGTGCCGGCATGATCACCCGTGACCTCGCCATCGCGCTGCGAGATGCCGGCCTGACCTGGCTTCCCGACAGCGGCGACCGTTTCCAGCTCGATCTCCCGGACGATGTCGAGCACGAAGCCGAGGCCGAGATCTTCACGGTCAGCGAGATGACGATCGAGGCGCGGCGGACGCCGAGCGGCACCGACCTCGCCTTCAACGGCACGACCGAGTGGGCGCTCGATGCGGTCACGCTCGAGGATGCCGTGTGGCTGCCTCGCGAGGATCAGCTCCGCGAGCTCCTCCGCGGAACATTCCGCCGCCTCGTCCGCCTCGAAGACACGTTCCGCGTGGAGATCGAGATCGCCGGTGAGTCGCTGGAGTTCGAGCATCCGGATCCCTCGGAGGCCTACGGGAACGCGCTCCTGGAACTCATATCGCGCTCACTGTGAGCCGTTCTTCGTGAAAGACCGGCCGCGGACCTCGGCGACCGTCTCGCCGGTCTCGTCGACGACGGTAATGTCGTAGAGGCCTGTGCGCCCGCGCCGGACTCGGCGTTCCGCGGTCGCGGTCAGCCGCTGGCCTGGCCGCGTGGATGCGAGGAAGGTGATGTCGGCGCCCTGCGCCACCGTCGTGTTCTCGTCCTCATTGCAGGCGATCGCGAACGCCGTATCGGCGAGAGCGAAGACGAGACCGCCGTGCGTGATCCCGAATCCGTTCACCATGTCGGCGCGCACGATCATCGACACCACCGCACGCCCCGGCTCATCGAGGTGCACCACCATGCCGAGCGCCGCGGATGCGGCATCCCGGCGCAGCATCGGGCGCAACGCCTCAGACGCCGTCCCGATTCCGGCCGGCAATTCGTCAGCCGCCATCGTGCACCTCCCGAAGGCCCGCATCTTGAAGGGCGAATCCTTCTATGCAAGAATAACCTAACGATCGGTCAGTAAAGAAGCACCGAAGCTCAGGAGTCGATGATGACCAGCCCCGCAGACCTCTCCGTCGTCGAAGACGAGACGTCGGAGCAGCAGCGCCTGTTCGACGACCTCATCGCGCACGAGCAGCGCATCGAGCCCCGCGACTGGATGCCGGACGCCTACCGCAAGACACTGATCCGCCAGATCTCGCAGCACGCGCACTCCGAGATCATCGGCATGCAGCCGGAAGGCAACTGGATCACCCGCGCGCCGAGCTTGAAGCGCAAGGCGATCCTGATGGCGAAAGTCCAGGACGAGGCCGGCCACGGCCTCTACCTCTACTCCGCAGCGCAGACGCTCGGCATCACCCGCGACGAGATGATGGACCAGCTCATCTCCGGCAAGGCGAAGTACTCCTCGATCTTCAACTACCCCACCCCGACATGGGCGGACATGGGTGCGATCGGGTGGCTGGTCGACGGCGCGGCGATCTGCAACCAGGTGCCGCTGTGCCGCGCTTCGTACGGGCCGTACGGCCGAGCGATGGTGCGGGTCTGCAAGGAGGAGTCGTTCCATCAGCGCCAGGGCTTCGAGATTCTGCTGAGCCTCATGCAGGGCACTGACGAGCAGCGGCAGATGGCCCAGGATGCCGTGAACCGCTGGTACTGGCCGAGCCTGGCCATGTTCGGCCCGCCCGATGACCAGTCTCCGAACTCGGCGCAGTCGATGGCCTGGAAGATCAAGAGGTTCTCGAACGACGATCTGCGCCAGCGCTTCGTGTCGATGCTCGTGCCGCAGGCCGAGATCCTCGGTGTCACGCTGCCGGACCCGGAACTCCGTTTCGACGACAGCACAGGGCAGTACGAGATGGGCGAGATCGACTGGGACGAATTCTTCGAAGTGCTCCGCGGCAACGGACCGTGCAACGCCGAACGTCTCGAACGACGCCGCACGGCGCATGAAGAAGGTGCATGGGTGCGCGAGGCCGCCGCCGAGTACGCCCGGAAGCAGGCTGTCCGCAACGAAGGGAAGGTCGCCTGATGACGACGCCAGGGGCTGTTCCGTCCGAGCCGTGGCCGCTGTGGGAGGTCTTCGTGCGCGCGAACCGCGGACTCAGCCACGTGCACACGGGCTCGCTGCACGCGCCGGATGCCGAGATGGCCATCCGCAACGCCCGCGATCTGTACACCCGACGCGGCGAAGGCGTCTCGATCTGGGTCGCGCCGGCGGATGCGATCACGACGAGCGACCCGGATGCCAAGGGCGCGTACTTCGAGAGCCCGGCAGGAAAGAACTACCGGCACGCGGTGTACTACACGGCATCAGAGGGGGTGCCGCACCTATGAGCATCCACGAGATCGACTCCCCCCACGGCGACGTGATGGTCGAGGAACTCCGCCTCGCACAGGAGCTCGCGGGGACCGGCGCGAAGGCCGCTTCCGCCGACGTCGCCGAGTACGCGCTGCGGCTCGGCGATGACGCGCTCATCCTCTCCCAGCAGCTCGGCGCGTGGATCTCGCGCGCCCCGGAGCTCGAGGAGGACGTCGCTCTCGGCAACATCGCCCTCGATCTGCTCGGCCACGCCCGCTCCTTCCTGCACTACGCCGGCTCCTTCGACGGACGCAGCGAAGACGACCTCGCCTATTTCCGCGACGAGCCGGAGTTCCGTTGCACGTGGATCGTGCAGCAGCCGAACGGCGACTTCGCCCAGACCATCGCCCGGCAGTTCGTCGTCGCGACCTACATGTTCGAGCTCTACTCCGCGCTGCGGACGAGCAGCGACGAGACATTCGCGGCGATCGCCGCGAAGGCCGTCAAAGAGGTCGACTACCACCGCGATCACGCGGTGCAGTGGGTGCTGCGCCTGGCCGGCGGCACTGCGGAGTCGCGCACGCGCATCATCCGGGCCATAGGCGATGTCTGGCCGTACGTCGATGAGCTGTTCCGCGACGACGACCTGATCGACCGCCTCGGCGACGCAGCCGTGCGTCCGTCGACCCTGCGTGCCGGTGTCGACGCCGTCGTCGACACCGTGTTCGCCGACGCCGAGCTGTCGGTGCCCGCCGTCTCAGCTTCATCTGCCGGAGGACGGCAGGGCGCGCACTCGGCCCCGCTCGGGCACATCCTCGCCGAGATGCAGGTGCTCGCGCGACGGCATCCGGGGGCGACATGGTGACGCAGACGCACATCCCCCGGTCGTCGAGCGACGCCTCCACTCGCACGTTGAGCGAGCGGAGCAAGACGAAACGCGCCTATCCGACGCTCAACGACCGGGAAGCCTGGCGCATCGCCGCGGCCGTCGCCGACCCGGAGGTCCCGGTGCTGACCATCGAAGATCTCGGCGTGCTGCGCGCCGTCGAGGTCGACGGCGACCACGTACGCGTGGACATCACGCCGACGTACAGCGGCTGCCCGGCGATGGACACCATCCGCGACGACGTCATCCTCGCGCTCACCGCCGCCGGCTTCGGCGACGTCGAAGTGCGCCTGGTCCTCGCCCCCGCGTGGACGACCGACTGGATGTCGGATGCCGGCACGCGCAAGCTCGCCGAGTACGGCATCGCCCCGCCCTCCGGCCGTGCGGCGGTCAGCACCGGGCCGATCCGACTCGCGATCAGCGTCCGCTGCCCGCGCTGCGGATCGCTCGACACCCACGAGGTCTCCCGCTTCGGCTCCACCTCATGCAAATCGCTCTTCGAGTGCCGCGCGTGCCTCGAGCCCTTCGACCACTTCAAGGTGCATTGAGATGTCGCTGTTCACCTCCGCCCCGGCATCCGTCAGCACACCGCACCGCGAGCGGACTCCGCCACCTGCGAAGAAGCGCGCACGCTTCCACACCCTCGCCGTGCAGGACGTGCGCCCGCTCACCGACGACGCCGTCGAGGTCACCTTCACCGTCCCGGCAGCACTCGCCGACGAGTACGACTACCTCCCTGGCCAGTACGTCGCCCTGCGCACCACACTCGACGGCACCGAGGTGCGCCGCTCCTACTCGCTGTGCCGCGCTCCGGAGCACCGCACGGCGGACGACCGCTCTGCCGCGATCGACACCCGCCTGAGCGTCGCCGTCAAGCGCGATGAGGGCGGCCTCTTCTCGACGTGGGCGCAGACGCAACTGCGCCCGGGCGACGAGATCGACGTGATGAGCCCGCAGGGCACTTTCACCTCGGCGCTCGGCGATCTCGATCATCGGCATGTCGTCGGCATCGCCGCCGGTTCCGGCATCACTCCCCTGATGTCACTCGCCCACACCGTGCTCGCGGCGTCAGACACCGCCCGCTTCACGCTCGTGTACACGAACCGTTCGACGCTCGACGTGATGTTCCTCGAGGACCTCGCCGACCTCAAGGATCGCTACCCGACGCGGCTCACCCTGCACCACGTGCTCTCGCGCGAGCAGCGTGCGGCGCCGGTGCTGTCCGGGCGGATCGACGAGGAGAAGCTGCGCACGATCCTGGGCGCGCTCATTCCTCCGGAGACGGTGGACGAATGGTTCCTCTGCGGCCCGCTCGCCCTGGTCGCCCTCTGCCGCGAGGTGCTCGCCGATGTCGGTGTTGCCAGGGAGCACATCCGCTTCGAGCTGTTCACCACCGGAGATGAGCCGGTGCGCGCAGCCCGCCCCGTGCAGGTGCGTGCCGGCGAGAAGACGGTGCGGATCGAGGTGACTCTCGACGGCGTCTCCTCCACCGTGGAAAGCCCGATCGACGCGCACGAGTCGGTGCTCAATGCCGCGCTCCGCGTGCGCCCGGATGCTCCGTTCGCGTGCGCCGGAGGCGTCTGCGGCACCTGCCGCGCACGCGTGGTCGAGGGCAGCGTGACGATGACGGAGAACTACGCCCTGGAACCCGACGAGCTCGCCCGCGGTTTCGTGCTCACCTGCCAGTCCCATCCGACCAGCGACCGCCTGGTCGTCGACTACGACGTGTGACTCGGAGGAACCCATGATCGAACTCTCCATCGCCGACGACATCGCCACCATCGTGCTGAACGCACCCGAGAGGCTCAACGCCCTCGACGAGCAGGCACTGCACGGCCTCGGCGTGGCCTACGACGAGGCCGAGGCGGCAGGCGTCCGTGCGCTCGTGCTGCGAGGCAAGGGCCGCGCATTCTGCGCCGGCCGCGACATCTCCGACGTCGACCCGCGCAATGATGACGTCATGGGCTACCTCGGCGGCCTGGTCACACCACTGCTGCAGCGCATGTCTCAGTTTCCTGCGCCGACGTTCGCCGTGGCGCACGGTGCGTGCCTCGGCGTCGGTCTCGGCCTGCTCATCGCCACCGACGTCGTCTACGTCGCGGAGTCGGCGAAGATCGGCTCGCCGTTCGCCGCGCTCGGCGCGACGCTCGACTCCGGCGGGCACGCGCTGTTCCTCGATCGCCTCGGTGCACACAAGACGCTCGATCTGATCTACACCGGCCGCCTGATGAGCGGCACCGAAGCGGTGGAGTCCGGCCTGTTCTCCCGCGTGCTGCCCGACGATGAGGTCGTCTCAGCGACGTCGGATGCGGCGACGAAAGCCGCCCGCGGCGCGACCGCGGCGTTCCTCGCCAGCAAGCGCCTCATCGCTCGCATCCGCGACGAGCGCCTCGCTCTCTGGGAGTCGGTCGACGTCGAGAATGCCGCCCAGGCCGCGCTCTGCGAGACTGCCGACTACCGCGAGGGGTTCGCGGCGTTCCAGGAGAAGCGCAAGCCGGAGTTCACCGGGCGGTGACGTCGCTCACAGGTGCGGCCCGCCTGGCGCGCCGACTGTCCTTCTCCTCCGGGAACAGCGCCCGCAGCACTCGGACCCAGCGGGTTCGGTTGCGCGGCCGTGGCACGGAGCGTCCGGCGAGAAGGTCTTCGACATTGTCGAGCAGCTCTTCGAGCACGGCGTCATGCAACGGGATGAGTGCGACGAGCAGAACCCGCGACGCCCGCTGGATCACGAGCTCGTGAACGAGTTCATCCCCCTCGCGGCGAAATTCGTGGAAGCCCTCGAGCTGCGGCATCGTGCAGGCGAAGCGGAAACGCGAGTCCTCGACCTCTGAGACGACGTAACGCACGGCGCCGTGCCCACCGGATGACCCCACTGTGATTCCTCGATCGAGCAGCATCGGGTCCCAACCGTCCGCCGGCCATACGCGGCTGCTCGGATCGGCGACCCGGAGCGCCAGCTCCCAGGCGGCGTTGATGTCGGAGTATCGGCGCCGATGCACGTTGCGGATGCCGGTCGCGGTTCGTGTGGTCCAGGTCATGCGAACACCGTAGCAGTAAACGAATCAGTATTCTAGAATCAATCCTCGCTACCCATCCTCGACGCGGGATGATTGAATCGCCGTGTGCCTCGCCCCTCTCGCTTCACCACCGATGACGTGCTGGATGCTGCATTGCGGGCCGTGGTCGAGAACGGTCGCGACGCCACCATCTCGATGATCGCCGACCGCATGGGCGGTCCCGTCGGATCGATCTATCACCGATTCGGATCACGCGAAGAGATCCTGGTGCGGCTCTGGCTGCGCTGCATCCGACGTTTCCAAGCGGGCTTCATCCGCGCGGCGGAAGAACAGGACGACGCGTTCGAGGCGCTCCTGGCGTGTGCGGTGTCCATTCCGCGCTTCTGCGCCGAGAATCCCGATGAAGCGGTCGGTCTGTCCCTCTACCGGCAGGAGCTGCTCCTCGCGACCCTCCCCTCCGGAGCCCTCCGGGACGAGGTCGCGGAGCTGAACATCGGCGTGATCGGCCTGATGACCAGGCTCGCACGGCGGCAGTACCCCGACGCACAGGACGCCGTGGAACGCGTCGATCTCGCCATTCGAGTGATCCCGTACGGCATCGTGCGCGGCCTGCTCGGCCGCCCGATCCCTGCCCTGATCGAACCGGCCGTGATCGCCGCGGCGAAAGCGGTTCTCTCCGCCGAGACGGCCGCGACCGCCCCGTGGCATCCGGGAGCACCTGCGCCCACCACCTGAGACCGGCGAGAAGGGAGCGCCGCGCGCGCGGTCTCGCTGCGCCGCCCCGGATGTCGGATGCCGGTGGCAGAATGCGGGGATGATGCTCGCCGATGCCGTCACCACGACCGAGGAGGTCGCGACGACCTCCTCGCGACTGGCGAAGATCGAGTCCGTCGCCGGGCTGCTCCGGCGCGCCGCTCCCGACGAGATCCTCCCGCTCACCGGGTTGTTGCTGGCAAGCCCTCGCCAGGGCCGGCTCGGCGTCGGCTGGCGCGGGATCTCCGCCCTCGATGTCACGCACGCAGATGCTCCGACACTGAGCATCACCGACGTCGATGCCGCCCTGACCGCTCTGGCGACGGTCCTCGGATCCGGATCCGCGGCCGCGCGGAGCAGGCACCTCTCCGAGCTCGCTGCCCGAGCGACGGCCGAGGAGTGGGATTTCCTCGCCCGCGCCATGCTCGGCGAGCTGCGCACAGGTGCACTCGGGGGCGTGCTGCTCGACGCCATCGCTCGCGCCGCCGACCGCGATCCGGCGACTGTCCGCCGTGCCGCGATGCTCTCCGGCGACCTGGGCGAGACCGCTCTCCTCGCCCTCACCGGAACCGCCGAGCAGCTCGACGCCGTCGGACTCGTGGTCGGCCGTCCGGTGCTGCCGATGCTCGCGGCCACCGCGGCGACTCCCACAGCCGCGCTGGAGATCACCGGCGACGCATCCGTCGAATACAAGCTCGACGGCGCCCGGATTCAGGTCCACCGCCGCGGCGACGATGTCGGCGTCTTCACCCGCAGCCTCGCTGACATCACCCACCGCGTACCCGAGATCGTCGAGATCGTGCGCGGTCTTCCCGCGCGCGACCTCATCCTCGACGGCGAGACCCTGTCGCTCGACGAAGACGGCGGGCCACGACCGTTCCAGGAGACGATGTCGCGGTTCGGCGCCGATGTCTCCCGCGAGCTCGTCCTGCGCCCGTGGTTCTTCGACCTGCTGCACCTCGACGGACGAGACCTCATCGACGAGCCGCTCGCCGTTCGCCTCGCCGAGCTCGACCGCGTCGCGGGCAACTGGCGCATCCCGGGCATCATCACCGACGACCCGGATGCCGCCGAGCAGTTGTCCCGCGACGCCCTCGCGGCCGGGCACGAGGGCGTCGTCGTCAAGTCGACCGAATCGCCGTACATCGCAGGGCGCCGCGGCAAGTCCTGGGTCAAGGTCAAGCCTGTGCACACCTACGACCTCGTCGTGCTCGCCGCGGAGTGGGGCTCCGGCCGGCGGCGCGGCTGGCTGTCGAACATCCACCTCGGCGCCTACGACCCCGAGGGCGAGTTCGGTGAGCCGGGCGGATTCGTCATGGTCGGCAAGACCTTCAAGGGGCTCACCGACGAGTTGCTGCGGTGGCAGACCGAGACCTTCCCCGAGCGAGAGACCCACCGCACCGGAGCCGCAGTGTTCCTCCGCCCTGAGGTCGTCGTGGAGATCGCGATCGACGGTGTGCAGCGCTCACCGCGCTACCCCGGCGGCATCGCCCTGCGCTTCGCCCGCGTGAAGCACTACCGTCCGGACAAGGCGCCGGCAGACGCCGACACCATTCAGACGCTGCGCACCCTGCTTCGCGGATGAAGAACTGACGCGTCATGCCGAAGGCGGCAGGCCCAGGTCCTCTTCGCGCACCGTTCCCTGGAACGACCAGGGAAAGTTGATCCAGAGGTCGGTGTCCTTCCAGGCGAAGTCCGGCTGGATGATCGTCGACGGCTTGGTGTAGATCGTCACCGAACGGACATCCGCCCCCTTCTCCTTGAGCAGCTGCACCGCGAGAGCGAGCGTGCGACCGGAGTCGGCGACGTCGTCGACGAGCAGCACCCGGCGCCCGTCGAGGTAGGCCATGTCGAGCTCGGGTGGCAGCACCTCCGGTGCGTCGAGCACGGTGCCGATGCCGGTGTAGAACTCGACGTTGATGGCGCCGCAGTTCTTGGCTCCGAGACCGTAGGCGATGGCGCCGGCCGGGAGCAGACCCCCGCGCGCGATCGCCACGACGACCTCCGGCTCGAAGCCGGCCGCGAGGATGCTCCGCGCCAGATCGCGCGTCGCCGTGCCGAAGCCGTCCCAGGTGAGCGTCTCGCGCTCGTTCGATGCATCACTCACGGTGTCGCCCTCTTCTTCCGCCGTCGGTCTGTGAGTACAACTCTGGCATGCACGCGCACGGTGAGCGCGGAAACTCATTCCAGCCGGGTCAGCTCCACCGATACGAACAGTTCCGAGGCGCTGGGCCCCGCGTACACACCGCGAAGCGGAGCCACATCGGCATACTCGCGTCCGTGGCCGACGTAGACGTGGGATTCGCCGATCTCCGTGAGGTTCGTCGGATCGTATCCGCGCCACTCGCCGGAATACCATTCCACCCAGGCGTGGGATTCACCGACGACCGGCTGCCCGATCGACGCGCTCAGATCAGGGTGCAGATAGCCCGAGACATAGCGTGCGGGGATGCCGGCCGCTCGCAGCACCCCCAGCGCGACATGCGCGATGTCCTGGCATACGCCGGAGCGCGCAGCCCACGCGTCACGAGCGGTGGAGTTCACGCCGGTCACTCCGCTCCGGTACTCCATCGCCTCACCGACCGTGCGACAGATCTCGAGAGCCGTCTCATCGAGGCTGCCGCCCTCGGCCTCGATGCGCAGGGCGAGATCGAGCATGTCCGCGTCGGGGGCAGTCGCCGGCGTCTGTGCGACGCACTCCGCGAGCGACAACGAAAGCGGAATCCGCGCGGCGACCTCGTCCCAATCCAGGCGCACCCCAGAGGGCGGGACGGGCCGCACGTCCACGACACTTGTCGCCGTGACCGACAGCATCTGATGGGGGACGAGCACCTCGAAGGTCGATACCCGCGTGTCCCAGTAGTCCGCATACGAATGCTGCGCTGCGGTGGGCGATATCTCCAGGCCCGCCTGCAGAACAAACTGCCCCTCCCTCGAATGGGGCAGCATCCGCGCCTCATTGTAGGAAGCCGTCGCCGGCTGCTCGTAGCGAAATCCCGTCCGATGAACGATCCGCAGCCGGCTCACAGTGCCTCTCCGATCCACACCGGCATCGCGATCGACGGGAAATACCGTTCTCGGACCGCATCGCTCGCCATCGACACCCCTACCTGGACTTCTTCCATGCTCTCGGAGAGGCGATAGACGATGTCGCCGATCGGCCGATACTCCAACTCCGAACGCATCCGACCGAGAACCCGATGTGCGCTGTGCGGTACCCCGAATGCGCTGGTCGGATCGATTCCGCGTAAGCACTCCTCCGCCTGCAGCACGCTCGACAGGACCGACCGCGGGAACAGTCGATCGACGAGCAGGAACTCCACTGCCGACGCTGCCGTCGGCACCGCTCGATGGCTTCGCAAGTGCGCCTCGTATGCCCCGCAGCTGCGCAGCAGGGTAGTCCAACTCGGTCCGCTCGCGTCAGTGAGGGACCGCGTCGCGAGCAGCCGCGCGGTCATGTCGGCCCGCTCGATGGATCTCCCGAGCACGAAGAAGTGCCATGCCTCGTCCCGGCTGGTCGACGAGTCCACCACTCCGAATGCCAGCGCCGACCTGTCGCGCACCCAGCGGAAGAACGGGTGCGTCTTGTCGGAGGCGATGCGCCGCGGCATCCGGGCGTGCGATTCGTTGAGCGTCTCCCAGAGATCGGTCGAGATGATCTCTCGTGCCCGTCGCGCGTTCTCCCTCGCCGCGACGATCGAGTGCCCGATCGACGCCGAATGCTCGCGGTCGAGTGCGAGCAGACGCATCACGTCGTCCCGATTGAGGGGCGTCTCATCGTCGACCGTGGTGCCCATGACGGACAGCAGCGCGCGACAGGCGGTGTCCTCATCCACCCACGGATCCTCCAGCAACAGCTGAAGATGCACGTCCAGAATGCGAGCGGTGCCATCGGCCCGCTCGATGTAGCGGCCGATCCAGAACAAGGCCTCGGCGATGCGGCTCAGCATGTCGGCTCCTCGCGCTGCTGCTGTTGCTGTTGCTGTTGCTGCTGCTGCCGGACCTCGACGTCTTCGTCCTGCGGCGAGGAGAGGAACGGTGTGTGCGGTTCGAGGCGCGCTGGCGCGACGACGGTGATCGCGCCTGTCGCGAGTGAGACTTCATCGGACGCCGGGTCCGGCTCACCCGCGACCGTCGCCGTCGGTCCCGTCAGCAGTGAGGGATCCAGCACCCAGGTGTCCTTCGAGCCTCCGCCCTGACTCGAATTCACGACGAGCTGCCCTTCCGGCAACGCCACCCGGGTCAACCCGCCGGGAAGCACCCAGACGTTCTCGCCGTCGTTCACGGCGAAAGGTCGCAGATCGACGTGCCGCGGACGGAAGCCGTCCTCCACCAGTGTCGGGATCGTCGACAGCTGAACCACGGGCTGTGCGATCCAGCCGCGCGGATCGGCAAGGAGCGAACGGCGCAACTCCTCGAGAGTCTCTCGCGACGCATCCGGCCCCACGACGAGCCCCTTGCCGCCGGAGCCGTCGACGGGCTTCACGACGAGCTCGTCCAGCCGATCGAGCACTTCCTCCAGCGCTTCGGGTTCCTCGAGTCGCCATGTGTCGACGTTCGGAATGATCGGATCTTCACCCAGGTAGTACTTGATGAGCGCGGGAACGTAGGTGTAGACGAGCTTGTCGTCGGCCACCCCGTTGCCCACAGCGTTCGCAATGGTGACGTTGCCGAGTCGAGAAGCGAGCATGAGCCCGGGCGCCCCCAGCACAGAATCCGGCCGGAAGTGCTGCGGATCGAGGAACTCGTCATCGACTCGTCGATAGATGACGTCGACCCGGGTGGGACCGGCCGTGGTGTGCATCCAGACGCGTCCGCCTGAGCAGAAGAGGTCCCTGCCCTCGACGAGTTCGATGCCCATCATTCGCGCGAGCAGCGTGTGCTCGTAGTAGGCCGAGTTGTGCACGCCAGGTGTCAGCACGACGACCGTGGGGTGATCCACGCCCTGCGGTGCCGCCGCTCGCAGCGCCTGCAGAAGGCGGCTCGGGTAATCGACGACGGGCCGGACACGGAGGCTGGTGAACAGTTCCGGAAGGGTCTGCGCCATCACTCGGCGGTTCGCAAGCACATAGCTGACGCCGCTCGGGACCCGCACGTTGTCTTCGAGCACCCGCCACGCGCCGTTCTCGTCGCGGATGAGGTCGATGCCGGCGACGTGGATGCGCACACCGTTCGCACCCACGATCCCGGCCGCCTGGCGGTGAAAGTGCGTGGACGAGCTGATCAGGGAACCCGGAATCACACCGTCCTGCACAGCGAGCTGCGGACCATAGACGTCGGCGAGGAACGCCTCCAGCGCACGGACCCGTTGCGCCACACCGGACTCCACATAGCGCCAGTCGTCTGCAGCGAGCACGCGAGGCACGACGTCCAGCGGAAACGGTCGCTCTTCTCCAGCGAAGTCGAAGGTCACGCCCTGCGCAAGATAGGAGGTCGCCAACGCGTCGGTGCGTGCGCGAAGCTCCGCGTCATCCATCGCGGCCAGCGCGGGGTACATGTCCCGATACGGGCCGCGCACCTCCGCGTCGCCGGGAAGCACCTCCGCCGGAAACATCTCGTCCCACGCGCGGGGCCCGGGCCCCGCCGGGCGGCGGCGGGTGGTGTATCCGTTGAACAGCGACTCCATGGCGGCATGCTCCCGCGCCGCGGTTTCGCACATGTTACGGCGTGAAGACGGTGCGGCGACAACGCCGACCACGGTAGAATTCCGGTGTCCGGTACGACGTTTGCCGGTGTCCGAAAAAGGGGCACGAAGCGCTTCGCGAAGATGCGAAGGCGAGACACATACGGATCCCATCGTTCTCCGTTCCGTCTCGAAAGGCTTTCGCATGCCCACCGTCTCCGCACATGTCGCGCTCACTCTCGCCCATCACACAGACGCCGTCTTCGGGGTGATGGGCAATGGCAACGCCTACTTCCTCGACGCGATCGAGAGGCAGACGGATGCCGTGTTCACGGCCGTCCGCCACGAGCAGGGCGCCGTCGTCGCCGCTGACGCGCACTTCCGTGCGTCCGGGCGGATCGCCGTAGCGACCTCGACCTACGGCGCCGGATTCACGAACACCATCACCGCTCTGGCCGAGGCCGTGCAGGCGCACGTGCCGCTCGTGCTCGTCGTCGGAGATGAGCCGACGTCGGGGCCCCGCCCGTGGGATGTCGACCAGATCGCCCTCGCCTCGGCCGTCGGTGCCCGCACGTACACCGTGGGCCGCGCGGATGCCGCAGCCACCACCGTCATCGCGATCGAGCACGCCCTGACCTACCGGGTGCCCGTGGTGCTGGCGATTCCCTACGACGTCGCCGCGCTCGAGGCCGGCTGGGTGCCGGCAGCACCGGCGCCTCGCATCCCGGCTCCGCTCGCTCCGAAGGGTGAGTTCGCCGCAGGGATGCTGAAGGAGATCGCCGCTGCGCTGCGCGATGCCGAGCGCCCGTTCCTGCTCGCCGGTCGCGGCGCGTGGCTCGCCGGAGCCCGCGAGGCGCTGGGCGCGCTGGCCGACGCGACCGGCGCTCTCACCGCGTCGTCAGCCCTTGGCCGCGGTGTCTTTCCTGCCACCGAATACGACCTCGGCGTCACCGGCGGCTTCGGCGCCGACGGTGCGATGTCGCTCATCCGGGAGGCCGACGTGGCCGTCGTGTTCGGCGCATCACTGAACCAGTTCACGATGCGCTTCGGCGAGCTGTTCGCGCCGGGGACCCGCATCTTCCAGGTCGACATCGCGCCCGCCGCCACCCACCCGCACGTCGGCGGCTTCGTCCGCGGCGACGCCCGGATCATCGCCGAGAGGCTCGTGCACCTCGTACGGAAAGTCGGACGCTCCGACGAACGCGCCGGCGAGAACGCTTCGAGCACCGGCGGGTCGGACGCGGCATCCGACGTTTCGATCGCCAGCACCCCGTGGCGGGAGAGCGTCGATGTGGCATCGGCTCGCGCCTATGCGCCGGGAGACGACCTTGCTCCGGACGGACGCCTCGACCCGCGTTCCGCCGCCCGCCGCATCGCCGAGCTGCTGCCGAAGGATCGCGTCGTCGTCTCCGACGGCGGACACTTCATCGGCTGGGCGAACATGTACTGGCCCGTCGAGTCCCCCGACCGGATGATGATGATCGGCACCGCGTTCCAGTCGATCGGGCAGGGCTGGCCCAGCGTCGTCGGAGCCGCGCTCGCCCGCCGCACGTCGACGGTGGTGCTGACGTCCGGCGACGGCGGCGGACTCATGGCGATCGCGGACCTCGAATCCGCGGTCCGTGCGGCCGGGGGCCGCGGGATCGCCGTGGTCTGGAACGACGCCGCCTATGGCGCCGAGGTCAATCTCTACGGCCTCAAGGGGCTGGCCGAAGGTCCGATGCGGATTCCGGAGGTGGACTTCGCGGCGTTCGGCGCGGCCGTCGGGGCCGAGGGCGTCGTGGTGCGGACGCTGGCGGATCTCGATCGGCTCGCGACCTGGGCAGAGGAGGATGCCGCATCCCGCCGCTTCCTGCTGCTCGACCTGCGCATTTCCGGTGACGTCGTCGCTCCGTACCAGGAGGAGATCATTCGCGTGAACTCCTGAGGAATCAGGGCCCCAGCCGCGACTGTCAGTTCAGCCGCTGCTGCAGGTGGACTGTGATGGTGTCGCCGACGTGCTTCTTGAGCATTCCACGCAGCTTCGCGGCGACGGGGAGTTTGTGGGTGCCGTCGCCGAGCGCCATGAATGAGCTGGTGAACGGGATCCCGTCCATCGTTCCGGCGACCTTGACGAGGCCGCGAGTGCCGAAGTAGTCGGCGGAGTCGTCGAGTTTGACGTACGTCCAACCGCCCTTCGCCTCGCTCTGGAGCAGCTCTGCGCGGAAAGTGCGGTCGATCGGACCAGGACCGGTGGCAGTGGACATGACAGGTTCTCCTTCGTTTCGGTGGATGCCGGGTTCGTCGGACTTCGCGTCAGTGGATGAGCCCGAGGACGAGGGCCACGAGCAGGAGCTTGAGCAGCCAGTCTCCGGCGTGGACGGCCGCGGTCTGCCACGGCACCCGTTCCCAGATGATCGATCCGGTGAGCAGGACGAGCGGAAACGCGACCCAGAGCACGAGCGCCAGCAGCACCGAACCGGGCAGCGACAGCATCCCCGCTTGCGCGGCGATCCACGCGAACGCGCCGCCGACGACCGCCGTGCGCAGCAGTTCCGTGACGATCTTCCACGGGGCAGGTTTGCCACGATCCACCATCCGGTCACCGAGCGCACGCTGCTCGATCGGCGCGGTGACGAAGTAGTAGACGGAGCTGAGGATGAAGGCCGCGACAGCGGCGACGGCGATGCCCAATACGATCATGATGACCCTCCTTTAGTACTACCCAGTACTGTAAGCCAGGATGCGGGTACTGTCCAGTACTATTTTGGATATGAGCAGTGCAGCACCTCCGACCCGCGGCAGACCAGGCGGCAGCCGCGGCACAGACCTGCTTGCGGCCGCCCGCGACGTGTTCCTCGCGCACCAGTACGCCGGCGCGACGATGGACGCCGTCGCTGCACGTGCGCGTATCTCGAAGCAGACCCTCTACCGGCAGTACCCGTCAAAGGACGAGCTCTACGCTGCCGTCGTGCGGGATTGGGTCGACCGTGGGCGCGACGCGATGAGCCCGCATCTGCAGAAGCTGACGGTGACGACCGACATCCGAAACGGACTGCTGGAACTCGCGCGCACCCTCCACGCCGGCGTTCTGAGCGACCCGGTCCTCCGGATGCGGACGTTGATCACCGCCGAGGCCGAACGGTTTCCCGACGTGTCCACCGACTACGTGCGACGCAGCTGGGACCGCAACCAGACGCTTCTGGCCGATGCGCTGGAGCACCTGTCAGAACGACGGCTTCTGCGCATCGAGAGCTCGCAGATGGCTGCTGAACAATTCACGTGGCTCGCACTCGCCGCGCCACTGAACCGCCTCACGCTCACCGCCGGAGCAGCGCGCTACACCCCCGATGAGCTGGAGACGCTCGCTCAAGAGGCCGTCACCACGTTCCTCGGCCGATACGGGATGCCGTGATGGCAGCCATTCGCAACATCAGCGTCGGCCTCCCGGTGAAAGACGGACACGTACTCGTCCTGGAAGGACGAGACGAGTCCGCCGGCCTCGCCTTCTGCCGCGCGATCGGCGGGGGCATCGAGTTCGGGGAGCGCGCGGCAGAGGCGCTCCGACGCGAGTTCCTGGAGGAGCTCGACATGCGCGTGGATGCCGCCGAACTGCTCGGCGTCCGCGAGAACCTCTTCACGTACGAGGGCAGGCGAGGACACGAGATCGCGCACATCTTCGCCGTCGAATCCGCCGAGATCTCCGCGCTGCCGCTGGATGCCGAGCTGCGCGTCCTCGACGAGGGCAGCCCGGTGCGATGGGTGCCGATCGCGGAGATCCTCGCCGGCACGCGGCCGCTGTACCCGGCGGGCGCTCCGGAACTGCTCCGGCTCCGCGTCATGACCGCCTGACGCGTGATCTCATCGTCGGGGGGCTGAATGCGGCCAGCCCGATCAGTCGAAGTCCTCGATCCCCTGCAGCCGGACCTGCTCCAGATCGAGGCGCGCCGAGATGCGGCGCACGATGAGGTCATCGACGGTACCCGCCCGGCGAAGGCCGTGCAGAACCTCTCGTTTGTGCTCGAGCATCGCGAGCTTCAGCCGGGAGTACTCCTCGTGGCGCACGAGCGGCGACCGCTGCATCATGTCGACATCAGCCGACGTCGCGACCATCTGAAGCGTGCCGGCATCCGGCAGACGCACCGCTCCCCCGACGCCGCCGCTCGGCTCGTCCCCTGATGCGTCATCGGAAGACGACGCAAGCGGGTCCGGGGCATCCAGCATGTCCTCCATCGCGACCACTTCGGCATCGATCAGCGCGCGTTCCCTGGCCATCGCGCGCGCATTGGCCAACTCGAGCATCTCGTAACCCTCTCGGCGGATCCGGTCCCGCATCTCCGAGCCGACCTCCTGCTCGGAAGCAAGTCGATCAAGAGCCGCGATGGCCGCACCGGAGATCGCGCGTTCCGCGAGTTCGTACTCCTCGTCCTCGCCGTGGTCGACCGGGAACCCCGCCCAGCGCACGACGGCCGGGAGCATCGGCCCCTGCACGAGCAGACTGAGCAGTATTACGCCGGCGGTGACGAAGACGACTTCATCGCGTCCGGCGAGCGCCGAACCGTCGTCTGTCACCAACGGCACGGACAACGCGATCGCGAGCGACACCGCACCGCGCATCCCCGCGACCGTGCTGACGATCTGCGCACGGGTGCGCAGGCCTCGAGGGTGGGTCGCGCCGCCCGCGATCCGCTGGAACGGCACGGAGAGCAGCTGGAAGAGGAAGCGCACCACGAGCAGCGTGACCCAGACGGCCACCGTCGTCAGCACGAGCCATCCGACCGTCTGCGCGGATGTCTGATGGATGACCCACTGGACCTCGAGACCGATGAGCACGAAGAGCGCCCCGTTGAGCAGGAAGACCCCGAACGGCCAGACCGCCTCGGCCTGGCGGCGGGAGGCCGCTGTGGTGATCTGCGGCCGGACGAAGGCGACGACGAGGCCCGCGACGACGACGGCGAGCACTCCCGAGGCGTGCACCATCTCGGCGAGCAGGAACGCGGAGAAGGGCACGAGCAGCAGGGTGACGTTGATCGACATCGTCGAGCGCACCCGCCGCAGGAGCAGCCAGGCGGCTGCCGCGACGATCGCTCCCGCGGCGATTCCGCCGAGGTAGGACACGATTACGGACATCGTGACCGTGACCGGCGTGATCTGGCCGCCGACGGCGAGCGAGACCGCGATGGCGTACAGCACGAGGGCCGTGCCGTCGTTGGTGAGGCTCTCGGCCTTCAGCTTCATGAACCCGCGTCGGGGAAGCAGCCGGCCGAGGGCCGCGACGGCGGTCGCGTCGGGAGGCGCAACAGCGGCACCGAGGATGAGCGCGATCTCCCACGGCAGGCCGAAGAACGCCGCCACTCCCGCCACGGCGAAGGCCGACGCGACGACGAGCAGCGTGCTCATCGGAAGGATGTAGCGGAAGTCCCGGCGAATCGAGCGCAACGACGTCGTCAGGCTCTCCCAGAACAGCATCACGGGCAGGAAGAGCAGCAGCACGGTCTCCGGTGGCAGCTGGATGTCACGGAGCTCGGGCACGAAGCCCAGCAGCAGACCGAACACGACCAGCACCAGGGGAAGAGCCAAGCGCAACCGCGGCGCCAGCATGGTCCCCACCAGGATCGTGAGCCCGAGGAGGACCGTGATCTCGAGACCTTCCATACAACCACCCATCATCTGCCGCGCGCTGACGACGACGCACACGTGCTCAGAGCAAAGCGTCCGCTGGTGACAACGTATTCCCGTCGGGTGATCTGCGGAAGGTTCTGACAGACCTCCCCTCAGCCGGGCGGCGCCTCAGCTCTGCGCGCCGTAGTCCGGCAGCTCCTGCAGCGTCCAGGTGTTCCCATCCGGATCGTCGAAGGTGACGAAGCGACCCCAGGCCTGCTCGTCGACCCCCTCCGCTTCCACATCGAGACCGCGCAGGTGCGCGAGCGCCTCATCGGCATCCGGGACCACGACCTGGATCGTGTTCTGCATTCCCGGTTCGAGACGGCTCTCCCCCAGACCTGTCCCGAACGCGATGGAGCACGCGGATCCGGGCGGCGTCATCTGCACGAACCGCAGCCCCTCCATCGGCGTCTGATCATGATCGGCATTGAAGCCGATCTTCATGTAGAAGTCCTTCGCCCGGTCGATATCCGACACCGGCACGAAGATGAGCTCGATCTTCCAGTCCACAGCACACACCCTCCTGGCGGGCGCGGTCGCCCGTCCGCGTCCAAACTACGACGCCGCACCGACACTGCGCCAGGGGTGCGTGCGGCGCGATCGACGACCCTCAGATCCACCCCTTGTCCAACGCGATCCGTACCGCCTGCGCCCGGTTCTCGGCCCCCGTCTTGCCGATCGTCGCCGAGAGGTGGTTGCGCACCGTCCCCGCCGACAGGAACACCTCGGCGGCGATCATCGCTGCGGACCGCCCGTCCGCCGCCAGCCGCAGGATCTGCTGCTCCCGGTCGCTGAGCGGATTCGCGCCCTCGAAGAGGCTCTCCGCCGCAAGTGCAGGATCCAGCACCCGCAATCCGGCGTGCACACGGCGCACCGCCTCGGCCAGCTCCTCCGCAGGGGTGTCCTTGACGATGAACCCGCTGGCTCCCGCATCCAGCGCCGACCGCAGGTAGCCGGGCCGCGCAAAGGTCGTGACGATCAGCACGCGCGTGCCCGGGTTCGCCTGCCGAATGCGTCGCGTCGCCTCGACGCCGTCCATGCCGGGCATCTGAATGTCCATCAGGCACACATCGGGCCCGAGCTCGCCCACGAGCCGCACCGCTTCCGCGCCGTCCGCTGCCGTGCCGCACACCTCGAGGTCTCCCTCGAGCTCCAGGAGAGCGGCCATCGCACCGCGCACGAGCGCCTGGTCATCCGCGATCACCAAGCGGATACCGCGCGTCTCCTCCGAATCGGTCACCACGTCACTTCCACTCGCGTTCCGGAATTCTCGGCGGAGCTCCATCGCAGAACCGCGCCCGCCGCCGCTGCACGCTCCCGCATCCCCCGGATGCCGTTTCCCTCCGGCGCCCTCGACCCGACGCCGTCGTCCTCCACGGCCAGCGAACCGGGAGCGATGAGCACCGTCACGGTTCGGGATCGGGAGTGTCGGAGCGCGTTCGTCGTCGCTTCTCGCAGAATCCAGCTCGCCGTCAGCGACTGCACGGGCGACAGCGCTCCGGGCGCTCCCTCGACCTGCACGTCGATCCCTGCGGACTCCAGGGCGTCCCGACTGGCAGCCAGCTGTTCGACGAGCGTGGCGCCGCGCGCCCCGGCCACAGACGCCCGCACCCCGGCGAGCGCCTCGGCGGTGAGCGCCTCGATGTCGGCGAGTTCCGCCTTCGCCCGCTCCGGATCGGACTCCATGAGGCGCCGCACCAGCTGGGCCTTCAGCCCGACCACGGTCAGCGAATGCCCGACCAGGTCGTGCACATCGCGGGCGACCGCCTCCCGCCCCTCGCTCGTCGCCAGCTCCAGCCCGAGACGTTCGGCCTGGACCGATCGGACGATGAGCCAGGTCGACACGGTGTTCACCACGCCGAGCAGGCCGACGATCGCGAGCAGCGAGAGGTAGTCGATGCCTCCTGGAATGAGGAAGACGCACAACGCTGTGACGGCGACAGCTCCGACGGTGGTGATCCAGTGCCAGGTGCGCGTCAGACCGTAGGAGGCGAACGACATGATGAACGGCAGGAAGCTCAGAGCGGAGCCGCCCTCCGCGGGCACCGAGAGCAGTGCGCATACGATCAGCGCCGCGAAAGTGATCCACTGCCGCGCGGACGGCGCCTTTCCGAGGCCGCCGCCCCCGCGCATCCCGTGCATGAAGCCGACGACGTACAGGACGATGAAGGCCACGAGCATCACCCAGCCGACGATGATCCACCCGACCGGGGCCGTCGATCGCAGCAGCGCCAGCACCGGGTAGATCAGGAAGACCAGCCAGATCACCGCCATCAGCCACCCGAACCGCGCCCAGGGATCTTTGGAGGCCGGCGAACGCGCTCCGATGGCGGACCAGGCTGCCGGTGGAGCGCCTGCGGCGGCGAACTGCGCGGCCGCTCGTGATGGACCGGCGGATGCCGCTCCATCACGCGGGGGTGGTCGCATCATCGTTCCAACCTACTGGCGAGTCCGTGCGCGCTTCATGCCTGCCGCCACCAGCGCCGCGAACACGGCGAGCCAGACGACGACGTTCAGGATCAGCATCCAGATCGGGTCGCTCTGCCCGGTGGTGAGCGTGCCCTCGGTGAGCGGCCACCGGCTCAGCGCGACGAAGCCGTACAGCGGGGTGAACCGGGCGATGTCGAGCATGACTCCGTCGAGAGGCATGAACACGTTCCCGAAGAAGGCGAAGAACGTCATCGAGATGGACGCGAGGGCTGCAGCGGAATCGGAGGTGAAGAACAGCCCGACACCGAGCCCGAACAGACCATAGATCAGGCCGAGGCCGAGGATGATCCCGGCCGTCGCCGCCCATCGCCACATGTCGTCGACGTGTGCCCCTGTCAGCGCTCCCGCGGTGAACACCGCCACGAGTGCCAGCACCGCGAAGCTGACGGCCGTGAGCAGCTTCGTGACCGCATACCCGACGGTCGTCAGCGGTGTCATCGCCAGCTGGCGTCCCCAGCCCTGCTTCGCCTCTGTCGCCGCGAGCGAGGTCAGCGAACTCATGGCGACCGCCGTTCCGTACGCCGCCATCGAGGTCATCACGTAGAAAGAGACGTTCCCGTTGCCGGCCGAGAGAGTGCCGTATCCCATGCCGGCGCCGAACAGCAGGTACATCGCCACGGGCATGCCGAGGGTGAAGGCGAGGGTGTAGGGGTTGCGCAGCTGTCTGACGCCCTCGATACGCAGCATCGTCGATGAGATCAACATGGGTCAGTCCTCCGTGAGTGCCGTGAAGGCGGTTTCGAGTGTCGGAGCGGCGATCTCCAGATCGTGCGCGCCGGCGGCGAGCAGCGTGCGGGCGATGGCGTCGGAGTCGGATGCCCGCAGGCTGAGTCGATCCGCATCCAGCCGGACGTCGACGACTCCGGACGTCGCCCGCAGCGAGGCGACGAGATCCGCCGAGCCGCCGACCGCGACCGTTGCCGAGATCGTGCGCTCGCCCAGACCGACGCGCAGCCGCGCGGTCGGAGCATCGGCCACGATCGAGCCACGATGCATCACCACCGTGCGACGGGCGAACTGCTCCGCCTCTTCGAGGTAGTGGGTCGCGAAGATGATCGTGCGGCCGGCATCCGCATCCGCTCGCATCACGTCCCAGAAGTGGCGTCGCGCCGTGACATCCATGCCCGCCGTCGGCTCGTCGAGCACGAGGATGTCGGGATCGGAGACCATCGCGAGCGCGAACTTCACACGCTGCTGCTCGCCTCCTGAGCACTTCGACACGCGGCGCCGAGCGAGATGCACGAGATCGGCCCGTGCCATGACCGTGGCGCCCCTCGCCAGGGCCGCGGCGCCGTAGAGAGAAGCGATGAGTCGAACCGTCTCCTGCACCGTCAGATCCGACAGCAGGCCACCGGTCTGCAGGACGGCGGCGATCGATCCGCCCGCAGTCGCGCGCTCGGGTGTCGAGCCGAGCACGCGAACCGTGCCCTCGCTCGGCGCGGTGAGGCCGAGGAGCATGTCGAGCGTGGTCGTCTTACCGGCGCCGTTCGGTCCGAGCAGGGCGACGACCTCGCCACGACGCACGGTCAGGTCGACGCCGTCGACCGCCTGGACGCGCCGGTCGCCGCTTCCGAAATGACGGCGGACCCCCGTGAGCTCGATGACGATGGGGCTGCCTGTCGACGGATCCGTGGCCGGCCGCTCGGCGACCTGCGTCGCCGAGCCGTGCGCTGGTGTGGTGTTCATACCTCCAGCGTGGTCGCACGCAGACCACGGCGCCGGAGGTCGTTGTCACCTTCTCGGCATGACACGTGTCATGGGATTCACCCTGCCGGCAGCAGCGCTCCCCCGAGGAACTCCGCGAGCTCGCCCACACCGTCGAGCGGCAGCACGGCGGCAACGTACTGATCCGGACGCACCACGACCACGACACCGTCGCGTGACAACTCACGCTCGGCGAAGATGTCCGCGCTCGTCCACACCGTGGGACCGGCTGCATAGACCTTCTCCCAGTCGGTCAGACCGAGCGGTCCGGTCTGCGGCAGGAACAGTTCCGGCGCCGAGGTGATCTCGAACTCGTCATAGCGCTGCTGGTAGACGGCCTTGACGTCGAAGACGGCGTCGACGTCGGCACCGGCCGGCGTGAAACGCGCCAGCACGGGCGCGGCCCCGGTCGCCCAGGATGCCAAGGACGAAGCGTCGGTGTCGGCGAATGCGTAGATCCGCCAGCGGCCGTCCGCCTTCGCATGGTGGCCGAGGTGTACGGCGTTGCCGTCGCACACGCGGGTGACCTCGACCGACTTGAAGCGCTTGCCGAGCGGGAATCCTGCGGCGAGCGCCTGATGCGCCGCATCCGCGACGATCGCCGACGCGCCGTACTGCGTCATGAACCCGGAAGGGAACTCGGCCGTGGCGAGGTAGTGGGTCGCCAGGTCCTGCGGGTCGGAGATCTCCTCCGGCTTGCGCGCCATCAGCGCCGACCACTCCTTGTCGAAGTCGATGAGCTGCTGCGCCACCGGCATGCGCTCGGCGGAATACGTCGACAGCAGCGACTCCGGACTGCGCCCGGTGAGCACCGACCCCAGCTTCCAGCCCAGGTTGAAGCCGTCCTGCATCGAGACGTTCATGCCTTGCCCGGCCTTGGCGCTGTGCGTGTGGCAGGCATCGCCGGTGAGGAAGACACGGGGCGTGCGACCGGAGCCGTCGATCACGTCGTCGAACCCGTCGGTGACCCGATGGCCGACCTCGTAGACGCTGTGCCAGGCGACCTGCTTCACATCCAGGGTGTACGGATGCAGGATCGCATTGGCCTTGCGGATGATCTCCTCGATCGGCGTCTGCCGCACCTGATGGTTGTCGTCGTCGGCGACCTCGCCGAGGTCGATGTACATCCGGCTGAGGTAGCCGCCCTCGCGCGGGATGTGCAGGATGTTGCCCGCCTCGGAGTTGATCGCGCACTTGGTGCGCCAGTCCGGGAAGTCGGTGTTGACGACCACGTCCATGACGCCCCAGGCGTGCGCCGAGAACGCGCCGACGTGCGTGCGGCCGATCGCGTCGCGCACGCCGCTGCGGGCGCCGTCGCAGCCGGCGACGTACTTCGCCCGCACGGTCCGCTCCTCGCCGGTCGAGTACCGCAGACGCACCTCGACGGGGTACTCCCCCTGCTCGTGAACGGTGAGCCCGACGAACTCCACGCCGTAGTCCGGGACGATCCGCCCTGGTCCGTGGGCCGCGGCTTCGGCGAAGTAGTCCAGGACGCGCGCCTGGTTCACGATCAGGTGCGGGAACTCGCTGATCTTGAGCGCGTAGTCCTCGGTCCGCGACGTACGGATGATGTTCTGCCGATTCGCCGGATCCGGGCCCCAGAAGTTCATCCAGCCGATGTTGTAGGCCTCGGCGACGATCCGCTCCGCGAACCCGAACGCCTGGAACGTCTCGACGCTGCGGGGCTGGATGCCGTCGGCCTGGCCGAGAACGAGTCGCCCCTCGCGGCGCTCGACGATCCGGGTCGAGATGTCCGGGTACTGCGACATCTGCGCCGCGAGGAGCATGCCGGCTGGGCCGGAACCGACGATGAGCACGTCGATCTCGTCGGGGATGTCGGCCGGGCGATCGCTGCCGATGCCCGAGGCGTCCTGTACTCGCGGGTCTCCCGAGACGTAGCCGTGGTGGTGGAACTGCATCGTCGTCGATTCCTTCCGACTGCTTTGTCAGGTCTTGCTTCTCAGAATCGATTGTTCTATATTCGAACACACCGTTCTACTATTGAACACATCGTATGCGCGCGCACCTCAGAGCGCAAGAGAGCACAGGTCATGGCAGAGACTGGATCACCCGCATCGCAGACGCTCAGTCGCGGCATCCGGATCCTCGAGATCCTCGCCGACGCCCGCGGCCCTCTTGCCATCGACGAGATCGCGGCGCGCCTCGGGGTGCATCGTTCGATCGCGTACCGCCTGCTGCGCACCCTCGAAGATCATCGACTCGTGAGCCGCGATGCGGCCGGTGCCGTCAGCCTGGGGGCACGGATGGCGGCGCTCGCCGCCGGTGTCGCGCACGACCTCCAGGCCGAGGCGCTGCCCGAGCTCACGGCGGTCGCCAACGACCTCGGCATGACATGCTTCCTCGCGGTGCTCGACGGCGACGAGTGCATCACACTCGCGAGCGTCGAGCCGCGGCACGCCGTCGCGAGCGTCGCGCAACGCCCCGGCGCCCGGCATCCGGTCACCGTCGGCGCCCCCGGCAAGGCGATCCTCGCGCAGATCCCCGCATCGGAGTGGGGAACGGATGTCACCGCGCAGCTGCGTGCGGAGGTCGAAGCGACGATCCGACGCGGCTACGCCACCAGCCACGACGAAGTGATCCCCACGGTGCAGTCCGTCGCCGTGCCGCTGGTGCTCCGCGGGCATCGAGCGGCCGCGATCGCCGTCGTCCACGTCGCCACGACCCTCGACGACGCAGAGATCGCCGCACGGCTGCAGCACTCCGCATCCGTCATCCGCGAGGCGCTCGACGGCTGAGCCGTCACAGACTCCGGTCGTTGAGCGAGCTCCCTCGCTCAACGACCGGAAGGGCTCAGGCCCGCGACATCCCGTAGATCGGGCTGACCGCCTGCTCCTCCTCGTGGTCGGGACCGAGCGGGATGCCGGAGCGATCGCGCAGCAGCAGCGTCGCCACGAGCCCCAGCACGGTCATCCCGGCGAGGTACCAGGTCACCGCGTCCGTCGAGCCGGTCGCCGAGACGATGGCCGTGGCGATCGTGGGAGCGAAGGCGCCGCCGGCGATGGCGCCGATCGCGTACGAGATCGAGACCCCGGAGAAGCGGATGGATGCCGGGAACAGCTCCGTGTACAGCGCCGCCTGCGGCCCGTACGTGAACCCCAGTCCGACGGTGAGGATCGCAAGGCCCGCGAACAGCGGCAGGATCTCGCCGGTGTTCACCAGCGGGAACAGCGCGAACACCCCGCCGAGCTGCAGGATCCAGCCGATGATGTAGGTCGTGCGGCGTCCGATCCGATCGGAGATCCACCCGGCGAAGAGCGTCGAGAGCAGCCAGGTGACGGCGGAACCGGCGACCGCCCAGAGCACCGGCCCTCTCTCGAGCCCGATCGAACCCTCGGGGTTCGTGGCGTACCCCTGGATGTAGCCGCCGGTCGTCATGTACCCGACCGCATTGTTGCCGGCGAACACGAGCGCGGCGATGACGACGAGGAGGGCATGCTTCGCGAACAGCTGCACGATCGGCATCCGCGCCTTCTCCTTGCGTTCTGCGAGTTCGGTGAACACGGGGCTCTCCTCGACCTTGCGGCGCACGTAGTAGCCGACCAGGATCAGGACCACGCTGAGCAGGAACGGAATACGCCAGCCCCACGCGAGGAACTGGTCTCCCGGAGCGATGACCGTCATCAGCGCCATCACGCCCGAGGCGAGCAGCAGGCCGAGCGGCACGCCGATCTGCGGCGAAGCGCCGAACACACCGCGCTTCGATTTCGGCGCGTGCTCGACGGCCATCAGGACGGCGCCGCCCCACTCGCCGCCGGCAGAGATGCCCTGCAGGATGCGCAGGAGCACCAGGAGGATGGGGGCCGTCAGCCCGATGGCCTCATAGGTGGGCAGCACGCCGATCAGGGCGGTCGCCGCACCCATCAGGATCAGCGTCCACATCAGCACGGTCTTGCGTCCGAGCTTGTCGCCGTAGTGGCCGGCGAGGAATGCGCCGAGCGGACGGAAGAGGAAGCTGACACCGACGGTGGCGAATGCGATCAGGGCGCTGTTCTGCCCCAGCGGGGCGAAGAAGAGCTGGCCGAACACCAGCCCGACGGCGGTGGCATAGATGAAGAAGTCGTACCACTCGACAGTGGTGCCGACGACGGTGGCGAAGACGACGCGACGACGGTCGGCCGCGGTCGCGATGGTGCCGGTGGGAGTGAACCCATCGTGTGACTGCCCGCTCATGGGGTGTCTCCTTTGGTTGTGACGGCATTGTCACGGCTCGCACTCACGCTGTCTTCAGTGCTTGCCGAGGGGTAACCCGATGATATATGATTTCGAATACGACGCACAAGGCGTTGCACACAAGCGCGAGGAGGCGCCCCGTGACGGATCCCAGCACCCGCCCCGGCAAGATCATCGCGATCCATCTGAGTTACGCCTCCCGCGCCGACCAGCGCGGCCGTCGCCCGGCAGCTCCCTCCTACTTCTTCAAGCCGGCCAGCTCCGTCGGTGTCTCCGGCGGCACGGTCGAGCGCCCGGCCGGCACCGAGCTGCTCGCGTTCGAGGGTGAGATCGCGCTCATCATCGGCACCCCGGCACGGCGGGTCTCGCTCGCGGATGCCTGGGCGCACGTCGGCTGGGTGACCGCCTCGAACGATCTCGGCCTCTACGACCTCCGCGCGAACGACAAGGGATCGAACGTGCGCTCCAAGGGCGGTGACGGCTACACGCCGCTCGGCCCCGACCTCATCGACGCCCGCACGGTCGATCCGGAAGCGCTGCGCGTGCGCACATGGGTGAACGGCGACCTCCGCCAGGACGACTCCAGCGCCGGCATGATCTTCCCGCTCGCACAGCTGGTCGCGGATCTCTCCCAGCACTTCACGCTCGAGCCTGGCGACGTGATCCTCACCGGTACCCCCGCCGGGTCGTCCGTGATCGTCCCCGGCGACACCGTGGAGATCGAAGTCGATGCTCCAGACGCACCGGGCGCGCCGTCTTCGGGTCGCCTGATCACCACCGTCACACAGGGCGATGTCGCCTTCGACGCCGAACTCGGCTCACTCCCCGCCGTCGACGACCTGCAGCGTACAGAGGCCTGGGGTTCTCGGGAAGAGGCGGGACTTGCCCCTGTTTCCGACGAATCGGCGCTCTCGCCCGAACTCCGGGCGAAGCTGATGGAGGCACCGACGGCTGGCCTTTCCGCCCAGCTGCGCAAGCGCGGCCATCACTCCTGCTTCATCGACGGCGTCGCGGCGAACATCGCCGGCAGCAAGATCGTCGGCACCGCGAAGACACTCCGCTTCGTCCCGTTCCGTGAAGACCTGTTCAAGACCCACGGCGGCGGCTACAACGCGCAGAAGCGCGCCTTCGACGCCGTGAAGGAGGGCGAGATCATCGTGATCGAGGCCCGCGGTGATGACAGCACCGGAACGCTCGGCGACATCCTCGCTCTGCGCGCCCTCGCCCGGGGTGCCGCCGGTGTCGTCACCGATGGGGGCGTGCGCGACTTCGACGCCGTCGCCGACATCGGACTGCCGGTGTTCTCCCGCGGCGCGCATCCGTCGGTCCTCGGACGCAAGCACGTCCCCTGGGACGTCGACGTCACCATCGCCTGCGGCGGCGCGAGCGTGCAGCCCGGCGACATCATCGTGGGTGACGGCGACGGCGTGATCGTCATCCCGCCGCATCTGGCCGAGCAGGTCGTCGATGACACGCTCGCGCAGGAGGTCGAGGATGCCTGGATCGCCGAGCAGGTAGCGGCGGGCCACCCGGTCGACGGCCTCTTCCCGATGAACGCCGAGTGGCGCGCGCGCTACGAATCGGAGACGGGCTCGCGATGACCGCTGTCGACACACTCAGCAAGTCCGAGCAGGCATACGCCTGGATCCGCTCCCACATCTCCGCGCACACGTTCGGCCCCGGCTATCGCCTGGTGCTCGGTCCGATCGCCGAAGAGCTGGGAATGAGCGTCGTACCCGTACGGGAGGCCATCCGACGGCTGGAGGCCGAGGGGCTCGTGACGTTCGAGCGGAACGTCGGCGCGCGGGTCACCCTCGTCGACGAGACCGAGTACGCGCACACCATGGAGACGCTCGGTGTCGTCGAAGGAGTGGCCACGGCGCTCTCCGCGCCGTTCCTGGACGACGCGGCGCTCGACGCCGCCCAGGCCGTCAACGATCGGATGGCTCGACTGCTCGAGCACTTCGACGCCCATCTGTTCACCGAGCTGAACAGGCAGTTCCATGCCCTGCTCTTCGAGCCGTGCCCGAACCCGCATCTTCTGGATCTGGTGCACCGCGGATGGTCGCGGCTCTCCGGCATCCGCGATTCCACGTTCGCCTCGGTTCCGGGCCGTGCCACGCATTCGGTCGAAGAGCACACGCAGATCCTCGACCTCATCCGATCCCGCGCCGACCCGCTCGAGATCGAACTCGCCGCCCGGAACCACCGCTGGCGCACCAAGGACGCGTTCCTCGACGCGCTGCACTCCCGTTCCCGTCATTCCACCGGAGGAGACTCATGACCGCTTCACGCATCCCTGCCGACCTGCCCGACCACATCCAGCACTACATCGACGGAGCCTTCGTCGACTCGATCGACGGAGACACCTTCGATGTGCTCGACCCGGTCACCAACCTGACGTACACGACGGCTGCAGCCGGCAAGAAGGCCGACATCGACCTCGCCGTCGCCGCGGCGAAGCGCGCCTTCGACGAAGGCCCCTGGCCTCGGATGCTGCCGCGCGAGCGTTCGCGGGTACTGCACCGCATCGCCGACATCGTCGAATCGCGCGATGCGCGCCTGGCCGAGCTCGAGTCCTACGACTCCGGTCTGCCGATCACGCAGGCCCTCGGCCAGGCTCGTCGCGCCGCCGAGAACTTCCGCTTCTTCGCCGACCTGATCGTCGCCCAGGCCGACGATGCGTTCAAGGTTCCCGGCAAGCAGATGAACTACGTCAACCGCAAGCCGATCGGCGTCGCCGGACTCATCACGCCGTGGAACACGCCGTTCATGCTCGAGTCGTGGAAGCTGGGTCCGGCGCTCGCGACCGGCAACACCGTCGTGCTCAAGCCTGCGGAGTTCACGCCGCTTTCGGCATCCCTGTGGGCCGGCATCTTCGAGGAGGCAGGGCTCCCCCAGGGTGTCTTCAACCTCGTCAACGGCCTCGGTGAGGACGCCGGAGACGCGCTCGTGAAGCACCCGGACGTGCCGCTCATCTCGTTCACGGGCGAGAGCCGCACCGGGCAGATCATCTTCGGCAACGCCGCTCCCTTCCTCAAGGGGCTGTCGATGGAGCTCGGCGGCAAGTCGCCGGCCGTCGTCTTCGCGGATGCCGACATCGAAGCCGCAGTGGATGCGACGATCTTCGGCGTCTTCTCGCTGAACGGCGAGCGCTGCACGGCGGGTGCCCGCATCCTCGTCGAGCGCTCGATCTACGACGACTTCGTCGAGCGCTACGCCGCCCAGGCGAAGCGCGTGAAGGTCGGCTACCCGAACGACCCGGCCACCGAGGTCGGCGCTCTGGTGCACCCGGAGCACTACGAGAAGGTGATGAGCTACGTCGAGATCGGAAAGACCGAAGGACGCCTCGTGGCCGGCGGCGGACGCCCCGCGGATTTCCCGGAGGGCAACTTCGTGCAGCCGACCGTGTTCGCCGACGTCTCCCCCGATGCCCGGATCTTCCAGGAGGAGATCTTCGGCCCGGTCGTCGCGATCACGCCGTTCGACTCCGACGAGGAGGCGCTCGCGCTCGCGAACAACACCCGGTACGGCCTCGCGGCGTACATCTGGACGAACGACCTCAAGCGGGCGCACAACTTCGCCGGAGCCGTCGAGGCCGGCATGGTGTGGTTGAACAGCAACAACGTGCGCGACCTGCGCACCCCGTTCGGCGGTGTGAAGGCATCCGGCCTCGGCCACGAGGGCGGCTATCGCTCGATCGACTTCTACACCGACCAGCAGAGCGTGCACATCACGCTCGGCGGCGCCCACAACCCGACCTTCGGCAAGAACTGAGGACGCTGACATGACCAACCGCGACGACATGACGCTGACCTCCTCCGGGTTCTACGTGAGCCAGGAGGCGCCGATCCACCCGGACGACCCCACTCCGACGCCGACGAGCACCCCGCCGGACATCCTGCGCTGCGCCTACATGGAGCTCGTCGTCACCGACCTCGCTGCATCCCGCGTGTTCTACGTCGACGTCCTCGGCCTGTACGTGACCGAGGAGGATGACGAGGCGATCTATCTGCGCTCCACCGAGGAGTTCATCCACCACAACCTCATCCTCCGCAAGGGCCCGATCGCCGCCGTCGCCGCGTTCTCCTATCGTGTGCGGACGCCAGAGGACCTCGACCGCGCCGTCGAGTTCTACTCCGAGCTCGGCTGCGAGGTGCGCCGCAACGAGAACGGCTTCGTGAAGGGCATCGGCGACTCGGTGCGCGTGATCGACCCGCTCGGTTTCCCGTACGAGTTCTTCCACGCCACCGATCACGTCGAGCGGATGTCGTGGCGCTACGACCTGCACATCCCCGGCGAGCTGGTGCGCCTCGACCACTTCAACCAGGTCACGCCCGACGTCCCTCGTGCGGTGAAGTTCATGCAGGACCTCGGCTTCCGCGTCACGGAGGACATTCAGGATGACGAGGGCACCGTCTACGCCGCCTGGATGCGCCGGAAGCCCACTGTGCACGACACCGCGATGACCGGCGGCGACGGCCCGCGGATGCACCACGTGTGCTTCGCCACGCACGAGAAGCACAACATCCTCGCGATCTGCGACAAGCTCGGCGCGCTCCGCCGCTCCGACGCGATCGAGCGCGGCCCTGGTCGCCACGGCGTGAGCAACGCGTTCTACCTCTACCTGCGCGACCCCGACGGCCACCGCGTCGAGGTCTACACGCAGGACTACTACACCGGCGACCCCGACAACCCGGTCATCACCTGGGACGTGCACGACAACCAGCGCCGTGACTGGTGGGGCAACCCTGTCGTGCCCTCGTGGTACACCGAGGCGTCGCTCGTGCTCGACCTCGACGGCAACCCGCAGCCGGTCGTCGCGCGTACGGACTCGAGCGAGATGGCGGTGACCATCGGCGCCGACGGATTCTCGTACACCCGCGAGGGCGAGGACTCCATGCCCGAGTACAAGCAGGGCGAGTACAAGCTGGGCCACCAGCTGTGACGCTGCCTGCAGACACCATCGCGCAGATCGCGGCCGAGCTGGCCGAGGCCGACCGCGCGCACAGCGTGATCCCCCGCATCACGGCCCGGTACCCCGAGGCGACGGTCGAGGACTCGTACGCGATCCAGGGCGTCTGGCGCGATACGCAGATCGCGGCCGGCCGCCGGCTCGTCGGCCGCAAGATCGGCCTGACCTCCCGCGCGATGCAGCAGGCCACCGGCATCACCGAGCCCGACTATGGCGTGATGTTCGACGACACGGTGTACGAGTCGGGATCCGAGATCCCGGTCGACGACTTCTCGAACGTGCGCATCGAGGTGGAACTGGCGTTCGTGCTGAAGCATCCGCTCGAAGGTCCGGACTGCACCCTCGACGACGCTCTCGCCGCGATCGACTACGCCGTCCCGGCGCTCGAGGTGCTGAACTCGCACATCGAGCTGGAAGGCCGCACGATCGTCGACACGATCAGCGACAACGCCGCCTACGGAGCGATGGTTCTCGGTACCGTGCACAAGCGCCCCGACGAGATCGATCTGCGGTGGGTGCCAGGGCTGCTCTTCAAGAACGGCGAGATCGAGGAGACCGGCGTCGCGGCCGGCGTGCTCAACCACCCAGCCACCGGCGTCGCGTGGCTCGCGAACAAGTTCCACCAGCACGGCGCGCGCCTGGAGGCCGGCGAGATAATCCTGGCAGGATCGTTCACGCGCCCGATGTGGGTGGCGCGCGGCGACGAGGTGCTGTGCGATTACGGACCGATGGGAACAATCGAATGCCGCTTCATCTAGCCCCCTCCTTCCGCGCGCAACTCGCGGGATCAGACCGCCCGTTCGTGGGCATGTGGGTCTGCTCCGCCAGTCCGCTCCTCGCCGAGGTCGCCGCGGGCTCGGGCCTGGACTGGCTGCTGATCGACATGGAGCATTCCGCGACCACGCTGGAGAGCGTGCAGATGCAGCTTCAGGCGGTCGCGGCCTATCCGATCACCCCGCTCGTGCGGGTGCCGAGCAACGACACCGTCACGATCAAGCAGATCCTCGACCTCGGCGCCCAGAACCTCATCGTGCCGATGGTCTCCTCCGTCGATGAGGCGCGTGCCGCCGTCGCCGCCACGCGGTATCCCCCGCTCGGCGTACGCGGCGTCGGCAGCGCTCTCGCGCGCAGCGCACGCTGGAACCGCGTCGACGGCTACCTTCAGGACGCCTCCCAGTACACGTCCCTCACCGTGCAGATCGAGACGACGGCCGGGGTGGAAGCCGCCGCTGACATCGCCGCCGAAGACGGAGTCGACGCGATCTTCGTCGGCCCCTCCGACCTCGCAGCGTCGATGGGTCTGCTCGGCCAGCAGACGCACCCCGACGTGGTCGCCGCGGTCGAGCGCGTCTTCGCTGCGGCGAAAGCGGCAGGCACGCCGGTCGGCGTGAACGCCTTCGACCCCACCGCCGCCGACGCCTATCTCGCCGCGGGGGCAGATTTCGTCGCCGTCGGCGCCGACGTGGCGCTTCTGGCCCGAGCATCCGAAGCTCTGGCCGCTCGATTCATCCGCCCGGCGGGTGCGCGCACCAGCTACTGAGCAGGGACAGCCAGAAAGTCCTTGATCGCCGCGCGCAGCGCGGGAATGTTGCTGATCATCGGGTAGTGTCCGCCGGCGATCTCGACGATGCGCGGATCGCGCAGCCGCGCGGCGTAGCCACGCTGCAGCTGCGGCGGGATCTCCTTGTCGCCAGCGGTGAGAACGTAGGTCGTTCTCGGCACCGCCGCGAGCGCGGCGTTCGACGCCACTCGACTCAGGAAGTAGCTGCGCGGTTCCGGCTCGAGATCATCGATGAAGCGCCGCACGGTTTCTTCGTCGACGCCGGCTCCGAGACCGTTACGGAGTGCCGACTCCGGCGGCCTGGTTCCCGCGAGCCGAAGGATCAACGGGAGGATCACCCGATTGGGGAACGGCAACGACGACGCGAACGAGGCGTCCGCCTTCGGGATGATGGCCGCGACCGCCAGAACGCCACGGATCCGCTCGGGGGCGAGGCGCGCCACCTCGCTCGCGACGACGCCGCCGGCGGAGTGAGCGATGAGGGTCAGGTCTCCCTCGGGGGCGGCGTCCAACGCGGCCCGCGCATAGTCGGTGACCGTCGCGTTCTCGACGGTCGGTCGCGGCGCCACCGTGGCGGGGGCGGACAGTCCTCCGACGACGTCGTCCCACGCCCATGCGGGGAGACCGGCACCGGAAAGCAGAAGCAGAGAAGTTGTCATGTGAGTGAACCTATCCAGAGAGACCGACTAGCAAACGTCGGCTTTAGAGTGAATGTCGTGGCATTCTCCAAATCGACCGATCCCCACCTGACGCTCAGGCGGATCGAACGGCAGCACGCACTCATCGAGGAGCTGCGACGCCGTCGAGGTGCGCCGCGATCGGCACTGTCCCTCGGCTCGGCTCTGGGTGTCACCGCACGCACCGTCGAACGAGACATCGCCCGGATGCGCGAGAGCGGCATCCCGATCCGCGTGCAGCGGGGCCCCGGCGGCGGCTATCTGTTCGACGTCCGTTCGGACATCGGCCCGATCCTGCTCGAGCCTGGCGAGATCGCCGCCCTTCTCGTCGCGCTGGTCGCGCTCGGGCCGACCGCGACGGACTCCGCGCGCACGAGCATGCACAAACTCACCCTCGCCCTGATGCCGACCGGAGATTCATGAGTCCCGCAGACACCACCGTCAAGACCCGCGGCCTGGGCGCGATGCAGGACCGGAACTTCCGATGGTTCTTCCTCGCGCGGGCGATCACGCTGATCACCGGGTCGATGTCGTCGATCGCGCTCGCGTTCGCAGTGCTCGACATCGACAACGATGCTCGTTCGCTCTCGCTCGTGCTCGCCGCGTTCACGATCAGCAACATCGTGTTCGTGCTCTTCGGCGGGGTCATCGCCGATCGACTGCCGCGAGCGCTGATCATCCAGTCCTGCTACGTCGTCGACATCCTCTCCATCGGAACGATCGCCGCGCTCCTGTTCACCGGGACGGCGACGGTTCCGTTGATCGCGATCCTCGCCGCGATCAACGGAGCATCCACCGCCTTCGTGCTGCCGGCGATGCAGGGCCTCATCCCGCAGCTGACCACGCCGGAGCACTTGCAGCAGGCGAACGCGATGCTCTCATTCGTGCGCTCGATGGTGACGATCGGCGGCCCGATCATCGCGGGTGTGCTCGTGGCGACGGCGGGCCCTGCCTGGGCGATGGTCGTCCAGGCAGCCGGCTGGGTCGCCGCGATTCCGATCCTGGCCCTCGTGAAGCTGCCTCCTCCCGCACACGGCGGAGGGACGACGATGTTCCACGATCTGCGCGTCGGGTGGCGGGAGTTCTGGAGTCGATCGTGGCTGTGGGCGATCGTGCTCGCGTTCATGGTGATGAACGCGATCCACGTCGGCGCCTGGGGCGTGGCCGGACCGTACATCGCGAAGAACAACGACCTGCTGGGTATCTCCGGCTGGGGCTGGGTGGTCAGTGCCGAGGGCGTCGGCGTCCTGCTGATGACGCTGATCCTGATGTGGTTCCCGCTGAAGAAGCCGCTCCGCTACGGAATGATCGGGATGGCCGCGTTCGCCATTCCGCTGACCGTGCTCGGCGTGCACCCGGCTGTCGTGCTGCTCGCGATCGCGGCGTTCATCGCGGGGGCGGGCGCCGAGGTCTTCAGCACGGGGTGGAACCTCGCGATGATGGAGAACATCCCGGGCGAGAAGCTCTCCCGGGTCTCCAGCTACGACATGCTGGGCAGCTTCGTCGTGATGCCGATCGGCACGCTGATCTACGGTTGGCTGATCACGCATGCGGATGCCGCGACCGTTCTCATCACGTCGGGCATCGTGTACGCGGCCGTGGCATTGGCGACTCTGGTCGTGCCGAGCGTGTGGCGGATGGGTCGCCCGACGGATGCTCCGCTCGCCGACGCGGGCTGACCGGGCGCCATCGCCTCGCGCACTGGCGCATTCATAGCGACCCGCGCCAGACTGTGGACATGACCTTCGCCGCACTCCAGCCGCTCGCCGATCGAGCGATCCTGTTCACCTCGCTCCGCCAGGATGCCCTCTCCGCGGCCGCCGACGCACTCGG
The DNA here is from genome assembly GCF_038397725.1 of Microbacterium sp. LWO13-1.2. NCBI lineage: Bacteria > Bacillati > Actinomycetota > Actinomycetes > Micrococcales > Microbacteriaceae > Microbacterium > Microbacterium sp. LWO13-1.2. The sequence continues at coordinate 3,892,408 of NZ_CP151634.1, forward strand.
CGAGCACCGCTGGGACGCCGACATGCAGGCCGGAACGCTCACGTTCACCGCCAACGCCGACCCGAGCCGTCAGCTCGTCACGCGCGCGCACCTCGTCGCCACGATCGCCCCCGGCCCGCGCTCGCTGCTCTGGGCATGGGCGCACCCCCGCGGTGACGCCGCAGGACTCGCCTCTCAGCTGCAGGCGTACGGCGCCCAGCACGGCGTCGCCGAGCTCACCGCGCCGGAGCTCGCGTTCCCCGCAGACGCGGATGCGGATGTCGACGGCTGGATCGCCCGTGCTGCCCACACCGTGGGCGGAGTCGCCGTCGAACTGACCGGCCGGGCCCCGTACTACTCGGCCCCCGTCGGCGGCGGCACCAGAGCGGTCTTCATCCTCGATGCGCCGCTCGCCCCGCTGACGGTCGTCGACGCGATGATCGCGCTCCCCCGCATCCTGTCCGGACTCGCCCTCGCGGACGCGCGGACCGCCGTCTGGGATCTCGCCCGTCTCGCGAACTGGACGCTGACCTGGACGGATCAGTCCTTCAGCGGGGCGACCGTCACGGACGCGACGGGATCTGCGACCTTCCGTTTCGATGAGCAGGCGCGCATCACCGGCATCGAGAGCACCGTCGGCCCTCAGGTTCCCTGAAGGCCGCACGTTCCATGAGCAAGGGAGTCGCATGAAGAACGGAATCATCCGCTTCGCGTCGCTGTACGTCTTCAACGTCGCGGTGCTGCTTCTCATCGGGCTGCTGATGACAAACGTCCGTGTCGGCTGGCACGCACTCTGGGCATCCGTCATCCTCACGCTCGCCGCGCTGTTCGTGAAACCGACGCTCGCTGCAGCGTTCCGCAAGTCCGCGGCGAAGTCGGCCGCGGACCGTACCGGCGCCGGCGAGAAGGTCGTGCAGTACGCCCTCGTCTACGTGGTCGAGCTGATCATCTGGGTGCTGACGGTGTGGCTGAGCGGCGTCACCGTCGCCGGCTTCTTCTGGGGCTACGTGCTGCCGCCGCTCGGGCTGCTGCTCGGCTGGGTGATCTACGACCAGATCGACGACCGACTGCGCGCGAAGACGGCTGAGGTCTACGACAGCGTGCAGGCGAGGGTGCAGGGCTCTCGCCGCAGCACCGCGCCGACGGCGGCAGCGCCCGAGACACCGGAGACATCGGCCGCCCGCGCGGAACTGCACGACGGTCTCACGCCCGAGCAGCGGCGGATGCTGGACAACCTCTAGTCGCGCTGTCCGCCCGCAGAATGACGCGAACCTCGCAGAGAATCCGGTGATTCCTGCGAGGTTCGCGCGTTTCTGCGAAGTTCGTGCTGTTACCGGATGCTCAGACCAGCCGCTCCGCGGCCTCGACCACGTTGGTCATGAGCAGCGCGACCGTCATCGGACCGACCCCGCCGGGGTTCGGCGAGATCCAGCCCGCCACCGACGCGACATCGGGATGCACGTCGCCGAAGACCAGGCTCTTGCCGGTGTCGGCGTCCGACTCGCGCGTCACGCCCACGTCGAGAACCGCAGCTCCGGGCTTCACGTCCTCGGCGCGGATGAGGTGCTTGACCCCCGCCGCGGCGACGATGACGTCGGCCTCCCGCAGGTAGCGGGGCATGTCGACGGTGCCGGTGTGCGTGAGCGTGACCGTGGCGTTGATGTCGCGGCGCGTCAGCAGCAGTCCGATCGACCGACCGATCGTGACACCGCGTCCGACGACGACCACGTGCTTGCCCTTGAGGTCGTAATCGTTGCGCAGCAGCAGTTCGATCACGCCGCGCGGGGTGCACGGCAGTGGCGTGTGGATCGGGGCGTTGACGTTCAGCACGAGCCGGCCGAGGTTGGTCGGATGCAGGCCGTCAGCGTCCTTCGCCGGATCGATCCGTTCGAGGATCGCGTCGGTGTCGATGTGCTTGGGCAACGGCAGCTGCACGATGTAGCCGTGGCAGTCGGGGTCGGCGTTGAGTTCGTCGATGAGAGCTTCGACATCCGCCTGTGTGGCATCGGCCGGCAGCTCGCGCTGGATCGAGTTCATCCCGATCGCCTCGGACTGCCGATGCTTCATGCCGACGTAGAGCTGTGAGGCCGGGTCGGCGCCGACCAGCACCGTGGCGATGCCGGGGACGATACCCCGCGCACGAAGCCCGGAAACGCGCTCGGCGAGCTCGGCCTTGATCTCCGTCGAAGCGGCTTTGCCGTCGAGAATCTTCGCGGTCATGTCATTTCCATTCGCGGTCAGGCGTTTCCGTGTTTGTACACGCGTTTCGTCTCGTCGCTGCGCTCCTCGCTCAACGACCGGGAGGCCACCCCCGGTCGTTGAGCGAGCGAAGCGAGTCGAAACGTCGTTACTGCTGCAGGTCCGGGTACAGCGGGAACGCCGTGGCGAGCGCGTCGACACGGGCGCGGAGGGCCTCGACGTCAGCACCGGGCAGGAGCGCGAGCGCGATGACGTCGGCGACCTCGGTGAAATCGGCGTCGCCGAAACCGCGGGTGGCGAGCGCCGGGGTGCCGATACGCAGACCCGAGGTCACCATCGGCGGACGCGGGTCGTTCGGAACGGCGTTGCGGTTCACCGTGATGTGGATCTCGTGCAGGAGGTCCTCGGCCTGCTTGCCATCGATCTCGGCATCGCGCAGGTCGACGAGCACGAGGTGCACGTCGGTGCCGCCGGAACGCACCGCGATACCGGCATCCTTCACGTCCTGCTGCGACAGGCGATCGGCGATGAGCGAGGCGCCGCGCAGCACGCGCTCCTGACGCTCCTTGAACTCCGGGGTGCCGGCGAGCTTGAACGCGGTCGCCTTGGCAGCGATCACGTGCATGAGCGGGCCGCCCTGCTGACCCGGGAAGACCGCCGTGTTGATCTTCTTCGCGAGGTCGGCGTCGTTGGTGAGGATGAAGCCCGAGCGCGGGCCGCCGATGGTCTTGTGCACCGTCGAGGAGACGACGTGCGCGTGCGGCACCGGGTTCGGGTGCAGACCCGCAGCGACCAGACCGGCGAAGTGCGCCATGTCGACCCAGAGCAGGGCACCGACCTCATCGGCGATCTCGCGGAAGGCGGCGAAGTCGAGCGTGCGCGGGTAGGCCGACCAGCCGGCGATGATGACCTTCGGCTTGTGCTCGACGGCGAGGCGACGAACCTCGTCCATGTCGATGGTCGAGGTCTCGGGGTCCACGCCGTAGGCGACGATGTTGTAGAGACGGCCCGAGAAGTTGATCTTCATGCCGTGGGTGAGGTGGCCGCCCTGGTCGAGGGAGAGTCCGAGCAGGGTGTCGCCGGGGCGCGCGATCGCGTGCAACACGGCGGCGTTCGCGGTGGCGCCGGAGTGCGGCTGGACGTTCGCGAACTCCGAACCGAACAGCTCCTTGGCGCGGGAGATCGCCAGCTCTTCGGCGACATCGACCTCTTCGCAGCCGCCGTAGTAGCGACGGCCGGGGTAGCCCTCGGCGTACTTGTTGGTGAGCACCGAGCCCTGCGACTGCAGGACCGACACGGGAACGAAGTTCTCGGATGCGATCATCTCGAGGTAGCTGCGCTGGCGGTTCAGCTCGCGCTCGAGAACCTCGGCGATCTCTGGGTCGACCTCGGAAAGGGGTGCGTTGAAGTAACGATCGGTCATGACGTGCTCCTCTGACAACGGATTCGAAAGGGGGGGTCCTCATCGGCCCAGGCGCGCGGTCGAATTCCGTGGTCAGCCGCTCCCCGGTGGTAGTCCACCCAGACGCCAGTCGCGACGGTTACGAGCATAGCGGATGCAGGAAGCTGCTGACGGCGTGGCTTGAGCGCGCGTCATTGCTCCCGGACAGCCACTTCCCCTCCGAGAGCTCAGGAGCAGTTGGCCGGTCGAGTCGCCACCCCGTCAGTCAATTTCATTCGCTCGATAATCTTGAAACTCCCAGAATCCAATTTGCGCCAGCTCGAACACGACGTCGCGCCACATCTCCCCCGAAACAGATTCTGCGGCGGTACGTAGAACCCGTACAGCTTCACTCAGATTCAGAGATGACATCACCAACATGTGGCGGCCCAAAATCGGTCCCGATTCTTCAACTCTGCGCGCGAGCCACCGGGGAGTGCAAACCAAGATGTCGAAAGACTCCTCACCTGGACCGATGTCAGGTCCGATGAGTAAGCGGATCCATTGACCATCGTCAGAGGGATCCACGGAGTCGTAGGATTCGAAGTCAAAATCTGTACTGAATGCGTCGCGAACTATAGCTCTCACTGAAAAGATCCCGGTGGGGCTTGCAAGACCGCGGCCCATGCGCCTGAGCCGTCAAGATTCGCCAGCGCGTTGCCCTGACTCGAATCTGTACACCCGTCGCCCATCCAAGCACGTCCGGCCTGCCGGGCATTCATCCGCGATTCCAAGGATCGTCTTCCGTCACGCTGCGAATGCTAGTGATGGCATCGTCCACCTCGCTATCGCTGGGTCCGCGTAGTCCAGAGCCATTCCGCGGCGTCAGCGTAAACGAAACCTCGTCGCCGGAGGCAAGCGCAATCGTGAGCATCGCATACGACATACTGGTCGGCTCGCGCCGGGAAACTCTCACGATCTCGTCCTGCCGTATCGCTCGCGGTGCGGCACCCTCGCCGACACCCAATGCGTTCGGCCCAACACAGACATCCAGGCGCTCGCCGAGAATCAAGACCCATCCTGAACCCACGTACTCGCTCTCCTTTGCAGCACCCTTGCTGAATTCAGCTTGCGTGAAGGCAAAGCTGCTGGTTGCTCCTGCCGCGACCGCTTCCCGCGCAGCACGCCTCACCAAAGGCTTCCATCGGAGCGCCGTAATGAGCGATGCGGCAAAGAAGCCCAGTCCTGCGATGGAAGCAAGAAGAACGCTAGGCAGCGGCACCATCTGCAAGAACGGCACGACGAGACAGACAAGCCCCGCGATCGCAGAAACGCCTGCAGCGAAGTTGCGAGCAAGCGTAGTGGTGGGCCCGAATGGGGCGCTGTGCAGCCTGCTCATCCAGTCGTCCACTTCACTAGTCAATATTGGTTGTGCTCTCTGCTCCGCGTACGAAAAAGCCGGATAACCCTGTAAGAGGGGGCCGTATCCTCGGGCAAGGAGGAGCAACAGCCACCAAAGCCCCTCGAAGAACCTCACTAAGGACCTCCCACGCATCCGGTCCAACCCCTCGGATGAGGAGGGCCGGATTCGCGGCTCTCCTGCCGCACTGCTAATTCATAGTGGACACCAGGTGTGGCTGACGAGAGCGTGCACATCACGCATATGTAACGATGATGGATCTTTCACGTGAACGCCGTCGTATGCAGCGGGCAGGACACCTCCCGAGATCCACTCTCCCGCAGCGCACCCCTGCACGGTAGGTTTTGTTCATGGTCCTTACCCATTCCCTTCCGCTTGTTCCGGTGCCCGCATCCGCTGTCGCGGGAGACGGACGGATGCCACTCACCAGCGCCACGCGCGTGCACGGCGACTCCCCCGCGGCGGCGCAGCTGATCGATGCCGTCGAGCGTCGCAGCGGCATCCGCCTCTCCCCCGCCGATGACGCGACGAAGTTGGGCGACATCACGCTGCGCATCGACGCGTCGGTCGCTGAGAAGGAGGGGTACACCCTCCGCATCGGCGACGAGGCCGAGCTCGTCGGCTCCGATGAGGCCGGGCTTTTCTACGGCATCCAGACCCTCCTGCAACTGCTTCGAGAAGACGAAGACGAAGACGAAGCCGGGTGGGGCCTGCTCCGCGCAGACATCGCCGATGCTCCGCGATTCGGGTACCGCGGCGTGATGCTCGATGTCGCCCGCCACTTCTTCGGTGTCGACGACGTGAAGAAGTTCATCGACAGCACCAGCGCCCTGAAGTTCAACCACCTGCACCTGCACCTCAGCGACGACCAGGGCTGGCGCATCCAGATCGATTCCTGGCCGCTGCTCACCGAGCTCTCCTCGAGCACGTCAGCCAACGGTGACCCGGGCGGCTTCTACACGAAAGCGGATTACCGCGGCATCGTGGAGTACGCGGCATCCCGGCACATGATCGTCGTCCCCGAGATCGATCTGCCCGGCCACACCCACGCGATCGGCGTCGCCTACCCGGAACTGGTCGAAGCTCCGGTGATGAACGACAACCTGATCTCCGATTCAGAGCGCCTCGGCCAGCCGCTGCCCGTCGCCGGGGAGCGCTACCTCGGCTGGGGAGTCGGCCACTCCAGCGTGCGAATCCGCGAGGAGGGCACCTACGACTTCGTGCGCGACGTGATCCGCGAACTCGCCGAGATGACCCCCGGCCCGTACCTTCACATCGGCGGCGACGAGTCGCACGGCACCACCCAGGAGGACTTCGATCACTTCGTCGAGCGCGCCACCGCGATCGTCGTCGAGGCGGGGAAGATCCCAGTCGCGTGGCATGAGGTCGGCGCTGCCGACGGCATCGCCGAGGGAACCGTCGGCCAGTACTGGGGCATGACCACGCCCCAGGGAACGCACGCCGAGGAGGCCGCCCATTTCGTCGAACGCGGCGGCGCACTGATCCTGTCGCCGGCGGACGCCACTTATCTCGACATGAAGTACGACAAGGACTACCCGCTCGGACAGGACTGGGCCGCGCTCATCGACGTCCGCTCGGCGTATGCGTGGGAGCCGACGGCGGTGCTCGACGTGCCCGATGACGCGATCCTCGGCGTCGAGGCCCCGCTGTGGAGCGAGACCGTCGGCACCCTCACCGAGGTCGAGCAGCTCGTGTTCCCGAGGGCCGCGGCGCAGGCCGAGATCGTCTGGTCGCCGAAGAACGCTCCGGAACGCACCTGGGATTCGTTCCGCGTCAGGGTCGGGTCGCTCTCCCCACTGTGGAAGGCTGAAGGCATCTCGTACCATCCCGCAGCCGAAATCCCCTGGAGCCGACGATGAGCGTCCATTCCACCGAGACCGGTTCGCTGGTCATCCACTCCGCCCGCGTCATCGATCGCGGCGAACTCGTCGAAGACGCCTGGGTACGCATCGAGGGCGGCCGGATCGTCGCCCGCGGCACCGGCTCCGATTGGGCACCGGCCGATGAGGTCGTCGATGCGATCGAGATCGCCGGAGCGGGCGCCATCCTCACCCCCGGCTTCGTGGACATCCATGGACACGGCGGGGCCGGCGCCTCGTTCGATGACGGCGTGGAGGCCATCCGCACCGCCCGTGCACTGCATCGCGCACATGGCACCACGCGCGCCGTGATCTCTCTGGTCACCGGATCGCTCGATGATCTCGCCCGGAGCGTCGGCGAGATCGCCGATCTGATGACGACGGATGCGGACATCCTCGGCTCGCACCTGGAAGGGCCGTTCCTCGATCCTGGCCATCAGGGCGCGCACGACCCGGCGCTGCTGCGGGCACCCCTCGCGGCCGACGTCACGCGTCTGCTGGAGGCCGGTCGTGGCACCGTCCGTCAGGTCACTATCGCCCCTGAGCTGCCCGGCGGCCTGGAAGCGATCCGTCTGATCGTCGAGGCAGGGGCCGCTGCGGCCGTCGGTCACACCGACGCGGATGCGGCGATGGCCGAAGCAGCGTTCGACGCCGGCGCCTCCATCCTCACCCACGCCTTCAACGCGATGAACGGCATCCACCACCGGGCTCCCGGGCCGGTGCTCGCTGCCGCAGCTGATCATCGGGTGGTGCTCGAGGCGATCGCCGACAACGTGCACCTCGCTCCGCATGTCATCAAGTTGATCTTCGATGCGGCTCCGGGGCGCGTCGCGCTCGTCACCGATGCGATGGCCGCCGCGGGCAGCGCCGACGGTCACTACGACCTCGGCACCGTCAGCGTCACCGTCGCCGACGGCGTCGCTCGCGCCGATGAGACCGGCTCGATCGCCGGCTCCACCCTCACGCAGGACGTCGCTCTCGCACGAGCCGTGCAGGCGGGCGTCGGGCTGAGCGACGCTGTCCGAGCCCTCACCGAGACTCCGGCGCGGGCGATCGGCGCCGGCGACGAGATCGGTGCGCTGCGCACCGGCTTCGTCGGCGACGCGGTGCTCCTGGACGAAGGCCTGCAGGTCGCACGTGTCTGGGTCGGCGGACCGCTCTCCCGCTAGCCGGGCAGCTCAGGAGGCCGCCGTTCCCCAGCCGGCGGCCTCATTCCCCCTGAGTAGAGCGGGGGTCCGGGAATTCCTCCCCCGAGGTTCCCGGACCACCCGACCGGTGAGGTGACCCCACCGACGCCACGACTCCGCCCCCCGGTGGAGTCGATACTGGCTGTCTCTACCTGGTGAGACGACAGACCTCGTCGTTCATTACGCGACTTCTGAGATTTCTTTTTTGAGACCCCGTGGCGGCCGTGACGAGATCCGGTTCCAAATTGGGGTGGCCAGTCTGGGAAATTCGGGAGAGAATGAAAAACACGCGTGATGCGGACCGCTTTCACGCGTCTCTTCATGTGAGAGGGCCATTCCCACTCACGACAGATGGATGACTGTGCCTTACGACAACACCTCCAACGACGGCGAGGCGATCGCCGACGCCGACCTCGTCCTGCGCACCCGCTCGGGAGATACCGAGGCGTTCGGCGAACTCTGGCGACGCCACTACCCCGCCGGAATGTCCGTCGCCCGCTCCGTCACGTCATCCATCGACCCCGATGACCTGGTGCAGGAGTCGTACACCCGCATCTACCAGGCGATCATCAAGGGCGCAGGCCCCAACGGCTCGTTCCGCGCCTACCTGTTCACCAGCATCCGCAACACGGCCGCGGCGTGGGGACGCTCGCGGCGCGAGACGGCGATCGATGAGCTCGATACCGTCGCCGATCCCGACAGCAGCGAACAGGCCGCGAATGAGGCCCTTGATCGCAGCCTCACCGCTCAGGCATTCCGCAGCCTGCCATCGCGCTGGCAGGAGGTGCTCTGGTACACCGAGATCGAGCAGATGAAGCCGCAGGAGGTGGCACCTCTCCTCGGCATGAAGTCGGGCGCGGTGTCGCAGCTAGCCTTCCGTGCTCGTGAAGGCCTCCGTGAAGCATGGATCCAAGCGCACCTGCGCAGCGCGGCGCCCGGTTCCGACTGCCAGTGGAGCATCGAACATCTCGGTGCCTACTCGCGCGGCAACCTGGGCAACCGGGATCACAAACGACTGGAGCAGCACCTCGACGAGTGCGCGCGGTGCATCATCGTCGCTGCCGAGGCGAAAGACGTCTCCACGCGCCTCGCGCTGGTCCTCCTTCCCCTCGTCCTCGGCGTCGCCGGTTCCACCGGCTACCTGGCCTCTCTGCAGGGCAGCACACCGGCGGTCGCGTTGGCTGCAATGCCGTCGAGCATCTTCGAAGGCGCAGTCGTCGTCGGCACCGGCGCTGCGGCGGCCGGCACGGCCGGCGGCTCGGCCGCGGGCGGTTCAGCCGCTGGCGGTGGCGCAGCCGGCGGGAGCAGCGGAGGCGTCTTCAGCGGCGTCGGCGCTCTGATCGGCGCCGGTTCCGCTGCGCTCGTAGTGGCCGGCGTCGTCGCCGCCGCGACCACCATCCCCGGACTCGTCGGGGCGGCACCGGCATCGTCGCGACCCAGCGCGGGCGACAGCGACTCGACGTCGATCTCGTCAGAAGTCGGACCCGACGAGACCATGGCGCTCGATGAGCCCATGATCATCGAAGAGCCGGCACCGGTCGAACCGACGCCGGAGCCGACACCGCGTCCGACACCGACCAAGCCCGCAGACTCGAAGCCCGACGAAGGCTCAGCGGTCACGCCGCCCACCGAGGACGCGAAACCGGAACCTCCGGTCACTCCCGAGCCGACTCCGACTCCGACTCCGACTCCGACTCCCGAGCCGACTCCAACTCCGACACCGACTCCCGAGCCGACACCCACTCCGACTCCGACTCCGACTCCGACACCAACCGAGACACCTGGCCTCCCCACCGGGACCCCCGCCATCGGCGCGACCACGGTGACGTGCGTCTGGGAGGACAGCGCGATCTTCGGAACGACGCTGTACTCCGTCGAGGTGCAGGGTGCGCCCGAGGCCACGGTCCAGGGACTGTTCTCGAACCGCCAGGACACCACGTTCACAGCGGAGCTGGATGCCCGCGGTGACGGCGTCGTCGTGCTCGAACCGACGTTCCTGCAGCAACTCACCAATGCCAGGGTCCAGTTCCGGTACGTCTACGGGAATTCCATCGGTCCACTGACCGACGCGGTCCGATTGAGTGAACTGGCTGATCCGGCAGGATCGTGCTCTCCGCTCATCAGTTCCGCCGACGCTTCTTCGACGGACGAATCGCTCGGCGATGACCTCCCATCGAGTCCGGCCGAGGTGATTCCGCCGGCCGCATCGTCGACGCCGGAAGCACCCGCCGAAGAAACACCCGTCACTTCCACACCGGCGGAATCGGACGAGACGGTCGAACCGGCTCCATCGGCTCCACCGGTCGAGCCCGTCGAACAGCCGAGTAATGCGCCGCTTGCACAGAACATCATCGGCACAGTCTTCGAAGTCGCCGATGGCGTGCTGCCTCCGGCCACGGGCCCCGTACCCGCCGAATAGACTGGGGGCATGCCCCAGGATTCCGCACCCGTACCGGGCGTCGATCGTCCCGTCGTCTCCGCTCTCGACATCGTCCGTGTGATCGTCCTGGTGCTCGCCATGGCCTCCCTCGCACTGTGGGGCTTCGCTGCCTGGACACTGCCGTGGAATATCATCTTCGGGATCGGCGCACCCCTCATCGTGCTCCTGGTGTGGGCGCTCTTCCTCTCCCCGCGCCCGGTTCTGCACCTGCACCCCTTCTTGCGCGCCGCGGTCGAGCTGCTCATCTACGCCGGCGTCACTGTCGCGTGGTGGTCGATGGGTCAGGGGCTGATCGGCTCCGCCTTCGCGATCGTCGCGATCGGTGCGGGGCTCGCGGCCGGCCGACGCACCTTGGCGTGAGCACCCGGTCATGAGCCCCCTCGCACAGCTCCAGGCTGCACTCGGCCCCCTCGTCGACACCAGCGAGGAATCCCGCGAGCTCGCCAGAGCCGACCGATCCGGGCATGCCGCCGCCGGGCGGCCCATCGCGGTCGTGCATGCCGAGACGGTCGAGCACGTGCAGCAGACCCTGCGCATCGCGACCGCCACACGCACCGCGGTCGTCGTACGCGGAGCAGGGACAGGGCTCGCGGGTGCCGCGAATGCCGGTGAGGGCGAGATCGTCCTGTCGACTCTTCGCATGACCGCGGTGAAGGAGATCCGACCCGACGACCTTCTCGCCGTCGTCGAGCCCGGCATCCTCAACGCCGACCTCAATGACATCCTCGGCGATCACGGTCTCTGGTGGGCTCCTGATCCCGCCAGCCGGGCCATCTCCACGGTCGGCGGCAACATCGCCACCGGCGCCGGCGGTTTGCTGTGCGCGAAGTACGGTGTGGTTCGCGATGCCGTGCTCGGTGTCGATCTCGTCCTCGCCGACGGCCGTCTGCTGCATCTCGGACATCGCAGCGTGAAGGGTGTGACCGGACTCGACCTGACGTCGCTCGTCATCGGGTCCGAGGGCACGCTCGGCGTCGTCGTCGGCGCCACTCTGAAGCTCCGGCGCCTCGTCGAGGGCACGACGTGCACGGTGACGGCCGCTTTCCCCGGTGTCGTCCCCGCCGCGGCATCATCGGCGGCGGTCACCGCCGCGGGAATCCAGCCGGCGATCATGGAACTGATGGATGCCGCCTGTGTCGCCGCGGTGTTCCGATACCTCTCCCTGCCGGAGCCCGCAGCGGGCACGGCACAGCTCACCATCCAGACCGATGGCCCTGCTGCCGTCGCAGATGCAGAGGCCATTGCGAAGATCCTCCACGACCATGGCGGCCACGTCTCCGTCTCGCACGATCACGAGGAGGGCGAGCGCCTGCTCGCGATCCGCCGTGCCATGCACCCGGCGATGGCGGCACTCGGTACGACCCTGATCGAGGACGTCTCCGTGCCGCGCAGCGCCATGCCGGCGATGTTCCATGAGATCGCCCGCATCGAGAAGGCCTACGGCGTGGTCATCCCGACGGTCGCGCACGCGGGAGACGGCAACCTGCACCCGAACTTCATCTTCGAGGGCACGGACGTGCCCGACCTCATCTGGGCTGCGGCCGACGAGTTGTTCCGCGCTGCGCTCGCTCTCGGCGGCACCCTCACCGGCGAGCACGGCATCGGCGTGCTCAAGCAGCGCTGGCTGGCCGACGAGCTGGGCGAGGACCAGTGGGAGCTGCAGCGGCAGATCACCCGGGTGTTCGATCCCCTCGGCATCCTGAACCCGGGCAAGGTGTTCCCCGCCGATGCCTGACATCCACGTCAGCGCCGCGGTGATCGTCGACGACCACGACCGCGTGCTCGTCGTCCGCAAACACGGGACCACCCGGTTCATGCAGCCCGGCGGCAAGCCGGAGCCCGGCGAGACGGCCGCGCAGACGCTCATCCGAGAACTCGACGAAGAACTCGGGGTTCAATTGGTCGAGAGCGAGCTGCGACCGCTGGGCACTTTCATCTCCGACGCCGCGAACGAGCCGGGTCACCGGGTCATCGCCGCGGCCTTCGCCGCCACGATCGATCCGACCGCGGTCACCGTGCAGGCCGAGCTGGCAGAGCTCCGCTGGATCACCCACGCCGAGGTGCCGACGCTGCCCCTGGCTCCGCTCAGCCTCGAGCATTTGCTGCCGCTCGCCTGGCCTGGGCGCGCCTTCGGTTGACGTCGCCCGACGTCGAACTCAGAGACCCTGCCAGGCCGGCTTGTTCGCGTATGTGTACCGGTAGTAGTCGGCGAGCTTGAGGCGGGATGCCGCTGCCTCGTCGACGACGATCGTCGCGTGCGGGTGCAGCTGGACGGCGGATCCGGGAAGGAATGCGGTGAGCGGACCTTCGACGGCATCCGCGACCGCCTGCGCCTTCCCGGCGCCGAACGCGAGCAGGACCAGGTGGCGCGCGCGAAGGATCGTGCCGAGCCCCTGGGTGATGCAGTGCCTCGGCACATCATCGACGGAATCGAAGAAGCGCGCGTTGTCCGCACGGGTCTGCTCGGTGAGCGTCTTCACCCGGGTCTGCGAAGCGAAGGATGACCCCGGCTCGTTGAACCCGATGTGCCCGTCGGTGCCGATACCGAGGATCTGCAGATCGACGCCTCCCGCAGCTGCGATCGCCGCCTCGTAGTCGGCGCCGGCGCGCTCGATGCTCGCGGCCGCACCATTGGGAACATGGATGCGCCGCGGGTCGAGCCCGAGCGGTTCGACGACTTCGCGCGTGATCACGGAGCGGTAGCTCTCCGGGTGAGCGGGATCGAGACCGACGTACTCGTCGAGCGCGAAACCGCGCACCTGCGAGACATCGTGATCGGCGAGCCGCGAGCGCAGCGCCTGGTACACGGTGAGCGGTGTCGATCCGGTCGCGAGCCCGAGCACCGCATCGGGGCGGGAGTCGATGAGCTCGACGATCTCCTGCGCGACCAGGGCGCCAGCGGCTTCCGCGTTCTCGACAATGACGACTTCAGCCATGGGCCATGATCTCTTTCTCTGGGACGGATGCGCCGATCACCGCGGCGCCGAACGCCGCGGCGGGGGAACCGGCGGCGAGCAGTTCGATTCTCGCGTCCAGGTGGAGCGAGTTCATGAACGCCGAGGTCTCAGCCTCGGCGCGGAGCGCGGCGCGGATGCCGTCTTCGAGCCGTGCGCCGAGCGAGGTGATTCCGCCGCCGATGATGACCTTCTCCACATCGGCGGACAGCACCAGCACGCGGACCGCGGCCGCGGCACCGTGGATGAGGTCGGCCTTGAGGGCCACCGCGTCTGCATCGCCGGTCTCAGCGGCGTCGAAGATGTCGCGGACCGGCAGCGCACCGGGACGCCCCCATGCGCGGGCGAGCGCGCCGCCACCGCAGAAGGTCTCGATGCAGCCCCGCTGGCCGCAACCGCAGAGTCTGCCCCGGGGATCGACCGAGATGTGCCCGACTTCGCCCGCCGTGCCCGTGGCGCCTCGCCAGATGCGACCCTCGACGACGATCCCTGCTGCGACCCCGGTACCGAGGTTGAGGTAGGCCATCGAACCAGTGACACCGCGCAGGACCGCCGCCCCCAGCGCCGCGGCCTTCACGTCGTTCTCCACTCGGAACGGGATGCCCATCGCATCCTGCGCACGTGCGGCGAGGTCCAGCGATTCGACGCCGAGATTCACGGCGTGCAGGACACGGCCGGAACCGGCGTCGACGAGCCCGGGGATGCCGACACCCACCGAACGGACGTCGTCCATCGGATAGCCGACCTCGTCAGCGAGTGCCCGGACGGTCTCGATGATGCCGGAGAGGACGGCTTCTTCGCCCCAGCCAGTGGGGCGGCGCAGACGGCCGAGGATGTCTCCGGCCGGCGAGATGGCGACGGCATCGATCTTCGTGCCGCCGACATCCAGGCCCACGCGAATCTGCCGACCGTCGAGGTCGGCGATGTCAGCACCCTTCATCGGATGAAGCTCCTGGTCGTCATCGGGGTGGTCGGGCTCGAGGCGAGGATCACGAGACTCCCAGCTGGCTGGAGAGCACCATCACTGCGGCGCCGCGAAGTACGATGTCGGCCTGGTCGGTGAGCCGCACCGCGACATCTTCGAAGACCCCCTCCAGCGTCCTGGCGTGCAGAGTCTCGATAGCGGCGTCGGTGAGGATGCCGTCGAGCAGTTCGGCAGGACCGGAGAGCACGACCTCGGACAGGTCGAGGGCGGCGACGATGGGGGCGATGGCGATGGCCATCCGGGTTCCGGCGTCGCGGAGGATGTCGTCACGAGCCTCTGGGTTCTCGGCGATGGCGGCGCCGAGGCGGCTGACGCTGAGCCAGGCCTCGAGGCATCCGTCCTTGCCGCACGCGCACCGAGGTCCTCCGTCGGTTCCCACGACGACGTGACCGATCTCCCCCGCCGCGTATCGGCTGCCGAGCAACGGCTGGCTGCCGGTGATGAGACCGGCACCGACGCCTTTGCCGATCTTGATGAGCATGAAGTCGGCTTTGGCGTCACCGAAGGTGTACTCGGCGAGCACGGCGGCGTTCGCGTCGTTGCGCGCAAGGACCGGGAGCCCGAGATCGACGCCGAGCTTCGCTTCGAGCGGGAAATTCGTCCAGCCGAGGTTCGGTGAACTCAGGACGAGTCCGTCCGGTCGGACCACACCCGGCGTGCCGATGCCGACGCCGAGCAGGGGGCGGTTCGACGCCTCGACCAGGCTCCTGGCGAGCGCGAGCGTGGCGGCGTACGCCTCGTCGCCGTCCGGCGACTCCGGGCGCGGCACCTCCCGGCGCTCGATCACCTCGCCGTCGAGGCTGAGCACAGCTCCGACGAATGCGCTCGGACCGGAGAGGTCGATGCCGATGATCTGGTGACCCGCGCGGTCGATGTCGATGAGGATCGGAGGCTTACCCGGACCCACGATCGCGCGCACCCCCATCTCGATGATGATGCCGTCGGCGACGAACTCGGCCACCAGATCGGAGATGGTGACCCTGGTCAATCCGGTCTCGCGGGAGAGATCTGCGCGGCTCATCGCCCCGGCGTGAAAGAGCGTCTGCAGGACGAGAGCGCGATTGTGCCCTCTGGCGTGCTCGGGCAGCACCTTGGAGCGCGAGCGCAGGTGTCGGCCCGGGCCGAAGGCGTGCGTGTTCGCACCGGCGTAATCAGACGACGATGTGGGACGCTGCTCATCCAATGCGGACATGTTTGTTAGTAGACCTTACGAACTGGATTTACGCAACCCCAGGCCCGCTGCTCGCGGGGAGGGTTATCGAAACGTTACCTGACTTCCCGAGGTGCTCATCATATGGGTGCTCGCGCTCCTCGAGGGTGCGGACGAGCCCGGCGACGATCTCCTCACGAGCGGCGATGGTGAGCGGCTTCCCCGGCACTCCAGGGCGCCGCTGATCCGGGGTCGGACCGTCCAGCGGGCGGTACGCCACACCGGTTGCGGCCAGGCGGCGCAGGTGCACCTCCAGGCGGCGCACGAAGTCCTCGAAAGCGCCGGGCTCACCCCCGTCCCACAGTCGTTCGGCCGTGGCGGCCAGGCGCGGGAACGTCGCGAAGTCGACCCGATCGCGCGTGGGCAGATGCTCGGTCCAGACGTTCGCCTGACCGCCGATCGCCCCTTCCTCCACGCGCAGAGAATAGGCCCGCTCGATCGTCAGAGGCGGCCCGACGCGAATCGGCTCTTCCTCGGAGTCGGACTGGGGATAGTCGAGGTACACCTCGAGGTCCGGGCAGGCGATCACCGGGATGCCGCGGCGCAGCGACTCCCGCATCGCGACCGGTCCACGCCACGCGAGGATCCGCACACCGTCCGGCACATCACCCTCCAGCACCTCATCCCAGGCAAGGGCGGTGCGGCCGCGGCTCTGCACATGGGCGACGAAGTGCGCGGTGAACCACGGCTGGATCTCGTGCGGCGAGGTGAAGCCGAGCTGCTGCATCCGCTCCGCTGCCGCGGGGCTCTGCTGCCACTCGGTCACCGGCACCTCGTCGCCGCCGATCCCGATCCACTCCGCGTCGAAGAGGTCGCACAGCGCGTCGATCGCCGCCCGACCGAAGGCCAATGATGCCTCGGTCGGCGCGAGAGTGCGCGGGTTGACGCCGAACCGCTCCCACGGGCTCGTGACGGGCTCAGCGGCGTCGAGGTTGCCCAGTTCCGGATAGGCGGCGAGCGCGGCCTGAACATGCCCTGGTAGCTCCACCTCGGGCACCAGCGTGACGAAACGCTCGGCGGCGTAGGCCACGAGATCGCGCAGCTCGGTGTCGGTGTAGAACCCCTCGTGCACGCCGGGCTCCACCGTCGCCTGGGGACCGTGCCCGCGCTGGGTCGCACTGCGGCGAGCGCCAACCTCGGTCAGGCGCGGGAAGCCTGGAACCTCGAACCGCCACCCCTGGTCGTCGCTGAGATGCAGGTGGAGCACGTTCAGGTGGTGGTCGGCGAGAAGGTCGATGAGTCGGCGGATGTCGGCGGGCGGCCGGAAGTGGCGCGCGACGTCGAGCATCACTCCGCGCCATCCGTAAGCCGGGGCTCCCTCCCACACCCCTGCCGGGATGCGCGCGTCGACGCTCTCCGGCGGGCGCAGCTGACGAAGCACGGTGGCGCCGCGGAAGATCCCGGCGGCTGTCGCGCCTCTGATCTCGACACCGTCAGCAGCAACGGAGAGGCGGAATGCCTCCTCGCCGATCCGACCGTCCGCGAACGGTGCCGCGGTGAGCTCATCGTCGAGGACGAGGGTGATCGCCGGCTCGGTGCCGGCCGCGGCCGCGAGCGCAGCGCCGAGCTTCGTCACGATGCTCGCCCATTCCGGTGCCGCGACGACGGGGGTCTGCGACGTCCATGCGAAGCCCTCGGCCGCTTCGTCGATGGTGGTGCTGACTCGGGGCAGGGTCGCCCGATGCGCCGGCGGGGGCATCCGGAGGGCGCGTCCTGGCGTCGCGCCCGTGGCAGCACCGCGCGCGACGACCGCGACTCCCCCGATGAGCACGTCCACGATGCCCATGGGCGGCGCGTGCGGGTCGTCGAAGGTCGCGCCCGCCCCGACGGTCTCCGGGTCGAAGAGCACGAGGTCGGCGGTGGCGCCGACACGGATCACACCACGAGGTGCGTCACCGCGATGCAACCCCAGGCGCTCGGCCGGGGTGCCGGCGAGATGCCGCACGGCCTCCTCCAGCGTGAGGATGCCGAGGTCGCGGACGTAGTGACCGAGATAACGAGGGAACGTCCCGCGCCCGCGCGGATGCGGGCGGGCACCGATCAGGATGCCGTCGCTGCCCCCGGTGTGGCGCGGGTGGCGCATGATCGCCCTGACGTTGTCCTCGTCGCCGATGTGCATGAGGATGCTCGTCGCCCCGGCGTCCGCCACGATCGTGTCGAGAACGACATCGACGGCACGCTGCCTGCTGTCCTCGGCGATCTCGGCGATCGTCCGTCCGACGTGACCGGCGAGTGCGGGGTTCGCGGTGCCGGCGATCTGGATGCTGCTCCAGTCGGCCCTTTCGCCGTGGAAGCCGTCGCATCCGATGTCTTCCAGCCCGACGCGCACCTCCTCACGGGCATCGGCATCGAGCCGGGCGATCGTCGCCACGAGATCTCCGCCCTCCGCGAGCCGACTCGGCAGCAGCGACGCGAGCGTCGTCGACCCCGGCAGATACGGATAGGTATCCAGGGTCACGTCGACGCCGTCCGCGATCGCCTCGTCGACGAGTGCGAGCAAATCGGCCGCACGGCCGCGGTTCGGGGCGAAGTTCATGGTCGCGTGGGTGAGGTGGATCGGGCAACCGGTGCGCCGACCGATGTCGAGCACTTCCCGGTAGGCAGACAGCGCAGCCGCGCCGTAGCTGCGGGTGTGCGGCGCCCAGTAGCCGCCGCGTTCGGCGACCACCCGGCAGAGCGCCTCGAGCTCGGCGGTGTCCGCGTACATTCCCGGCGTGTAGGTGAGACCGCTGGACATCCCGAACGCGCCGGCATCGAGCGCTTTTCCGAGGAGCTCGGCCATCGCGTCCAGCTCCGCGGGAGTCGCCGGGCGGTTCTCATGACCGACGACCATCATGCGCAGGTTTCCCTGTGGGACGAGCACCGCCGCGTTGCCGACCGTCGCGTGATCGATGTCGGCGAGGAAGTCGCCCATGGATCGCCACGGCACAGAATCCACCGGTCCGTTCCAGCCTGCGATCTGGCCCGGGATGATCGCGGCCGAGGCGTCGTCGAGCGGAGCGTAGCCGAGTCCGTCCTGACCGAGGACCTCGGTCGTGACTCCCTGCAGGATCTTCGCGTCGTGCGCGGCGCCGGTCAGCACGGCGAGGTCGCTGTGGGCGTGCATGTCGATGAATCCGGGCGCAAGAGCGAGGCCGGTGGCGTCGACCTCGACGGCCCCCGCGGGCAGCTCGAGCACATCGGCGTCCGATGACGTCGCGAGCGGCAGCACCGCGACGATCCTGGCACCCTCGACGGCGACGTCGGCCGGATACCGCGAGGCACCGGTGCCGTCGACGACGGTGGCTCCCCGATACACCCGCACGCGTCCGGCCGCGGCCTGCTCTGCACTCAGAAGCACGTCGCCACCGCCCCGATGACGCGCGGATCGGCGGCATCCGGATCATCGATCACGGCGACCACCCGCCACTTGTCGAACGCCGTGCACGGATGCGAGAGTCCGAGCCTGACCATCTCACCGACGTGCACGGATGCCTCCGGCGCGAGGCTGAGGAAGGCGTGCTGATCGTTGAGCGCCGTGATGCGGCCGGCCACCGACTGCGGCACCGGCAGATCGATGTCGAAGGGCACATCGCGACGACCGGCATCCAGCAGCGCGAGCCCCGGCTCCGGCTGCGAGACCACGCGCGCCCAGGCGTGCATCGCCGAGCGCAGCGGCTCCGTGCCGACGAGCGGGCCGAACGGAGACATCCTCGCGTAGAAGCCGTCGTCGTGGATCTGGAAGGCCCCCGAGCGCAGCACCACATCGGCACCCTCACCGAGCGGGGCCAGCACGGCTGCCGCCCGATCCGGGAAGGAGCTGCCGCCCGCGGTGAGCACCGGCCGATATCCCTCCGGGTATTCGAGGCGCCGGTGCAGTTCGACGAGAGTCTGCAGATACGCGTCGACCGCGGCCACGGAGGCGGCGCTGCGATCGGGGCCGAACGGGCCTTCATACCCGGCGACACCGGCCAGACGCAGTCCGGGGGCGGCGGTGATCGCAGCGGCGATCCGCTCCCCCTCGGCGACGGTGCGCGCTCCGGTGCGCCCGCCCATCCCGCCGAGTTCGACGAGCACGTCGAGGGGACGGGTGAGGTCACTTGTCGCGTCCGCGATGATGCCGACGGTGCTGAGCGAGTCTGCCCAGCACAGGATGCGCAACTGCGGATTCGCCTCGAGCAGCGCCCCGAGTCGCTGCACCGCGGCCCGGTCCACGACCGCGTTGGCGATCAGCACAGTGGGCACGCCGGCGTCGACGGCGACCTCGGCCTGCCACGGCGTTGCCACCGAGATTCCCCAGGCTCCGGCATCGAGCAACCGCTGCCAGAGCGCGGGCGCCATCGTCGTCTTTCCGTGCGGGGCGAGGAGGACGCCCTGATCTGCCGCCCACGAGAACACGGTCGCCTCGTTGTGCGCCATCGCCGATTCCTGAACGGTGAGCACGGGTGTCACCAGGTCGGAGAGGTGCAGACCCGCGCCCGCGACCTCGGAGAGGCGCATCCCGGCGGCTCGCGCCGGAAAGCCCTTCGTCCAGGCGCCGAGAACAGGGTTCGGAATTTGTAGAGGCATCTAACAACGCTACTAGGCTGGCGGCATGACTGCGAAGATCCGAGTTTCCACCGACGCCGCCCCTGCTCCCGCGCACACCTTCTCGCAGGGCGTCCGCAAGGGCCCGATCGTGCAGATCTCCGGTCAAGGGCCCGTCGATCCGGTGACGAACGAATACCTCTTCCCCGGCGACGTCGCGGCGCAGACCACCCGCACGCTGGAGAACGTCAAGGCGATCGTCGAGGCATCCGGTGCCACGTTCGACGACGTCGTGATGCTGCGCGTCTACCTCACCACGCGTGAGGATTTCCCGATCATGAACGAGGCTTACGGAGCCTTCGTCACCGCCCACTGCCCGAGCGGTGTGCTCCCGTCCCGCACGACCGTGATGACGGGACTCCCGCGCGAGGAGATGCTGGTCGAGATCGACGGTCTCGCCGTCATCGACTGACCGCGACGGCCGCAGCCGCCGACCGCCCCACCTTTATCTTTCCGTTACCTGCGATCCCGTATCATAGAGCGTTAGGACACGTTAGTGAACCGGGGGGTGATGTGCGTGACCGATGTGGTTTCTGCGTCCGAGGCGACGACCGACGCACACGATGAGGCTCCCGCTGCGACCGAAGTGCTCGCGCCGATCGATGGCGCGCCTGCGGAGGGCGGCACGCCGCCGCTCGCCTGGGCACCCGTCGAGCCGAAGCCGAAGAAGAAGCGGCTCGGTCTCTGGATCGGCCTCGGGCTCGGCGTCCTCGCGCTGGGCGCCGGTGCGGCTTCGGCCATCCTGATCGCCCCGGGCACGACGGTCGCCGGCATTCCCGTGGGCTGGTTGACGCCCGGCGCCGCCGCAGACGCCATCACCTCGCACCTCGCCGACACCGAAGTGACGCTCACCGGAGCCGGTGACGACACCGTTCTGACCGGTGCCGACCTCGGGGCGAGCATCGACGCCGCGGCCATGGCCGACAAGGCGTTCGCCGAGCACCCGATGTGGAATCTGGGGGCGTGGATGGGTGAACCCGTCGCCGCCGAGATCTCCCTCGATCCGGAGACTGCGGATCGAGCGCTCCGCGCTGCCGTTCCGACGAGCTTCGATGACCCGGTCAACGCCGGTGTGGTGTTCGACGCCGCGACCGGAACATTCGTGATCGTTCCCGGCGAGGACGGCACCGCGATCGACGTCGACGATCTGACTGCTGCCATCGCCGACACGGTCGCCGACGGCGGCAAGACCCTGGAGTTCCCCGGTGGTCCGGCCGAAGCCTTCCCCGCCGTCACGGACGACGATGCCACCACGACCGCCGGCACCCTGAACACGATGCTCGGCACCGTCGGCTTCTACGTCGGCGCCGAGCGCACCGTTCCGGTCGCGCCTGCCGTCGCGGCAAGCTGGTTGACGGTCGTCGACGACGATGGCCAGTTGCGCATCGACGCCGACCCGCAGACGATCCAGGCGACGATCGATACCCTTCCCGGTCTCGTGAATCGTGCGCCGACGAACGCCACGAAGGTCGTCGACTCCGACGGCAACGTGCTGCGCGAGGAGACGGCCGGTGTCAACGGCCGCACGCTCGGCGACACCTCCGATGCGGCAGACGATTTCGCTGCGCAGCTCGAAGCCGGCGAAGGCGTCTTCGAGCTCGAGGTCGCCGAGGTCCCGTTCGAGACGACCAACCTGGTCCGGCACATCGACGTCAACCTCAGCTCGCAGCGCGCAACGCTGTACGAGAACGGCGCGGTCGTGGAGTCCTGGCTGATCTCGTCCGGCCTGGACGCGACGCCCACTCCGACCGGCAACTTCACCGTGTTCGCACACACCGAGATCCAGGACATGGTCGGCGAGGACTACGTCACCAAGGATGTCCAGTGGAACACCTGGTTCGCGACGGACATCGCCTTCCACGGCGCCTATTGGCACAACAACTTCGGCAACCAGATGAGTCACGGCTGCGTGAACATGCCCGTGTCGGTCGCGAAGTACGTCTTCGACTGGGCACCCGTCGGAGTCAGCGTCGCCGTCCACTGGTAACGGCGTACCACAACGGGGGTCGATCCTCCGAAGTGGTCATGCAGAAGGGGCCGGATGCTTTTCAGCATCCGGCCCCTTCTGCGTTCTCGGACTACGCGATCGCGTCGACGATGCCGTTCAGCGTCGCCGACGGGCGCATCACCGCGGTGACCTGCGCGTCGTCGGGGCGGTAGTAGCCGCCGATCTCGACGGGCTTGCCCTGCACGGCGATCAGCTCGGCGACGATCTTCTCCTCGTCTGCCGCCAATGCTGCCGCGACCGGGGCGAACGCCGCCGCCAATTCGGCATCCTTGGTCTGTGCCGCCAGCTCCTGCGCCCAGTACAGGCCCAAGTAGAAGTGGCTGCCGCGATTGTCGATCGTGCCCAGGGCGCGGCCGGGCGAACGGTCCTCCTCGAGGAAGGTGCCGGTCGCGGCATCCAGCGTCTCGGCGAGCACGCGCGCCTTCTCGTTGCCGGTCGTGTCGGCGAAGTGCTCGAGTGAGGCCGCCAGCGCGAAGAACTCGCCCAGCGAGTCCCAGCGCAGGTAGTTCTCCTCGACGAGCTGCTGCACGTGCTTGGGCGCGGATCCGCCCGCACCGGTCTCGAACAGGCCACCACCGGCGAGCAGCGGGACGATGCTCAGCATCTTCGCCGACGTGCCGACCTCGAGGATCGGGAACAGGTCGGTGAGGTAGTCGCGCAGCACGTTGCCGGAGACCGAGATGGTGTCGAGGCCGTGGCGCATACGCGCGAGCGTGTAGCGGGTGGCCTCCTCGGGAGCGAGGATCGTGAGCGTGAGGCCGTGCGTGTCGAGCAGCGCCAGGCCCTGGTGCACCTTCGCGATGATCTGCGCATCGTGCGAGCGGTTGGCATCCAGCCAGAACACGGCAGGGTCCCCGGTCGCCCTGGCGCGCGTCACAGCGAGCTTGACCCAGTCCATCACGGCGATGTGCTTCGTCTGCGTGGCACGCCAGACGTCGCCTGCTTCGACCTCGTGCTCGATGAGGACCGTGCCCTCGCCGTCGCGGATCTGCACCCGGCCGGCGGACGCGATCTCGAACGTCTTGTCGTGGCTGCCGTACTCTTCGGCGGCCTGCGCCATGAGCCCGACGTTCGGCACGGTGCCGATGGTCGCCGGATCCAGCGGGCCGTTCGCGATGACGTCGTCGAGCACGGCCTGGTAGACGCCGGCATACGAGGAGTCGGGGATGACCGCGAGGGTGTCACCCTCGCCGCCGTCCACGCCCCACAGCTTGCCGCCGTTGCGCACCAGCGCCGGCATCGAGGCGTCGACGATCACGTCGCTCGGAACGTGCAGGTTGGTGGTGCCCTTGTCGGAGTTCACATACGACAGGCGCGGACCCTCTGCGAGGGCCTTGTCGAACGCGGCCGCGATCTCCGCACCGTTGGCGACGCCGGCCAGACCGGCCAGGATCGACCCGAGGCCGTCGTTGGCGCTGAGGCCGGCGTCGGCGAGCTGGTCGCCGTACTGTGCGAACACATCCGCGAAGAACGCCTTCACGACGTGGCCGAAGATGATCGGGTCGCTGACCTTCATCATCGTGGCCTTCAGGTGCACCGAGTAGAGCACATCGTCGGCTTTCGCCGTCTGCAGCGTCTCGGCGAGGAACGCGTCGAGGTGCCGTGCAGACATGAAGGTGGCGTCGATGATCTCCCGCGGGAGCACCTTCAGGCCCTCCTTCAGCACGGTCTCCGTGCCGTCGGCCGCGATGTGACGGATGCTGAGCACGTCGTCGTGGGCGGCGACCCAGGACTTCTCGTTCGACTTGAAGTCGTCGTGACCCATGGTCGCGACGCGGGTCTTCGACCCCTCGGCGAACGGCTTGTTGCGGTGCGGGTGCTTCTTGGCGTACTTCTTCACGGCGAGCGGCGCGCGTCGGTCGCTGTTGCCCTCGCGCAGCACCGGGTTGACCGCCGAGCCTTTGAGGCGGTCGTAGCGTGCACGGACGTCCTTCTCCTCGAGCGTCGTCGGCTCGTCCGGGAAGCTCGGGATGTCATATCCCTGCTGCTGGAGTTCGGCGATGGCCGCCTTCAGCTGCGGGATGGATGCCGAGATGTTCGGCAGCTTGATGATGTTCGCCTCGGGGAGCGTGGCGAGGCCGCCGAGCTCGGCGAGTGCATCGCTGACCTGCTGCTCTGGCGCCAGCTTCTGCGGGAACGCCGCGAGGATACGACCTCCCAGCGAGATGTCACGGGTTTCGACCTCGATGCCCGCCTGGCCGGTGAAGGCCTGGACGATGGGGAGGAAGGAGGCAGTGGCGAGAGCCGGCGCCTCGTCGGTGTAGGTGTAGATGATGGCGTCGTCGGTCACCTGGTGGTTCTCCGTTCGCGAGGGCAAAATTGTCTCGATACCAAGATACCTGAGCCGTTGTCGCGCTCGTAATGTGCGGCGTTTGCGTGTGCACGTCGTCGGTAGGGGTTAGCCTGGGAGCATGTCCGAACTGCGCATGGTCGAACTCTCCGCTGCGACGATCGTCGCCGTGAACAACCTGTCGCTCAAGCCCGGACAGGAGCAGTTCCTCGCTCCGGTGTCCTACGGGATCGCAGCGACCGTCATCAACCCGCAGACCTCCTGGCAGCGCGTCGTCCTCGACCGCAACGAGGTCGTCGGCTTCGTGAGTGCGAACTTCGACCCGGATGCTCCCGAGGAGCACTTCCGCTCGGTGCTGTGGCGCATCAACGTCGACGCCGACGACCAGGGCCGTGGCGTCGGGCGCTTCGCCGTGGAGAGCCTGATCGAAGAGGCCCGCGAGCGCGGCGTCGCTCATGTCAACGTGATCTACGAAGCCGGCGACGGCGGCCCTGAGGCATTCTTCCACCGCGTCGGCTTCACGCCGGTGGGAGAGACCGAGTACGGCGAGGTCATCGCCGAGATCCGTCTCGCGAACTAGACCGGCGGCGGGGTCTCGGATCCCCTCCCCCACCGAGACCTCGTCGCCTTCCTTCGCGCCCGAGCGATGGATGGCCGCACGACCGGAGTGGCGCGGATCGACCGGAGTCAGTCCTGCTTGCCTGGGCGGTCGCGACCGGTCCAGGCAGCGAGGGCGGACGCCGCAGCACCGGCCGCACGGTCGAGAGCCTCGGCCGAGCGGCTGAGCACGTCCTGAGCGGCGTCCTGCCAACCGGGCGTCGCCGGCGCCTCGCCGGCCTGCACCTTCGCGGCGTGTTCAGCCACGTCGAAGGCGCGCTCGAGGTCGGCCACCGCATCCCGATACGCGGCGAACGCGGTCGGAGTGACCTTTCCGGTGGCGCCGCGGCGGAGTTCGCTCGCGTGTCCGGCCGCGCGCAGGTACGCTGCCGTCGCCGGCCGCTTGATGTCCGTCATCGCCGGGTACGCGATCTGCCGTGCCGTGTCGGTTTCGTACTGCATCCATCGCGCCGTCACCGCATCGTGCGCGGCGTGCAGGCGCTCCAGCGGACGAGGAGCGGATGCCGTGGGGATCGCCGCGCGTGCGGCAGCGAGCCGGGCCTGCCGTGCGCGCAACTCGGCCGCGGCGGTCTTGGCATCGCGCTCCTTCTCTCGCAGCATCCGCTTTGCGCTGGCGACCTGCTCCGGCGTGGCCCGCTGCGCTGCTCGCTGGGCTGTGACGTGAGCGAGATCGGCCCGAGCGACCTTGACCGCCGAGCGCCCCTCGGCAGCGGTCTGCTTTGCGATCTTCAGGTCGTGGCGCGCGGCATCGTAGGCGAGGCGACGACCGCCGGAGCCGCCCCGGCGACGCAAGCCGATCACGCCGACGGCTCCCGCTCCGGCGACTGTCGGCGCAATCCACCACCACTGGGTGAGCAGCAGCAAAGGATCCATGACTCGATGCTACCCACGAGCCGCACGGGGTTCGACGTCGGGCTCTGCCAGCGGATCCGCCAGCAGCGGCGCGAACGCGAGTTCCGCGGCGCCGATGAGCAATCGGTCATCTCCCAGCGCTGCAGGAAGGATCCTCACGTCGTCGGCCGGGTCGGCCATCGCATGCACGCGCATCGCCGCGTCGAGCGCATCCGCGTCCGCCGACAGGAGCATGCTCAGGAATCCGCCGAGCACGATCATCGACGGGTTGAGCACGTTGACGGCGCTGGCGAGAGTGGACGCGAGGACACGACGTTGGCGGGAGAGCTCGCCGATCACGGCGTCGTCGGTCGCCGCAGCCAGCGCTTCCGCGAGGATCAGGTCGTCGGCGGCCGCGATGCCGAGCACGTCCAGCAGACGCGCTCTGGATACCTCGTCCTCGAGCACCCCGTCGCGGCTGCGCCGGTCGGCCGGATCCGCGATCACGGCCTTGTTCTGCCCCCATTCCCCCGCGTACCCTCCCGCTCCGCCGACCAGTCGACCGTCGATGATGAGCCCGCCGCCGATGCCGCTCGCCCCGCCGTTGAGATAGACGACGTCGTCGTTTCCGACGGCCGCTCCGAAGAGATGCTCCGCCTTGGCCCCGAGGCTCGCGTCGTTGCCGACGGCGACGGGCAGACCGGTCGCCGCCTGAACCAGGGTGCCGATCGATGCTTCCCGCCAGCCGAGGTGCGGCGCGTACCGCACCACCGCGTCGGTCGCGCGGACGAGGCCGGGCACGGCCACGCCCACACCGACGACGCGGAGGCCCGACAGCTCACGGTTCCGCCACTCATCGAGAATGCGCGCCACGGAACTCGCCGTATCCTCGGGGGTGATCAGGCGGTCGACGACTTCGCGTGCCCGAACGCGGACGAGTCCGTTCAAGCCGACGGCCGCCATCTCGATCGCGTCGATCTCGGGGTTGACCGCGATCGCCACGACGTCGTCACTCGCAGCGACCACGGGTGAGGGTCGACCGGCGCGTCGTGTCGGGTCGGGTTCGCGTTCGACGGCCAGACCGGCATCGACCAGGGTGCTGACGAGATCTGCGATGGTGGAGCGGTTCAGGCCGGTGGCCACCGTGAGCCGCGCGCGCGACTGCGGTCCGCCTTCATGCACCAGTCGCAGCACCTCACCGAGGTTGCGTCGACGCACGCCCTCCACGCTTCTCGCGCCGTCTGCCACGGATGCCCCTCCCACCGGTTGCCTGTTCGGCCGGCCCGTTCAGCCTATCCTCGACCCCCGATCGCGACGGGCTGGACAAGGAGTCAAGTGTGACATAAGTTGTTGTTGCCAACTTATCCCATCTTCCGCTGGAGCATCCCATGACAACCCCCACCCGCGACGACAAGTTCTCCTTCGGCCTGTGGACCGTCGGCTACAACGGTGCCGATCCCTTCGGCGGCCCGACCCGACCGGCGCTCGACGTCGTGCATGCCGTCGAGAAGCTCGCCGAGCTCGGCGCCTACGGCCTGACGTTCCACGATGACGACCTGTTCGCCTTCGGATCGACCGATGCCGAGCGGCAGACCCAGATCGACCGCTTGAAGGGGGCGATGGCCGACACCGGTCTGATCGTTCCGATGGTGACCACCAACCTGTTCAGCGCCCCGGTCTTCAAGGACGGCGGCTTCACCTCGAACGACCGCGACGTGCGCCGCTTCGCCCTGCGCAAGGTCTTCCGCCAGCTCGACCTCGGCGCCGAGCTCGGGGCGAAGACCTTCGTGATGTGGGGCGGTCGCGAAGGCGCGGAGTACGACTCCGCCAAGGACGTGCGTGCCGCCCTCGAGCGCTACCGTGAGGCCGTCAACCTCCTCGGCGATTACGTCACCGACAAAGGCTACGACATCCGTTTCGCGATCGAGCCGAAGCCGAACGAGCCTCGAGGCGACATCCTGCTTCCGACGCTCGGACACGCGATCGCGTTCATCGACTCGCTCGAGCGCCCCGAGCTGGTCGGCGTGAACCCCGAAGTCGGTCACGAGCAGATGGCTGGGCTCAACTTCACCGCGGGCATCGCGCAGGCGCTGTTCCACGGCAAGCTCTTCCACATCGACCTCAACGGCCAGCGGGGCATCAAGTACGACCAGGACCTCGTCTTCGGCCACGGAGATCTGCACAACGCCTTCTCGCTCGTCGACCTTCTCGAGAACGGCGGACCCGGCGGTGTGCCCGCCTATGACGGCCCCCGTCACTTCGACTACAAGCCTTCGCGCACCGAAGACGAGAAGGGTGTCTGGGACTCGGCCGCCGCGAACATGCGCACGTACCTGTTGCTCAAGGAACGTGCGGCCGCATTCCGCGCCGACCCCGAGGTGCAGGAGGCTCTCGCCGCGGCCCGTGTCGACGAGCTGTCCGTGCCCACACTCGCCCCCGGAGAGTCGTACGACGACTTCCTCGCCGACCGCACCGCCTACGAGGACTTCGACCCCGCGACGTACTTCGGAGGCAAGGGGTTCGGGTTCGTCCGTCTGCAGCAGCTCGCGACCGAGCACCTCCTCGGCGCCCGCTGAGTCCGGCGATGGCACTCGTTCTCGGGGTCGACTCCTCGACCCAGTCCTGCAAGGTCGTCATCGTCGATTCCGAGACGGGTGCCGTCGTGCGCTCCGGCAGGGCCAGCCACCCCGATGGCACGTCCGTCGACCCCGAGGCGTGGTGGACGGCACTCCAGTCGGCGATCGCGGAGGCCGGAGGTCTTGAAGACATCGCGGCCTGGTCGATCGGCAGCCAGCAGCACGGCATGGTAGTGCTGGATGCCGACGGCACCGTGATCCGCGATGCCCTGCTGTGGAACGACACCCGCTCTGCGGGAGCCGCAGCAGACCTGATCGCCGAGTTCGGCGCGCCGACGCTGGCCGCGCGAACGGGCCTCGTCCCCGTGGCGTCGTTCACGATCACCAAGCTGCGCTGGCTGCGTGACAACGAGCCCGACAACGCGAAGCGTGTCGCCGCTGTCGCGCTTCCGCACGACTGGCTGACGTGGCGTCTGCGCGGCTTCGGCCCAGCGAACCCGGTGCTGGCCGAGCTCGTCACCGACCGATCCGACGCCTCGGGCACCGGATACTGGAACCCGGCGACGGGCGAGTACGACCGCGAGCTGCTGGTGGCCGCGCTCGGCCACGATGCCGTGCTGCCCCGAGTCTTGGCTGCCGATGACGCCGTCGCCGATGCGGACGGTCGTCCGGTCGGTCCCGGCGCCGGCGACAATGCGGCTGCCGCACTGGGGCTGGATACTCGGCCTGGCGACGTCGTGGTCTCGATCGGGACCTCGGGGACGGTGTTCGCGATCAGCACGGAGCGCGTCGAGGACCCGACCGGCACGGTGGCCGGCTTCGCCGATGCCTCCGGGCGATTCCTTCCCCTCGTGGCGACGTTGAACGCGGCCCGAGTCCTCGATGCCACCGCAGCTCTCCTCGGAGTGTCGCTCGAGGAGTTCAGCGACCTCGCCCTGCGCGCATCACCGGGGGCGGGCGGGCTCAGCCTGCTGCCCTACTTCGAGGGCGAGCGCACCCCGAATCTGCCTGATGCGACGGCCTCGCTCTCCGGCATGACCCTGGCATCGACGACCCGCCCCAATCTGGCGCGGGCAGCCGTGGAGGGGATGCTGCGCGGACTCGGCGCGGGACTCGACGCACTGCGCGACCTCGGCATCCCTCTTGAGCGCGCTCTGCTCATCGGGGGTGGGGCACAATCCGAGGCAGTGCGAAAGATCGCTCCCGAAGTGCTCGGCCTTCCGGTCGAGGTGCCGGAGATCGCGGAGTACGTGGCCCTCGGCGCCGCCCGCCAGGCCGCGCGACTGACCGCGCGCGCCTAGCCCGGCATAGACGACAGGCCCGCACGATTCCTCGTGCGGGCCTGTCGTCTGTGCGGCTTCAGACCAGGGTCTCCTGCCACGCCGCGTGCAGCTGCGCGAACTTTCCGGTGCCGCCGATGAGAGCCGCAGGTGTGTCGTCCTCGATGATCCGCCCGTGCTCCATCACCAACACCCGGTCGGCGATGGCGACTGTCGACAGGCGGTGCGCGATGATGATCGCCGTCCGGTCGGCGAGCAGCGTCTGCAGCGCATCCTGGATCAACCGCTCAGACGGAATGTCCAGCGATGCCGTCGCCTCGTCGAGGATCAGCACTGCCGGGTCGGCGAGGAAGGCGCGTGCGAACGAGATCAGCTGACGCTGCCCCGCCGACACCCGACCGCCGCGCTTGTTCACGTCGGTGCTGTACCCGTCCGGCAGCGAGGAGATGAACTCATCCGCTCCGACTGCGCGCGCGGCCGTCCGAATCTCGTCGAGCGTGGCATCCGGCTTGCCCAGTGCGATGTTGTCGGCGACCGTCCCGCTGAACAGGTAGGCCTCCTGGGTGACCATCACGATCGCGCGACGCAGGTCCTTCGGATGCAGCTTCCGCAGGTCCACACCATCGAGGGTGACACTGCCCAACGTCGGGTCGTAGAACCGCGAGATGAGCTTCGCCAGCGTCGACTTGCCCGCGCCCGTGGTGCCCACCAGCGCGATCGTCTGCCCAGCGGGGATGTCGAGCGAGAAGTCCGGCAGGATCGTCTTCTCGCCGTTGTAGCCGAACGTGACGTCCTCGAAGCGGATCGCGCCGCGCGACTCCCACAGGTCGACCGGCTTCTCGGGGTCCGGCACCGTCGGCTGCTCGTCGAGCACCCCGGACACCTTCTCCAGCGCTGCCGTCGCCGACTGGTAGGAGTTCAGGAACATCGCGATCTCCTGCATCGGCGCGAAGAAGTTCCGCACGTACAGCACAGCCGACAGCAGCACTCCGACGGTGAGCGCACCCGTGGAGACACGGATGCCACCCCAGAGCACGACCATGCCGAGAGTGAGCGCCGCGACGCCCATCAGCCCCGGTTCGAAGGTGCCGAAGAGCAGCATCGAACGTCGGTTGATGTCGCGGTAGTCGCCGGCGACCTTCTGGAAGGTGACATCGTTGCGGGGCTCCTTGCGGAACGCCTTCACGGCGCGGATGCCCGTCATCGTCTCGACGAACTGCACGATCACCTTGGCGCTGATCACACGGGATTCCCGGTAGACGAGCTGCGAGCGCGAGTAGAACCAGCGCATCAGCATCATCAACGGGATACCGGCGAGCGCGAGGATCACGCCCGACTGCCAGTCCCAGACGACGAGGGCGATGAAGGTGAACGCGCCGAAGAGGACGCCCGAGACGAGGTTGTTCAGGCCGCCGTCCAGGAGCTCTCGGATCGAGTCGAGGTCGCTGGTCTGCCGCGAGATGATGCGACCGGACGTGTACGACTCGTGGAACTCGAGGCTCAATCGCTGCGTGTGCAGGAAGATGCGCTTGCGCAGATCCAGCAGCACCGCCTGAGTGATCCTGGCAGCGATCATCACGTACCAGGCGATGAGCACGGCAGCGGCCGCACCTGCGAACAGGTACACGAAACCGATGACGAAGGTCGGCATCCAGTCCGCACGCTCGATCACCGCCGGCAGCGCCTGGTCGAGCCCGATACTGATCAGGATCGGACCTGCCACCTGCAACGCCGTCGAGATGACGAGCACAGCAGCGGCGAGGACGACCTGCGGTCGCAGCGGACGGATCAACGACCCCAGCAGGCGCAGCGACCGCTGACGGATCGCCTTGCTCTCCTCGCGGGTGTAGTTCGAACGGTCTTCGTTCTGTGTTCCGGTGATTGCGGAGCTCATGCCTGCACCTCCTCTTCGATGGTCAGTTCTTCTTCGGGCAGATCATCCTCTTCGGATGCATCGGCCTCGTCTCGGATGATCGGGATGGCACCGGTGCGTGCAGCCTCTTCCGCTTCGAGGCTGGAGATCACGTGCCGGTAGTGGGAACTGGACCGCAGCAGTTCGGAGTGCGTGCCGACCGCGGTGACCTTTCCTCGTTCGAGCAGCGCTACCCGATCGGCGAGCGCCACCGTCGACGGGCGGTGCGCGACGACCAGTGCCGTCGTCTCGGCGAGGACGTGCCGCAGGGCTTCCTCGACGAGCGCCTCGGTGTCGACGTCCAAGGCCGAGAGAGGATCATCGAGCACGAGCACCCGCGGGTTCGCCGCGACAGCGCGAGCGAGGGCGAGACGCTGACGCTGTCCGCCGGAGAGGCTGAGCCCCTCCTCGCCGATGATCGTCTCCACGCCCTCAGGGAGTGCGTCGACGAAACCTGCCTGGGCGACATCCAGCGCCTCGCGCAACACGCGTTCGGCCTCTTCGCTGTGCACGTCGAGCTCGGCCCGGCCGAGCAGCACGTTCTCCCGCACGGATGCCGAGAACAAGGTCGCATCCTCGAAAGCCATCGCGATGTGCTGGCGCAGCTCGGCGAGTGTCAGGTCGCGCACGTCCACGCCGTCGAGCGTGACGCGCCCGCCGGTGACGTCGTAGAGGCGAGCCGGGAGCGTCGTCAGCGTCGTCTTGCCGCTGCCGGTGAGGCCGACGAGCGCCATCGTCTCGCCCGGACGCAGC
Organism: Microbacterium sp. LWO13-1.2; assembly: GCF_038397725.1. NCBI lineage: Bacteria > Bacillati > Actinomycetota > Actinomycetes > Micrococcales > Microbacteriaceae > Microbacterium > Microbacterium sp. LWO13-1.2. The sequence continues at coordinate 3,924,877 of NZ_CP151634.1, forward strand.
ACCAGGTCGATGCCGTCGAGCAGGTCGCGCTCGTGGGCTCCCGCATCCTGATACCGGAAGTGCGCGTTCTCGAACACCAGCTCACCACGGGGGTTCGCGATGTGCACCGGGTTCTCCGGGTCGGTGATCGAGTTCGTCTCGGAGAAGATGTCGAAGACGCGGTCGGTTGCCGTGCGGGCGTCGAGCATGAACGAGAACAGGAAGCCGATCGACTCGATCGGCCAGCGCAGCACGGTCGCCATCGCGAAGAACGCGAACAGCTCGGGGAGATCGATGGCGCCCTGCGAGATCAGCCAGATGCCCGTCATCAGGCTGAGACCGAACGCGATCTGCGGCATCAGGTCGAGCCAGAACCAGATCGAGGCGATGGCCCCGGCCTTGCTCATCTCGGTCTCGCGGAGCGTCTCGGCCTGACGGCTGAAGCGGCTGAGCGCGTGCTTGCCGCGTCCGAACGCCTTCAGCACCCGGATGCCGTGCACGCTCTCTTCGACGCTGGTCGCGAGGTCGCCTGCCTGGTCCTGGCTGCGTCGTGTGAGCGCGCCGTAGCGCTTCTCGAACAGGTATCCCCGGATCCAGAGCGGAATCGCCGTGACGAGGAAGATCGTTCCCAGCAACCAGTGCCAGCGGAACAGCAGCACGGCGCCGATGATGATCGTGAGCACGTTCACGACCAGCAGCACCAGGCCGAATGCCAACCAGCGGCGGATCAGACCGATGTCCTGCATCATGCGGCTGAGCAGCTGCCCTGACTGCCAGCGGTCGTGGAACGACACGGGCAGCGTCTGCAGCCGGGAGTAGAGGTCGGTCCGCATGCGGTACTCGACCTCGGTCGCCGGGTTCAGCACGAACCAGCGGCGCAGCCAGATCATGGCCGCTTCTCCGATGGCGAGGGCGAAGACCGCCACAGCGCCCCACGCGATGGCGCCGATCTCACCGGACTGGACAGGACCGCTGATGATCTGCTCGAGCACGAGCGGGATCATCAACGCGATGACGGCGGCGACGAGTGCACTGCCGGCACCGCCGACGAGTCGCCAGATGACCGGCTTCACGAACGGCTTGAGCCGCCAGAGTGCGGCGGGTGTGGAGAGGGTGGACGAAGGCGAAGTGTTCTGCGAAGAAGGCGAGGAAGACATGTCTCTCAGACGAGTTTCGTATGGAAAGCGGTTGCTGAAGGGGCCGGAAGCGGAACGGGCTCTCAGAGCCGGGCATCCGACACAGAAGGCGCGGAGCGACCCGCGGCAGTTGGTCTAAGGAAGCAGGCGCACCGGGGTCGAGCCGAGAGCTGCGATCTGCGCGACGGCGATCGTGGTCATGGTGTCCTCCTCAGAGCTCGGCTGTGTCGTCCGGTCGGTGCGACAGCCCATCAGCCTATTGCTGGGAACCAGCTGATCGCAAGAGTCATTCCCGAATTTCCCGGTTCCGGTCGCGATCGGCGCTGTTTCCCGCATCGGAGGGGCGGCCGCGATCGCCCGTTGTCGCTCAGTCGCGGACGGTGGCCCCGAGCTCCGTGCGGAGGAACCGCTGCAGGTTGCCGCCGAGCACCGCAAGAATGTCAGCTTCTGCCCATCCGCGACGAAGGAGCGCCTCCGTCACCAGTGGGAACCCGGCCGGACCTTCCAGGCCAGGGAGGTATTCATCGGCGGGTACGCCTTCGATGGTCGTCTGCACGCAGCAGGGCGCCGTGGTGTCGTCGATCACTTCCTGAACGAAATCGGAGCCCATCCCGACGTGTTCGAGGCCCGCGACCGAGACCACGTGTTCGAAGTGGTCGACGAGCGTGTCGATCGCGTACTCGCTCTCGTGCAGGTACGGCGCGAAGAAGTTGATGCAGACCAGCCCGCCGCTCGCGGCGATCCCCGTGAGCTGCGAGTCCGTGAGGTTCCGATGGTGGTCGAACAACGCCCTGGCGGATGAGTGGGTCGCCATCACCGGGCGGGTGGCGAGCTCGAGCACGTGGTCGACGCCACCTGCACCGAGGTGACTGACGTCGAAGATCATCCCGATCCGCTCCATCTCGGCGACGGCGCGGATACCCGATCGAGTGAGCCTGCTGCCGGCGGCGTCCTCGCCGCTCCCATCAGCGAAGGCGCTTCGGCCGAAGTGCGCGACCGATCCCACCCGCACCCCGAGCCGGTGGACCGTCTCCAGCATCTCGACGTCATCGGCGATACCCGGCATGCCCTCCAGAGCCAGAACGAGCGCGATGCGCCCATCGGCGATCACCCGGTCGATATCGGCGCCCGTGAGGCACAGACCGACAGCATCCGCATTGCCCTCGGCGAGACGGTGCGCCGCCTCGATCATCCGCAGAGTCCGCCGCAGAGCGCCCTCCGGCCGATACGCGTCGTCGATGAAGACCGGCAGGATCTGCAGATCGACGCCGCCCTCCTGCAGCTGTGGAAGCCATTGCGCGCGGAAGAAGTCCGACCACAGCTCCGACGGTCTGCTGGCGACGGCGCAGAGCAGATCATTGTGCGCATCCGCGACGATCGCGCGGCGATGCAGGTCCGTGGCCAGGTCGAGGGTCATACGTCCATTCTCCGATCAGCGCGGCTGGTATGCAGGTGCAACGCCCGGCCATCTCCGACATCGCCGAGAAAAGGCACGCGCCGGTCGATCCAGGCCTCGATGTCTTCGAGCTGCCGCATCCGCCCTCCTCGGTCTCGGAACGGGACGAGCCTATGGCCGGGTCACGAGGAGGACTTGGTCGGATAGCACAACGACGGGGCGCTCGAATCGTCGCCCAGGCTCAACGTCCGACGGACTCCCTGGCCAGCAGCCGCTCCTTCACGTCGAGGCCCCAGGCGAACCCGCCGAGGCTGCCATCCGTGCGCAGCACGCGGTGGCAGGGGACGAACAGAGCAGGCGCGTTCCGCGCGCAGATGGAGGCGGCCGCCCGCACGGCGCGCGGGTTGTCCAGGACGGCGGCGAAACCTGTGTAGGTCAGCGGCACTCCCGGATCGATGCGGCGTAGTGCCGCCCAGCCCGCGAGTTGCATCGCAGTCCCGGTCTGCTTCACGGCGACGGCATCGATCGCGGACAGGTCGCCGGCGTAGTAGGCGAGCGTGGCCGCGGCGGCATCGGTGTCACCCTCGCGGACATCTGCCGGGCGTGCGACGGGGCTCAGTCGCTCGATGATCACCTGCTGGTCGGTCGTCCACCCGGATGCGAGCACCCGCTGCCGGTCGTCGGCGAGGATCGTGAACGGTCCGTCGGGGGTTTCCAGAGTCTGGATGAGGGCGGTCATGATGTCTCCTTCGAAGTCGTGGTCTTGGCAATGCGGCGGGCGGATGCGGGCCGCACCGGCGCCGCCCGCCAGAGGTGCGCGGTCAGGTAGCTCCGCCACGGCGCGGTGCGCTCGGTCCAGGCCGTGAGCGGAGCGGGGTCGCCGGGAAGTCCCGATGCCGCAGCACCAGCGCGCACCGCGACATCCCCCGGCAGGAACACGTCCGGATCGCCGAGCACGCGCATCCGCACATAGTCCGCCGTCCACGGGCCGATACCGGGCATCGCCATCAGCGCCCGCCGTTGTTCGACACCGTCGTCACCGACGGTGAGGGTGAGGGATCCGTCGGCGAGTGCCGCCGCCGCACCGGTGATCGCACGGATACGGGCCGCAGGCCCGCGGAGCACCTCGGCTCCGCGGTCGGCGATCGCCGCCATCGTCGGGAAGAGCAGGCCGCCTTCGGGGGTCCGCTCCCCCAACGCATCCGCAAGCGCAGCCAGCGCCGTGCGTGCGGCCGCCACGGTGATCTGCTGCCCGACCATCGCGCGGATGAGCATCTCGTGCGGATCGGCCGAGCCCGGAACGCGGATGCCGGGGCATCGCGCGACGAGCGGTGCGAGTTCGGGGTGCGCGGCGAGCGCCTCGTCGACGGCGAGCGGGTCGGCGTCGAGGTCGAAGATCCGCCGGACGGTGGCGACGAGCGGCGCGAGATCGGCAAGCTGAGTGACTCTGGCACGCAGGTGAAGACGCTCATCGGATTCCTGACGCACCTCGAACCAGGTCGGCCCGCCTGCCATGCGCAGGTGGCGCGCGAACGAAGTCGCCGTCGCCTCCTCGACGCCCGGGAGCGCCCGCGCGGACATCCACGCGAAGACGCCGCCGGCATCCAGGGGTCCGCGGTACGGGAGGACGAGATCGATGGAGCCTGGCGCCTCGGCGCCGCTCACCTCCACGCTCGTACCACCGGCCGCTGATCCGGCCGACGGGCGCCGCCGGGCTCTGAGCTCGCCCGGCGTGAGTCCGAAGACCTCGCGGATCGTGTCATTGCACTGGCGGATGCTGGCGAAACCGGCAGCGAACGCCACTTCCGAGATCGGCATGTCCGTGCCGACGAGGAGCATCCGCGCGGTGTGCGCGCGATGCGCCCTGGCGAGCGCAAGAGGACCGGCGCCGAGTTCGGTGCTGAGGAGCCTCGTCAAGTGCCTGCTCGAATAGCCGAGGCGAGCAGCGAGCCCGGGCACACCCTCGCGCTCGACATAGCCTGCGGCGATGAGGCGCATCGCCCGGGCTGCGGTGTCACCGCGCAGATTCCAGGCCGGCGAGCCGGGAGCGGCTTCCGGGAGGCATCTCTTGCAGGCTCGGAAGCCGGCCTCGTGGGCGGCGGCACTGGTGGGATAGAACGTGACGTTCTTCTGCATCGGGGTGCGTGCAGGGCAGCTCGGACGACAGTAGATCCCCGTCGAGCGGACTGCGGTCACGAACTGCCCGTCGAAGCGGGTGTCGCGTGCACTGATCGCGCGGTATCGCTCGTCGAAGTCGGTGATCGGGAAGCTCATGCCTCCACTCTGACACGCCTCACCGACGCCGGCTGGCGGAAATCGGACATCGCGGTGACGTCGGACTCCGGGCACCGGAGAGAACCGTGGCACCGGTCCGCGCGAACTGCGGACAGGAGTCCCTGGTCCTGCGATGGCGCGCGCGCGATACTTGAGAAATCGGAGGGCGCTTGTCCGCTCTCCTGAGAGAAGGAGCATCATGCGCGGATCTCGATGCCTTGCCGCTCTGGGCATAGGAGCGGCGCTGCTCGTCTCCGGCTGTGCCGGCCCAGCGCCCACCACCCCGACGGCGACTCCGCAGGCGGGCGTCACCGCACAACGGGAATCGACCTGTGTCGTCGATCCCGAAGCCGTCCTCTCCGCTCGTCTGCCGAAGACCGCGACCGATCCGATGCCCACGGATCTGGCTTCCGAGGTCGACGCTGCAGCGACGGCATCCTTCGCACTCGCTGCAGCTCCCGGCGCGATCGTGTTCGTGCAGACTCCAGAGGGCACGTTCAGCAAGGCGTACGGCATGGCCGACCCGACGACCGGCGCACCGATGGCGACGGACATGTATCAGCGCGTCGGTTCCGTCACCAAGACCTTCACAGTGACCGTGGTGCTGCAGCTCGCCGAAGAGGGGTTGCTCACCCTCGACGATCCCATCGGCACGTACATCGACGGGGTTCCCAACGGCGACCTCGTCACCCTGCGTCAACTGTCCGACATGACCAGCGGGGTCGCCAGTTACACGTTCGATGAAACCTGGCTTCAGACGTTCATGAACGAACCGGACCGAGTGTGGAATCCGCAGGAGCTCGTCGACATCGGCATCTCACTCCCGCCGTTGTTCGAACCGGGCGCGGAGTTCGACTACTCCAACACCAACACGGTGCTCCTCGGCCAGGTCATCGAACAGGTGACCGGTCAGGACGTCGCGAGCGTGTTCGCCGAGCGGATCTTCGACCCGCTCGGGTTGTCTGCCACGTCGGATCCTGGTTCGTCTGCTGCGTTCCCCGAGCCGCATCCGCGCGGGTATACCCTCCAGTCCCCCACTGCCACGCCGGAGAACCCCACGGACACGACCGACTGGAATCCCTCCTGGGGGTGGACGGCCGGTCAGTTGATCTCGAACGGGCAGGACATGCTCGTCTATGCCCGCGCGCTGGGGACGGGACAAGGCCTCCTGGATGCCGAGACGCAGATCGAGCGACTCACCTCATTCCCGGGCGCCGCCGGATACGGCCTCGGGATGGGATGCAGCAGCGGTTGGGTCGGTCACGCCGGAGAGCTGCCGGGATTCAACAGCTCCGTCTTCTACGACACGTCCAGCGACAGCACCGTGATCACGATGACCAACAGCGATATCGCGTCCGGGGACTGCGCGCAGTCACCGACACTCCTCGACAACCCGACGGGTGAGGTGTGTTCCAGCCCCGCGACACGGATGTTCGTGAGCATCTCCGAGGCTCTGGGCAACACTTTCGTCCCCGCTCCCAAGCAATGACCGCTGAAGAAGGTGCAATCATGCGCAGATCCTCCGTCATCGTCGCCGCCTCTGTGGCGGTCGCTGTCACCGTCCTCGCCGGGTGCACTGCGCCGGAGAGCCAGAAGACGAAGGTCGAGATCGGGGCCTCGCCCAACCAGGACGTTCTCGCCCTTCCCGATGGCAGCATCGACGCCGCGATCAAGAAGCTGCCCGACGTCGTGAGATCGGCCATGGAGCGAAGCGGCGTGCCTGGCATCGCCGTGTCGGTCGTGCACGGCGACGAGACGGTCTTCGCCGAGGGCTACGGCGTGCGGAAGAAGGGCGAGGACGCCGAGGTCGATGCCGACACGGTGTTCCAGATCGCGTCGCTGTCGAAACCGGTGGGTGCGACGGTCGTCGCGACGCAGGTCTCGCAAGGTGTCGTCGACTGGACGAGTCCGGTCGCTCAGTCCCTGCCCGGATTCGCGCTGGCGGATCCGTGGATCACCGAGCACGCGACCATCGGCGACTTCTACGCGCATCGCACCGGGTTGCCGTTCGCCGCCGGAGATCTGCTGGAGGACATCGGATACGACCGCACCTACGTGCTCGATCACCTCGCGCTGCAGCCCCTCGCCCCGTTCCGCGCGAGCTACGCCTACGCGAACTTCGGCATCACGGTCGGCGCGGAGGCGGTCGCCACGGCCGCCGGCACCGACTGGGCGACGCTCTCCGAGGAACAGCTCTACGACCCGCTGGGGATGGACGCCACCAGTTCGCGGTATGAGGATTTTCTCGCGCAGGACAACCGCGCCAGCCTGCACGCCATGGTGGGCGAGGGCGAATTCGAACCGCGCTTCGAACGCGACCCCGATGCGCAGTCGCCTGCCGGCGGTGTCTCGTCGAGCGTGAACGACTTGGCTCAATGGATGCGACTCGTCCTCGCCGGTGGTACCTATGCGGGTGCGGAGCTGATCGCAGAAGCGGCGCTGCTGCCCGCCCTCAGTCCGCAGAACGTCTCGGCACCACCGCACGCGCTGGACCAGCGCGCAGGCCAGTACGGCTACGGCTTCGGGGTGGGGATGCAGCCGAGCGGCCGGGTGACCCTGAGCCACTCCGGAGCCTTCATCCTCGGTGCAGCGACGAACGTGCAGATGTTGCCGTCGGCGGACCTCGGGATCGTGGTGCTGACCAACGGCGCTCCGATCGGCGTTCCGGAGGCGATTGCCGCCGAGTTCGTCGATCTGGTGCAGTTCGGCTACAGCACGCGCGACTGGCTGGGTGACTACGGGCAGGCCATGGCGGGGTATCACCAACCCGCCGGCGATCTCACCGGCGAGACCCCGCCCGCGAATCCTGCGCCGGCCCAGCCCCTGTCCGCGTACGCCGGCACGTACGCCAACGACTACTACGGCGCAGCGGTCGTCTCCGAGGAGGACGGCATGCTCACACTCGCCGTGGGGCCCGACGGCGGTTCCACCGCGCAACTCGACCCCTGGGACGGCGACACCTTCGCTTTCATACCGCTCGGCGAGAACGCACCGGCGGGATCGCTGTCTTCCGCGGTGTTCACGATCGCCGGCGGCGCCGCCACCTCGATGACCCTCGACTTCTTCAATGCGGAGCCCGGGCTCCTCGGAACCTGGACACGGGTACAGTGAGACTTCCCCCGAAATCGGGTCGTGTGGTCTGAGCATGGCGGCGGTCGAAGACGTGCGGGCTCTGGGCACCGAGTTGGAGCGCTCCTACCCGGTGCGTGTACGCGGAAGATTGAAGTTCCGCGTCGGTCAGCTCGTGTACGTCGCGTTCGCCCTCGACGAGAGCGTGATGGGGTTCGCGTTTCCGAAGGAGGAGCGCGAGGCGTTGGTCGGAGGAGATCCGCGCAAGTTCCAGATGCCGTCGACGTCGGACCTGCGATTCAACTGGGTGCACGCAGAACTGGCAGCGCTGGAACCTGCGGAGGCTCGCGAACTCGTCGTCGATGCGTGGCGAATGGTCGTCCCGAGCAAGCTCGCTCGTGCCTACGATCTCGCTCATCCGGGCGGCCCGGGTTGAGAGCTCGTCCGGTCTTTGAGCGACATCTCGACTCGCTAGCGCTCGCTCAGTGCGGGTCTCCGCGCGCGAAACGAGTTCCTCTCGTTCGGTCGTTGAGCGAGCGGAGCGAGACGAAACGCGTCATGATCTACTCGACTTCGAGAAAGTTGAAAAAGTTTCTCTGATCGGCCTCTTTTCGGGGCCTCAATGTCGGTGGCCCTAGGCAGAATGAGGGGTATGAACAACCCCGTACCTCTCCTCGATCAGGTCGTCTCCGACCTCGACCAGGTGCTGAGTGCGGATGCTCTCGCGTCGCTGTCGGATGCCGACCGGATGCATGTTCTTCGCATCGCCGGTGAAGCCTTCCGCCGCATCGAGGCGGTCGTCGTGGAAACGACGGCCGGAGCAGAACCCGGATTCCCGGAAGAGTTCGGATGCCGGAACATGAACGAACTGCTGCAGCGGGTGCTGCGTGTCGACGCACCGGGCGCTGCACGGGTCGTGAAGGCCGCGGATCTGCTGCACCGAGATGTCGAACTCACCTCCGGCGCACGACTGCCGGCCCAGTGGCCCGCACTGCGCGGCGCGATGCTCGACGGAACGATCGGGATCGCCGGGCTGCTCGCCGCGACCGGCCCGATCGAACGGGCAGGGGTCCGGATCGGGGCAGCCGACCGGCTGCGTGCGGATGCCGAACTCGCCGGCCAGGCCCGCGGCTACGTCCTCGCTGATGCCGATGCCGACTTCGGCGAGCGGGCGGATGCCGATACTGTGCCCGCCGATGTGGCGCCTCCGGCGACGCCGGAGGATCTGAAGCAGTTCGCGCAGCTGATCGCCCTGTATCTGGATCCGGACGGCTCTGCCCCGTCGGAGGCGGAGGCATCGCAGAACCGGTCGTTCACTGTCGGGAGGCTCCGCAACGGGACCTATCCGGTCCGTGGGAACATGCTCCCCGAGGTCTACGCGCAGATGCAGCTCATCTTCGACGCCCAGTTGAACCCGAAGACTGACGGCCCGGCCGACTTGGGTGTGATGTTCCGCCCCTCCGACGAGATCGACGGCCACGATGACGGCGCAGATGGCGCGGATCCGTTCAACTCCGACCCGAGGAACGTGATCGACCCGCGCACCCGCGCCCAGAAGCAGCATGACGCCCTCGCCGCAGCACTGGGCATCGCGGCCCGCCACGACGACATGCCCAGCTCGGCGGCGCGGCACCGACTCTCGTCGTGCACATCGACGCTTCGGACTTCGCCGCGGGCGCCGGTGCGAAGTTCGCAGTCGGATCAGCCGCAGACGCGCTCCCTGTGCCGGACAGCGGCACCAACACCGACAGCGGCGTCAACAGCGACACCGGCGCCGGAGCGGGATTCGCGGCCGGTTGGGCGACGATCCCCGGCGTTGACGCCCCGGTCTCGGCATCCGTCGCCTCCCACACCGCCTGCACGGGTACGATCCAACGCGTCTTGTTCGACGAGGGCCGCATCGTCGGGATCAGCGTCACCGACCGGGTCTTCACCGTCCACCAACGCCGCGCGATCGTGCTCCGCGACAAAGAATGCCTCATCCCGGGCTGCCACGTCCCGGCATCCTGGTGCGAGATCCACCACGTGACCGAACACGCCCGCGGCGGACCACCCACACCGACAACGGGGTGCCCTTGTGCTGGCACCACCACCGCACCCTCGACAGATCCGGATGGGAGATCCGCATGATCGGCGGCATCCCCCAGATCCGCGGACCCGCATGGTGGGACCCCGCACAGCAATGGCGCACACCACGCGCCACCCTCCACACCCTCACCCGCACCCGCACCCGCGTCTGATCGCGCAGTTCGGCACGCTCAGCGAACCTGGGACCAACTCAGCGAACGAGTTGATGCGCTCAGCAACGGCGCGCCTCGGCGAGCTCACCGAGGCGCAGACTCCGCCCGCCTCAGTGGAAGAAGTGACGCTCCCCCGTGAAGAACATCGTCACGCCGGCCTTGCGAGCGGCATCCACGACCTCTTCATCGCGCACCGAACCACCGGGCTGGACGATCGCCGAGATCCCCGCGTCGATGAGCACCTGCGCACCGTCGGCGAACGGGAAGAACGCGTCGGATGCCGCCACCGAACCAGCCGCCCGATCGCCTGCGCGCTCGACCGCCAGACGGCAGGAGTCGACCCGGTTGACCTGCCCCATTCCCACGCCCACCGTGGCGTTTCCGCGCGCGAGGACGATCGCGTTCGACTTCACGGCGCGACAGGCCTTCCACGCGAAGATGAGATTCTCCATCTCCTCCTCGCTGGGCCGCTCACCCGACACCAGCTCCCAGTTCTTCGCGACCGACCAGATGTCGTCCGGGAACCGGTCGGCGTCCTGGAGCAGCAGACCGCCGGAGACGAGACGGACGTCCATCCGCTCCTGCTGCCAGTCCTCAGGCAGCTGCAGCAGGCGCAGGTTCTTCTTCGCCTTGAACACCTCGAGGGCGGCCGGTTCGAACGCCGGCGCCACGATGACCTCGGTGAAGATGTCCTTGAGGTTCTCCGCCATCTTCAGGGTGACGGTGCCGTTGGCAGCGATCACTCCGCCGTACGCCGAGACCGGGTCGCACTCGTGCGCGCGCAGGTGCGCACTCGCGATCGGGTCGAGCGCGTTCGGTGCCGTCGTCGCGATGCCGCACGGGTTCGCGTGCTTGATGATCGCGACCGTGGGCAGCACCATGTCATACGCGGCGCGCAGCGCCGCGTCGGCGTCGACGTAGTTGTTGTACGACATCTCCTTGCCCTGCAGCTGCGTGGCCTGGGCGATGCCGTGGCCACCGACGCGCGAGTAGATGGCCGCGCGCTGATGCGAGTTCTCGCCATAGCGCAGGGTGGCGAGGCGCTCCGCCTGGATCGTGAGGTGCGCCGGCAGGTCGCCAGGTTCGTTCAGTGTGCCCTCGGCGAACCACGACGCGACGGCCGTGTCGTACGCCGCGGTGTGCGCGAAGGCGCGAGCGGCGAGCTCACGTCGCTGCGCGTGGGTCGTTCCGCCCGAGCGAATCGCGTCGATGACGGCCGAGTACGACGCCGGTGAGACGACGATCGCGACGTTGGCATGGTTCTTCGCGGACGCGCGCACCATGGCGGGTCCACCGATGTCGATCTGCTCGACCACGACATCGCCGACGGCACCCGATGCGACCGTCTCCACGAACGGGTACAGGTTCACGACGACCAGTTCGAACGGCTCGATACCGAGGTTCTCGAGCTGCCCCTCGTGATCTTCCAGACGCAGGTCCGCAAGGAGCCCCGCGTGCACGGCCGGGTGCAGCGTCTTCACGCGGCCGTCCAGCATCTCGGGAACGCCGGTGACGGTCGAGACATCGGTGACGTCGTATCCCGCCTCGCGGATCGCGGCCGCCGTCGATCCGGTCGAGACGATCTCGGCGCCGGACTCGGCGAGAGCGGCGGCGAGCACCAGCAGGTCGGTCTTGTCACTCACCGAGATGAGCGCACGTCTGATCGGCACCGCATCGCGATCGCGGTACAGCGAGGGGTCGTGACGGGGGCCGGCCATGGAGGGCTCCTTCAGCGTGGGGACGTGCGAGGGGTGGTCAGGGAATGATCGAGGAGGCTTCGCTCAGCGGAAGCTCGCCGGTGGCGACGCGACGGACGACGTCGATGAGGAGGCGGCGTTCGACGGGCTTGATGCGATCGTGCAGGCTGTGTTCCGTGTCACCCGCGAGGATCGGCACGCGCTCCTGCGCGAGGATCGGACCGGAGTCGATCCCGTCGTCGACGACGATGACGCTGGCGCCGGTTTCGGTCACGCCTGCGGCGAGCGCATCGCGGACGCCGTGCGCACCCGGGAACTCGGGGAGGTACGCCGGATGCGTGTTGATCAGGCGCGGCGAGTACTCGGCGACGAGCGCCGACGGCAGCAGGCGCATCAGTCCGCTGAGAACGACGAGATCCGGCGTCCAGACGGCGAGTTGGCGTCCGAGCTCCTCACCCCAGGCCTCGCGACTCTCGTGCTCGTGCCAGGGAACGGTGAAGCTCGGGATGCCGAATTCTTCGGCGTGCGCGAGCCCGTCGGCTTCGCGATCGGCACCGACGACGACGACCCTGGCCGGGAAATCGGGGTGACGAGCAGCCTCGAGGAGGGCACGAAGGTTCGAGCCGGTGCCCGAGATGAGAACGGCGACCGTGAGCACCCGCCCAGTCTACCGGGGCGGGACCGGGCGTCCGTTCGGAATACCGGTCGTCCGGCCGTCCCACTTGCATGGCCGGACGACGAATCGTTGTCCATTTCGTCGCATCCGGTCATGCATCCGTGCGATGGTCATGCAAGCTGCACGCAGCTTTCACGGTTTCAGGTCGAACCCAGGGCCCTTGAACGCGTCGCGGATGTCATCCAGCGGGACGGTTTCGTGCTCGGCATCGACCTGGACAGCGCCGACCGCTGTGGAATCCCCGCCGATCGCCGCTTCGGATGCCGCGGTCTCCGCCATCCAGCGGTCGGTGCGCTCCTCCGCCAGTTCGTCCCGATGCCGAGGCGAAAGCAGCAGGATGGCCGCACCGATCAGGACCTCGACCCCGATCGCCAGCGCGAAGGGACCGACCGCGGGACCGGCGTCGGCCAGTCGCCCCGGCCCCATCGAACCGCCGGCCAGCACGGCGGCCACCGCGGCGACTCCGGCGGACAGGGCCGCGATACCTGCGGCGATCGCCGCCCGCGGTCCGATGCGCAGCGGCGTGCCCTCCCAGACCAGTCGGGATCTCACGGCCCAGCCGGCGACGGCACCCGCAGCGATCGGCACGATCACCACGACGAGCATCCAGATCGAGCCGTTCTCCGGAAGCAGACCCAGCACCGGGATGCCGGGGACGACCCCGAGCTGCGTGCCTGCCGGCGACACAGCGGTTCCGAGCCCGACCGAGAACCCGGGGCCCGCCAGCCAGGATGCCGCCCAGACGATCAGGGTGGGCAGATAGGCGAGGTGTCCGAGGGCGAGCACCGCCACGCCGAGAAGGTCGACTCGAGCCGCCTCGAACAGTGCGACGACCTCTCCCCCGCGCAGCACCACCATCACCGCGACGCTCAGCGCCGATGCGCCCGTGATCGCGACCACGGCGAAAGCCGCCCCGCGCACCGCGGCCGCGGGTACTGCGCCCCAGTCGCCCCAGGAGTCGAAGACGTCATGCAGACGGTCCAGGATCCCGCCGTCGCCGTCGTCCCAGACCACGCGGAGCGCACCGGCGAGAGCACCGGCGAGGTACACCGCAGAGGGCAGCAGGATCGAGAGCAGCAGCGAAGTCTCTGCCGCGGCCAGCCGAGAGGTGAGGGCGACACCGGTCGCGATGAGGGCGAAGGCCGCCGTCCCCGACAACGCCCCCAGCAGCCATGCCCCCGACCGCGCCGCACGTGCTCCCGAGCGCGCCGCGAACAGCAACGTGAAGAGGAGGAATGCCAGCGGGGTGACCGACACCACGAAGGAAGCCGCCTCCTGGGCGATGCCGACCGCGACGATCACGTCCTTCGGCACGGTGATGTCCAGCGGAACGCCGTGCCCGAACTGCCAGAGCGTGCCGGTGAGCGGCCAGAGCGCGCCCCAGTCGGCCGTGACGCCGAAGGCGATCGTCCAGAGCAGGGTCAGCGGCGCCAGGAGCACGGCAAGACCGACGCCTGCCGCAATGGCAGCGTCGACGGCGGCCAGGAGCGCGACGAGGAGGCGTTGCATATCGATTCGAGACTACGACGAGAAACCCTGCTCCTCCTGTGGGCGCGCGCGTCGTGCGCCACACGATAACGTCATCAACGGAGGTTCCCCGATGACAACTGCCCCGCCCACCGCCCACGCTCCCGCCGAGCCCACGAACGCCCTCGATCGATTCTTCGAGATCAGCAGACGCGGCTCGACGATCGGCACCGAGATCCGAGGCGGACTGGTGACGTTCGTCACGATGGCCTACATCGTGATCCTGAATCCGATCATCCTGTCCGGCAAGCCCGATGTCGCCGGGAACATGCTGGACTTCAACGCCGTGGGAGCGGCGACGGCGCTCACGGCCGGCGTGATGACCATCCTGTTCGGCGTCGTCACCCGTCTTCCCTTCGCATTCGCGGCGGGGCTCGGCATCAACGCCTTCGTGGCGTTCTCGGTGGTCGGGCAGGTCACCTGGCCCGAGGCCATGGCGCTGGTCATGATCAACGGTCTGGTCATCGTGCTGCTGGCCGCCACCGGCCTGCGCAAGGCGATCTTCGACGCGGTGCCGTTCCAGCTCAAGATCGCCATCACCGTCGGCATCGGCCTGTTCATCGCGTTCATCGGCTTCGTCAATTCCGGGTTCGTCACGGCGACCGGCACCTCGTCGCCGCCCGTCGGCCTCGGCGTGGACGGCTCGGTCGCAACGATCCCCAGCCTGCTCTTCGTTATCACACTCATCCTCACCGGCATCCTCGTCGCCCTCCGCATCAAGGGCGGCATGCTGATCGGCCTCATCGGCGGCACAGTGCTCGCCGTCATCGTCGAAGCGATCTGGCACATCGGCCCGCGCGCCTTCGACGACGAGGGCAACGTCGTCAACCCCGGCGGCTGGGGCCTCACGGTCCCCGCGCTCAACGGCTCTCCGGTGAGCTTTCCCGACCTGAGCCTCGTCGGCGCCGTCGACTTCACCTTCGACCTCGGCAAGGTCAGCCTGGTCGCCATCGTGATGATCGTGTTCACACTGCTCTTCACGAACTTCTTCGACGCCATGGGCACCATGACCGGCCTCGCCAAGGAGGCCGACCTCGCCGATGAGCACGGCGACTTCCCGCGCATCAAGTCGGCGCTGGTGGTCGAGGGCATCGGTGCGATCGCCGGCGGCGCGACCTCGTCGTCGTCGAGCACCGTGTTCATCGAGTCCGGTTCCGGCATCGGCGAAGGCGCGCGCACCGGTTTGGCGAACGTCGTCACGGGCGTCATCTTCCTGATCGCGATGTTCCTCACGCCGCTGACCTCGATCGTCCCGACCGAGATCGCCGCCGCTGCCCTCGTCATCGTCGGAGCGATGATGATGGCGCAGATCCGCTTCATCGACTTCTCGGAGTTCCGCGTGCTGCTGCCGGTGTTCCTCACCGTCACCGTGATGCCGCTGACCTACTCGATCGCGAACGGCATCGGCGCAGGCTTCGTCAGCTGGGTGCTCATCCACGCCTTCTCCGGCAAGGCGAAGAGCATCAGCCCGTTGCTGTGGGGCGTGGCGGCCGGATTCCTCATCTTCTTCGCCAGGGGCCCGATCGAGGCGCTGTTCGGCGTCGGCATCTGATCTGCAGATCGACGATGGGAGGGGCGGATGCTGCGGCATCCGTCCCTCCCGCGTTCATCACACAGTCACCGCGATTCGCCCCCTCAGCGGACCTCTGGCGCGGCCAGCGACGCTCTGCTAGACCGGAGGCACTGAGGAGAAGGTGAACCGATGTCCGCACCCGATGTGGCCCGCGGAGCCCGCTATGTCACCGATGGCGGCCTCGAGACCGACCTGATCTTCCATCACGACGTCGACCTGCCCGACTTCGCTGCCTTCGTCCTGATCGACGACGGGCCCGGCCGGACGCTCCTGCGCGACTACTACCGTGGCTACGGCGAGGTCGCCCGCGCGCACGGCGTGAGTCTCCGACTCGAGTCGGCCACGTGGCGGGCGAGCCAGGACTGGGGGCCGCGGCTGGGCTACGATGCCGCAGCGCTTCGTCGGGTGAACATCGATACGGTGCGCCTGCTCCACGAGCTCGCGGCGGAGTTCAGAGACCTGCCCGAGGTCCGCCTGGTCGGCACGATCGGGCCACGGGGCGACGGCTACGAGTCCGGTTCCTGGGACACGGTGACAGGAGCCGACGACGCCCTGACCTACCACCGGGCACAGGTGGGCGCGCTCAGCGAGGCCGGAGTGCACGTCATCGCGGCGTACACACTCACAGATCCTGCCGAGGCCATCGGCATCGTCCGCGCCGCGCGAGAAGCGGGGATGCCGGTGGAGATATCGTTCACCGTCGAGACCGATGGGCGGCTCGCTTCGGGGAGCACGTTGGAGGACGTGATCCATCGCGTCGATGCGACCGCGCCGCCCGACGGATATCTGCTGAACTGCGCGCACCCGGAGCATCTCGGCCGCGCGGTCGGCCCCACCGTGGCGGGCCGGATCATCGGCATCCGCCCGAACGCCTCACGGCTCTCGCACGCGGAACTGGATGGCTCGGATCGGCTTCACGAGGGCGATCCCGAAGACCTCGCCGCCTGCACGGTCGAGCTGCTGGATCGCCTCCCGGCTGTGCGGGTGATCGGCGGTTGCTGCGGCACGGACGTCCGTCACATCGCCAAGATGTGGCAGCGGCTCAGCGCGGTACCCTCACTCTGAGCCGCAGACATTCCGACGACGAGCTCAGGCGAAGGCGGCGGCGAACTCGGGAGACGGCTCGATCGGTTCGATGACGTCGATGAGCACGCCACCCGGCGCCTCGACGATGAAGTGACGCTGCCCGAACGCTTCATCGCGCAGCGGAAGCCGCTCGGAGAGGCCGAGATCGCCCACCATACGCGCGTGCTCTGCGGCGGCATCCGGCACCTCGACGTTCAACAGGAGCCCCCGCACAGGCTCGCGGAAGCCCTCCGGAATCGTCTCGTGGCTGCGATCGAGGATCGCCAGTTCGCCGCCGCCGAAGCGCAGGCTCACGTACCAGTCGGCTTCGAACGTCGTCTCGAAGCCGAGCACCTCGCGGTAGAACCGTGACGCCGTCGCAACATCGTCCACCATCAGCACCGGGTAGAAGCTCGTGATCTCCATGGCTCTCCTTTACATACACACTGTTTGTATCTTTCGCCTAGAATACATACACATCGCACGTAAAGGAACCCTCAATGCCTCGAGCATCCGCTGCCGAAGCCGCCGAGACCGCCCGCAGGATCCTCGAAGCGGCCACCGCGCATTTCGCCGAATACGGAGCCGCCGCGGCATCGGTCGACGACATCGCCCGCGCCGCCGGAGTCACCCGCGGCGCTGTCTATCATCACTACGCATCGAAGCCCGGCCTGTTCGCGGCCGTCGCGGCAGCTCAGCAGCAGCTGATCGCCGACGCCATCATCGCCGCGACGGATGGGCAGGATGCAGCCGCCGCCCTTCGCTCCGGCAGCCATGCCTTCCTCGATGCGATCACCCGAGGCGCGGCAGCCCGCGTTCTGCTCGTCGAAGGACCGGCCGTGCTCAGCTGGGCGGAATGGCGACGCACGGATGCCGAGGGTGCCGTGATGCACCTGCGCGACGGCCTGAGGGAGGTCGGGATCGAGCCCCGCCTGCTCGGCGCGATGACCGCAGCGCTCTCCGGCGCCATGAACGAACTGGCGCTGTGGCTCTCCGAGCAACCGGCAGACGATGCAGCGCGCACGCACGCCCACCGATCTCTCGATCTGATCCTGGACTCGATCATCCCCGCGTGAACGCGAGCCCGGGCATGAAGAAGGCCCCAGAGTGGAGTCCGGGGCCTTCTCTACGATCATACCGTCCGACTGGACGGATGCCGTCTGGTCAGAAGCAGCCGAGCAACTGCGGGGCCTGCACGAGCATGTCCGCGTTCTGACGCGCGCCGCCGGTCACGTACGCGAGGGTGAATGTGTACGAGAAGACGACGGTCCCGCTCGATGTCGGCGTGAACGAGACGGTGGGCGTCTGCGAAGCGGCGAAAGCCGGGTACGAGGAAAGCGCGGCGTTGTCGACGGAGATGGCCTTGTTGCCCACGTAGCCCTGAACAGCGCCGGGAAGGACCACACCGGCACCGGCGATCGAGACGTCCAGATGCTGCGTGCCGAGGTGTCCCGCCGCGGTGTAGATCGGCAGCATGAACTGGTACGTGGTCCCCGCAGTCACGTCGACCGCGAACTGCAGTGCCACCGTCACCGGAGTCTGTGCGGCTCCGTCGGTGTTGTCGTGATCGTCGAGCGACATGAACCCGGGTTCGTTGACCTCGCCGCCGCCGCCCCACCAGCTGGCGGGCGTCGGCGCGACCGCGAAATCGGTCTGCACGAACCCGTTGACCGCGTCACCCGTCGGCGCCTTGGCGGGCGTCCACCCAGTGCCGAAGTTGCCGTCAGAGGTCGGAGACGACCCCACCGACCCGTTGCTGCTGAGGGTCCCGCCGAGTACCTGGAATCCACCGACCGGGACGACGACGCACTCCGACGGCGTGGTGGTGGACGCGGAAGCCAACGGAGTGGCGACTGCGACGGCGATCACCGGCATCGACCAGGCAGCTGCTTTGATGACCGTTCGACGGTTGATGCCGTCACCGGATGTGGTGTGCGCGGGCGCGCGGAAATGCGTCAAGATACTCTCCCCAGAATTGTCGTAGAAAGGCCCCAGCGACCTGTGCGCGCCGAATGTGCGCGCTAACAGAGGAACGCTACCACGAAGTTAGGCGACCCGAAAAATCACCCTCAGGTTTGTTTCCGCAACGTCGAGAGTGCCCGCCGACCGCGCACGCAGAAGGCCCCGAGCCGAAGCCCGGGGCCTTCTGAAAGGTGCTGCTAGAGCGCCTCGATGATCTTACGCATCAGGTCAGCGGTCTCGCTCGGCGTCTTGCCGACCTTGACTCCGGCGGCCTCGAGGGCCTCCTTCTTCGCCTGAGCGGTACCGGCCGAGCCGGAGACGATGGCGCCGGCGTGGCCCATGGTCTTGCCCTCGGGAGCGGTGAAGCCCGCGACGTAGCCGACGACCGGCTTGGTGACGTGCGCCTTGATGTAGTCCGCGGCCCGCTCCTCGGCGTCGCCACCGATCTCGCCGATCATGACGATCGCCTTGGTCTCGGGGTCGGCTTCGAAAGCGGCGAGCGCGTCGATGTGCGTCGTGCCGATGACAGGGTCGCCGCCGATGCCGATGGCGGTGGAGAAGCCCAGGTCGCGCAGCTCGAACATCATCTGGTAGGTCAGGGTGCCCGACTTCGACACGAGGCCGATCGGTCCCTTGCCGGTGATGTTCGCCGGGGTGATACCGACGAGCGCCTCACCCGGGGTGATGATGCCGGGGCAGTTCGGTCCGATGATGCGGGTCTTGTTGCCCTTGCTCTGGGCGTACGCCCACGCCTCGGCCGCGTCGCCGACGGGAACACCCTCGGTGATGACGACGAGCAGCGGGATTTCGGCGTCGATGGCCTCGATCATCGCGTCCTTGGTGAACGCGCCGGGAACGAAGGCGATCG
This sequence comes from Microbacterium sp. LWO13-1.2, assembly GCF_038397725.1. NCBI lineage: Bacteria > Bacillati > Actinomycetota > Actinomycetes > Micrococcales > Microbacteriaceae > Microbacterium > Microbacterium sp. LWO13-1.2. The sequence continues at coordinate 3,944,339 of NZ_CP151634.1, forward strand.
ACACGTCAGCGCCGGTCTCCTTCATCGCCTCGGCGACCGAGCCGAAGACGGGGAGGTCCACTTCGCCTTCGTGCGGCTTCTCGTGGGTGACGGTGGTACCGGCCTTGCGTGCGTTCACGCCACCGACGATGTTCGTGCCCGCCTTGAGCATGAGCGCCGTGTGCTTGGTGCCCTCGCCGCCGGTGATGCCCTGGACGATGACCTTGGAGTCCTTGTTGAGGTAGATCGACATTTCTTCAGTCCTTGAGTCTCTTGGGCGTCAGGCGTTGGCGAGCTCGGCGGCCTTGTCGGCGCCCTCGTCCATGGTGGCGGCGACGGTGACGAGCGGGTGGTTCGCCTGCGCGAGGATCGCGCGCCCCTCCTCGACCTGGTTGCCGTCCAGGCGGACGACCAGAGGCTTGGTCGCAGCGTCGCCCAGGATCTCGAGCGCCTTCACGATGCCGTCCGCGACGGCGACGCACGAGGTGATTCCGCCGAACACGTTGACGAACACGCTCTTGACCTGCGGGTCCCCGAGAATGACATCGAGACCGGCCGCCATGATCTGCGCGTTGGCGCCGCCGCCGATGTCGAGGAAGTTCGCGGGCTTGACGCCGTTGTGGTTCTCACCGGCGTAGGCGACGACGTCGAGCGTGGACATGACGAGCCCTGCGCCGTTGCCGATGATGCCGACCTCGCCGTCGAGCTTCACGTAGTTGAGGCCGCTCTGCTTGGCCTTGGCCTCGAGCGGGTCTGCGGCGTCCTTGTCCTCGAGCGCTTCGTGCTCGGGATGGCGGATCTCCGAGGCGTTCTCGTCGAGCGTGACCTTGCCGTCGAGGGCGATGATCTGACCGTCTTCGGTGCGCACGAGCGGGTTGACCTCGACGAGAGTGGCGTCTTCGCCCTTGTAGACCTCGTAGAGCTTCACGAAGACGTCGGAGACCTTCTCGATGAGGTCTTCCGGGAAGTTCGCGGCGCGAGCGATCTCGACGGCCTTCGCCTTGTCGATACCCGTCAACGGGTTCACCTCGACACGGGCGAGCGCCTCGGGCTTCTCGACGGCGAGCACCTCGATCTCCATGCCGCCCTCGACCGAGCACAGGCTCAGGTAGGAGCGGTTCGCACGATCGAGCAGCACCGAGAAGTAGAACTCCTCTGCGATGGCCGCGCCCTGGGCGACCATGACGCGCTTGACGACGTGGCCCTTGATGTCGAGGCCGAGGATCGCCTTCGCAGCCTCGTATGCCTCATCGGGAGTCTTGGCGACCTTGACGCCGCCGGCCTTGCCTCGACCGCCGGTCTTGACCTGCGCCTTGACGACGACGACACCGCCGATCTTCTCGGCAGCCGCTTTCACCTCCTCGGGAGTGTCCGCGACGATACCGGCGAGAACCGGCACCCCGTACTTCTCGAAAAGGTCTCGTGCCTGGTACTCGTAGAGATCCACGTGCAGTCCTTCGCTGGTTGCGGCGGGTGGGACGCGACAGAATGTCGGTTGCCGATCGATGAATCGACCCGAGAAACCAGCCTACTACTGGCTGAACGCCCCGCCGGACGGTCGTCGTCATGACTCTCGTCGCTGTGCTGCCGCAGGTCTAGGCTTCTCGCTATGCATGACTCCGCAGAACCGCGCTCCGCCGTCGTCGCCGCAGCGCTCGAACTGTTCCAGCAGCAGGGGTACGACCAGACCTCCGTGGAGCAGATCGCGAAAGCCGCCGGCGTCTCCCGCTCGACGTTCTTCCGTCAGTTCGGCGGCAAGGAGGATGTCGTCTTCGCCGACCACGAAGTGCTCCTCGAAGAAGTCCGCGCCTTCCTCGCCGAAGGACACAGCGATCCGTGGACAGCCGTGTGCGAGGCGTCGGAGCGGGTCTTCGCGCACTTCGCCCGCGACCCGGAGATGGCACGCCGTCGATACCAGATCGTGCGAGACGTGCCGGTGCTGCGCGGCCGGGAGATCATCACCGTGTTCCGCTACGAGCGGCTGTTCGACGAGTACCTGCGCAGTTCGCTGCCCGGCATCGATCCGCTGGATGCCGTCGGGTACTCGGCCCTCGTGACCGCCGTGCACAATCATGTGCTGCGCCAACTCCTGCGCGACACGAAACGTGTTCCGATCGCGACCCTGCAGAATGCGCTCGCCGATGCCCGTCGCCGTTACGGCGTCGGCCCTGAGGCGTCCGCGTCAGCCCCCGATGACGTCGTCGTCGCCGTGTTCCCGCGATCGATGCCGGTGGCAGAGATCTCTCGGCGGCTGCGCGAAGAGCTCGGCTGAGCCGACACCCGGGCTCGAATCGCCACCAGTGGGGTGGAACTGAGTGCCTGGGTATATGAAACTCAATGCCGCGAGGAGTAGAGTGGCGGCACTATGAGCGATGAAGCCCTCTCCTTCCCCGGCCAGAGCGTCGAGAGCTACGACACGACCTCGCGCCTCGACAGCGACTACTACGCCGTCTTCAGCGACATCCCCGCAGATGATCGCGTCGCGTGGGATCGCGCGAAGGCGTACATCGACGAGGTCGGCCCGCAGATGGCGGATGCCTGGGATCGTGCCGAATACCCGCTCGATGCTGCCCGCCGCATGGGCGAGATGGATCTCGTCGTCGACGGCATCGAGCATCCGTCGCTCACCCGGCTCTCACCGTTGGCCGCCGGGCTCGTGAACATGGAGATCTCGCGCGGCGACGGCTCCCTGGGCACCGTGCTCGCTGTGCAGGGCGGGCTCGCATTGCGCACTCTCGCGCTGTTCGGGTCACCGGAGCAGCAGGAGAAGTGGCTGACGGGCATGGCCGACGGCTCCGTGTTCGGATCGTTCGCGCTGACAGAGCCGGACCACGGCTCGGACTCGGTGTCGCTGGAGACCGTCGCCCGACGCGACGGCGACACGTGGGTCATCCGCGGTGCGAAGAAGTGGATCGGCAACGGCTCGTCCGGCGGCGTCACCTTCGTGTGGGCGCGCGTCGACGACGAGGGCGCCGCGGAGCATGGCGCGGTGCGCTGCTTCCTCGTCGAACAGGACACTCCCGGGTACATCGGCACGCCGATCCGCGGAAAGGGCTCACTGCGCGCAATCCACCAGGCGCACATCCTCTTCGACGACGTGCGCGTCCCGCTCGACGCCGTCCTCCCCGGGACGAAGAGTTTCCGGGATGCCTCGACCGTGCTCTATGCGACCCGGTCCGGTGTCGCCTGGTCTGCGCTCGGCCATGCCACAGCCTGCTACGAGGCCGCGCTCGCCTACGCGACTCAGCGGGTGCAGTTCGGCAAGCCGCTGGCGAAGTTCCAGATGGTGCAGGAACGCCTGACGCACATGCTGGAGGACCTCACCGCGATGCAGCTGTACTGCCGCCGCCTCGCCGACCTCGAGACCGCCGGCGCGCTGCGGCCGACCCAGGCCTCACTGGCGAAGTTCCACAACACCCGCGCCGCCCGCCGGATCGCCTCGCTCGCGCGCGACCTGCTCGGCGGCAACGGCATCCTGCTCGAGAACGGCGTCATGCAGCACATGGCCGACATCGAGGCCATCCACACCTACGAGGGCACGGAAAGCGTGCAGGCACTGCTGCTCGGCCGCGACATCACCGGAATGAGCGCGTTCGTCTGAGTTCCGCGCCCACCCCAGCTCGCGGGATCAGTTGCAGCCGCAGTTGCCGGCGGCGCCGCGCACCATGAAGCAGACGTCGCAGACGCCGTAGTCGCGCTCGATCAGCGGCGTCATGCGCTCGGAACCGGCCGTCGCGGTGCGGGGAGTCGCCGTGCGCGGACGCGACGGGTGCTTCGCGCGGGCTGGCGGCGTGTTGCTGGCGATCTGGCTCGGGTGCGTCAGATAGAAGTACGGCGGACGCCCCTCGCTCGGCTGCAGCAGCGCCGGACGCGAGCCAACGACGATCTGCTCATCCTCGGTGAACCCGTTGGTGTAGGTCTTACCGATGTGCAGAGCTGCACCTTCACCGCGACGAATCGCCTCGATGTAACGGCCTCGGTCGATGAGGCTGGTGATGCCGACCTGATTGAGGACTGCGGAGATGTACTCGTAGTCCTCGACGGCGATCCGGTGCGCGCGAAGCGCTTCCGGAAGGGACTTGTACGGACGGGACGTGCCTGCGGGGGTTGGCCCCTGAACTTCATTCATCCTCTCCAGGATCTCACCTGCTGCGGCCCACGGATACCACTTCCGCTCGAAGCGGGCAATAAGGTGCCGATTCGAGACATGAAAGACTCAGTTCATGGCACGTGCGACGATCATCGGCTCGGGACCGAACGGCCTCGCGGCAGCCGTGACGCTGGCTCGCGCCGGCTACCAGGTGCGCGTACTCGAGGCGGGAGCGCGCATCGGCGGCGGCGTGAGCAGCGCGCAATCGACGCTCCCCGGTTTCGTGCACGACGTCGGATCGGCCGTGCACCCTGGCGCCTACTCCTCCCCTTTCTTCCGCGCCTTCGGCCTGGACCGGCGCCTCGACTGGATCAATCCCGTCGCCGCGTATGCGCATCCGCTCGACGACGGACGCGCCGCGATCGCCTGGCGCGACATCGAGCGCACGGCCGACGGCCTGGGGGCGGATGCGAAGAGGTGGCGAACCCTGTTGCGGCCCCTGAGTTCTCATATCGACGGCGTCCTCGACTTCACCGGTTCGTCGCTGCTCCGCGTTCCGCGGCATCCGATCACGGCCGCCCGCTTCGCCCTGCGGACGCTCGATCAGGGATCCACCGTGGCGAAGCGCTTCTTCCGCACCGAGGAGGCGTCGGCGCTGTTCTCCGGCGTCGTCGCCCATGGGAACACCGCACTCCCCTCACTGCCGTCCGCTGGCGCCGGCCTGCTGCTCGCCGCCCTCGCACACGCCGGTGGTTGGCCGTATCCGCGCGGCGGAGCCCAGGCGATCGCCGACGCGCTCCGCGTCGATCTCGAAGCCCACGGCGGCCTGATCGAGACCGACGCGCACATCCGCGATCTGGGGGCGCTCGACTGGGGCGACCCCGCGAAGGGAGATCTGCTGCTGCTCAACGGTTCGCCGCGCCTGGCGCTCACGCTTCCCGGTCTCCCCTCCGGGTACGCGCGCGCGCTGCGTCGCTATCGCTACGGCGCGGGGGCGGCGAAGGTCGACTTCGCTCTCGACGGCCCGGTGCCATGGGCGCATCCGGATGTCGCAAGCGCGCCCACCGTACACCTGAGCGGCACCCGCACCGAGACGTGGGCCAGCGAGAACGCCGTCGCCCGAGGACGCGTCGCCGAACGACCGTATGTTCTCGCCGTGCAGCCGTCGACGCTCGACCCCACCCGGGCGCCGGAGGGCAAGGCGGTGTTCTGGGCCTACATGCACGTCCCCGCGAACTCCGACTTCGATCCCACCGAGCCGATCACGCGCCAGATCGAACGCTTCGCACCGGGTTTCCGTGATCGCATCCTGGCCACCCACGCGGTGCGCGCGTCCGAGCGCGAGGCGATCAACCCCGCAACGATCGGCGGGGACATCTCGGGCGGCGACTTCACCGTTCAGCAGATGGTGCGCCGCCCCACCCTGTCGTCGGCACCGTGGCGCACGCCGATGCGCGGCGTGTATCTGGCCTCGGCATCCACCCCGCCGGGCCCGGGGGTCAACGGCATGGCCGGCTGGCACGCGGCACGCACGGCACTGGCGGATGCCGGCACTCCCGTCTCACTCGACGACCTCTTCGCCTGATCTACCGCTGCTCGCTCCGCCAGACCAGGATGGAGCCATGCGCTACCTGATCCCCGCACCGATGCTCGCGAAGGCGGCTGCGGCCGTTCCGGATCCTGTCAAGACTCCCGGCGGCCTGCTGTTCGAACCGAAGTGGGACGGCTTCCGCGGGCTGGTCGCATGGGACGGAGAGTCGGTCGAGATCGGTTCTCGCGGCGCGAAGCCGCTGACCCGGTACTTCCCCGAGCTGGTCGACGCCGTCTCCCGGCTTCTGCCTGGGCCGTGCCTGCTCGATGGCGAGATCGTGGTCGCCACCGGCGCGAGCGGGGCGCAGCGGCTGGACTGGGAGGCGCTGAGTCAGCGTATCCATCCCGCCGCGTCACGAATCACCCGGCTCGCCACCGAGACACCGGCGATGTTCGTGGCTTTCGATCTGCTCGCCGAGGGCGATGACGATCTGCTGGACATGCCGTTCCACGACCGGCGGGCGCGGCTGGAGAAGCTCATGGCCGGCGTCGATCATCCGCTGCATCTGACCCGCACCACGCGCGATCGCGACGCGGCAGTGCGCTGGCTCGCCGAATTCGAGGGCGCCGGACTCGACGGGGTCGTCGCGAAGCCGCTCGACCAGCCGTACGCGCCGGGCAAGCGCACACTCGTCAAGATCAAGCACGCTCGCACGGCCGATGTGGTCGCGCTCGGCTACCGCGTCCACAAGTCAGGATCCGGAGTCGGCTCGCTCCTCGTTGGTCTCTACGACTCCGACGGGGTCCTGCGCCAGGTCGGCGGTGTGGCGGCATGGAGCGATGCGCGCCGTCAGGAACTCGTCGCAGAGCTCGAGCCCCTGGTCGAGCGCGACGACGAAGGAGAGGCGATCACCGGCGCGGGCGAGCGCTCCCGGTTCAGCGGTGCGAAGGACGTCTCCTTCGTGCGCCTGCGCCCAGAGCGCGTGCTCGAGGTGCGCTACGACCAGCTCGAAGGCGCCCGATTCCGGCATACCGTGCAGTTCGATCGCTGGCGCCCCGATCGCGAGGCGCGGTCGTGCACCTACGAGCAGCTCGACACCGTCGCCGGCTACGACTTGGCCGGCGTGCTCGCCTGACCGAGCGCCTTGCGCAGCAGAGCGGTGAGCTGTTCCTGTTCGTCGACGCTCAGGCGCCCGACGGCCGCGCGAGCGAAGGTGAAGGCCTCCTCGAAGCGACGGTTGAGCTCGTCTCCACGCGGTGTACGCGCGACCAGCCGTGCCCGGCGGTCGACCGGATTCGGTTCGCGGCTCACGAGGTCGAGGGCCTCGAGGCGCCCGACGATCTGGGTCATGTTGGAGGCATCGCATCCGAGCTCCGCAGCGAGCGCGCCCATGCCTCGTCGCTCCCCGAGACGCCCGAGAACGCAGGCCTGCGCCGCGCTGAGCGAGAGCTCGGCCGCGGCGACTCCGTAGGCACGGTCGTACACGTCGACCAGGTCGAACAGGATCGCTTCGGCCTCCGACGATGTCTGCGTGGGTCCGCTCGGCAGTGCCATCACCTCAGCGTAGGCGAGATACTTGATGCAATCAAGCATCCGTGATTCACTGTTCCTTGATCCAATCAAGCAACCGAGGAGCACGGATACCGATGAACGATGAGCAGGCCGTCAGCCCGATGATGAAAGCCGCCGTCCTCGACCGATTCGGCGGGGCGGAGGAACTCACGACACGCCTGCTCCCCGTTCCGGAGGTCGGCGAAGACGATGTCCTGATCCGCGTGTATGTCGCCGGAGTCGGGTCCTGGGATGCCGCCGAGCGACAGGGCGAATTCGAGGGGGCTTTCGACCTTCCGTCGAGATTCCCGTACGTGCTCGGCTGGGATGCGGCCGGAACGGTGGCGGCTGTGGGACGCAACGTCACCCGGTTCGCCGTCGGCGACCGTGTCTACGCGGCGACGACTCCGCTCCCCCGCGGTGGTTTCTACGCCGAGTACGGCGTCGTCGCGGAGGAGCATGTGACACGTCTGCCTGACCGGATGCCGTTCGAACAGGCCGGCGCGATGGCCTGGGACGCACTGACCGCGCTGAGCGGTCTCGACCTTCTCGACCTGCAGCCGGGCGCCTCGCTCATGGTCTTCGGCGCCAGCGGAGGTATCGGACACCTCGCCGTTCAGCTGGCGGGACACCGCGGTCTTCGGGTTCTGGCGGTGGCCTCCGGCGATGACGGCGTCGCTCTGGCTGAGCGCCTCGGCGCCGATGCCGTCGTCGACGGCCGCGCAGACGACGTGCTGGCCGCGGCGGCCACCTTCGCGCCGGATGGGCTGGATGCGGCGCTCGTCACCGTCGGCGGCGAAACCACTGAGCGCGCGTTGCAGGCGGTCAAGGAATCAGGGCGAATCGCCTGGCCGCACGGCGTATACCCCCTGCCCTCGGAAGCACCGCGCGCGACTCTCTCGCACTACGACGGCGACCGAAGCAGTACAGCTGCGGCACGTCTGAACGGGATCATCGACGCGAGCGACTTCGAGGTCCATGTCGCCCAGACGTTCGCGCTGGACGATGTCCGCAGCGCCCACCAGGCCCTGCGCGATCACTACGTGGGAAAGCTGGCGCTCCGGATCAGGTGAGCCGAACGTGGGTCCCGGCTAGGCTTCGGCCCTGGTGCCGTCCTCGTCCCAGTTCGCGGCGACCTTCTTGCTGGGCTGCACGCGAGGAGGCTCCCCCGGCATCTTCGGGAACTCCGGCGGGAACGGCAGCTCGCCGAGACCGTCGGCTTTGTCGCGCTCCCACCACTCCAGCAGCACATCGATCCGGCCCGGGTTGTCCTGCATGTGCGCCCAGGGGTCACCGACGTCGGCGAGACGCTGCGGGATGCTGCGCACGGTGAACCGCGACGGATCGAGGCCGTCCAGCTCTTCCCACTCGACCGGGGTCGACACGGTCGCGCCGGGAAGAGCACGCGGACTGTAGGCGCCGGCCATCGTGCGATCGCGATTCGCCTGGTTGAAGTCGACGAAGATCCGCTCGCCTCGCTCTTCCTTCCACCAGTTCATCGTCACCTGCTCCGGCATCCGGCGCTCGAGCTCGCGTCCGGCGGCGATCACGGCGTGGCGCACGATCAGGAACTCGTGCACTGGCTCGATCGGAGCGAACACGTGCAGCCCGCGGTTGCCGCTGGTCTTGATGAAGGCCTCCAGACCGGCGTCGCGCAGCACCTCCCGCAGTGCGTGGGCCGCCGTGATGGCATCGGCGAAGTCGGTCCCCGGCTGCGGATCCAGGTCGATGCGCAGCTCGACGGGGTTGTCGGCATCCGAAGCCAGCGACGCCCAGGGGTGGAAGACCACGGTGTTCATCTGCACGGCCCAGACGATGGCCGAGGGCCGGGTGAGGACGATCTGCGGATGCTTCCGCCCGCTGTTGTACGTCACCATCACGTCGTCGACGTAGTCGGGCGTTCCCTTCGGCGGGTTCTTCGAGAAGAAGCCCTCACTGTCGATCCCGGCGCGAAAGCGCTCCAGAGAGACCGGTCGGTGGCCGTTCGCGGCGAGAAAGGGCGTCGCGACCAGCTGGGCGTACTCGGCGAGCTCGGCCTTGGTGATCCCGGGTTCCGGCCACACCGGTCGGTTCGGGCTCGAGAGCGCGACTTCGCGTTCTCCATCGGGGTCGGCGACGGTCAGGGTCACTCGTTCGGAGGCCATGCTCCGACCCTATGGCGCGACCGCCGTGCGGGGAACCCCCGGCGTCAGTCGCCGAGATCGACGGCCAGCACGAGCACCGGCGCAAGCGCATCGCGCTCGACGACCAGCGAGGGACCCGCCGGGTCGACGATGACGCCGGCCATCTCGGAATGACTCGTCAGGACCTTGGCCAGCTGCTCCGGCCCGAACGGCAGCGGCCGATCGCCGCGCCCGAGCGCGAGCACCTCGAGCGGGTGCGAGAAGAGCTGGAGGAATCGCTTGCCGTCTGCGGTCTGCGCCTCGGCGATGCCGACCTGGCCCGATCCGTTCCCGTCATTCACCGCCACCCACATCCGCTTCGTCGCGAGCGCCTCGCCGACCTTCACCGCAGAATCGGCCTGTCGCGGCGCCGCCAGAATGGTCTTGACCGTCAGCTCGGGTTCGGCCTGCTCGAGCGCCTTCTGCAGCAGCTCGGTGGGGAAGACGACGCGATGCGGGGCAGATGCGTTGTCGACGATCAGCCCGGTGAACTCCCCAGCGACGACCTGTTGCAGCACGGAGGTGACCGGCTGCGCGACCGCAGATGTCGCCGACGGGTCGGTCTCCTGCTTCACGGAGTCACGGACCGCCGCGGCCGAGCTGAACGCGAGCATGAACGATCGATCGCCGTCGCGGACCACGGCGATCGAGAGCGGCTTGCCTTCGCTGATCTGCGCACGAGCATCGCCGTTCACGCGAAGGTACAGGTGCCCCTGCAGCGTCTGGCGCAGCACTCCGAGGAGCTGATCGTTGCTCGCGCCCTCGGCGATCTCCTTCAACGCTTCACGCAGCAGGACGTTGTCCTTCATCCCGGCGACCGTCTCGGTCTGCTCGGGCGGCAGCGCCGGCGCCAGCGGAAGCTTGCGCTCCGCGGGGGCGGCCGGGACCTGCGGGGCTGCGGGGGCTGAAGCCGGGGCAGACGCCTTCGCCTGCGCGGCATCCGGGTCCGGCAACGAGACCTCGGGACCCGCCTCCGCGCCGACACCACGGAAGGCCTGCACGGAGATGCCGATCGACGGGACGACTTCGGCGACCTCGTCCGGTGCAGTCTCCTGCGAGGACGCATCCTCGGCGGTCGCCGCGTCCTTGGCCTCTACGGCATCCGGAGCGTCTTCGGTCTTCTTGCGGGAGAAAAGGCCCATATCTGTCAGCCTAACCCGCGGCGCGGGCACCTGCTGCGGTCGGCGGCGCGCAGCAGGAGTCACACATGGCCGTCACCCGACCCACGACGCGACAATCTGCGTCCCCGCCCCCATGGCAGGGGTCACACATGGCCGCCACGCCGCCCACGTCACGACAATCTGCGTCCCCTCTCAAGCCCGCCCAGGGGACGCACATGGCCGTCACCACGCCCACGACGCGACAATCTGCGACCCCCGAGTCCCGATCGGCACAGGGGGCGGCGCGGGAACGCTGCCTAGATCTTCTCGATCGGCGCGACCTTGATGAGCAGTTTCTTCTGCCCGGCGGAATCGAAGCGCACGTGGGCGATGCGCTTCGCACCTTCGCCGGTCACGGCGTCCACGCGCCCCTCGCCGAAATCGGAGTGGCGGATACGGTCGCCGGCGGCGAGTTCGAGATCGCCGTTGTCGCGCATCTTCGCCGTGACCCGGTTCGGGAACTTGTCCATCGCCGTGGACAGCGGCTTGAGGGAGTCGCCGCCAGGGAGAGGCTTCACGCCGAAGCGATCGCCCGAGCCGGAGGATCCGAACCCGCCACCTGGTCGTCGGGCGTTCAGCGCCCTCGACTGCATTCCACCGCGGGAGTTCACGTCTCCCGGCGACTGCCGCCAGTCGACGAGGCCGACCGGGATCTCCTGCAGGAAGCGGCTCGGCATCGCGACCGTGACCTCGCCGAACTGCGCCCTGGTCATCGCGAGCGAGAGGTGCAGGCGCTTGCGCGCCCTGGTGATGCCGACGTAGAACAGCCGGCGCTCCTCCTGCGGACCGCCCGGCTCCCCCGCCGAGATCCGGTGCGGGATCAGATCCTCCTCGACACCGGTGACGAACACCGCGTCGTACTCGAGCCCCTTGGCGGTGTGCATCGTCATCAACGACACCGAACCGGATTCGTCATCCAGATCGTCGGCATCGCTGACCAGGGCGACCTCGGTGAGGAAGTCGACGATCGTGCCGTCGGGATTGTTGCGGGCGAAGTCCCTGGCGACGGCGACGAACTCGTCGAGGTTCTCGACCCGCGCCTCGTCCTGCGGGTCACGGCTCCTGCGCAGCGCGTCGAGGTATCCGCTCTTCGTCAGGAGAAGGCTGAGGCCGTCGGCGACCGTCGTCGGCGCCGGCACCTCTCCCGTCGCCGGCAGCATGATCGCGGTCGCCTCGGCGAGCACCCCGTCGAGCTGGGCGATGGCGGCCTGGATCTTCGGGCCGAATCCCAACTGGGGCGACAGGGAAAGAGCGTCGCGGAAGGAGATGCCGTGTTCCTCGGCGAATCGTGCGATGGCCGTCTCGGAGACATCACCGATGCCGCGCTTGGGCTTGTTCAGGATGCGCCGCACCGACATCTCGTCGGCGGGATTCGCGACCGCCACGAGGTAGGCGAGCGCGTCCTTGATCTCTGCGCGGTCGTAGAACTTGGTGCCGCCCATGACCTTGTAGGGGACGGCAGAGCGGATGAAGATCTCCTCGAGCGCGCGGGACTGGGAGTTCGTGCGGTAGAAGACGGCCATCTCGGAGTACGGCATCCCCGCGCGGCGCAGCGCCTCGACCTCGTCGGCGACGAACTGGGCCTCATCGTGCTGCGAGTAGCCGGTGAAGCCGACGATCTTGTCGCCGTCGCCCTTGTCGCTCCAGAGCTTCTTGTCCTTGCGGTCGAAGTTGTTGCCGATCACGGCGTTCGCGGCCGACAGGATGTTCTGCGTCGAACGGTAGTTCTGCTCCAGCAGCACGACACGTGCGCCGGGGAAGTCCCGTTCGAACTCGCTGATGTTGCGGATGTCCGCGCCGCGGAAGGCGTAGATGGATTGGTCGGAATCACCGACCACGGTGAGGGATGCCCCCTCGAGCTCCGGCGAGGTCTCGGGTTCGAAGATCATCATGCCGTTCGAGGCATATGGATCGGGAGCCTCGCTCGAAACCGGCCGGGTCAGCTCGTGGATGAGCGAGTACTGGGCGTGGTTGGTGTCCTGGTACTCGTCGACGAGGATGTGCCGGAAGCGGCGCCGGTAGGTGTTCGCCACCTCCGGGAACGCACGGAACAGATAGACCGTCTGCCCGATGAGGTCGTCGAAGTCGAAGGCGTTCGCCTTCTGCAGCTGCCGCTGGTAGTCGGCGAAGAGCTCGACGAAGATCCGCTCCGCCGGATCTGACATGTTCGCCTGACGCGCGTAGGAATCGGCATCCGACAGTTCGTTCTTGAGCTTCGAGATGCGCGACTGCACGGATGCCGGAGTCAGCCCGTACGCGTCGGCCTCATGCTCTTTGACCAGTCGCTTGAGCAACGCGCGGGAATCTCCCGAGTCGTAGATCGTGAACGATTTGGTGAAGCCGAACTGCTCGGCCTCACGACGGAGGATCCGCACGCAGGCGGAGTGGAAGGTCGAGATCCACATGCCGCGGGATGCTTCGCCGACGAGCGCGCCGACGCGCTCACGCATCTCGCCGGCAGCCTTGTTGGTGAAGGTGATCGCGAGGATCTGGCTCGGCCATGCCTCACGACTCCGCAGCAGCGACGCGATGCGGCGCGTCAGCACACTGGTCTTTCCCGAGCCGGCACCCGCCACGATGAGCAGCGCCTGGCCGCGGTATGTCACCGCCTCGAGTTGCTGCGGGTTGAGCCCGGCGAGGAGGTCGTCGGAAGCACCAGCGGACTCCGATGACGAGGAGCGTGGGCCGGCGGTGGAGGGGACGATGAGAGGAGCGTCGGTCATGGCCTTACGAGTCTAGGCGGGGCCTAGGACAGCGGAGTACGATCGGTGCTCACGACGAGGGGCGAGCGATGATCACCAGTCTGAGCGAGCAGAAGTGCTTCGATTTGCTGCGCACGACGACCGTAGGACGATTCGGCTTCGTGCGCGATGGCCGGGTGCAGATCATCCCGGTCAACTACTTCCTCGACGACCGTGACATCGTCGTCCGCACGGCGCCGGACAGCATCCTCAGCACGCTTCCCGCGAGTGAGCTGGAGGTCGCCTTCGAGGTCGATCATCACGACGACCTCGCCGGGACCGGCTGGAGCGTGCTGCTGAACGGCACGGTGTCCGCGATGCCGGTCGGCGAGCTCGACGCCCTTCCGGCCTCCGGCCGCGTCCACCCGTGGGCGGGTGGTGACCGCGACCTTCCTCTGCGGTTGCATGTGCACGCGGTGTCCGGGCGCAGCGTGCAGCGCCCGCGTCGCTGATCTCTCATCACGCGATTCGCCGCCGGCGCCGCGATGCCGGATGGGTCCCGGAGATGGACAGCAACGGCGGCACCGACGCCCGCCGAGCCGAGCGGGGTGCGCGGGCGACCCGCGCACCCCGCTCAACTCACACCGAGCGTGAACGCCGACGCGCGATCGCCGCTCCGGCCAGGAGGAGCATCAGCGCCAGCGCGATCGCCGCGACGGGTGCCTCGGAGCCGGTTGCAGCGAGCCCGCCACCGGGGGTTCCGGTACCAGGGCTCCCCGCGCCAGGACCCGTCGGCGTCTCACCGCCGGGGTTCTCGCCACCGGGGTTCTCGCCGTCGACCCCGGGGAGTGTGCCGGTCCGCAGCGCCTCGGACGCGAAACCGTCGGCGAACCACCACACCGGTCGCTGCCCGTCCACCGACAGCGATGCCGGAGCGGTGGCGAAGCCCTCGTTGTTGATGTCGGGCATTCCGGCGGGGCGCTCGAAGTGCGCCAGGCCCGGCTGTGCGGTGCCGTTCAGCGTGATCTCGGCCGAACGACCCTGGCAGCCGTCATCGCACACGGCCCACAGCACGTCGCGCACGCTGTCGTAGTCCAGCGCCATCACTCCGGCGAGTCCCGGTGCGATCTCGGAGACGAGGGTCGCACTCCCGTCGGTTCCGAGCGCGAACGCATAGACGTGACCGTTGTCCTCGATGGCCACGAAGAACAGGCCTCCTCCGCGACCGGCATAGTCAGCCGGGTCGTAGGCGGCACCGGTGTTGTCGTCGAAGAGCACGCCCGCCAGCGCTGCATCCGGAACCCATTCGACCGCCTCCATGCCGAGGTTCGCACCCACGGCGGGAAGCAAAGCGGTCAGATCCCACTCCTGCTGCGCGACGAGATCACCGGCTGCGGCATCCGGATCGACCTTCAGCACGACGTTCTGGTTCACGCCCTTGGCGCTGTTGTCACGCTCGGATGCGACATAGACCGCGCCCTCGCCGTCGACCGTGATGCCCTCGGTGTCCGGGCCGGCGGCGCCGGGGTCCGATGCGTCCTTCTGGAAACGGATGCGCTTGCCGTCGTTCCAGCCTTCGGCCTTCACGACAGAACCGTCTGCGTGCGCATCGAGCTTCCAGATGCGTCCATCCCCGTTGTCGACCGCCCAGAGAACGGCGCCGTCCGCGGTCTCCTGGATGTCGAGCCCCGAGCTGTCCTCGAGGAACATCGGGATGGCGTCGAGCGCACGGACCTCGGCCGATCCCGGCCACGGCGAGAACGCGATCTCGCCGGCGCACTCGTTGGCGGCGCCCCTGGTCGGCTGAGCGGTCAGCGCGAAGGCACCGGTGATGTCGGGGCAGCGCCCCCAGCTCGTGGCCGCATGGCCCTCGCCCCACGTCGTCTCGTCGACGATCAGGTCGCCGTCGAACACGCGCACCGCGTCCCCGCCGCCCAGACCGAAACCGAGCTGCGCGCGCTCGATGACGAGATAGCCGCCTGCGGCGATCGCCGTGCCTGCCGGGATCGTGTAGGCGTGCGCATCGTCGTCGTCCTTCACGACGATGCCGGACACGTCGAGCGCGTCCGCCGTCGGGTTGACCAGTTCGACCCAGTCATCGGGGGAACCGCCATCGGATTCGACTTCGTTGATGCGCACAGGGCTTCCGCAGGCGTTGCGCGCGCCCTTGGTCGAGATCGCCTGATCCGCGAAATCTCCGGTGCCGTCCGCGCACCGCGCCCAGACGCCGTCCGCGTGCGCCGGGTAGACGTATTCGTCGACGGTGTTGCCGTTCGCATCACGGATCGTCACTGTGTCGCCGTTGCCGAGGCCGAAGCTGAACGCGGTGGGCTGGTCGAAAACGACGTAGGCGCCCGGCTCGAGCATCGTGCCGGCGGGCAGCGGCGTCACGTCGCCAGCGTGGCCGGACGGATCGTTGTCCATCACGGTCCACCCGGAGAGGTCGACGGAGGTGCTCCCCGCATTGACGACCTCGACCCAGTCGGTGGCGTCGCCGTTGGATTCGATCTCGTTGATCGCGACGTCCGGCATCACGCACGAGTTGGTCGCACCCGGGGTGGCGTGGGCGAGGATGAATGCGCCGACGCCATCGGGGCAGCGCGCCAGCGTGGCGGCGCTGAAGTCCCCGCCGATCGCCGCGTGGCCGTCCCACATCAGCGTGTCATCGATCAGGACACCCGCGGCGTCGTAGAGACGGATGCGATCGGCGCTGCCGATGCCGATCGGATCGCGGAATGCCGCCTCCGTGCCGTCGACGATGCCGATCGTGCTCTCGTCGACGACGAGGAACTCCCCCGCACCGATCTGGGTCCCCGGCCGGAACTGCCAGCGGTGATCGTCGGAGTTGTCGCGGATCTCGAAGCCGGAGATGTCGAGCGCCTCGCCACCGGGGTTGTAGAACTCCGCCCAGTCGGCCGGCTGCGAGTCGACCTCGTTGATCACGATGGAGCCGGTGACCGGCACCACGGTGCAGTCGTTGGCCGCGCCGGGGGTCGCCGCGGTCGCGTGCGCCCACTCGCCCACGCCGTCGGCGCAGCGCGCCCACACGGCCAGCGGAGCCGTGTTCTCGTAGGCGTATGCGTCGGCCTCGGCGCCGGCCGGGTCGAACAGCACGACCTCGTCGCCCTTGCCGAGACCGAAATCGAAGTCGACGTCCTTCACCAGCACGAGGAACTCCCCCGGAGCCAGCGTGGTGCCGGCCGGCGCGTGGCCGAAGGTGTCGCGCTTCTCGTCGGAGATGTACCAGCCATCGAGCGAGATGGGCTCTGCGCCGGCGTTGTAGATCTCGACCTGGTCGGCGAGTCCGGTCGCCGCGTCGTCGTAGACGATCTCGTTGAGGACGAGACCCGCGGGTGCGCCCGAAGTCTCGGTGATGCGGGAATCGGCGCCGGTGGCGGCGAGCGGTGCGGCGAGCAGGGCGGCTGCGCTGAGCGCGCAGACCGTCGTGACCGCTGCCGCGGAGTGCAGGCGGGACATGGGGCTCCAGGGTGAGAACTCAGACGGGTGTGAGTCCACACCACCGATGCCGCGTGGCCGCGCGGCGGCGTGCAGATGGACGAGAGGTGAACGGCGGGCGGCCAATCAACTCCCGACCGCACCGGCATCTGCCGGGCGCATGCGTCAGGCGTAGTCCCAGCCACGACTGCGACAATCACCTCATGCGCACGATCCTGAACATCATCTGGGTCATCCTCGCCGGATGGGTCCTGTTCCTCGGCTACATGCTGGCGGGCATCCTGCTGTGCATCCCGATCGTGACCATCCCGTGGGCGATCGCGTCGTTCCGCATCGCCCGCTACGCCATCTGGCCGTTCGGGCGTGAGGTCATCAGCAAGCCGACGGCCGGCGTGGGCTCGTTCCTCGGCAACGTGCTCTGGGTGATCCTCGCGGGCTGGTGGCTGGCGATCGGTCATATCATCTCCGGTATCGCACTGTGCATCACGATCATCGGCATCCCGATGGGTATCGCCGACTTCAAGATGGTGCCGATCTCGCTCGTGCCCCTCGGCAAGGAGATCGTTTCCACCCGGCGGGGTGCGTTCGCGGGGTAGCCGTACACTTGCCCGGTGGATGCCGACCGCCTGATCGCCTGGGATGAAGAGCTCCGCTCGGCGCACACCCGCCTGCGCGCCGCCCTTTCCGCCACCCGGGTGGCGCTGGATGTCGGCGACACCGCCCCGGATGCCGCGTCCGAGCTGCTGCTCTTCTGCATCGGTTTCTGCTCGGCGTTGGACGGCCACCACCGCAGCGAGGACCGCAGCCTGTTCCCCGCGCTGCGTGACGAGCATCCCGAACTCTCCGGAGTGATCGACAAGCTCATGCAGGATCACTCGATGCTCTCCCACCTGCTGAACGCGCTGCGCAACGCCGTCGAACGCGATGAGGATACGGCGTCGATCGAACGCCACCTCGACGGGATCGGCGCGATCATGGAGTCGCATTTCCGCTTCGAAGAGCGGGAGATCCTCGCTCCCCTTCGCGCGCTGCGGCTCGAGAAAACCGTGCCGGAGGTCCTGGGACCGCTCTGATGCCCCCGGATCGCGGGCGAATGCTCAGTTGCGGAAGAAGCCCACGCCCAGATCGGGGTGATCGACGAACACGCCGTCGATCCCGGTGCGCGCGATCGCTGCCCACTCCGCCTCGTAGTCGCCGTACTCGCTGCGTCCGCCGGCACCGCGGAACTCCGCGGCCAGGAACGCGTTCTCCGGGCGGGCGGTCCAGGTGAACACCTTGAGGCCGCGCGCATGCGCATCGTCCACGATCGTGTTGCCCTTGGCCAGGAGCATCCTCTTGTTGACGCTGATGCCATCGACCTTGCCGACCAGACCATCGAGTCCCCGCGGCGTGATCGTGGCCTTGTAGCTGAGCGCCTGCTTGCCCTGCGCGACGAGGAGGTCGTACGGGCGGCCGGATGCCTCGATCAGATAGACGTAGGAAGCGGCGATCCCTCGTGCACGCAGGTGGCCGAGCACCGTCGATTCGAAGCACTCGATGATGAGGGGCAGCTCGCCGTCGGCCCAGCCTGCCTCGCGAAGATCCCGTTCGATCAGGGGAGCAAGATCCAGGCCGATGCTCGCGAAGTAGGTCGCGTGCTTGATCTCCAGCACCACGCCGATTTCGCGCCCGTGCTCGATCGAGCCGGCGCGCACGATGTCGAGCACGTCGCTCAGTCGCAGAATGGCCTGCGACCCGTCGAAGCTCGCGCTGGTCAGCCGCACCTCGGGCAGCCGCTCGCGGCTGCGCAGAGTGGTCAGCTCGGCCCAGGTGAAGTCCTCGGTGAACCAGCCGGTCAGTGCCTGGCCGTCGACGCGCTTGGTGGTGCGTCGGTCGGCGAACTCAGGATGCTCGGCGACGTCGGTGGTGCCGGAGATCTCGTTCTCGTGCCGCACGACGAGGACGCCGTCCTGGGTGGCGACGATGTCGGGCTCCACGGCGTCGACGCCCATGGCGAGCGCGAGCTCGTACGACGATCGGCTGTGCTCCGGACGGTAGCCGGGAGCGCCGCGATGACCGATGACGAGCGGTGATTTCCTGGGCACGCTCTCAGCGTAGAACACGCCACTGAGCGCACCGCGCGGGTATCGTGGAGGAAAGAGACCTACGCACACTTTGGAGTGAGGCCCACCATGAGCAATTTCGCCTTCAACAATCCGGCGTTCAAGCAGCAGGATCCGCGCAATGTCGCGACCTACCCCGGCGGCCCGCAGGCTGCGGCTCAGGGTGCGCAGTTCGGTTCCGCGCAGCACGCCGGAATGGATGCTGCCGCCAACGCACAGCTGGAGGGCATGTACGCCGGTCCGCCCGCTGGCGCGATCGAGACCGACCGGATGACGGTCGAGGACACGGTCTGGAAGACCGCCGCCCTCTTCGGCATCCTGCTCGTCACCGCCGCCATCGGCTGGGTCTGGACCCTCGGCGGCGTGCAGATCGACCCCCGCCAGGGCGTCTCGATGCTTCCGTGGATGATCGGCGCCTTCGGTGGCTTCGTGCTCGCCATGGTGATCACCTTCACCTCGCGCAAGAAGGTGCGTCCCGCACTGATCTTCGTCTACGCGGCACTGGAGGGCCTGTTCGTCGGTGGCATCTCCGCGTTCTTCGAGATGATCTGGCCCGGCATCGTCATGCAGGCCACCCTCGCGACGGTCGCCGTCGTCGGTGTGACCCTCGCCCTCTTCGCCAGCGGCAAGATCCGCGCGTCGAAGAAGATGACCAAGATCGTCATGATCGCGATGCTCGGCTACATGGTCTTCTCGCTGCTCAACCTCGTCCTGATGTGGACGAACGTGCTCCCGGCCGGCCAGGCGTTCGGCCTTCTCAGCCAGGAAGTCATGGGCATCCCGCTCGGCCTCATCATCGGCGTCCTCGTGGTCTTCATGGCCGCGTACTCGCTGGTGATGGACTTCGACCAGATCCAGCAGGGCGTGCGCAACGGCGCACCGCGCAAGTACGGCTGGCTCGGCGGCTTCGGCATCATGGTCACCGTCGTGTGGCTGTACGTCGAGATCCTGCGCATGATCGCGATCGTCCGCGGCAGCAACTAGTCACGACTCGAAAGAGGCCCGTCTCCACCTGGAGGCGGGCCTCTTTGCATACCTGGTGACCCCGGCGCAAGGGGGTATCCGAGATGTCCGGAGGCCAGCACAGTGGACTCACGAATCCCCGCGACTCGGGGATCCTGACACAAAGGAGCTGACCATGGGTTTCCTCGCCTTCATCATTCTGGGCCTTATCGCCGGTGCCATCGCCAAGCTCATCCTTCCCGGACGTCAAGGCGGCGGGTGGCTCGTCACCCTTCTGCTCGGCGTCGTCGGAGCCCTGCTCGGCGGCTGGATCGGCTCGATGCTCTTCGGCGTCGGTCTCGAGAACTTCTGGGATCTCTCGACCTGGCTGCTCGCGATCGGCGGTGCGATCATCGTTCTGCTGATCTACGGCCTGATCGTCGGACGCGGATCGCGCGTTCGCGACTGATCTCACCTCGCGCGTCGCGCGCGGTGAAAGAGGTTCCGCCTCTGCTCGGACAGCTTTGCTTCCGGCAGGGGCGGTTCCTGTCTGTGCCGCCGGCAGGAGTCGGCGGCACAGATCCTCATCTCCCGGCGGCCTTCGCCTCGAGCAGGGCGCGTTCTCGGTCGTTCCCGGCGAGAGATGCCGCGACCGCGAACTCGCTTCGCGCCTCGTCGTTTCTGCCCAGACGCAGCAGCAGTTCTCCGCGCGTCGCCGGGAGCAGGTGGTACCCCCGCAGGGCCCCCGACTCGGCAAGGCGGTCGATGATTCGCAAGGCGGATGCGGGACCGGTGGCCATCGCGACAGCAGCCGCGCGGTTCAGCTCGACCACCGGTGACGGCGCGATCCGGCCCAGCGCCTCGTAGAGCACGACGATCCGTTCCCAGTCGGTCTCCTCGAGCGATGCCGCCACCGCATGGCATTCCGCGATCGCCGCCTGCAGCCCATAGGCACCGCGACCTCGGCCCAGAGCATCCGCCCGAGCCAGCGCGGCTCGCCCGCGGGAGATGCGCCCCCGATCCCAGCGTCGGCGATCCTGGTCCCCCAGCAGCACCGGATTCCCTTGCCCGTCGACGCGAGCCGCGAACCGTGCCGCGGTGAGCTCCATCAGCGAGAGCACGCTGTGCACGTCGCGCTCGCGGGGCATCAGGGCCGCAAGCACTCGTGTGAGCCGGATCGCCTCTTCGCTGAGTTCCGGGCGCATCCAGTCCGAGCCGCCGCTGGCGGTGTGCCCCTCGTTGAAGATCAGATAGAGCACCCCGAGGATCGCTCCGAGTCGTTCCGGCTGCTCCTCCCTCGACGGCACCTCGAACGGCACGTTCGCGGCGGCGAGAGTCTTCTTCGCCCGCACGATGCGCTGCTGCACGGTGGCGGTCGGCACGAGAAAAGCCCGCGCGATCTCCTCGCTCCCGAGGCCGCCGACCACGCGCAGGGTGAGCGCGACCTGCGCCTCCCGCGACAGCACAGGGTGGCAGGAGATGAAGATCAGACGCAGCACATCGTCGTCGACAGCATCCGGATCCCAGGGCAGCGCATCGGTGGACTGCTCACGTTCCAGGTCGTGAGCGATCGCGGCGAGCCTGTCGTCCAGGCGTTCACGTCGACGCCAGCCGTCGATCGCCTTGCGCTTCGCCACCGCCGTCAGCCAGGCTGCCGGGTTGCGCGGAACGCCCTCGACGGGCCACTGCCGCAACGCGTCGATCAGCGCTTCCTGGGCGAGGTCCTCTGCGAGCCCGAAGTCGCCGACCATACGCGTCAGCGTCGCGACGATCTTCGCCGATTCGATGCGCCAGACCGCCGCGACGGCGCGCTCCGCCGATGTCTGATCGGATGCGGAGCGCGTCACCTGGTCTGCAGAAGGGTCGCTCATCTCACTGCTGGGCGCGCTGCGCCTGCTCGTCGCGCCAGCCCTCTTCCTTCTGGATCCACTCGTTGTCCGCGGGGAAGTCGTCGAACTCGGTCACCCGGCGCACCTCGAGGAACGATCCGGGGCCGAGGGGCGCCCGTCCGGCCCACTCCGCCGCCTCTTCGCGCGAGGAGACCTCGATGATCCAGAAGCCGTTGAACAGTTCCTTGGTCTCGCCGTACGGGCCGTCGGTGATCAACGGCGCCTCCGCGCTGAAGTCGACGACGAATCCCTCGGCAGCGTCGGTGAGCCCCTCGCCGGCCAGAAGCACGCCCGCCTTCATCATCGACTCGTTGTACTTGCCCATGGCCTCGATGACCTGCTCGAAGGGGGTGTTCTTGTACGCCTCCACAGCCTCGTCCGTCGCGCGCATGATGAGCATGAACTTCATGATGTTCTCCTTGGTGTCCTGGGTCGTTTTCGACCCTCTCATTGAAGACGTCGAACGAGAAGACCCTGGATCGACATGGGGAGAGAAAAAGTTCGCATCGGCTCCCAGCGAGCGGCCCCGGCCAGGGGGCGAAGAGTGCCGCATCCCTCGCTCTGACCCGACCACCCGCGCCCCCTCGCCCTAGAGAGGAGACGCGGATGGTCGCATGCAGTGCCCTCAGGCGACCATCCGCGACTCCTCCGGAGCCGCCCGATGACACCTGGTCGCCGGTCCGGCCGACTCAGCGTCGCGCCGGCGCCGCCAGCACGCCGCGTGCGACGTCGGCAAGTGCACCCATCGCCGCCTCGGGGCTCCAAACGCCCGCTGCCGCACCGGTCTGGCCGCGCAGCCGCTCCCAGAGCGCGGGGTCGGAGAGCAGGCTGCGCAGGGCCTCGGCCAGAGCATCCTCATCACCGTCCGGCACCAGCACTCCCCCACCACCGCCCAGGATGTCGCCAGGACCGTAACGCACGTCGTACGACACGGCCGGTGCACCGTGGGCAAGAGCCTCGACGATCGACAGCCCCTGAGCCTCGAATGCCGTCGCGGTGAGCACCACGGACGCGCGATCCAGCACCGCTGCGGGATCCTCCGCGAACCCCGCGAGAAGCACCCGCTCTCCGGCGTCGCACTCCTCGATCAGTTGCTGCAGTCGTGCCCGTTCCGGCCCGTCGCCCCAGATCTCGAGGCGTGCGTGCGGCACATCCGCATGCAGGAAGGCACGGATCGCGTGATCGATGCGCTTGCCGGCCGCGAGCCGGCCCAGCACGACGACGAGCCCCGGCTCGCGTTCTGCCTGGCGCGATCGAGGAGGTTGCACGCCGTGCGGAACCACACGGTGCGTGCTCTCGCCGCCGAAACGGCGCACCACATCCTGACGCTGGGTGGGAGTCGGCCAGACCACGGCGTCGAAGCCCTCGGCGAGCGCGAACCATCGGGACCAGAGGGCGTTGAGCGGCGCATCCGGCGTGTAGGGCGGCTCCACGTGCATCGTGTGGATCGTGTGAATGAGCCGCACCCGCGGATGCGCCCAGTCGACGATCAGCTCGCCGAGCTGCCGCGACTCGCAGATGACGACGATGGGCCGTTCGCCCACGGACGCCGCGATGTGTTCGAGCCAGGCACGGTAGATGCCACCGAATCCCGCGAGGGCGCCGACCGTCGCACCCGTGGAGTCGTAGACCCGCACCGGCTCGGTCGTGAGGTGCCAGTCCGGATCTCCGGCGATCACCGGAAGCGCCGCGAAGGGGCGACCGGATTCATCCGCCAGCGTTCGATACTCACGCCCCGGCGTCTCCGCGAGGCCGACGTCGGCCGCTCGAAGCAGCCACTCCGCGGCGCCGCCATCCGGAGCCTGAGCCTCGTCGAAGAGGTTGCGGAGCCGTTCCGGCGACGCGAGCGCTCCCCGCTCGGCGAAGACGCGACGATGCTCAGCATGCGCGGCAGCGGTACCGGGATCGAACGTCAGCAGCTGCGGTCCGCGACCGTCGGCGACGCCCGCATCCGCCATCTGCTTCGCACGCGCCAGCGTCGCGATCGTGTAGCCGCCGTCGAGATCAGGAATGAGCCGGCTGGACAGCACGAGATACTCGGCGTCCGGGAAGATCCCAGACGCCGAGGTAGAGGACGTATCGACGTCCTCTACTCCCACTCGATGGTCCCCGGCGGCTTGGAGGTCACGTCGAGGACGACGCGGTTGACGTCGCGCACCCCGTTGGTGATGCGGTTCGAGATCTTCGCCAGCACGTCGTACGGCAGGCGCGTCCAGTCGGCCGTCATCGCGTCTTCACTGGAGACCGGACGCAGCACGATCGGGTGCCCGTAGGTGCGGCCGTCTCCCTGCACGCCTACCGAGCGCACGTCGGCGAGGAGCACGACGGGGCACTGCCAGATCGTCTGGTCGAGCCCCGCCTTCGTGAGTTCTTCGCGCGCGATGGCGTCGGCCTCACGCAGAATCTCGAGGCGGTCGCGCGTGACTTCGCCGATGATGCGGATGCCGAGGCCCGGCCCCGGGAAGGGCTGACGCCCCACGATCGCCTCGGGGATGCCGAGCTCGCGACCGATGGCGCGGACCTCGTCCTTGAAGAGAGCTCGCAGCGGTTCGATGAGCTCGAAGTCGAGATCGTCCGGGAGGCCGCCGACGTTGTGGTGCGACTTGATGTTGGCCGTGCCCGTGCCGCCACCGGACTCCACCACGTCGGGATACAGCGTGCCCTGCACGAGGAATTTGATCGGGGCTCCACCGGTCTGGCGGGCCTCCTCGACGAGGTCGAGCTGCACCTTCTCGAAGGCGCGGATGAACTCGCGACCGATGATCTTGCGCTTCTCCTCGGGGTCGGTGACGCCCTCGAGGTGGCCGAGGAAGGTGTCTTCCGCGTCGACCGTGATCAAACGCACGCCGGTGGATTCGACGTAGTCCTTCTCGACCTGCTCGCGCTCGCCCTTGCGGAGGAGACCGTGGTCGACGAACACGGCAGTGAGCTGGTCGCCGATCGCCTTGTGCACGAGGGCCGTCGACACCGCCGAGTCGACGCCGCCGGACAGCGCCGAGATGACACGGGCATCGCCGACCTGCGCGCGGATCCGCTCGACCTGCTCGGCGATCACGTTGCCGCTGTTCCAGTCGGCGGCGAGGCCTGCACCCTTGTGCAGGAAGTTCTCCAGCACTCGCTGGCCGTGGTCGGAGTGCTTGACCTCGGGGTGCCACTGCACGCCGTAGAACCCGCGCTCCTCGTTCGCGAAGGCAGCGACCTTGGTGGCATCCGTCGTCGCGAGCACCTCGAAGCCCTCGGGCGCCTTGGCGACCTGGTCGCCGTGGCTCATCCACACGTTCTGCTCGGCCGGCTGGCCGCCCAGCAGTGTGCCGCCGTCACCGGTGATGACGGCATCCGTCGCCCCGTACTCACGCAGGCCGGTGTGCGCGACCTCGCCGCCCAGGGTCTGCGCCATGTACTGGAAGCCGTAGCAGATGCCCAGCGTGGGCACGCCGAGGTCGAAAACGGCCGGGTCCAGGCGCGGAGCGCCCTCCTCGTACACCGAGGACGGGCCTCCGGAGAGGATGATCGCAACCGGGTTCTTCGCGGCGATCTCGGCGGCGGTGGCGGTGTGCGGCACGATCTCGCTGTACACGCCCGCTTCGCGGACGCGACGGGCGATCAGCTGCGCGTACTGCGCGCCGAAGTCGACGACGAGCGCTGGACGCTGCTGGGTCTCGGACTGTTCGGTCAACGGACACCTTCCGGGGCGGGGACGGGGGCCTCTGCGGCCTCCCTGGTTGCGAGGTAGGACTTCACGTCGCGGGCGACGATCGTCTCCATGATGAAGGAGAGCAGCGGGATGACGCCGCCGAGCGCGAGAAGTGCCAGACGCAGCAGCGGCCAGCGCATCAGGCTCCACATGCGGAAGCAGGCGAAGAGGTAGACGACATAAAACCAGCCGTGCGCCACGAGGATGAACAGCGACAGGTTCGCTCCGTCGCCAGTGGACTCCAGTCCCTCGGGGCCCTCCACGACCGGCGCGAACCACAGCGGACCGCCGGATCCGCCCGCGAAGAGCTCGAGGTGGATCGGCGTGTACTTGAGCACCATCTCGGCCACCAGCAGGAGCAGCATGACTCCGGTGATGATCGACGCGATCTGGTAGAACTTCAGTGCACCGCGGATCGCCGGAAAGCTGGCGACTTTCGGTTCGGGCATGCCACCAGTCTAGTCGTCGCCATCCGCTGCCTCATGCCCTCGCCGTTCTGCCTCAAGGCATCGGCGGTCGAGCGACCAACAGCTCCCCCGACCCGCTCACGACGAGTCGACCGGCCGCGGCGGGTGTCAGCAGAGTCGTGCCCACCGGGAACGGCTGCCCCGCGATCTCCACGTCTCCGCTGGTGACCACCGAGAGGGAGAAACCAGGCGCGAGCTGGTCTGTTCCGGCGACAGGATGCCGATCCAAGCGGAAGTACTCATCGGCGTCGCGCGGGAAGACGGAACCGGAGGGCGGCGCCGCTCGCACGAGGTGCCGGAGCTCGGCCCGGCTCCGCCCGGACCGGCGGACGGCGGCGAGCGCGAGGTCGAAGCCCAGACCGAGGTGCCCGGCATTCGGACCGTCGACAGCGAAACCCTTCCACTCGAGCAGGATGGAGAGGTCCTCCGGCTGCTGCAATTCGAGCAGCAGGACACCGGCGCCGATCGCGTGCAGCTCACCCGGCGGCACCCAGACGACGTCGCCTGGAGCGACATCCACCTCGTGCAGCAGCGCCAGCAGCGCTTCGACCTCCTGCGATGCCACGAGGGCCGAGAGTTCTTCCGCCTCGACGTCACGCCGGAGTCCGATGTGCACGACCCCGCCTTCGAGGATGTACCAGGCCTCGGCTTTGCCGTGGGCAATGCCGAGATGCGTCGCGGCGAAGGCGTCGTCAGGATGCGCGTGCACCGGGAGTCGCTGGCCGGCATCCAGGAGCTTGACCAGCAGCCGTGCGTCCGCTCCCCACCGCGCGACGTGCGCGGCTCCGAGCCAGAACTCGGGATCGTTCATGATCGCATCCCGCAGCAGTTCGCCGTCGGGGAGGCGGGTGAGCCCGAGTTCCGACTCTCCGCGGATCGTCGTGGTCGACCCGATCCAGTCCTCGGGCTCCCGCTCCTCCGACGAAAGCTCGCCGCGAAACGCGCTGATCCGCGCCCCTCCGCGATAGAAGCGCTCCGGAGGACGATTGGCGGGAAGCCTGATCGGCCTCACGCGCCCCGTCCACTCTGACTGCGCGCGGAGAGGAAGCCGCCGACGAAGCTGTCGCCGAGCCCGACCGTCGTCGGCGAAGGAACATCGAAGACGAATCCCGGCACACCGACGATGTCGCTTCGGAGGCTCTCGATCGCAGCGACCACCGCCGCTCCCCCGGCATGCCGTGGCATCGCGGCCGTGCTCTCGACATCCTCCGCCGTGAACCGGTCCCCCAGCCGGTACCGGGTCGCGGCCATGCGGACGGCGCTGTCGAGAGCCTCTCGGTGCCGTCGGGCGTGCGGACCGATCGCCGTCGCCCAGTAGCGGGTGTGCACGACGAGCGCGGGCGAAGGGATCCGCGCAGCGACCTCGTCGAGGGCGTCGACGATCGAACCGGCATCCAGCAGATTCACCGCGCGCCCGCAGTACTCCTGCAGCTCGTCCTCGTTCATGCTGTACACGTCGATCCGCGGGAGCAACCGCGCTCTCACCGTCTCCGCGAAGTCGCGGACATAGAAGCCTGCGTCCTCGTAGAAGACGAGCGCATCGTCTGGCAGGCTGCGCATAGCCTGCTCCAGCTCATCCAGCCGCCGCTCGAGCAGCTCATGATCCTGCATCGTGTTGAACCCGGAGATGAGGAAGGCCGCTGCGCCCTCGAGAGCTGCGGGGAGTTCGGCGGCGATGGCCATCTCCCGATTGGGAGGATCGTTCGCGAAGATCAGGCGGTTCGGCGCCGGCGAGACGACGTCTCCGTCCAGCATCCGGGCCCGGGCGCCCACCGGATACTGCACGATCAGGTGCGGGTCGAGGGTGTCGCGAGTGGCGGACGAGACATAGGAGATCGACGGCGGCAGCAGCCGGCGCACGTTCTCGTCGATGCTCACCAGATGCTGGACGCTCGGGATGCCCAGGCGATCGAGTGCCAGGCCGGCACGCACACCCGTGCCGCCGAGGGTGATGTCGTACTCGAAATGACTCACGAAGCGCTCGATGACAGCCGACGAGGCGACGAATCGCTCCGCACCGGTACCGGAGGCGAGGAAGGCGAGAATCGCCACGAGCAGCGAGCGCTCGTCGATGATCGGCGCCGTGGTCGTCAGTTCGTGCCTGCGCACTCGATGCTCGAGGGCGAGCCGATCGAGCACCGCGGTGTCCCATCGGAGTTCGTAGTCGACGGTGCCGCCGAGCCCGAGAACGAAATGTCTGTCCACGTCGCCGATCATCCTCCTCTCGCCCGCGGATTCAGTACAGCGCAGCGGTGCCGTCTGCGCCGAAGAGCCGGATCTTCTCCGCAGCGGTGACCTTCATCGCCGCGACGGAACCCGGCTGGATGGCATTGGGCTCCCGGAGCCGCTGATCGGTGCCGAGGATCTCGCGCATCCGGTTGTGGTACGAGACCTTGATGTCGCTGGAGATGTTGATCTTGTTGATCCCGAGGCTCACCGCCCGGCTGAGCTCGCTGTCGGGGTTGCTCGACCCGCCGTGCAGCACCAGCGGGATGCCGACGGCCGCCTTGATCTGCTCGAGCAGGTCGTGACGCAGTTCGGGGTTCTTCTCCGCCGGGTAGAGCCCGTGGGATGTGCCGATGGCGATCGCGAGACTGTCGACGCCGGTCTCCTCGACGAAGCGCACCGCGTCGGCAGGGTTCGTGTAGATGATCTCCGCCGCTCCGGATTCTCCGTAGCTGTCGTTCGCACCGATCGTGCCGAGCTCGCCCTCGACCTGGATGCCGACGGCGTGCGCGGCCTCGACGACCTTGCGCGTCAGCGCGACGTTCTCGTCGAACGGCAGCAGCGAGGCG
Organism: Microbacterium sp. LWO13-1.2; assembly: GCF_038397725.1. Classification (NCBI taxonomy): domain Bacteria; kingdom Bacillati; phylum Actinomycetota; class Actinomycetes; order Micrococcales; family Microbacteriaceae; genus Microbacterium; species Microbacterium sp. LWO13-1.2. Next base: position 3,972,838 of record NZ_CP151634.1, read on the forward strand.
TCGATCATCACCGAGGTGAATCCCGCCTTGATGGCCGTGATGATCTGCTCGTAGCTGCCGCCGTGGTCCCAGTGGATCGCGACCGGAACGCTCGACCGGTGCGCACGGGAGTGCATCGCGGGAATGAGGTCGGTCGTGATGTGGGAGACCTCATCGGGGTGGATCGCGATGATGACCGGTGCGGACAGTTCCTCGCTGATGTCGATGATGCCGTTGAACATCGCCCAGTCGCTGATGTTGAACGCGGGGATCGCGAAGTTATGCGCGTTCGCGACATCGAGGATGGATTTGCCGGTGTAGAGCACGTGATTTCTCCTGTTTCGTGGTGGTCGAAGTCTGGGGTGACGGATGTCAGCTCTTCACCGAGCCGGCCGTGAGACCGCTGATGAAATAGCGCTGGAAGAAGAGGAAGAGGATGAGCACCGGGATCGACCCGAGCACGCTCATCGCCATGATCTGGTTCCACTCGTAGGAGTGCTGACCCATCAGCAGCTGGATGCCGATCGGCACGGTGCGCATGTCGATCGTGCGGGTGAGCGTGAGGGCGAACAGGTACTCGTTCCACGCGATCATGAACGTGTAGATGCCGACCGAGACGATGCCGGGAACCGAGATCGGCACCAGGATGCGCCAGAGGGCGGTCATGGAACCCGCGCCGTCGACCCGGACAGCCTCGTCGAGTTCCTTCGGCAGGGTGTTGAAGTACCCGGTCATCATGATGATCGCGTAGGGCAGCGTGAACACCATGTACGTGAGGATGAGGCCGGCGTAGGAGTTGTACAGTCCGAGCGCGACCATCAGGCCGAAGTACGGGATGAGCAGCGTGATCGGCGGCACGGCCTGCACGCTCACGATCACGACGTTCAGGATGCGCTTGCCGCGGAACTCGAAGCGGCTGAAGGCATAGGCCGCCTGGATCGCGACGATCAGCGTCAGGATCGTGACCGCTCCGGCGACGATGTAGCTGTTGAGGAAGAACCTCATCGTCTCCGGGTTCGTGAAGATCGCGATGTAGGCCTCGAACGAGAAGGTGTCGGTGATCAGGCGCGGCGGCAGTTCGAAGATCTGAGTGTTCGACTTGAACGAACTCGAGAGCATCCACAGCACGGGTCCCGCAGCGAACACCGCGCCGAGGATGAGGCCGATCGTGACACCGGTCTTCGCCGCGAGACGCTGGTTCTTGACGGTGAGAGCCATGATCAGTCCCTCGCTTTCTGGTGACGGACGTAGAACACGGCGAGCACCATCGACATGAGCAGCACCAGCACGGCGGAGGTCGCTGCGAGCGAGAAGTCGTACTTGGCGAAGGCCAGCTTGTAGGTGAAGGTGCTGAGCACCTCGGTGACGTCGATGGGACCGCCACCGGTCGTCATCCAGATCAGGGCGAACTGCTGAGATGTCCAGATCAGGTCGAGCAGCACCAGGCTGACGATGATCGGCCGCAGCTGCGGGATGGTGACGTTCCAGAACCGCTGCACAGCGCCGGCGCCGTCGACCGTGGCCGCTTCGTTCAGTTCGTTCGGGATGCCCTGGAGACCGGCCAGCAGGCTGACCATGAAGAAGGGATACCCGGCCCAGATGTTGATGAAGATGATGGTGCCGAGCGCGAGCTGAGGTGAGGCCAGCCATTCGATATCGGTGTTGAGCAGGAAGTTGACGACGCCGTTGGGGGCGAGCAGCATGCGCCACAGGACCGCGATCACGGCGACGGTGAAGAGCCACGGCAGCACGTACAGGGCCCGGAACACGGATCTCGCGAAGCCTCCGAGCAGCGGGCTGTTCAGCATCATCGCGAAGCCGAGACCGAGGACAAGGTGCGCGACGACGCTTGCGACCGTGAACAGGATCGTGTTGCCCGTGGCCTTCCAGAAGCCGGGGTCGGAGAGGATCTCCACGTAGTTCGCGATGCCGACGAACTCCGGTGACTTGTTCAGGATCACGTTGTCCTGGAACGAGTAGCCGATCACCATGATGATCGGAACGATCATCAGCACGAACAGCAGGATCATCGTGGGCGAGAGGAAGGCGTAGGACTCTGTCGTCTTGCGCAGCTGGCGGCGTCTGCGCGACAGCGAGACTCCGGTGACGATCACCTCGGTGTCGTCCGTGGTTCTGAGGCTCATGGGAACCGGTGCTCCTAGGTTGGTCGGGTGCCGCATCGGATCGAGTCTCGCGATGCGGCACCCCGTTCATGCGGGGAGGCAGGAGATCAGAACTCCGCCTTCCAGGCGTCCTGCGCCTTCTTCAGCGCATCGTCGATCGACTGCTGCCCATCGAAGGCGGCCTGCAGCTGTTCGCCGAGCAGTCGCATGAGCTCCTCCGCGACGGGCAGTCCGGTGAATTCGTTCGCCGGGTACCCTTCCTGGTAGATCTCGAAAGCCTTCTTGAACAGCTCGTCGTCGTTGACGAAGTCCGGCACCGACTTCGAGTTGCCGGGGAACGCCTTGGCCATCGTCGACAGCTCGGAGTTCGTCTCCTCGCTCATCAGGAACTCGACCAGCTTGAAGGCGGCTTCCTTGTGCTCGGAGTTCTCGGCGACGCCGATGCCCCAGGACGCGTAGGGGATGCCCCGCTCGCCGTCGTATCCGTCCTCCGCAGGGAGAGCCGAGATCGAGAACTTCAGATCGGGGTTCGTCTCACGGATCAGATTGATGTGCGCCAGCGAATCGATCATCATGCCGGCACGGCCGTTGGTGAACTCCTCGACCTTGTCCTGCTCCTTCATGGTGAAGGAACCGGAGGCGATCACGCCGTCGTCCCAGAGGCCGCCGATGAAGTCGACCGCCGAGGTGACGTCGTCGTTGGTCAGGTCCGGCTGGCCGTCTTTCAGCATCGAACCGCCGGATGCCCAGACCCACGACATGACGTCGTTCTGCACGCCGTTCGGAGCCTCGAGCGAAAGCGGGAGCACCCAGCCCGACGCGTCGCCGCCGAGTGCGGAGACCTTCGCCGCGGCATCCGCGAACTCGGTGCGCGTGGTCGGCGGGGCCGTGACGCCGGCTTCGGCGAGAAGAGTGTCATTCGTGAACATCGGATAGACGAAGTTCACGACCGGGATCATGTACGTGCTGCCGTCGACCTGGATCTGGCTCGCCAACTCGCTGTCGTCGTAGTCGTACTCCTCCATGAGCGCGCTCAGGTCGGAGATGACGCCCTGCGAGGCGAAGTCATTCACCCAGGCGCCGTCGAGGCCGACGACGTCGGGCATGGTGCCGGATGCTGCTCCGGCGAAGAGCTGCTCCTTGGTCGACGCATACGGGCCGCTCACCAGATCGACCGTGATGCCGGGGTTCGCTTCTTCGAACTTGTCGATCAGAGCGCGGAACTCGCCGTCGGGGAGTTCGGGCTCCCACCACTGAGCGAACTCGATCGTGACGTCGCCGTCACCACCGCCGTCGGTTGTGCCGCTGTCGCCTGCCGCGCAACCTGCCACGGCCAGGACTGTCACGGCTGCTGTCGCTGCGCCGGCGAGCTTCAGAATGCGTCGCCCTCGCCCCACTGTGATCATCACTTCTCCTCTTCGAGATCGTGCCGCATAACGCACTCTCATGCTTCTTCATGCGGTTTTGAGCCATGTTATGCCGGAATCTAGCCAATAGTCAAGGGCTTCTCTGCCGAGAATTGCACTCCAGGTCCCGGGTTCCCGCGTCCAGGCCACGAAAATCACTGGCGGAAACCGCCTGCCGTTTTGTGCATGATTGTGCCGCACTCCACCGCCATGTGTGCCAACATGTCTGCATGGACGCTTCTGCAAAGGCCCACCGACGCCGCCTCCCTGCCGGCAGGAAGGCAGATCTCGCCGCCTACGTCGAGCAGACGGGCCAGGTCACGGTCGGCGATCTCGCGGAGCACTTCAACGTCTCGATCGACACGATCCGGCGGGATCTCGACCAGCTCGATCGCGAGGGCGTGCTCATCCGGACGCATGGCGGAGCCGTCAGCGCCGCGAACGGCCAGCTCAAGGACCGCGCCCTCGACGTCCGCCTCAACATGCAGAAAGAGGAGAAGGAGCGGATCGCGCGCCTCGCCGCCGATCTCGTGCAGGACGGCTCAGTGGTGATGCTCAACGCGGGGACGACGACGCTCGCCGTCGCCCGCGCACTCCGCAATCACCGCGACCTCACGATCGCGACGAACAACCTGCGCATTCCCGCGGAGATCTCGCCGTCGGCCTTCCGCGATCTGTTCGTCTTCGGTGGCGCCGTGCGTGCCATCACCCAGGCGACGACCGGCCCCGTCACGTTCACGATGACGCCGGGCGGACCCGAAGTCGACATCCGCTGCGATCTGGCCCTCATCGCCGTCGGCGCCGTCGACCAGGACGGGTACTCGACCTCCAACCTCGGCGACGCCGCCATGATGTCCGAGATGATCCAGCGCGCCGAGCGGATCGCGGTGCTCGCCGATTCGTCCAAGTTCGGACGTCGGCTGTTCGCGCAGATCGCCACACTCGAGCGCGTCGATTACCTCATCACAGACAAGGCCCCGCCGCGTGAGGTGGCGGCGGCGCTCGCACAGGCCGATGTCGAGGTCCTCACGCCGTAGCGGTCGCTGATTTCTCCTGGCATCGCGCCATCATCGAAGTGAGCAGGAATCGAGAAGCGCGCCCTCGTGCAGCATCCGTAACGTCGAGGTCATGAACAACACCATCGACTCCATCACCCTCCACGTCTCCGATGTCGCCGCCGCAGAGGCGTTCTACACACGGGCCTTCGGCCTCGGCGATCGGCTCCTCTTCCGCACCGCGGATACCGACACCTCCGGGTTCCGCGGCTACACCCTCTCCCTGGTCGTCTCTCAGCCGGCGAACGTGCACGCCCTCATCGACGCAGCCGTCGCCGGCGGCGCCCGCATCATCAAGCCGGTCTCGAAGTCGCTCTGGGGAGTCGGCGGCACCGTCCAGGCACCGGACGGCGCCATCTGGAAGGTCGCGACGACCGCCAAGAAGGACACCGCGCCCGCCAGCCGCGATGTCGACGAGATCATCCTGCTGATCGGCGCTGCCGATGTCGTCGCGTCGAAGACCTTCTACGCCGAGCGCGGCATCCGCGTCGCCAAGAGCTTCGGCCGCAGCTACGTGCAGTTCGAGACCGGCGCCGGCTCCATCGGCCTAGGCCTGTACCGTCACGCCTCTCTTGCCAAGGACGCGGGAGTTCCCGCGGATGGATCCGGCTCGCACCGCCTGACCGTGAACGGCGTGCTCGGTGCCGCGGTCGACCCGGACGGATTCGCCTGGGCGCCTGTCGAGGCACGGGTCTGACCTCCACGTCCCCACGAGGCGAAGAACATCTCACGGCCACTGCGAGGTGCCGGAACACGACGGAGGCCGCCGGGATCACTCCCGGCGGCCTCCGTGTTCGCGTTCAGGCGAGCGTGCTCGACTACGAGGTGCGACGACGACGGGCGACGAACAGCCCGAGGCCGAGCGCGAGCAGCAGAACCGCCAGCACGACGTAGGGAGCGGAATCCGCACCCGTGGTCGCGAGACCGTTGCCGTTGCCGTTTCCGTTGCCGCCCGCTGCGGTGACGGTCAGAGAAGCGGTTGCCTCGGCGCCATCCGGCTGGATGACGGCGATGGTGTGCTTCCCCGCGGAGGTGTTCTTCGGAATGGTGACCGTGGCCGAGAACGTTCCGTCCTCATTCACCGTGACAGCCCCGACCTTCACCGGAGTGGATCGCAGTTCGATGACGAGTTCGGCCCCGGCATCGAAGCCCTCGCCCGATACCGTGACGGTGCCGCCTGCGGCGACGGTGACGTCACTCAGCGAGATCTCGCCGGAGGCAACCGGCGCATCGGCGAACACCATCGGAATGACGACCGACGTTCCCGTGCCGGCGACGGCGACGTCGAGCTGCTGCTCGCCGTAGACGCCCTCAGGCACCGTGAATGTCAGGCTCGACCGCCCCGCCTCGTCCGTCGTGTCGACGGCGACCGGATCGATCGCGCCCGAGGCCAGCTCAGTGTCACCCAGCGTGAGCGACACAGCGCCCGGCGCTGCTTCGCCACCGGTGAAGGCGAGCGACGACAGCGAGACCGTGACCTCGTCGCCGGGGCTGTAGCCATCGGCGTCCGCCGCGCTGACCGTGACGCCGACCGCGCGCTGAGCGAGATCCGGCGACGCGGTCTTGTTCGCCTCGAACCAGTCGACCATCGACTGCAGGTCGACCTTGCCGGTGTCGGCCTTGTTCTTGCCCTCGGCGAAGGTGAAGAAGTTGTCGCCACCGGCTGCCAGGAACGAGTTCGCCGCCACGGAGTATGTGGCCGCCGGGTCGATCGCCACGCCGTCGAGCGTGATCGAGGTGATCCGCGCACCCGCCGCAGCCGCAGGGTCGTAGGTGTACTCCAGCCCCTCGGATACGCCGAGCTTGAGGAACGGTCGCGCTGCTGCCGCCGGCTGCCACTGCTCCTCCAGCACCTGCTTCAACTGCGCACCGGTGAGGTCGAGCGTGACCAGCGTGTTGGCGAACGGCTGCACGGTCGCGGCCTCACGGAACGTGACGTTGCCCGCCGGGTCCGTGTCACCGGTCGCCGCGTGCTTCAGATTCGCCCGCAGACCGCCCGGGTTCATCAACGCGAGGTCAGCACCCGTCGACCACTTCTGCACGTCGGCGACGAAGTTGCCGAGAGTGGATTCCCCACCGCGGTTGTCGGTCTTGCCATCGCTCTGACGCGCACGGTTGAAATCGGCCGTGATGTCACCGACCTTGACGGCTCCGAGCACATCGGCTTCGGCCTTGGCCGCATCGACGATCGACTGCACCTCCGGCACGGCCGGGTACAGCGGTACCGAGACCTTGTCGACGAGCTTGGTGAGCGGCTTGATCTCGTTGGTGATGGAGATCAGCTCGTGCGACTTCGCGTCGACCTGGATGTTCATCAGGCCGAGGTTCTCGCCGTACTGCCCTGCCGAGACGACCGGGCGGCCCTCGATGACGTGGTTGTAGGCGAGGTGCGTGTGCGCGGAGACGATGGCGTCGACGTCCTGGTCGACCCCGTAGACGATCTCACCGAGCGGCGATTCCGGGGTGACGCTGGACAGTTCGACGCTCGCGGCGCCCTCGTGCACGAGCAGGATGATGACATCCGCCTCACCGTTCGACGGGTCGCCGTCGCGCAGGTCGTCGGCCACGGCGTTCACGGAGTCGACGATACTGCGCACCTCGAGATCCGCGATGCCGTCCGGCGAGACGAGCGAGCCGAGATCCTCGGTGACAGCACCGACGAAGCCGACCTTGACACCCTGCAGCTCCTTCACCCAGGCCGGGGCGAGCGCGGGCTCGCCGGTCTCGGTGACGAAGACGTTCGCCGAGATGTACTCCCAGTCGGCGCGGTCCTGCACCCGGCCTTCCAGATCGGCCCATCCCTGGTCGAACTCGTGGTTGCCCGCGGCGCTCACGTCGAGACCGGCCGCGTTGAGCGCGTCGATCGTGGGGTTGTCATCGTTGATGAACGACGTGAACGTGGAGGCGCCGATCAGGTCGCCGGCTGCAGCGAAGATCGTGTTCGGGTTGGCCTCGCGGAACTGCTTGACCGCACCGGCCATGACGGCGGCACCGGCCGCGGTGCCATCCGCCTCGATACGACCGTGGAAGTCGTTCATCGTGACGACGTCGATGCTCACGGGCGGGAGGTCGCTCGAGACGCCGACGACGATCGGGTCGTGGTCGCTGGAGCGGAACGGCGTTCCCGTCTCGGTGGCCGCGTACGCGAAGCCGCGGTCGCTCCACTCCGGCGAGTTGATGCCCCATACACCGGCACCCGTGATGGATGCCGACAGCTCAGGCGACGCGATGACGTGGTCGAGCGAGCCGAGCTCGCCGTCGAACGAGTACGTGTACTGGCCCGACGCCTTGTCGGCGACGAGGTCGCTCCAGCCCGCCGACGTGAACACGTCGATCGGGTCTTCCTTGCCGTAGGCGTTGAAGTCACCGATCAGCAGCAGGTCATCGCTGCCCGACGTCGACTTCAGCTCCTCGGTGAAGGCGAGCAGCGACTGCGCCTGCTCGACGCGGTCCGCGTTGAAGAATCCCTGCCCGTCGGCCGGCTCCGAGGTGCCGTCCTTCGGATCGGACTTCGACTTGAAATGGTTCGCGACGACCGTGACGACACGGCCGTCGATGTCGAACGCCTGGGCGATGGGCTCGCGGGCGTTGCCCCACACCGACTCATCGATGACGGTCGCGCTGTCGCCCTTCAGGGTGACCGCGTCCTTCTTGTAGATGATGGCGTTGGTGATGTAGTCGGTCGTCGCCGCGTCGCTGAGCGCCGCGGGGGTGGGAACGTACGCCCAGACCTCGCTGCCGGCCGCAGCGTTCAGGCCGGCGACCAGATCGGCGAGCGCCGAATCGATCGGCTTGCCGAGCTTGACCGAGTTCTCGATCTCCATGAGCGCGACGATCTCGGCATCCAGCCCGTTGATCGCCGAGACGATCTTGGACTTCTGGATGGCGAACTGCTCAGCGTTCGCTGCCCCGCGGGCATCCGGGTTCTCGGTCTTCAGCGTCGTGAAGTAGTTGTAGACGTTGAAGGACGCGACCTGTGCATCGCCGCCCACCTCCGGGGCGGATGCGGTACGCGGGTTCGTCGATGCGAAACCCACCTTCAGATCTGCCGGGGAGGCGTCGTCGATCGGCACCACCGGCTGCAGGCGCCAGTCGTCGAAGCCCCACTGGAGGACGTAGCCGTTGTCGCCGAATTCGACGGTGTCGCCGCTGCGGACGACCTCGTCCTTCGTGAAGTAGGGCTGCTCACCCGGGTGGTTCTTGTTGGTGACCTGCAGCGACCAGCCGTCATCGAGGAAGATGCGGTTCGCGCGGTTCTCCGCGGCGATCGCCGCCGCCTCGCCGCCCGGACGCGTCGTCTCGGTGCTCTTGACGTTCAGGTCGGCGCCGGCGTTCAGCCAGAGCGCGCCGAAGTTGTAGAGCTGGTGGCTGGAGGCCAGGCGGTAGGTGCCGGCCGGAGCCACGTACATGTTCTCGTACTGTTCGCGGTCTGCGCCGAGCACGGTGTCGGGCAGCGGCGTCGCGGCGGGCACGCCTGCGCCGGCGGTGACGACCTCGATGCCCTCGATCGCTGCCGGGCTGACCTGGGTCTGGCCGAAGTACTCGCTCACGGCACCGGTCACCGAGACGAGGTCGCCGATGTTGAGCGCAGGTGCGAGCGCGTTCAGGAACACGAAGATGCCGTCGGACGCGCCGGGCGTGGCATCCGTGGCACCGCCGGCGCCCTGCGTCTGGATGACGATGCCCTTGTAGCCGCCGGTGCGATAGTCGGCGGTGACGACGCCCTCGATCGTGACGGTCTGCCCGGTGAGCGGGGAGACGTCAGTAGTGCCCTGCACCTCGGCGATCGTGTGCGTCGCCGGGGTCGCGGCAAGCGGGGCGACCGGGGCGGCCTCTTGCGGCACGACCTCTTCGGCCACCTTCGCGTCGGGAGCCGGGGTGTCCTCGTCGGGGACCTCGGCATCCGGCGCGGGGGTCTCCGGAGCTGCCGTCTCGGCGGTCGCGTCCTCCGGGGCCGGGGTCGTCGGCGCCGAAGTCTCCGTCGTGGAGACGGCCGGCGCATCGACGGGCTGCTCGACCGCGAGCGCCGGGGCGGCGCTCATCGGGCCGATGACGAGAGCGACTGCCGTGGTCAGGGCGAAAGCGCCTGCACGCCCCCGCTTCCGGTTCACGGATGATTCGAGGCCCTTGCGGGCATCGTCGGGGACAAGCATCATTCGGGTGGTCTCCTCGACATTGCAGACGGAAACGGCGGCTCTCATGAAGCGCCGTCGCGATGCGCACCGGACTCCCAGCGCACACACATGTTAGGGAGCATACGGAGCAGCAGGGACATCCTCAACGGTGTTTGCCTATTCGTCACCTGGCGCTCACCCGATCGCACAAATCGTTCGGAGGAAGCACACAATTGGCCGCTCAGGTGCGCAAAACGGTGTGCGCGATTGCGCGGATCGTCAGGCGGATGCCGCGCCAGCGGCATCCTCGAAGTCCTCGACCTCGCGCTCCCAGGCGTCCTTGGCGAGCCGGTACCAGAGGTAGAAGGCGAAGCCGGCGAAGATCGCCCACTCGGCGGCATAGAAGATGTTCAGCCAGTTGACCGGAGAGCTCTCGTCGGGCGCCGGCGACGCGATGTCGACGAGTCCGTCCGGGGCCTCCGCGGCGGCGAGGTAGGGCCGGTAGACATCGAGCTGTTCGATGTCATGCCATCGACTGAGAAGCATCGCCGTCGACATCCGATTCATCTGGGACGGGTCGTCGCGCGGCGGCACGACCGCGCCCTCATCGGAGATGATGCGTCCGATGATCGCTGTTTCGGTGCCGGTGGCATCTGCGTTCAGTGCCTCGACGGCGGCATCGGCCGTCTCGCGGTCGGGAGCCCACCCCAGCGCGACGGCGATCGAGGTGCGCTCAGCCACCCGCAGCTGGCCGGTCACCCAGAAGCCCTCGACGTCGTCGTTGAAACGCTGAGACACGACGAGGAAGTCGTCGGAGACCCACGTCCCCTCCGTGGAAACCCGCTGACCGACCTGCGGCTCCGGCAGGTACTCGCCGACGGCCACGACGTCGGTGAGCGGCAGCACTTCCTCGGTCGCACCGGGTACCGGCGGGTCGCTGTCGATGGCTCGGCCCAACTGCCATTGCCCGAGCCAGGCGAACACCCCGGCGACGAGCAGGCACAGCACGAGCATCCCGATCCAACGACCGCGGAGCATCACCTCACGCAGGGTGGGCGGGAACAGCAATGGCGACGTCACGATGGAGTGCGCGACCCTCAGGCCTCGTACGGGGCGAGCACGACCTCGACCCGCTGGAACTCCTTGAGGTCGGAATAGCCCGTGGTCGCCATCGACTTGCGCAGCGCACCGATGAGGTTCGCCGTGCCGTCCGCGACGGGAGCCGGCCCGTACAGGACCTCCTCGAGCGTTCCGATGCCCTCGACGGCGACACGGTGGCCCCGCGGAAGCTTCGGGTGGTGCGCCTCGGGTCCCCAGTGGAATCCGCGCCCCGGTGCGTCGGTGGCTCGTGCGAGCGCAACGCCCAGCATGACGGCATCCGCGCCCATGGCGAGCGCCTTGACGATGTCGCCCGAGGTACCGACGCCGCCATCGGCGATCACGTGCACATAGCGTCCGCCGGACTCGTCGAGGTAGTCGCGGCGCGCGGCGGCGACATCGGAGACGGCAGTGGCCATCGGCGCGTGGATGCCGAGGGTGGCGCGCGTCGTCGAGGCCGCTCCCCCGCCGAAGCCGACGAGCACGCCAGCGGCACCGGTGCGCATGAGGTGCAGGGCCGCCGTGTAGGTGGCGGCGCCGCCGACGATGACGGGAACGTCGAGGTCGTAGATGAACTTCTTGAGGTTCAGCGGCTCGGCGACACTGGAGACGTGCTCGGCCGACACCGTGGTGCCGCGGATCACGAACAGGTCGACGCCGGCGGCGGCGACGGTGTCGTAGAACTCCTGGGTGCGCTGCGGGGTGAGCGATCCGGCGACCGTGACGCCGCCTTCGCGGATCTCGGCGAGACGGCGCGTGATGAGTTCGGGCTTGATGGGCTCGGAGTACAGCTCCTGCATCCGCACCGTCGCCTTCTCATCGCTGAGACCGGCGATCTCCGCGAGCAGCGGCTCCGGGTTCTCGTAGCGGGTCCACAGGCCCTCGAGATCGAGGACGCCGAGGCCGCCGAGCTGCCCGAGCATGATCGCCGTCTGCGGGCTCACCACGGAGTCCATCGGGGCGCCCAGCACCGGGATCTCGAAGCCGAAGGCGTCGATGGTCCATGCGGTCGAGACATCCTCGGGGTTGCGCGTGCGCCGTGACGGCACCACCGCGATGTCGTCGAACGTGTACGCACGACGCGCACGCTTTCCTCGGCCGAGCTCGATCTCCATGGTCACCCCTCCAGACTACCGGGCACCGGCCGCGGCATCGGCTTCCGGCTCAGCGCACCCGAGCAACGCGCTTCTCATCCCAGACCGGCACGTCCGATTCATAGACCTCGCCGTCGGAGCCGAAGACGAGGAATCGATCGAACGACCGCGCGAACCAGCGATCGTGGGTGACGGCGAGCACTGTTCCTTCGAACCGCGAGAGCGCGTCTTCGAGCGCCTCGGCGGATTCGATGTCGAGGTTGTCCGTCGGCTCGTCGAGCAGCAGCAGCGTGGACCCTGCGAGCTCGAGCAGCAGCACCTGGAACCTCGCCTGCTGACCACCGGAGAGCGACTCGAAGGTCTGCTGCGCCTGACGGACGAGACCGTAGCGGTCCAGCGCCGAGCTCGCGGCATCCCTCGGCATCCCGGCGCGCCGATCGTCGCCGCGGTGCAGGATCTCGAGCAGCGTGCGTCCGATGAATTCCGGATGCGCATGCGTCTGGGCGAACAGCCCAGGCACGACGCGGGCACCGAGCACGGCACGTCCGGTATGCGAGACCTCGCTCAACTGCTCACCGGTCGACGTGACGTGCCCCAGCGTCGAATCCGGGTCGCTGCCGCCGCGGGCGAGCAGTCGCAGGAAGTGCGATTTCCCCGAGCCGTTCGAGCCGAGCACACCGACTCGATCCCCGTACCAGACCTCGGCGTCGAAAGCCCTCATCAGACCAGCCAGCTCCAGGCCGGTGGCCACGACCGCGCGCTTGCCGGTTCGTGCCCCGCGCAGACGCATGTCGAACTCCTGAGCCGGCGGCCTCTCCTCGGGCGGGCCGGCTTCCTCGAACTTCCGCAGCCGGGTCTGAGCGGCCTGGTAGCGCGAGGCGAAACCGTCGTTCGCGGATGCCTTCACCTTGAGGTTCGCGACGAGGATCCGCAGTTTCTCATGCTGCTCGTCCCATCGCCGGCGCAACTCGTCGAGCCGGTCCATCCGGTCGATGCGCGCCTGGTGGTAGGTGGCGAAGCCGCCACCGTGCACCCAGGCGGTGGCACCCGCACCGCCCGGTTCGAGGGTGATCAGGCGATCGGCCGCCCTCGCCAGCAGCTCCCGGTCGTGCGAGACCAGGAGCACCGTCTTCGGCGTCTGACGCAGCTGTTCCTCGAGCCAGCGCTTGCCCGGTACGTCGAGATAATTGTCCGGCTCGTCGAGCAGCAGCACCTCGTCGGGTCCGCGCAGCAGCGCCTCCAGCGCGAGCCGCTTCTGCTCCCCGCCGGAGAGCGAGGTGAGTTCGCGGTACCGCGCCCGTTCGTACGGCACGCCGAGGGCGGAGACGGTGCACTGATCCCAGACGGTCTCGTGCTCGTAACCACCGGCATCCGCGTACTCGGAGATCGCCGAGGCGTACGCCATCTGCGTGTCGTGCTCATCGCGCTCGATGAGTGCGTTCTCGGCAGCCTCCAGCGCCTCAGCCGCCGCTCGGATCCGCCGGGGCGCGACCCGGACCAGGAGTTCCTGCACGGTCTGCCCCGGCTCGCCGTGTCCGACGAACTGGTCCATGACGCCGAGGCCGCCGTCGATCGTGACGACTCCCCCGTCGGGAGCCAGATCGCCACGCACGATCCGCAGCAGCGTCGTCTTGCCGGCGCCGTTCGGTCCGATGAGCGCGCTCGTCGAGCCGGCACCCACCCGGAACGTCACCTCATCGAGCAGTGGTCTGCCATCCGGCAGCGTCAGCGAAACGCTGGAAACATCGATATACCCCACGAGCGTGGCCGTCCTTCCGCCCGTGTACCGAGCCGACCAGGCTATCAGCTGCGAGCCGGACACGCGTCCGTTGCTCGTCTCGCCCCGAGCCGGGAGAAATCCCGAGGAGAGGGCGATCCTCGCGGGCTCGTCCTGTCCTCGGGATTTTTCCTGTCGTGCGGATGCTCAGACGAGCACTCCCGAGGTCGGAACCGGGTTCGCGAACAGGTCGAGCACCGGGCAGTGCGCGTCGACGACCTGGCGGAGGTTCTCGTACTGCTGCTCGGTGTCGGGACCGGTGATGGCGACCGCCACCCGGACATCGTGGAATCCGGCGCGCCCGGACTCGTCGATCCCGAAGAGCTTGCGCACATCGAGGTCGCCTTCCGCGGTGATCTCGATCTCGTCGATCGTGAGGCCGAGCGCCTGTGCGTAGAGGCGGAACACCACGACCTGGCACGAGACGAGGGCGCCGAGGGCGTACTCGACGGGGCTGGCCGCGAGGTCATCGCCCGCGAGGCCAGCGGGCTCGTCGACGAGGAAGCGGTGCTTGCCCGCACGGATCTCGGTCGCGACCGCACCGATGCCACGGCCGGTGACCTTGTAGGTGAGTCCAGCGGTGCCGGGATCAGCAGCGATGCGCTCGTTCCATGCCGTTCCGGCTTCGGTGAGCCGCGCGGCTCGCTCCTCGGGGGTGACGTCGATGATGGTTTCGATCTGTTCCTGGATGAGAGTCATGACGCGACCGTAAACGAGCGCGGCCCGTCTTCGACGGGGGCACTGTCACCGACCGTCATCGTGCGTTGCAGACCGTCATCCCACGTCGCGGGCCGTCATACGCTCGTCGTCTAGGACGCAGCGCGAGCAGCCCGTTTCTCCTGCTGAAAGACGCGGATGGCCTCGTAACGGTCGGCAGAACGCGCCTGGCGCTTGGCCGCTTCGTCTTCGCGATTCTTCGGCGGAGCGGAGGTGACGAGGCCGTCGAGGAGGCGACGGGTCGCCTGTGCGATCTCGGCGACGGCTCTGTCGAACGTCTCCTGATTGGCCCGCGAAGGGCTGGTGGTTCCGGCGATCTTGCGCACGAACTGCAAGGCCGCGTCATCGCACTCCTCGTCGGTCGCGGCGGGCTCCAGATTGTTCAGCGGGACGATGTTTCGGCACATACCGGCACGGTACGCCGAACCCCGGACACGCGAAAGGGGGCGGATGCCGCAGCATCCGCCCCCGTTCGTCGAGCCCTACTTCTTGTAGTTGGGCGCCTCGACGACGATCTGCACGTCGTGCGGGTGGGACTCCTTGAGTCCTGCCGCCGTGATGCGCACGAACTTGCCACGCTGCTTGAGCTCCTCGATCGTGCGAGCCCCGACGTAGAACATCGACTGCCGGAGTCCGCCGACGAGCTGGTACGCGACGGCGCCCAGCGGGCCACGGTACGGCACCTGCCCCTCGATGCCCTCGGGGATGAGCTTGTCGTCGTTGGGGACGTCGGCCTGGAAGTAACGGTCCTTCGAGTACGACGTCTGCTTGCCACGGGTCTGCATCGCACCGAGCGATCCCATGCCGCGGTACTGCTTGAACTGCTTGCCCGACTGGAAGACGATCTCGCCCGGCGACTCGTCGGTGCCGGCGAGAAGCGAGCCGAGCATCACCGCGTCAGCACCGGCGACGAGCGCCTTGGCGATGTCGCCGGAGTACTGCAGGCCTCCGTCGGCGATCACCGGGATGCCCGCTGGGCGCGCCGCGAGCGATGCCTCGTACACGGCGGTGACCTGCGGCACGCCGACGCCGGCCACGACGCGGGTGGTGCAGATCGATCCGGGGCCGACGCCGACCTTGACGGCATCCACACCCGCGTCGATCAGCGCCTGCGCGCCCTCACGGGTTGCGACATTGCCGCCGATGATGTCGATGTGGGCGAACGACTCGTCGGCCTTCAGCCGGCGGACGAGATCGATGACGCCCTGGGACTGCCCGTTCGCGGTGTCGACCACGAGCACGTCGACGCCGGCATCGCGCAGCGCCTCGGCGCGCTCCCACGCGTCGCCGAAGAAGCCGATCGCCGCTCCGACACGCAGTCGGCCCTGGTCGTCCTTGGTGGCGAGCGGGTACTTCTCGCTCTTGTCGAAGTCCTTGATGGTGATGAGTCCGGCGAGCTTGCCGTTCTCGTCGATGAGCGGCAGCTTCTCGACCCGGTGCTTCGCGAACAGCGCGATGACCTCGCCGGCGGCGACGCCGACCTTCGCGGTCACGAGGTTCTCCGAGGTCATCACGTCCTTCACGAACGTGGTCTGGCGCTCGAAGCCAGAGACGAAACGCATGTCGCGGTTCGTGATGATTCCGAGCAGACGCCCATCGGCGTCGACGACGGGGAGGCCGGAGATACGGTACTGCGCGCACAGGGCGTCGACCTCTTCGACGGTGGCGTCCGGGTTCGTTGTGATCGGGTCGGTGATCATGCCCGATTCGCTGCGCTTGACCCGGTCGACCTGCGACGCCTGGTCGGCGATCGAGAGGTTGCGGTGCAGGATGCCGATGCCGCCTTCACGGGCCATCGCGATCGCCATGCGCGCCTCGGTGACGGTGTCCATCGCGCTGGAGAGCAGCGGTGTGGCGACCGAGATGCGGCGGGTGACCCGCGAGGAAGTGTCCGCCTCGCTGGGGATGACGTCGGTGTGCCCCGGCAGGAGCAGCACGTCGTCATAGGTCAATCCGACGAAGCCGAAGGGGTCGGGCTGGTCCATGGAAGCTCCTCCTGCGCGCGTGGCGCGAATCCGAGTACGTGTACGGGGCGGTCGACGTCGGCCGGTGCGGGCCGAAACCCCTATGCAGATTCTAAGCGAGACACGCCCGAGAACATTCCCTGAGCGGCGTCACGAGCCCTCGCCCGGCCCCGGAGGTAGGAGATTCGCGAATCGCGCACTACGCTCAAGTGCGTCGTCCATCGATGCGGCGCATACCCGATGCCGCAGAGACAGCACTCACAGTGGAGGTTGCGTGGGACCCACAACGATCGCCGTCCGGCGAACGCGAACCATATTGGTCGCGTTCCTCGGAATTCTGATCGCGCTGAGCGCGATCTTGATGCAGCCACCGGCACCCGCATCAGCCGACACCACCGATGACGGCCAGGAGATCACCGACTTCTACTTCGCCGGGGTGATCACCTTCGACGACGAACCTGTCGAAGGCGTCGCCATGACGATCGAAGGCAACGGTTTCAAGGGCGAGACCGAGACTGACGCCGAAGGCAAATGGCGTCTGTACGTGCCGGAGAAAGAGGAGTACACGCTCAGCCTCGATGAGTCGACACTTCCCGACGGCGTGATCGTCGAGGGCGACTCGGCCTCGCAGAAGGTCGAGTTCGGCCTCACCGGCACGAAGATCGTGAACCTGTTCCTCGGCGAGGGGGTGCGCGAGACGACGTCGTTCATCGACCAGCTGCTGTCGCGTCTCGTCGGCGGGCTGAACTTCGGTCTTCTTCTCGCGCTGGCCTCCATGGGCGCGGCGCTCATCTACGGCACCACGCGGTTGTCGAACTTCGCCCACGCGGAGATGGTCACCTGGGGCGGCCTGGTGGCGCTGCTGTTCACCTCGTTCTGGCACCTTCCGCTCTGGCTCGGACTCATCGCCGCGGTCATCGGCGGCGGGCTGTTCGGCTGGGCGCTGGATGCCGGAATCTGGCGCCCGCTGCGCCATCGCGGCCTCGGCGTCGTTCAGCTCATGATCGTGAGCATCGGCCTGTCTCTCGCCCTGCGCTACGCATTCCAGTTCGTCATCGGCGGCGGCACCATGCAGCTGCCGGGCGCGAGCCCCACCCCCATCCAGTTCGGACCGGTCTCGCTGTCCTACATCGACCTCGTCTCGATGGGCCTGAGCATCGTCGTCATCCTCTTCGTCGCCTACTTCCTCACCCGCACGCGGGTCGGAAAGGCGACCAGGGCCATCTCGGACAACCCCCAGCTCGCGGCGGCGTCCGGCATCGACGTCGATCGGGTCATCCGCACCGTCTGGATCCTCGCGGGTGTGCTCGCCGCGATCTCCGGTGTGCTCTGGGCCTATTTCCGCCCCGGTGTGAAGTGGGACATGGGCATGCAGATGCTGCTCCTGATCTTCGCTGCGATCACTCTCGGCGGCCTCGGCACTGCCTTCGGCGCCCTCCTCGGATCTCTGATCGTCGGGATGGCCGTTGAGGTCTCGACGCTCTGGATCCCCTCCGACTTGAAATACGCGAGCGCTCTGGTGGTGCTCATCCTCATCCTCTTGGTGAGACCGCAAGGGCTGCTCGGACGCAGGGAAAGGCTGGGCTGACGCATGGACTTCGGAAGCATCTTCGGCAATACAGCCGCGTACCTGTTCAGCCCTGTCACGATCGCCTACGCACTGGCCGCGACCGGCCTCGCCGTGCACTTCGGATACGCAGGTCTGCTCAACTTCGGCATGGCGGCGTTCATGGCGGTCGGCGGCTACGGCTACGCGATCTCCGTTCTCTCGTTCGGGCTCCCCTGGTGGTTCGGCATGATCATCGGGCTGCTGGGCGGTGCGCTCTTCGCCGTCCTCCTCGGCATCCCCACGCTGCGTCTGAGAGCCGACTATCTCGCCATCGCGACGATCGCCGCCGGTGAGATCGTCCGTCTTCTGTTCACCACCCAGGTGTTCGACGAATGGACGAACTCGGCCGACGGCCTGGCCGGGTACCACTCGGGTTTCCGTGACGCGAACCCGTTCCCGCCCGGGACATACGGATTCGGCCCGTGGACGTACAACGAGGGTGATCTGTGGAACCGCGTGTTCGGCCTGATCCTGCTCGGCGTCGCCGTCCTGCTGGTCTGGATGCTGATGCGCAGCCCGTGGGGCCGCGTACTCAAGGGCATCCGCGAAGACGAGGACGCCGTCCGCTCGCTGGGAAAGAACGTCTTCGCCTACAAGATGCAGGCGCTCGTCGTCGGCGGCATGATCGGAGCGGCCGGAGGCATCGTGTTCGCCCTCCCCTCGGCGGTCGTCCCCAGCAGCTACACCACGTCGCTCACCTTCTTCCTGTGGACGATCCTGCTGCTCGGCGGCGCGGCCACCGTCTTCGGTCCGACCCTCGGCGCGGTGCTCTTCTGGCTCGTCTTCGCGTTCCTCGGCAACCTGCTGCCCGACATGGCTGCGGCGGGGCTGCTGCCGATGTCCGACAGCCAGGCGGGCACGATCCGCTTCGTGCTGGTCGGTGTCGCCCTCATGCTGCTGGTGATCTTCCGCCCGCAGGGCATCCTCGGAGACAAGAGGGAGATGACCTTTGTCAAGTGACCAGACCCCGGCCGCACCGTCGACCGGAAGCATCCGTCGCCCCAAGGCGACCGGCCTCGCCAAGGGGCCAGCCGCACCCGGCGTCGCCAAGGTCGACCCGATTCTGATCGCCGACGGCATCCAGCGCCGCTTCGGCGGCCTCACGGCGGTGGACGTCGACCACGTCGAGATCCCCCGCGGCGCGATCACCGCACTGATCGGGCCCAACGGCGCCGGCAAGACGACGCTGTTCAACCTGCTCTGCGGCTTCGACAAGCCCAACACAGGAACGTGGTCGTTCGACGGCAAGAATCTCGCCGGCATCCCCTCGTTCAAGGTCGCGCGAATGGGACAGGTACGCACCTTCCAGCTGACCAAGTCGCTGTCGCTGCTGACCGTGCTGGAGAACATGAAGCTCGGCGCCCCGCACCAGCGCGGCGAGGGCTTCTGGACGAGTCTGCTGCCGTTCATCTGGCGCAAGCAGGACACCGAGATCGAAGCCAAGGCGCGCGACCTGCTCGCCCGCTTCAAGCTCGACGCCAAGGAGAAGGACTTCGCCGCGTCGCTCTCCGGTGGGCAGCGCAAGCTCCTCGAGATGGCCCGGGCGCTGATGAGCGACCCGAATCTCGTCATGCTCGACGAGCCGATGGCCGGCGTCAACCCGGCCCTCACCCAGTCGCTGCTCGAGCACATCCTCGATCTCAAGGAGCAGGGCATGACCGTGCTCTTCGTCGAGCACGACATGCACATGGTCCGCCACATCGCCGACTGGGTCGTCGTGATGGCAGAGGGACGCGTCGTGGCTGAAGGGCCACCCGACGAGGTCATGGAAGATCCTGCCGTCGTCGATGCGTATCTCGGCGCTCACCAGGATCTCGATCTGGGCGCGGTCACGGGCAGGATCCCCGTCATCGAATCCGCGGCGGCCGAACGTCTGCGCCGCGAGATCGAGGCCGAGGCGCAGGCCGAGCTGGCCGGCGAGCAGCCATCGGCTCATGGCCCGGCCGAAGCGACCGCGGCCGAGCCGACCCGACCGACTGCGACCGATGAGGAGAAGGCATGAGCGACGACATCGTCGTGGAGATGAAGGATGTCCACGCCGGGTACCTCCCCGGTGTCAACATCCTCAACGGGGCGAACCTCGTCGCCCGCAAGGGCGAGCTGATCGGCATCATCGGACCGAACGGGGCCGGCAAGTCGACCCTGCTCAAGGCGATGTTCGGACTCGTGAACGTGCGCTCCGGTGAGGTCACCTTGAACGGCGAGAGCATCGTCGGGCTGAAGGCCGACAAGCTCGTCAAGCGCGGTGTGGCGTTCGTTCCGCAGACGAACAACGTCTTCCCGTCGCTCACGATCGAGGAGAACCTGCAGATGGGGTTGTACCAGAACCCCAAGATCTACGCGGAGCGGCTGGAGTTCGTCTCCAGCATCTTCGCGGAGCTGGGTACGCGCCTCAAGCAACGCGCCGGATCGCTGTCGGGCGGCGAGCGTCAGATGGTGGCGATGTCGCGCGCACTGATGATGGATCCGTCCGTCCTGCTGCTGGACGAGCCCTCGGCAGGACTCTCGCCGGTGCGGCAGGATGATGCGTTCATCCGCGTCTCCGACATCAACAAGGCGGGCGTCACGACCATCATGGTCGAGCAGAACGCGCGACGCTGCCTGCAGATCTGTGATCGCGGCTACGTGCTCGATCAGGGCAAGGACGCCTACGAGGGCACCGGTCGCGAGCTGCTGAACGACCCGAAGGTCATCGGCCTCTACCTGGGTACCCTGGGCACCGACGCGGCCTGAGACGTCTCACAGAAGGGGGTGGATGCCACGGCATCCACCCCCTTCTGCATGTCCGTTCCCATCCGCGCTCTCGGCACGAGGAAGGCCCCGGATGCCAGCATCCGGGGCCTTCACACTGCGGTTCGATCAGTTGATCCGCGAGTAGGTGTTGTCTGCGCCGTACTCGAAGACGCCGATCGCGGCACCCTTCGGGTCGCCGTTCTCGTCGAACGTGACGTCACCGGAGTAGCCGTCGTAGTCGGCCGTGCCGCCTCCGTTGATGATCTCGGCGCACTCGGCGAAGCTGGTGCACTTCTCGCCATCGCCGGAGCCACCGGAGACTTCCTGCATCTTGGCTGCGATGTCGACGCCCTCGGTCGAGCCCGCCGCGAGCGAAGCCAGCGCGAGCAGGATCACTGCGTCGTACGCCTCGGCCGCGTAGGTCTCGTCCTCGATCTCGGGGTTGCCCTCACCGGTCCACAGTTCCTGAAGACGATCAGTGAAGTCGTCTTCCAGGGCGGGTCCGGGCTTGGTGCCCTTGGCGCCCTCGAGCTTCACGGCGGGAAGGTCCGTCGCGTAGCTGTTGGAGAGGTTGCCGTCGACGAGGTAGAAGCTCTTCGGGTCAGCGCCCGCGTTCACGAGCAGCGGAGCGATCGTCTTGAACTCGTCGTACGAGACGACGGCGATCGCGTCGGGCTTGGCCGCCATGATCGTCGACACCTGAGCGTCGAACTGCGCGTCGCCGATGTTGAACGCAGCCTCGGCCACGATCTCGCCGCCGGTGCCTTCGAACGTCGAGGAGATCGCGTCGAAGAGTCCGGTGCCGTAGGCGTTGTTCTGGTAGATGATGCCCAGCGTCTTGTGGCCGTCTTCGGCGATCAGGTTTCCGAGCACCTCACCCTGCAGCAGGTCGCTGGGGGCGGTGCGGAAGTAGAGACCGTTGTCGTCCCACGCGGTGAAGTCCGGAGAAGTGTTGGACGGCGAGATCGTGATGATCCCGGAGCTGATGTTGCCGTCCAGGATCAGCTTGGAAACGGCCGACGACGCGGCGCCGACGACAGCGGCGACGCCTTCGCTCTGCAGCTGCGCGATCGACGTCTCGTATGCCTTGGTGTCGGTGTCGCCCTCGTCCGCAGCGGTCAGGTCGATGGTGACCCCGGCCTTGGCGTCGTTGACCTCTGCGACCGCCAGCTGGGAGCCTGCCTGCATCGGCGGGCCGAGGAAGGACAGGGCGCCGGTCTGCGGCAGCAGCGAGCCGAGCTTCAGCGTCAGGTCTGCCGCTGGCTTGTTCCCGCCCTCGTCGGACGGCTTGTCGGTCGTCGGGCTGCTGCAGCCGGCGATAACGATTGCGGATGCGCTGAGCAGCGCGATCCCCGCGAAGACCTTCGCTGTGCGCGAGCCCTTCAGTGCGTTCATGATGCTCCCTTGCGTGTCTGAACGTGGAGTATGACCACGATCGAGTGCTCTAACCCTAGAGCGTGATCACAGCGAGATGGAGACGCAAGTGTTTCGGTGCGTTAACGATCCGGGACTCCGTGTCTACCTCGATGCGCCTCGGATTCAGATGAGCTCGGCGGGGTCCGTCCGTCGGCCACGACGCGCGGCGAGCAGCAGGTCGACGACGAAGACCGCGATCGCGACCCACACGATGATGAATCCGGCCCACCGCTCAGGCGGCATCGGCTCGTGCAGGAACGCGACACCGATCACGAACTGCATGATCGGAGTGATGAACTGGATCATCCCGATCACGGTCAGGTTGACCCGGCGGGTACCCGCCGCGAACATCAGCAGCGGCACCGCGGTGACGACTCCCGCGAAGGCGAGCAGCAGGGCGTGCCATCCGCCGTTCGTGCCCATCGTGATTCCGGAGGTCTGCGCGACGACGATGAGCTGAACGACGGCGATGGGGATGAGCCAGAACGATTCCAGGGTCAGGCCGCTGACGGCGTCCACCGCCGGACCGATCTTCTTCTTGATGAGTCCGTAGACGCCGAACGACGCGGTGAGCGAAAGCGCGATCCACGGGAATTCCCCGTACCCGATGACGATCACGGCGACCGCCGCAGCGGCGATGCCGATCGCGGCCCACTGCAGGCGTCTGATGCGCTCGTGCAGCACGAAGACGCCGAGCAGCACGGTGGTGATCGGGTTGATGAAGTACCCGAGGCTCGTCTCGACGATGCGATCGCTGAGGGTTCCGATGAGGAACACCTGCCAGTTGACGTAGATGAGCAGACCGGCGAGCGCCGTCCAGCCCAGCAGCTTCGGCTGCCGGACGATCGCGCGGAACGCACCCCAGCCCCGGGTGATCGTCAGCAGCACCAGACAGAACACGAAGGAGAGCAGCACGCGCCAGGCGACGACCTCCCAAGCTCCGGTGGGCGCCAGCAGCAGGAAGTAGAGGGGCAGCACGCCCCACAGCAGGTAGGCCCCGCCCGCGTACATGGCCCCGGAGGCGCGGCTCTCACGGGTGGACGGGTCTGGACTCACTGCACAACCCTATGCCCGGCAGACGACCCGGAGGCCGACGGGGACGCAGAAGGGCCCGGATGCGGATGCATCCGGGCCCTTCGAGAACTGCGCTGGCTCAGCGAACGACGACCGCGAGGACGTCACGGGCGGAGAGCACGAGGTACTCGTCCACGCCGAACTTCACCTCGGTGCCGCCGTACTTGCTGTAGAGCACGCGGTCGCCGACGGCGACATCGATCGGAACACGGTTGCCGTTGTCGTCGATGCGGCCGGGGCCAACGGCCACGACCTCGCCCTCCTGGGGCTTCTCCTTGGCAGTGTCGGGGATGACCAGGCCACTCGCGGTGGTCTGCTCGGCCTCGACCTGCTGGATGACGATGCGGTCCTCGAGCGGCTTGATGGAAACCGACACGGTCTACCTCTTCTTTCCTTGACGCTGACACGAAAGACTTGTTCGCACTCTCAACCCGAGAGTGCTAATCCCAGTGTATGCGGTCCATTGGCACTCATGCAATGCGAGTGCCAGCCCTCGGTCCTGCCGATCGTCGAGAGAGCGGACCGAGACGAAACGCTCGGCCGCATAGGCTGGCGTGGTGGAGATGTCCGAGCTGCGCACCCTGCTCACCGCCGAAGGTCTGTCGCTTCTCGACGGCACCGAGCCGCTCGAGTCGCTGTCCGACGTCACCCGCACGGTCTCACGGATGCGCGCAGCTGGCCACTCCCCTGAGCTCGTCACCGCCGTGGTCGGACAGGTGAGTCTGCGGGCTCGGGCGAAGTCGAAATTCGGCGACTTCGCCGATCGGATGCTGTTCACCCGCGCTGGACTCGAACAGGCGACCCGCCTCGGCGTGGCCGCCAGGCACGCCCAGCGCATGCGCGGTGCCGGCATCACGAGCGTCGCAGACCTGGGATGCGGCATCGGCGGCGACGCCCTCGCCTTCGCCGGCGCGGGACTCCGTGTGCACGCCGTCGATGCCGACGAGGTCACATCCGCGATCGCGGCGTACAACCTCGCCCCCTTCGCCGGCGATGTGAGCGTGCAGCACGGCACCGCCGAATCGGCCGACCTCAGCGGGGTGGACGCCGTCTGGATGGACCCGGCACGACGCACTTCGGGCCACAGCGAGACGCGACGCGTCACGGCATCCGATTACTCCCCCTCGCTGGACTGGGCATTCGAACTGGCATCGCGCGTTCCGACCGGGATCAAGCTCGGCCCAGGACACGACCGTGACGCCCTGCCGGCGGATGCCGAAGCGCAATGGGTCAGCGTCGACGGCAGCGTCGTGGAGCTGGTGCTGTGGACGGGCGTGCTCGCCCGGAACGAGGTACGCAGGGCGGCGCTGGTGATCCGTGGCGACCACTCGTATGAACTCACCGCCGGTGCGGATGCCGAGGACGCCCCGGTCCGGGAACTCGGCGCGTACCTGCACGAACCCGACGGCGCGGTGATCCGTGCGCGTCTCATCGGCGACGTGGCGCGGAGTCTGGAAGCCGGCATGCTCGACGAGCACATCGCCTACCTCACGTCGGATGCTGCTCTGACGAGCCCGTTCGTGCAGTCGTTCCGCGTGCGCGAGACGATGCCGGCAAACCCGAAAGCGATCAACGCCGTGCTCAAGGCGAACAGCATCGGCACGCTGGAGATCAAGAAGCGGGGCATGGACATCGACCCTGCCGCCTTCCGGAAGAAGCTGACGTTGCGCGGGGACGAGTCGGCGACGCTGGTCCTCACTCGGATCGGCAGTCGGCGTATCGCGATCCTCGCCGATCGAGTGCACGCGGAATAGCGCGCCCCGAGGAGGTCACCCCTGCGGAACGTCGGTGCCGACCTCGATCGGGTCGCCGTGCTCGCCGCCCACCTCGACCCGGTCGCCCGGCTTGACGGTGAACAGTTCGCCCGCATCAGCGGTGATCGTGAGGTACGGGGTCTGCCATTTCGTGAAGAGCACGTCGAAGGTCCAGCTCTTCGAGATACCTCTCGCCGCGTCCACATCGGCGATCGTCAGCGAGAGACCATCCTCCAGTGCCTGCGCCGACGGAAGGCAGGCCTCCGCGCTGGACGATTCGCGGTCCACGATCAGACAGCGCTCGTCGTTCTCGGCGCGATGCGCCAGCCACACCGGTCGACCCTCGAAGCTCCCGGCCTCGTTGAGCATCGACACGTCGTAGCCTTGCGCGATGAGCTCCTCGACGCGCGGGTGCCGACTTTCATCGAACTGATCGAGCCAGCTTCCCGAGTTCGTCCAGCGCTGGATCGCGACCATCGGCTCGTCGTCAACGGAGTACAGCAGCGTCGCACCGACACCCGTGCTCTCATATGCCCCGGTTTCCGGGTCAGGGTCGGATTCCTCGAGCGTCAGGTACACGTTTGCGCCGTGCGCCGCGACGTCGGCCACCGGACGGCAGTCGAGCCCCGAGAGCTCCCCGACGTCGAGCACGATGCACGCGAAATCGCCGTCGTTCCTGCTGGCGTACCAGACGAGTGCTTCCTCGTCCCGCGCGATCGCGCGTACTGACCCCTCGTCGTAGTTGCCTTTGTCATAAAGCTCGACCCGGCGCTGCACCTCGTCGTCGGTCAGCGCGATCACCTCCGGGCGCTGCCCAAAGATCGCCCACCCGGCTGCGAGGCCGAGGAGGAGAAGCGCCGCGGCGACGGCGGCCAGCTGGCGCCAGAACCGACGCAGCGTGCCGCGGCTCGAAGAGTCCTCTGGCGCCACCTCGGTCGTTGAGCCATCCGCCCCATCCCCGGTCGTTGAGCGAGCGAAGCGAGTCGAAACGCGCTGATCCGCTGTCGACGCCGGTGCAGGCGTTTCGTCTCGTCGCTGCGCTCCTCGCTCAACGACCGACGAAGAAGCCCGGTCCATGAGGGTCGCTTCCCCGACCGTTGAGCGAGCGGAGCGAGACGAAACGCCCTGATCCGCACTCGACGCCGGCATTCGCTGGAGCTCGAGCTGCCGCATCCGCTCGGCATCCGCGTCGGAGAGGCCGCCTTCGCGCCCGTATGCCCGCGCCTGCAACGCGCGGAGTTCCACGAGTTCGTCGGCGCTGAGCATCCGCTATCCGAGTCTCTCGAACTGCATACCAGCCCAGACCAGCCAGCCCAGGCTGTACACCATCGCGCACAGGCCGAGCACGAGCGCCCATCGTGCGATGGCTCGGCTCTCGACCGGGCGGCGCAGCGACATGATCGCCGCGATCACGGCGACGATCGCGACGGGAATGCCCCAGCCGACGAAGAACGAGGTGCCGAGCGCGACGATCGCGGCGAGCAGCGCCCACGGTGCCAGACGCGTGTCTTCGATCTCCGTGCCGTCGGTGCCCGTCGGCTCCCATTCGGCCGCCGGCGCTCCAACGGCGTCCGGGTCCGGCCCGCTCGCGACCACCGGTTCGATGCCGACCGGCCCCGTGGGCAGCCGCGTGTATCCGTCCCCTCGGGCCCCCGGGATCTTCGCCAGGCCCGCCGGTCGTTCGACCTCGCCGCTCGGGCGATCGATGCTCGTGTGCAGCGGATCCGCGATGGCGCCATCGGTCGACGCCGCTCGCTTCGACGCGTCGATGCCGTCGGTCCCCGCCGTGCGCGGTGCATCGGTCATGCGGGCACCTCCTCCACCGTCTCGGCCACCTGGATCTCGGTGACCGGCAGAGTCGAGTCGGCCCCGAAGGCCAGCGTCGACGGCCGTCGACCCGAGGAGAT
Organism: Microbacterium sp. LWO13-1.2; assembly: GCF_038397725.1. Taxonomy (NCBI): domain Bacteria; kingdom Bacillati; phylum Actinomycetota; class Actinomycetes; order Micrococcales; family Microbacteriaceae; genus Microbacterium; species Microbacterium sp. LWO13-1.2. The sequence goes on from NZ_CP151634.1 coordinate 3,999,658, forward strand.
CAACTCCGCGGCGAGCGCCGCGATCATCGCGCCGTTGTCGGTGCACAGGGACAGCGGCGGAATCCTCACGGTGACGCCCGCGACCTCTGCGCGGGCCAGGGCGACCTCGCGAAGCCGTCGATTGGCGATGACCCCGCCGCCGAGCAGCAGCCGCGGCACGCCGAGGTCGACGCACGCGGCAAGCGCCTTCGTCACCAGCACGTCGACGACCGCCTCGCGGAAACTCGCCGCCACGTCTGCCACCGGCACCTCGACGCCGTCGGCCTCACAGCGCTCGACCCAGCGCGCCACCGCGGTCTTCAGCCCGGAGAACGAGAAGTCGTAGCGGTGCTTCGCCATGTCGGATGCGCGCGAGAGGCCACGAGGGAACCTGATGGCGTTCGGGTCACCGGACGCCGCAGCCCGGTCGATCTCCGGCCCGCCCGGGTACGGGAGAGACAGCAGTCGAGCGACCTTGTCGAAGGCCTCCCCCGCTGCGTCGTCCATCGTCTCGCCGAGCAGCTCGACGTCGCTGGTGAGATCGCGCACGTGCAGGAGCGACGTGTGTCCGCCGGAGACGAGAAGCGCGATCGTCGGGTACTCGAGCGGTTCGGAATCCGCAGTCAGGATGTCGGCGGCGATGTGCCCGACCAGGTGATTCACCGCGTATAGCGGCTTGCCGAGCGACACTGCGAGACCCTTCGCCGCGCCGACACCGACCATGAGTGCGCCGGCGAGCCCGGGGCCGCTGGTGACGGCGACGGCATCGAGATCTTCGAGTCGCACCCCGGCTTCGCTCAGAGCCTTCTCGATCGACGGCTGCAGCGCCTCGAGGTGCGCGCGTGCCGCGACTTCCGGCACGACGCCGCCGTAGCGGGCATGCTCATCCATGCTGGAGGCGATCGTGTTCGTCAGCAGCGTGCGTCCGCGGACGATCCCGATCCCGGTCTCGTCGCAGCTCGTCTCGATGCCGAGCACCAGCGGTCCGCTCATGTGCGGGTCTCCTTCACGGCATCCGGCTCCTGGGCCCCTGCGCTTTTCGAGGCACGCAGATCGAGCCGCATCACGATCGCGTCGACGTCATCGGGCTGGTAGTAGTGCGGGCGTCGTCCGATCTCCAGAAATCCCTCGGAGCGGTAGAGCCCCTCAGCCGCCGGGTTGTCCGCCCTGACCTCGAGGAACATCTCGCGGGCACCGCGCGCCACGGCCTCGGCGAGCAGCGCACGCAGCAGCGCGCGGCCTCGCCCGCCACCGCGATGCTCGGCGTCGTATGCGATCGTCTGGATGTCGGCATCCGCCCCGCCCGGGAGGGCGCGGATGCCGCCGTAGCCGATGACGTCGCCGTCCGCCTCATCGACGAGGTAGACGCCATGCGGGCTCGCGAGCTCGGCCGCCATGGTCTCGGTGCTCCACGCGTCGCCGGGGAACGAGCGGTTCTCGATCCCCATGATCGCGGCCAGATCAGCCGGACCAGCCGCGCGGAGCGTCATGATCCGACCCGCTTCAGGGCGCCGGGGAGCTTCACGTCAGGGGCTCGCAGATACAACGGCTCAGCGTCGGCGAGCGCACGGCCGGCGGCGTTCGCGTTCGCGCCGACACGGGCGAGATCGGCGGCGGAGAGCGCGTCGACATCGATCCGGCGGATGCCGCCCAGATGCGTGTCGGCGTCGATGCGCGGAAGCAGGATCGTTTCGGCCACGACGCGCGGAACGCCGTCGTCGTCCTTCCCGTCGAACACAGTGATCGCGACCTCTCTGCGGCGCGCGTCCGTGACGATCGCGAAAGCGCCGGTCACGGCATCCGTGTCGATGGCGGTGAGCGCGGCGGCGAAGTGACTGGGAACCGGAATGATCGGGATCGCTCGGCCGAGCGCGAATGCGCGGGCAGCGGCGATGCCGATGCGGAGACCGGTGAACGGCCCGGGGCCCATCCCCGCGACGACGTGGGTGATGTCGCCGGCGTCCGCCTCATCGAGGACGTTCTGGAGCAGGTCCCCGATGACCTCGGCATGCCCGAGCGGGTCGGCGGTCGCTGCTTCCGCTCGCAGCCGGCCGTCTGCATCGATGAGCGCGACGGCCGTGCCCAGGGAGGTATCGACGGCGAGGATCACCCTTCCAGGGTAGTCGGCGTTCATAACTCCGGAGATCTGCCCGGTGTGAACGTCACCATCGTCCGGATCGGACGATATCGCGACGTTCTTCCTGAGTTGTGAACCGGTGCCCGCTCGGAGTCTGCCCGCCGCGCCCTCAGCGTTCGACGCGCGCGATCGTGACGACCCGCGGAGCGTCGGCATCGAGATCCTCGTCGGCGAGGGCGTCGCCGGCGCCGACCGGGCGCTCCAGTTCGATGTCCCACCAGGCCTCGACGAGTTCCTCTGCCATGCCCCGCCCCCACTCGATCACGACGACCGACCGGGCGACGTCGAGGTCGAGGTCGTCGAGCTCGGATGCCGAACCCAGCCGATACGCGTCGACGTGCACGAGAGGCGCCCGACCGACCAGCGAGGGATGCGTCCGTGCGATCACGAACGTCGGGCTCTGCACCGGCCCGCGCACGCCGAGACCCTCGGCGAGCCCGCGGGTGAACGTCGTCTTGCCCGCCCCGAGTGGACCGGTGAGGATCAGCAGGTCGCCGGCCTGCAGCTGCTCGCCGATGCGAAATCCGAGCTGCTCCATGTCCTCCACCGTGGCGATGGTTCGGCGCCCGAGAAAAGCCGGATCGATGCTCACGACGTACGCCTCGGCACCCGCGGGCCGATGCGGGTGACGATCTCGTAGTTGATGGTGTCTGCGGCATCCGCCCATTCGGCTGCCGATGGCACGCCCAGCGTCGGATCACCGAACAGCACCACTTCGTCACCGACCGAGATGACGGTATCGCCGACGTCGATGACGAACTGGTCCATCGCGATGCGTCCGACGTTCGCGAAGCGGCGACCAGAGATCGCGACGTGCGCCTTGCCCGAGGCTTGGCGCGGAATGCCATCCGCATAGCCGAACGGGATGAGCGCGAGGGTCGTGTCCCGCTCAGTGCGGTGCGCGTAGCCGTAGGACACCCCGGTTCCGGCCGGCACCCGGCGCACCGCTGCCACGGCCCCGCGCAAGGTCATCGCTGGCCGGAGGCCCAGCTCGGCCGACGTGCGATCCTCGAACGGCGACAGGCCGTAGATCCCGATGCCGATCCGGACGGCATCGAGCCTCATCTCCGGACGATCGATGGCCGCGGCGGTCGCTGCGATGTGCCGGAGTTCCGGTCGGATGCCGAAGGCCGCCGCGGCGGCCACCCCCTCCTCGAACTTCTCGAGAGCGGCGCGATCGTCGTCGAGCGAGGTGTTCGAGAGGTGGCTGAAGAGCCCCACGATGCGCAGCCGGCCGATCCGTTCCAGTCGCGCAGCCTCGGCGAGCACGCGCCCCCAGTCGGCGGGAGCGATCCCGTTGCGGGACAGACCGGTCTCGAGCTTGAGATGCACCGCGACCGGCTCATCGACGTGCGCGGCCGCGGCGGCAGCCTCGAGCTGGTCGAACGAGGAGATGCCCACCTCGATGCGCTCGGCAGCAGCCTGTTCGAACCGCTCTCCCGGGGCGTGCAGCCACGCGATGATCGGCGCGTGCACGCCCTGCCGGCGCAGCTCCAGGGCCTCCGGGATCTGCGCCACGCCGATCCTGGTGGCGCCGGCCGCGAGCGCCGCGACAGCTGTAGCCGCCGCACCGTGCCCGTACGCGTTCGCCTTGACGACGGCGATGACCTCGACGCCGGTGAGGCGGCGGAAATGGCGGGTGTTGTCGGCGATCGCATCGAGATCGATCGTCGCCTCACGGAACGGCACAGTCACAGTGGGTCTCCTTCGGCGACGACGAACGCGGTGGCGAGGCCGGCGTCGTGCGACATGGTGAGGTGGAGATGGAGGATGCCGCGCGCCACGACGACCTCGGCCGTCGTACCGCTGAGCACGAAATGCGGCTTGCCTGAGGCTTCGGATGCGATCTCGATCTCGGTCCAGTGCACGCCGTCCGACCCGCCGAGCGCCTTGATGAGGGCTTCCTTCGCGGCATAGCGGGCGGCGAGCGAGGGCAGCCGCAGGCCTTGTTCGCTGGGCGCAAACAGCCTCTGCAAGAGCTTCGGCGTGCGCTCGAGAGTCCGCTCGAACCGCGGGATGTCGACGAGGTCGATACCGGTCCCGATGATCACCCGTTCAGCCTACCCGTGGCGCGTTCTTGACCCGGCCTGTCCGCCGAGACCCACATCTGCTGCCGAGACCCACACGAAAATGTGTCGATACGCGTGGGTCTCGACGAGAAGTGTGGGTCTCGACGACGGAAGGCGAAAACGCCGCGACCTACTCGACCGTGACGGACTTCGCGAGGTTGCGGGGCTGGTCGACGTCGAGGCCCTTGGCTGTGGCCAGCGCCATGGCGAAGATCTGCAGCGGCACGACGGCGAGCAGCGGCTCGAACATCGGACCCGCCAGCGGGATGTGGATGACCTCGTCGGCGAACGGCAGCACGGCGGCGTCGCCCTCCTCGGCGATCACGATCACCCGAGCGCCGCGGGCGCGGATCTCCTGGATGTTCGAGACGACCTTCGCGTGCACGAGTGCCGAGTGCCGCGGCGACGGTACCAGCACGAACACCGGCTGACCGGGCTCGATGAGCGCGATCGGCCCGTGCTTGAGCTCACCGGCGGCGAAGCCCTCGGCGTGGATGTACGAGATCTCCTTGAGCTTGAGCGCGCCCTCAAGCGCGATCGGGAAGCCCACGTGGCGGCCGAGGAACAGCACCGAACGCGTGTCGGCCATCCAGCCGGCGAGCTGCGTGACGTGCTCCTGCTCCTGCTCGAGCACGCGTGCGATCTTGTCCGGAAGCGCGAGGAGCTCGGCGACGTCGGTCGAGGCATCCGCGATGGTTCCGCGCACGCGACCCATGTGCAGGCCGAGCAGCAGCAGCGCGGTGATCTGTGCGGAGAACGCCTTGGTGGAGGCGACGGCGACCTCGGGGCCGGCGTGGGTGTAGACCACGGCGTCCGACTCGCGCGGGATCGTCGCGCCCTGCGTGTTGCAGACGGACAGCGTGCGAGCGCCGCGCTCACGCGCGTACTTCACTGCCATCAGCGTGTCCATGGTCTCGCCGGACTGGCTGATCGAGATCACGAGAGTGTCGTCGCCGATCACCGGGTCGCGGTAGCGGAACTCGTGGGCGAGCTCGACATCGACCGCGACGCGGGCCCACTGCTCGATCGCGTACTTGCCGACCAGGGCGGCATAGGATGCCGTGCCGCACGCCGTGATGATGATGCGGTTGATGCCGATGAACAGGTCATCGAGCCCATCGAGTTCCGGAATGACGACCTGGTCGCCCTGGATGCGTCCGCGGATCGTGTTCGCCACGGCCTCGGGCTGTTCCGCGACCTCCTTGGCCATGAACGACGACCATCCGCCCTTCTCGGCAGCTGCGGCATCCCAGGACACATCGAAAGGCTCGGCCTCGACGGGGGTGCCGGCGAAGTCGGTCACCGTGACGGCGGACGGCGTGATCGACACGATCTGGTCCTGGCCGATCGCCAGCGCCTTGCGCGTGTGCTCGACGAAGGCGGCGACGTCGGAGCCGAGGAAGTTCTCACCCTCGCCGAGGCCGATGACCAGCGGCGAGTTGCGACGAGCACCGACGACGAGGCCCGGCTTGTCCTGATGCATCGCGAGGAGCGTGAAGGCGCCTTCGAGGCGGTTCACGACGTTGCGGAAGGAGAGTTCGAGGTCTCCGCCGTTCGAGGCGTACTCCCGGCCGAGCAGGGCCGCAGCGACCTCGGTGTCGGTCTCGCTGCGGAAGGAAACGCCGTCGGCGAGCAGCTCGTCACGGAGCGCCGAGAAGTTCTCGATGATGCCGTTGTGGATGACGGCGAGCTTGTCGTCGTCAGCGAGGTGGGGGTGGGCGTTGACGTCGGTGGGTCCACCGTGCGTCGCCCAGCGGGTGTGTCCGATGCCCGTCGTGCCGTCACCGAGAGGCGCGTCGGCGAGCGATTCACGCAGCATGCTGAGCTTGCCGGCCTTCTTGCGCATCCCTAGCGTGCCGTCGCCGTCGATGATGGCGACACCGGCGGAGTCATAGCCGCGGTACTCCAGACGGGCGAGGCCGGCGATAAGGATGTCCTGGCTGGGCCGCGGGCCCACGTATCCGACGATTCCACACATGGGTTCAAGAATAAGCGCGACTTTTTGCGAGGGTTCTGAACGAACCGGGATGCCGAGATCGCTCGGCTGGCCGGCGGATCAGAGTTTGCGGAGCAGCACGCTCTCGACGTCGTGATCGGCGCCCTTGTTCAGCACGAGCCGTGCCCGGTGCTTCGTCGGAAGCACGTTCTCGACGAGGTTGGGCATGTTGATCTCGTTCCAGTAGCCCAGCGCTGTCGTGATCGCCTCGTCATCGGTGAGGTGCGCGAACACATTGAAGTACGAGGACGGGTTGCTGAACGCCCCCTGGCGCAGGGCCAGGAAGCGATCGACGTACCACTTCTCGATATGCGAGGTGTCCGCATCGACGTAGATCGAGAAGTCGAAGAGGTCGCTGACGGCGACGTCGTTCGGCGCCGGTGGCGGCGAGAGCACGTTGAGCCCTTCGACGATGACGACATCGGGGCGGCGCACGACGACGTGTGCATCCGGCACGATGTCGTAGCGCATGTGCGAGTAGAACGGCGCGCGCACCTCGGGCGCACCGCTCTTGACCTCGGTGAGGAAATCGATGAGCGCGCGCCGATCGTACGACTCAGGGAACCCCTTGCGCTCCATCAGTCCGCGCCGCTCGAGCTCGGCGTTCGGGTGGAGGAAACCGTCGGTGGTGACGAGTTCGACGCGCGGCGTGCCCGGCCAGCGGCTCATCAATTCGCGCAGCAGGCGGGCGATCGTGGATTTGCCGACCGCGACGGATCCGGCGACGGCGACGACGAACGGGGTCGTGGCGTCTTCCTCCTGCAGGAACGCACTGGTCGCCGCTCCGAGCCGTTTCGTCGAGGTGGCGTAGAGACTGAGCAGTCGACTGAGCGGCAGATACACCTCGCGCACCTCGTCGAGTGACAGCCGATCGCCGATGCCGCGGATCTCGACCACCTCGGTCTCGGACAGCGGCTGATCGATGTCGGCTGCGAGCCGGGCCCACTCCGCTCGCCCGATCTCCCGGTATGGGGACAGCGGCAGAGTCGGGTCGACGGTGGTCACGGGATACATCGTATCGGCGCGTTCGGCCAGGAAGTCCTAGGCTGTGCCTATGCACGCTTCTGATCGCGAGGCGGCGCGACTGGGGATGACGCGTCGTGAGCGAAGAAGATCGCTGGCAGCGGCGTCACCCGACGCCGAGGCTGCGACACGATCCCCCCTGTCTTCGCTGTTCGACCCCGCGCCCGAGGACGAGCACGACCGTGAAGGCACGCCGTCGATTCTCACCGTCTGCACCGGCAACATCTGCCGCTCTCCGCTTGCCGAGGTGATGCTCCGTGCATCCCTGCGCGAGCTCGGCATCGCCGTGTCGAGTGCCGGCACGCATGCTCTGGTCGACCACGGGATGACGGCGCAGGCGCGTGAGCTGGCGGTTCAGGGCGGCGCCCGCGAGCAAGAGGCGCTGCACCACCAGGCGCGACTGCTGACCGAGCGGATGCTGCTCGAGGCGGACCTCGTGCTGACGATGACCCGGGAGCATCGCGGCATCGCGGTGCAGCTCACGCCCAGCCGTCTGCACCGGGTTTTCCCCGTGCGTGAGTTCGCGCGACTGGCTGTGAGCCTGTCGGATGACGACGTCCGCCGCGCTGCGGATGTCGGGAGCACTCCGCGCGCCCGCCTCGGGGCCGCAGTCACGGCGATCTCCCATCGACGGGGCCTGTCGGGTTCGGCATCCTCGGCCGACGACGTGATCGACCCGTACCGACGCGATTCCGAGGTGTACCAGCAGTCCGCGAGGGAGCTGTTTCCGGCTCTCGTCGAGGTCGAGCGCGTCGTTCGGCTGGCCACCGCCTGACGACCGCGCCGCACGCGCGTGTTCGATGGGGCGCAACGCGCCTCCGGCGTGCCCGCGTGGTTGTACTCTGACGATGACAACTGACCGCTCCGCCCTCGGCGGAGCAGCCGCCCGCCGACCTCCTCCCCGAAATGGCCACACTGAACCCGTCGCACCTTCTTCAGACGCACTTGGGACAGGACGCCCATCGCAGCGGACTGGTGTCCAGTCGTGTCTTCCGGTCGGTGTGCGTGAGTCGGTTGCGCCCGCTTCCGGGCGAGTGGACATGGATGCCGCCGGAAGGTTCTTCGGCATACGCGGCGCTCATCATCGCCGCCGAGGGTCAGACCATATCGACTCCGTCCGCCGTTCCGACAAGAGCTCTCTTCCTCCCACCGGTGACCTCGGCCACGATCGTGTGGAGTGAACCGGCCGATCTGATCGCCGTGTGGCTGCCGCCGGATGCCGTCGCGGAGCTCGCGAACGCGTCTTCGGCGAAGCCGTCAGCGCTCCCGGACTCTCCCCTTCTCACAGCTGTGAGCGCCTTCGCGACCTCTCTCGCCGGCGCCGTGCAGGACTCCTCGGGGGTGGCACGCTACGCGATCGAGCGTTTGCTCGTAGAAATGGCCTTCGGCGCCCTGCTGGAGCGGCATTCCTCGGACAACCTCACGGTGGCCGCGGCACCGCTCATCGAACGGGCACGGTCGGTGATGATGGCGCGGCGAGAGGACGCCACGTTCACTGCCGTACAGCTCAGCCAGG